>CAZKVR010000001.1:0-23767 GCA_964556395.1 uncultured Methanosarcinales archaeon
GGGCGGGTGTGGTGGTGTGGTGTCTGGGGTTTGTTTGCTTGGTCGCTCTGGTGTCGGCGGGTCTCCGGTGTGGCGGTGGTCGTGGTGGGGGTAGATGGTGGCGTCCGTGCCCGCCTTGATGTCGCGGGCTGTGAGGAGCAGGTATCCTTCCTTGGCTTCCTCATCGAAGAGCAGTCGCCGGGTGCGGAGCTCTTGCGTGTGGGTGCTGCCGTTCTGTACGGTGTTGAGGACCGCTGTGAGGTTGTGGAGGGATGTGCTTGTCGGGAGGTCGACTGCGGCTCTGACGTGGTAGGTGTCATGGTCTTCGCCGCTTGTTTCTCTCAGCGTTATCGGCGTGCGGTGGGGGTGCGGACTGGTCCAGTTGGTGGTGTGGTGTTTTGTCCGGCGGTTGTTGCCCGGGTAGACGTCGTTGTAGGGTTCTCCTTGTCTGGTGAGTTCTGCGGTGATGGCGAGCGGGTGTCCTGTTGGCGGGGCGGTCGTCGTTGTCGTGGTGCTGGTGGGCGGTACGGTGACTTCGAGTGTGCGGTGGTGCTCGTCGTTGGCGGTGATGGTGAGGTTCGCGGTGCGGGGGCGGTCGTCGTTGTTCCTTATCGTGATGTCGAGTGCGGTTTCGTTGAGCTTCATCCCTGTGACTGCGAGGTCGTGGTAGGTCTGTATGGCGAGCGGTCGGTCGGCGTCTGGTTTTATGGTATCGTTTACCGTGGCGGCGTGTCTTCCTGTCGTGGCGTTGAGGGTTATGGTGGCTTCTTCCGTCATGTTTTCAGGGGTGGTCGTGGCGAGGGTTATGGTCGTGGTGTCGCCTGGTTGTATGATTCCGGTGTCGGGTTTGCCGTCGCGGTTGGTGTCCTCGAGCGGGTTCTTGGTGGTTCCTTGGTTGATGGTGACGTTGAGGTCGCTTTCTGTTTGTAGTGTGATGATGGCTGTCTCTTCGGTGTGGAGGTTTGTGAGGGTGTGGGTTATGCTGATGTCTTCTCCTGGTCCTGCGGCGATGGTCTTGGGCCTGTCGATGGCGATGCCTCCTTCCTTTGTGGTGATGGTGATAGGCTTGATGGTGGCGGCGTGGCTCTCGTTTTCCTCTGCTGCTATGAGTAGTTGTTGTTGGCCTGGCGGGGCTCCGCTGAGGTCTATGTCTGTGTGGTTGCCTCTCGTCGTGGTGGGGGCTGGCGTGGTTGTGACTGTGTCTGCGAGGGTGAGGACCCATGCTTTGATTGTCGTCTGTGCTCCGAGGTTGTGGTCAGTTGTTATCGTCGTCGTGGTCTGGTTGGCCTTGTCTGGCGTGGTGGCTTCTATTCGAGCGTTTTGCGTGGCCGTGGTTATGAGGTGTGTCGAGTCCTCGTGGTAGTAGTATATTTCGTCGTCGGTGGCGACATAGGTATCTATGTCGTTTCCGTGGTCGTCGGTCAGGTCGTGTGGTGTCATGTTGCCTGGTAGTGTGGCGGTGTAGCGGTGGGTGTTCCCTCTTGCGGGGTCTGTGGCGGTGATGGTGAGGTATGGCCTGATGCTCGATGGCAGGTCCGGTTGTTTGAGGCTTGCTTTGAGCGCTTGGACGTGCGGTGCGGTGATGGTGTCGTGGTCTTGTAGCGGTAGTTCTATGAGCGTTTCGTCGCGGGTGGTGTTGAGGTTGTAGGTGCAGGGTGCGGTGGAGGGGTGTGTGCGTCGTTGGAGGTCTTGCCAGGTGGTGATGGTGTCGGGGCAGGTCTTGGTGTCTGCCAGTATGAGCGTGTCGTGCGTGATCGACGTCGTGGTGGTGAGCCAGTATTCGCCGGTGCCTGGCTGGTAGCGGATGGAGAACCGGTCTTGCTGTAGTATGTGTGCCTGCTCGTTCTCTTCGACGGTGATGTTCGTCTGGTTGGTGGCGGTGGCTTCTCCTTCCTCGTCCAGCACTGTTGCGGTGAGAGTGTAGTTTCCCGGCGCTGGTGGCGTTATGGTGAGTTGCTCACCTGTGGGCCGTTCTGCGACGAGGGTGTGGTTGTCGTTGCTGGCGTCGAGGATGACTGTTCCATTGACAGGGGTGGTGACTTTGATGTCGTATGGTTGGTGGGTGTAGGCTTGTCCTTGGGTGGTGATGGCGAGCGGTGCGGGGTCGTCGATGTCCGGCTTGATGAGTATCTTGGTGGTGGCGGGGGTGGCGCTTCCTTGCTTTTCGGCTTTGAGGATGTGCGTGGTTGGTTTGAGGTCTTCGTGGGTGTAGCAGGTGAAGGGGCAGTCGTCTTGGCAGGTGAGTCTGCAGAGGTCGTAGGTGTCGCTGGTGATGGGGTTTTCGAGCGATAGGGTGAGGGTGGCTTCGCTGGCTTCCTTGAGTTGTAGGTTGCCGCTGGCGCTGGTGGGGTGTCCTCTGGTGGCTCTTGCCCTGCGGATAGTGAGTGGCGCGGGTGGGGCTTGGGCGTCGATTGTTTCCGTGGCGCTGACTTCTTCGCCTGCGATGGTGGTCTGGGCGGTTAGGTGGTGTGTGCCTGGCGTGCGTGGGATGTAGGTGGCGTACTTTTGGCCTTCGCCCATCTCGGTGATGGGGAGGGTTGTGGTCTTGTTGTCCGGTGCGGTGATGGTGGCTTCGAGATTGTATGAGAGGATGGCGATGCCGTCGAGTGTTGCTGAGAACTTGAGGTCGACTGGCTTGTCGACGGTTGGTTCGTCCGTAGTGGTGAGGATGTCGAGGCCTGGTTGTCCTGATGCTAGCGCTGGTTGGATGAGTGCGAGGAATAGGGTGAGAAGGAGGAGTGTTCTCTTCATGTGCTCCCCTCCGCCGGTTGTCGGCGTGAGGGGGTGGGGCGCGTGCCTTCTAGGGCGGCGTGTGCGTGTGCGGGGCTGGCGTGGAGTCTAGTCTGCTCTCCTTCGCGTGCCTGCTGTTGTCTCATCTATGCTGGCCTCACCTTGGCGCGCTTGCCGGGTGCGCGCCGTGGTGCCGCCTCTTGCGACACCTACCCTCACCAACGCCACTCCCATTTATATAGGAGGACAGGGTGTTCTCACAGGTTATTCTTTATAAAATTTCTGGTTTTTGTCCGTCGGGTTTGCGGCGGTGCGATGGTTTTTTCCGAGGAGGAGACACACAAAAAAAAGAAACATTTATATATGAGTATATGTAAATGTATACTGAAAGCCCTATAACACCAAGGGTTTTTGTCGAATCAAGAGAGCGACAGACGAGGTGAACACCTGATGAAAAAGACAAGCACGATATTCCTCGCGATCATCGCGACACTCATGCTGGCAGCATTCGTCACGGCCAACGACGCCCACGAAGCCACGGCAGACGGAGGACTAGGGACGAACTACACCAAGACGTACGGAACGGCCGACACGATCAACGCGGTCGGCGGCAACATCACCACCATGGACGTGACCATGGACCAGCAGACAGCCTTCTGGACGGGCTTCTTCGGTAACGTCACGCACAACCTCGTCCTCGAAGGGGACACGAGCAGCTTCTACGACTGGGCGACACCCGTCAACTCGACCGGCGTCGTGCTCTTCGCGAACAACAGCAACGTCGCCTGGGGAGACCTCGCAGCCACCGGAGCGGCGAACGAGTTCAAGGAAGAGGAAGACACGGCCCTCGGACTCACCGGCGAAGGCGACAGCGTGAACAACACGTTCACCCACTCCAACTCGGCAACCTTCACAATCGGCAGCCTCAACGTCAACTCAGGCGACACCTGGGCGTTGAACACGACGAGCGACGGCGGCGACGCCTGGGAAACGGCGATGCTCCGGACAACATCCCAGAACGACAAGATATACGCAGGCGTCATCCAGCAGGACAACCTCAACTATGACGGCGAGACGGCCGATTACCAGACCATGGTCCCAGTGGACAGCAGCGGCTCGAGAACGTACTACCTGTACGCCGCGCTCAACTGAACAAGTTTCAATTTTCCTTAATTATTGACATGACAAGCAAGTGAAGAACAGGAGAGGCCGACGGAGAAGGACACTTCACCGTAGAAACATTTAAATAATAGTGATGGAAAGAGAACCACAAAGCTTTACCTGAAAGCTAATCAATCGGGAACAACCGAGGTGATATGTGTGAAACACATGAAAAAGAAAGCAGAGATGGGGATTGGAACGCTCATCATATTCATCGCGCTCCTGCTCGTTGCAGCAGTCGCGGCCGGCGTTCTGATCCAGACCGCGGGCTCGCTCCAGGAGAGGGCGCTGACCACGGGCGACCAGGCAAAAGGACAGATCTCCACCAACGTACGCGTGATGGAAGTCAGTGCGACCGACGGCCGTGACGGCAGCTTGGAAGAAGTCGAGGAGATCATGAAGCTCAGCCCCGGCAGCGACGCCATCAAGCTCGAGCAAACCCTCCTGACGATGAACACGTTCGACAGGACCGCCACCCTCACCTATAGGGGAACCGACGGCACCTACGAACGGGACATCAACGAAGGCTTCTACACGCTCAAGGACGAGACACTCGGCAACGTGAGCAACACGAGCAACTTCACGCTCAGCGAGGACTACGACCTCGACGGAGTCGAAGACAACGTGACGCTCGATACCAACGGCCAACTGTCATTCTCGTTCAGCGATGGCAACACGCTCACCGTGACGGACTTCAACTGCTCGGGCTCGAGCCACGACATCACGGGCACCTACACCATCAGCGGAAGCGACGAGGTCAGGGAGATCAGCGCGTCCGGCAGCTGTGGCGATGGCTACACCGCGCCGGCCGAGATCAACGTGACGCCGAAGAGAATCGGAGAAGGCTTCTTCACCGTCGAGTACCTGCAGCGCGGCAACAACCCTGTGGACGGCAACCTGCAGACCGGCGACGTGATCAAGGTGTACTACGAGGCTCCCAGAGCTATGACCGAGGACGAGGAAATCAGGATAAACTTCGTCCCGAAGATCGGCACGCCGACCCTGACCCAGTTCATCACGCCCGAGGTCATCAGCACGGAGCGCCTGTACCTGTACCCGTAAAGGGTGCAAACCATTTTTCTTTTTTGATTTCCCATTCAATATAACGACAAACACTGTTTCACTGGGGGTGGACAAAGTATGGCTAAGCGCATACAGACGCACATTCTGGAAAAGGTTATTGGGACCCTGATGGTCATATTCGGCATCGCAGCCGTGTGGATATTCTTCTCCGCACTCGGGCAGGACCTGGTCAACGGCCAGATGGCTATCATCGAGATATTGCTCATCGTCATCCTGGCGATCCTAGCCCAGACGGTCATTATGATCAGGGTGTACGAGCAGAACCTCGACCTGCTGAGCAGGAAGAAGTGACTCGCGATCGGTTGTTCCCGATCATTTTTTTCTTTTTTCCTCATGTTTTCTACCACCTCACAATCATCATGCAGTAACGTATTGGAATTTTCTATCACGTTCTCGAGCGTCTTACCACCCATACCAAACAAGCATGTGGGGTTGCCAGCAAGCAAATGTCGAATCGCAGAGAACTTTTGAATCCTTCTAGCATGCCAGGGGTTCGCACCACTTCGTAAGACAATCCAGTCTTGGCCTGTATGTTCAGATGCGAGCCGTATGGTGCAGGCTTACAAGGGCATCGGGGGATGCCGGAGACGTCTAGGGACAGAGGATCACCTGGAGGGCGCAGAAGATAAACTGTTCAGGGCAATGCCTGGATGTCGTCGGAGGAGATGACATCAAAGAAGGATGGTGTGATCCAGGCGTTTGCCGAACCTCCTCCCTAAGGCTTTCTTCAAACAGGCGGCTTTCCCCCAGGAGAAACCATAGCTCTCGCTACGCTACATGCCTCCTCCGATGGCTGGGAGGAATAGCTTGTCGCTCACTATCGGTATGACTATGGAGAGGGCTGCGCCGATCCATATCATGAGTGTGAAGTCGAAGAAGAACGCCATCTTATGCCCGCCATCGACGACTTTTATGATATAGCTGCTGACGAAGCTGTGGATGATGATGAGGACTCCTATGTATATCCCGACTAGTGTGGTGTTGACTTCCGGTATCGCAGGGAGTATATTGCCCACCATGCTGCCTACGTTCCCGCCGGTGGACGCCCCTTCGAGTGCGCTGCCAAACATCTGGCTGAGGATGGTGGTGATGCTCACGGAGATGTAGACCGTGGCTATGAAGCCGACGAGGGCTCCGTACAACGATCCTCGGAGGGCGCTCGCCTGCTGTTGCCTGAGGGTTCGGAGGTCTATGAGCCTTGTGAAGTTGTTGCTGATGATATCTCCTATACGTTGGGCGTGGCCGCCCATGTAGATGCTTTCCGAGAAGATGTAGATGAAGTATGAGACGAGGTTGCTGCCGGTCTCGGCTGCGAAGTAGTACCAGCTCTTCTCACGATCGCTGCCGAGCTTTAGGCGTCGGTAGAGGTTGGTGACCATGTCATTGAGGACTCCGAAGTCGTGGACCCTCAGAGCATGGAGGCTGCTCACCACTCCTCCTTGGCGCGCGTGGATGGTGCTTCCGAGGGCTCGGATGAAGGATGGGAATGACTTGTCTCTCTTGAACACTATGCGTTCCTCGCGGGTGGCGTAGGAGCCGGTGATGAGGAAGGGAGTGATGCCGATGGCGAAGACGAGGAGGAAGTCCAGGTTCGTGTAGAGGAAGAGCACTCCCATGATGGCCGCAGCCGCTGGTGCGGTGAAGTAGAGTGATTTCTGTATCTTCTTCATACCTTCATCCTTGTGTTTGAGGCTGTGGCAGAGCTTGTCGGAGGGTATGAACCCTATGATGAGCGTCACGAGGAGCAGGTCTACGAGTATGAGGCCTACCAGCGACCATTTGATGGCGACGATGATGCTCACTCCTTGGAGTAGCGGTAGGAGGAGCGAGATGCTCATGGCGAAGGCGACGCTGATGGTGATGGCGATGAAGACTTCGCGTAGCATGCCGATGTTGTTGAGGGCTTGCTTGTACTCGCTCTCGTAGTCGCTCATCACGGCGTCCTGCTCCTCGCCTAGGAAGGTCTGCAGTTCTCCTCCGAAGTCCATGATGGCTGCGAAGCGGTCGAGGAAGTCTGCGAATATCCTGCTGGGGCTGTGGAGCGCGAGCTTTCGGAGGGTGTGGGCGAATCCTAGGTTCCACTTCTTGGCGAGGTAGACGGCTTTCTCGGCGACCTGGCTTATGTAGCCGTATTTGTGTTTCTGGGCGACTTTCTTGAAGAACGTGCTCCTGTCGAGGTCTATGGTGCTGATGGTGCCTGCGTATGTGATGAAGAGGTGTATGTTCTCTTGGATGTCGACTCTTTGCTTTTGGACGACTATGAGGGGGTATGCGACGATGAAGATTACTCCTATCCCTATGAGTATGACCGGGATGTACCATGGCAGGTTGAGGAATACCAGGACTGCTGCTGAGAAGAGGAGTGATGTAAGGAGTACTGGGAGGACGAGCCGTAGGGTGAAGTCCCCCCACCCTTTGTAGCCGACCTTGTTGATGGTGCTGACCACGGCTTACACCTCGAAGGGGAGGCCCTCCACGCCTTCGGTGTAGAACGCTTTGATGATCTTGTAGACCTCGTAGTAGTTGAAGATGTGGAGTTCGTGCATCTTCTTCAGCACCCGGGCCCTGAGGGCGAGCTCTTCGTAGATCTCCTTGGGCTCGGCCATGCCTATCTTGGGGGCTATCTTCTTCTCGAGTATGAAGCTGTTGTAGTATCCTGAGAAGCGGTGTTCGTCCTTGTACGGGTCCCAGTTGAAGACCCGTCGCGAGATGACCTTGTTCTCGACGTCGTAGTACCGCTCGATCTCGGAGACGCTCATGATGCGCCTGACGAAGCGTCCGCCGACGCTGACGGCCTGTTGGATGAGTACGATGTTGAGGTTGTCGATGAAGGCTATGGGGACGTCGATGGGGTGTCCTGTCAGCCTTTGTATCATGCTGTGGACCGAGCCGGCGTGGAACGTGCTCATGACGGGGTGGCCTGTGTCGTAGATGTAGCCCATGGTGTGGTTGCCGCCGAGGTAGTACTTGCCGTCTTGCATGGAGATGTCGTAGGTGTGGTCTTTGGAGCCAGGTCTCGTCTTGAGGACTTCAGTGGCGTTCCTTTTCTCGTATGTGAATCGGAGCTCGTTCCGCTCGTGGTGTGATTCAGTTATGAGGGTGTGTCCGAATATCCTTCCGAGAAGTGCTAGTTGCGGCATGAGCTTCTTGGGTGCTTGTGACGCGTATTCAGGGTAGTGGGATTCCCAGGTCCGGATGGGGGATGCCTGTTCGGCTCCTTTCGCGAGCGCTCGTATCGTGGCTTTCTTGTCCTGTCGGTACATGTGGGGGGCTACGTGCTTGTTCCAGCGTGCGAAGACGGGTTGCGTGGCGTCCGAGGAGAATTCGATTCGTGCTCCTATCCCTTCGGCCTTGTCGTATCGTTTCGTACGCGTTTTCAGCCCTATCTCCGTACAGTATCGCTGGTAGCGCTTGACGTGTTGTTCGTATCGCTTGTGGTATCGGAATTCGACGGCTCGTATCTTGGGGAATAGCTGGTGTTCGTATTCCTTGGCTAAGGATAGCTGGTCGTAGAGGAGTTGTTCGTGGTCCCTGTTGATGTTGAGGGCGAGGTATATCTCGTGGGTGCGGTTCCGCTTGTTGTGGCGTATCGTGCAGTCGCTGTCGAGTAGTCCCGCGACGTAGGCGTGCTTGTCGGCGATCGAGGCGATGGGTATACGTTTGCTGACGGCTCGGGAGTATCCTTCGGTTTCTTCGGTCCAGATGAACCCTTCTTTTGTCAGCCAGTCTATGAAGGACCGGTCAACGTTGCAAATCCTCGTGGTGTAGGTTTTGTCTTGCTGTGTCGTGGTGACCTGCCGGGCGTGGTGAGGTATGGTCTTCTTTGCTGTTTCCGCGTAGGTGACTCCTTCGTCTTCGTTGGCGTTCTTTATCTGCCAACGATAGTCCTTGCATCGTCCTTTGTTGGCGGACAGGTAGAGGCTGTCGTCGCCTGCGAGCCGGCCGATAGAGTACCAGAGCTTGCTGTTCACCGCTCTTTGTCGTGTCTCGCTGAGTGTTTGCAGTTCTTCGAACACTATCTTGAGGTGTGGTTTGCCGAGCGTGAACAGGTGCGGTCCTAGGTTGTCCTTGGTGATTCCTAGCACGTGCTTTATGAGTTGTCGATGGCTGGCGGCCACGGTTTTCCCTATGATGTGTCGGGCGACAGCCTTGAGGAGTGCGCTGGTCGGATGTCGCGGCACTCGTATGCTGTTTTTTGTCCCTTTCCGGACTAGTTTGACCGTCTGCGGGTGTGGGCAACCTGCTTCTTCGAGGAGTTTCTTGTAGATCTCGTAGGGTATGGTGTCGCTTCTTGTCTTCAGGTAGTCTTGGTGTCCTTTGGCGAGTTCTTGGTAGCGGTCGGGCCGTTCCTGTTTGACGTGGGTTATGGCTTTGCGTATCAGGGAGTCCTTGCGCACGTTCTTTCCTATGAGGAAGTCGTGGAGCGTTGGTCCGGTGGCGGGCCAGGATGGTGTGCGTGGAAGCGCTAGGGTCGGCTTCCTTTGGTGTCGAAGGAGTTCTTTCGCTGTCATTTCCTGTCCTCCTGGCAGGAGGAATTTGTGGTTCGGGGTGACTTCGAGGGTCTCACCGGTGTCGAGGTGTACTTTCACGAGTTCTTGCTCGTCTATCTTGTAGACATTGGTTATGGTTGATCGTCGGGGCCGCTCGTCCTTGTGGCTGACGTAGACAGGGATCTGTTCGTTGCTGCACTCGATTCGGGTCTTGCCTTCTAGGCGTTTCACAGGTTTCTTCTCGGCCATGTCTTTGTAGAGCTGTTCGATGGGGATGAGGCCTCTGCCTGGTATGACGACGTGTCCTTCTCTAATGCACTGCATTGCCTGGAACGCGATGTTCCCTTCTTCTCCTCGAATCTCTCCTACGATGATGTAGTTCGGCCTGCTTCGGAGGGCTGCGATGAGGAGGTCGAACATGCTGACGTCGGTGTCTTTACCTGACTCTCGGGTGACGAGGTGTTGCCAGGTGTCTTGCGGCATGGTGACTTCCGCCGTGTTCTCGACGGTGTAGACCTTGTCGTCGGGTTTGATGAATGCTGCGGAGGCGTTCAACGTGGTGGTTTTTCCTGAGGCTGTCTCTCCGCAGACGAATATGTTCATGCCGTTCTCGAGGCAGAGCCAGAGGTAGGCTGCGATTTCAGGGTTCATCGTCTCGAAGTTGATGATCTCGATGATGCTGACGGGCACTTCTGAGAACTTTCTGATCGTGAAGCTCGATCCTTCCCTTGATATCTCTCGTCCGTAGATGAAGTTGACACGCGACCCGTCGGGCATGACGGCGTCTACGACGGGGTGGCTGTCGCTCACAGGCCTCTCGACGCGTTCTGAGGTTTCGAGGATGTATTTGTTGACGCTGAGGTCGTCCTTGAACTCCAGGTTGCACCTGAGCATCTCGAATATCTTGTGGACGAGTTTTATCTTGCCGACGCCGGTGCAGTGGATGTCTTCGATGTAGGGGTCGTTGAAGATGGGTTCGAGCTTGCTATAACCGATGCGGTTCCTGAGGAGGTAGTATTTTATGATGTCGTATTGTTCTTGGGTGAGTAGTATCTTGTGGTTCATCTTCGCCTTGACGATGTTTCCGGCGGTCCTCTCTCCTACGATGACTATCTCGTTGAGGATCTTGATGAGGACCGGGGTGATGTCCTTTTCCTTCTCAGGGACTGGTAGCCGGTGTGCTATCTCGACCATGCGGTCGAGTATGGTCTCGTTGAGCTTCTCTGTCTCCTCGTCCATCTCCGGTTCTATGACGATGTACTGCGTGGGTTCCCCTTCTGGCTTGTAGATGTGGATGAACATGGGTTCGCCGACGGGGTAGATGATGTTGGGGTGCTCTTCCCGTTTGAGGCTGTATTCGAGTTTGGTGAGATATTTTGGTGTGGGGTTGTGCTTGACGAAGTCGTCGATGTAGCGTCTGAAGTGGGGGTAGTGGGCCATGGCCAGTTCCATGGTTTCCTGGCTTTTCGTGATCTTCCCTGCTCGTCCCATGTTGCTCCCTTTATTCGAATGATGCGATCTCTATGGTGAGTCCTTGTCCTGGTTCTATCTTGAATGGTATGGCTGGCATGAACGCGCTTTCCGGTCGTTTGAAGCGGTGGGTAGTGACCACCCTGACTGATTGCCCTGCGAACCCTTTGACTTCTACGGTCATGTAGATGTCGCATACGCTCCTGACGAGCGTGAGGAACGTCTCGTTGAGGTGCTTGTCGTCGACGCAGAAGATGATGGTCTTGCCGAGGCTGGTGTATCGTTTGAGGAGGTTTATGATGTTGAAGGCTTCCTTGTGGCCCATCGTGTTGTGTATCATGAGGAAGCTGAGGGTGTCGAATATGATGACTTCGCTTCGGAAGACTTCCTTGCTGTTGACGAGTTTCTGGAAGAAGTCCGGTTCCAGCTTGGTGTGTCCTAGTAGGGGGAACATTGGTATGAAGAGTAGTTCGCCGTTGAGTAGGGCTTTGTTGACGTCGTAGTCGAGGCTTCCCATCTGCTCGACGAATGTCATGGTGTTGAGTTCGGTGCTGATGTACGTGACGGTGGTGCCGTTGGTGACGAAGGAGTAGGCGAGCCGTTGTGCGATGATGCTCTTGCCCGCCCCGTCTTGCCCTTCGAGCAACATGAGGCTGTTCTTCGGCAGTCCTCCTCCGAGGTTTCGTGAGAGCTCGTCGCGTTCGAGGGAGACGTCTAGGTATTTCTGCCCTTTCTTGCTCTGTGCCTCTGCTGCCATTGGCGCTCACCTCATGTCTAGGTTGAGAAGAGCTCTTCGTCCTTGGTGCCGTATTGTGTCGTGAGTGCGACGCGGTGCTCTCCTGATTCTAGTGTCTTGTAGATCTCTATCTTGACTATTTCGTCCGGGTCCCAGAGTCCGGGGTTTGTGGTGTCTGTGCTTGATTCCAGGGTGATGGTCCTGTTGGTCTCGTTGCGCGGTATGAATTCTGCGTCTAGGAATGTGTCTATCTTCTCTAGCTTGAGGGTTGTCTTGCCGTTGTTGATGGCGTAGACCGTGGTCGTGCCGGCGCTGTAGTTGGCTTGGGTGATTGTGAGGCTTGTTTTTATCTGGTTGTTGAGCATGTCTGCTTGGGCTTTCATACTGTTTTGTGTCTGGTCGATGTTGGTGCGTAGGGAGACTATGACGCCTGTGGCTACGAGGAGGACCGCTATGAACATGATGATGGTGGTGGCGAGGTTTCCGAATCCCATGAGGAATCACCAGTAGTGGTTTTTGGTATACTGGAATAAGTTTTAGGGTATTTTTTTCAGTGGTTTCTGATATATAAAGATTTCTATTTTTTCGGTATTGCCGAAAAAGCCAAAAACTTATATAGTACTGTGACGACGAGGGAAAAATGGATATCTGCGTCTACTATGACGAGCGACGGAAGGTCATCATCGATGTCAGCCCACGCGAGGTTGACCCTGGGGTGAAGAGCCGGCTCGAGGACGTGTGGCGCCAGCCCATCCTTAGGGACATCCTCATACTCCTGTCCGAAGGCGTGAACCGCCTGCCGGACATCAAGGAGCGGATCGGCCACTCGCCCTCCACCCTCCACGGGGCGGTCCAAAAGCTGGAGAACGCCGGCTTCCTCAGGACCGAGATGAGCTATGAGGGGAATAAGCAGAAACTGCTGTCGAGCAACGTGCTGTGCGTGACGCGGAACCCTCGCTCCAAGGAGTCTTTGCAGCGGTTCTTCCAGGGGTTGTGGGTGGATTCGGCGAAGACGAGGAAGGTCATCGACGCGATGAAGTCTGATCCTGACAGGTGGTGGACGGCTGAGGATTTGTCGTTGAAGACGAAGATTCCTGTCGATGAGATTTCCTTGTTGTTGTCGAACTTCGACTCGCAGATGACCCGGGCGTTGTCTCAGTTCCTGAAGAAGCCGCCGTTCGAGAAGAAGGTCATGTACCGGGCGCGTCAGGAGTGACGTCTTTCTAGGAACGCTTGGACGATGGATGCGACGACGTAGACGAACGCTAGTTCCAACACCGCAGCGAGCAATGACGTGCTGGGGAGGATGTAGAGCGGCCATGCCAGGATATAATAAGGAGCGCTCGTCGGCAGGAGGCTGAGAAGCCCCAATACTATGAAGTATGCTATGATGAGGAAGGATTTTTTCCAGCTCGGCTCGAGCAGCGCTTTGACCTGTCTCTTCGTGAGCGCCATCAATGATGCTTAGAAGGCAGACCTATTTATGCGTATCGCTTCACTGGCCTGATTGTTGTTGGCCTGTCTGAGTAGAGGATTGTTGCGGCTGCGAACCTTGCGGTTGCTGGGAGGATTGCTGTTCCTGTGATTGTTGTGACGCCTGCCCTGTCTGTCCGCCTGGTGATTGTTGCGGCGCTTGCTGTTGGCCTTGGTCGGGCTTCTTCTCTGGCTGCGATACTTGCTGCTCACCCGCTTCCTTGAGCGCCGCGACTATCTCCTGCTTGGTCTTGAGCGGTTGGATCTTCTGCGCGAGTTCCTGGTTCTTCAGGGCTTCCTGTATCCACGTGGCGAAGTCGTTCTTGTCGTCCGTGACGTGGTGTTGGAACTCTGCATCCTCCATGTTCTCGAGCATCTGGATGAGTTCCGGCAGGCTCTTCACGCGGGCACCGGTCTTGGTGACGAAGTGGAAGTCGGTCTGCGTGACACCTTTCTTTGGCTGTATGCCTTGCTGCTTGGCCTGGACGTCCTGCATCATCTCTTGCATCTGCTGCTTGCTCTCGGGGTCGTCCTGCTTGACGAACGGGTTGAACTGGTTGGTGACGAGCTCGTAGAGGGCTATGAACTTGTCGATGCTCTTCTCGAGCTCCTTGAGCTCGCTGTAGTGTGTCTCGACCTGTTTCTGGAGTTTCTCTCGTTCCTGGGTCTCTTTCTTCAGGTCTGCGCGCACGTCCTCTATCTTGTTGTTGAGGTTCGTGTCGATCTCGATGAGTTCCTTGACCTGTTCGATGATGATACTGTTGAGCTTGGCGTCGTCGTAGTCTTCCTTGAGGTCTTCCAAGCTTTCCTCAATGACGGATTCCTGGTCTTGCTGGGGGTCTTGCTGGTCGTCCTTGAGCGCACCTTCCTGTCCTTGACCCGTGGCTTCTTGCGGTTGCTGCGGCTGTTGGGACTGCTGCTGTTCTATGGTGGCTTGATTGACGACGTTGCCTTGGTTGCCTTCGACCTCGACGAAGCTGACAGGAGCTTGTTGTTGCTGGCCTTGCGGCTGCGTTTGTTGCCTGTCTTGGAGGGCGTCGAGCGGTGATTTGGGCTGTGCTTGTGGTTGTTGAGGGTTTTGCGATTGTCGGGAAGGCTGCTGCGGCTGTTGAGGAGACTGCTGTTGAGGAGACTGCTGTTGCGACGGAGCTTGGGGTTGCGTCTGTGAGGGAGAATGGTTTTGAGGTTGTTGTTGATGGTTTTGCGATTGTCGGGAAGGCTGCTGCGGCTGTTGTGGAACCCCAGGCTGTTGAGGAGGCTGCTGGGAGGCGGCAGGTGGAGAGGGTTGTGGAGAGGCAGGTTGTCGGGAAGGCTGCTGCGGCTGCGACGGTTGCTGTTGGCCTTGTCCTCCTTGCCCCTTCTGTAGCTGCGAGAATCGTTTCTTGAGTGAGTCGATGTCGGCTTGCTTGCCGCCGTCCTTATCTTTGTTGAACAATGCTATGGTCACTCCCCTCTTTTTTTGCTGTAGTTCGCTGTGAAGCGCCAGCTATTTAAGCTTTTTGTTGAGGCAGGGTTTGTTGAGAATTGAAGCTGTTCATCCGAGCGGCCAGAGCTTGGTCTTCGTGCTCGTGATGACATCGGGTGTCCTAGCCCTGGCTTCTGAGATGCGGCCTTTCTCGGTCGTGAAGATGAACATGATGTCTTCTCCGATGCTGACGGCGTTCTCCTCCTTGGTCTTGAAGTAGAGCTTGAACCGTTCGCCGCTTCCGAGGACGTAGTCGTCGTTGCCATTCATGACCTGGTAGCAGTAATATTCTTCAGGCGGGAGGAGTTCGAAGTTGCACTCTTCCGGCAACTCTTCGACCGTGACGTTGACACCAGCGTCGATGGTATCGTCGGTTCCAGTGGAGCCCTTGACGGTGACGTAGCCGTAGTAGTCCTCTCCTACCGTGATGGGGACTTGTCCGGTTTTGAGGGTGACGTCGGATGTGCTCGCGTCCGAGAGGTCTCGTCCGAGGCTGATGTTGTCGGACCACCTCTCGAGGTCCGTGAGGTAGAAGGATAATCCTTCGTTGTCGCCCGAGACGTTCTGGACGAGGGTGACCCAGTCGTCCTGGCCGTCGCCGTCCATGTCATAGGTTGTGACGTTGGTCGTGGTGTCGATGGCGCTGCCTAATTCCACCACCGTCTCGTTGTCATCGTAGAGTAGGTCTGCCGCCTTGTCGAAGTTCGGTGCGATGTATTGCATGTTGAACTTCCGCATCTGCAACGGGTCGCTTCCGGGCGAGAGCCGCACGAGTATCTCATAGTTGTTGAATTCTTCCTTTGAGGAGTCGCTGGCGGCGAGGATGCTCACTACGTCCACCGCGTCGGTGATGGACTTCCGGGATTCCTGTCCGACGAGGAGCGATCGCTGCTGGAGCACGTTTGACGTGGAGATGAGCACGGCCGCGGCTACGGCGGCCACGAGGATAGTGGCGATGAAGATTATGAGCGTGCCAATACCCATGATACCTTTCTTGTTATGAAAAGCCATGAATATCCTCCTCTTCTCCTCGGTAGTATTTAAATCTTTCGCCGGGCGAAGGACACCGCTGGTCCCCTTCATCGAGTGAGAAAGCCGTGTATTCCCTTATGGAGAGTGACATGCTTCTGGTCGGAATCTTCTCTGCGACCCCTTGGACACCCAACTCTGTAGAGGACATTTCGGTTCGCCTCAGGGTTCAGGGTAGAGGTGGACTTTCCGCTTGTTCGGGAAGGTGTTGCCTACGAAGACGTCCTTCGGCGGCGATTCGAGGTTGTGGTAGAAGTATCGTATCCTGATAATCTCGTCCGTGGAGATGTTCCTGTAGGCTTCGACATGGAACCTGACGATGTCTCCAGGCAGCATGTAGTAGTCCTTGGACTTTTTGTCTCGGACGAGGTGTTCCGCCACGTAGTAGCCCTGGCCGTTGTGGTAGGGGTTGAAGCGGACGTCGACATCCGCGTCGATCTTGTCCGCTTCGGTCGTGGTGCCTTGTGCCTTGATGGTGCCGTAGCGTTGCTCGTTCGTGACCTTCTGATCCACATCAAGGGTTTGCTGCGGCCCATCGCTAAGGTCGGCTCCCAGAGGGTAGGAGAGCGGTTCGTCATGGCTGCTGACGTAGAAGAGGAAGTGGGTGGCGTTGAGGCCCATGTAGTCGTCTTCGCCGTCGTCGTCGACGTCAGCGTCGAGGAGGTAGCCGTTGCTCTGGAGAGTCACGTTGACCGTTGACTCTATTTCATACTGAAAATCAACAGTCCCACTCAAACTGATAGAGCCGTATGTCTTGCCGTTCCTCGCTCCGATGATAGGGCTTTGAGTCACATCTAAATCAGTAGGTGTAGAAGCTATGTTTGCGAGGCTACCATCGTCGTTGCGGAGTTCGGCGTAAGCGACGCTTCCGCTCGAAAGGGTGAATTTGAGGTGCGTGCCTTCATACTCTGCAGGACAGTTGGAACTGTCACAAGTATGTACGATGTCGTCTGTATCGTCTCCATCGAGATCTAAGGGAAGATAATAATCATAGTTTCGGTCTATACGCGGCATAGGATTGAATGTGTTGATAGTGTACGTGAGCTCTCCGAATTCTTGGTCGGTCCAGGTATTGTAGCCTTGGTTGCTTTCTTCGACGGGTGCGTCGGAGCCGCGGTAGGCGAGCATGCTTCTGTAGTCTTCTTCTCCGATGCTGATGGATAGTTCTCTGAGGTCTATGGGTTCGGAGTTCATCGAGAGTTTCGCGTCGACCGTGAGTGATGTGAGCGTTTGTTCTCGTCCGTCGTAGCCTGAGACTTCGACGACTTGCATGTGTTTGAATTGCCCTTCGGCTTTCTCGAGGTTCTCGTTCCCTTTTTCTGAGAGTTTTTGGGAGTTGTAGTATATGAGTGCTGAGACGCTCACTGCGATGAGTATGAGCGCTATGAAGAGGAAGAGCACGCCGATGCCTTTACTGCCTTTCTTGTATGTTCTGCGAGGGTTGAGGTTTAACAATTCACACCACCAATATGGATTATAGTATACTAAGAGACCTTCTTATTTAAATAATTTTCTGTTTTTAAGAGAAAAATCAAGCCTTCTCAGGCTCATCCTCATCAATGGCCGGCAAAGCGATGCCCGCCTCCTCCAAGGCAGCCTTGATATCCTCGCGGTCGAACTTGGAGAGGAGACGCTGGGCGATCTCCTTCTCGTCCTTGTTCTGGAACTTCATGATGTTCAAGAGGTTGACGATTGCCTGGCGCTGCTCTGACTGCTTCAAAGACTGTATGCGGCTGGTCTCCTTCTTCTTCTCCTCCCGGACGCGCCACACGTTCAGCTTGTTCAGCTCGGCGATGAGGGCGTCGCGATACTTCCAGGCGAAGAAACCGGCGACCGAGACGAACACCAGGATTATGATGAGCGGGAGCAACGCGGCGAGGAGGCTCTTCTGCTCGGGCGGCCGCTCGACGACGTCAACCAGGATGGTCGCAGTGGTGCCACGGTCGAACACCTCGAAGTCAAGCAGAACAGTACTGGTGAGGTTGAGGTCGGAAGGGAGGTTGTTCTTCAACGAGACGTTGCGCTCCTCGTTCGGACTGAGCGTGACGCTGGCGGGGAAGCTGAAGTACTGGTCGTAACGGTCGAGCGAAAGGTCCACCGGGAGGTCGCGGTCGAGGTTGTTCTTCACCGTGAACGAGACGTCATCCTCGGTGTTGTTGACGATGACGTCGGTGGGTGACACCGTGAGAGGCACGTCTGCGTAGCGCTTGGCGTGCACGCTGATGTCCTGTTCAAGCGTCTTGCCAGCCGCGGTGCAGGACAACTCACCCTCATAGACGTCTTCCTGCGTCAAAGCCGTGGAGAACTCGAGCGGCAGGTCGAACGTAGAGCTCGTCACGCGCACGCTGCCAGGAGTCGACAACTCTTGGGAGTCCCATGAGGCCGAGCACACGAACGTGTGAGGGGACTTCTGGACAGGCACTTGGAGGTCGGCGGACTTGCCGAAGACAGTGACGGTGTCGGGCACCGAAGCGTTGAACGTCGGGGCATCGGCGAGGATGACCGGAATCTTCGCGACGGGCTCGTCCATGTTGGAGATGGTGAGGAATCCGAACCCTTGCTTGCGGCTCTCGCCGCGCCTGCTCACGTCCAGACGACGATAGGAGTAGGCGTCGATCTCCTCACGCCTCTCGATAGCGAGGTCCTCTTCGAGGGCTTCGGAAAACTCGTAGGTTAGGTCTTCGAGGTCGAACATTGTAGGGTTGAACACCTCAACAGTCACTTCAGGCTGGTCGACCACGATGACTTTCGGAGTGGTGACGAGGAGCGGCCGCGCATTGTGCTTGAGGATGAAGAACGCCGAGCCGAGCGCGACGGTCTGGTTCTCCTCAAGGTCGTCCTCATGGTCGGACGCCCATTCCTCAGCGTCTTCGATGGGCTCGTCCGTGCGGTTGTAGCCGTCCGAGGTCAGTGCGAGGACCGCTTGCGCAGCGAGCACCATCTTTTCGGAGGTGGCATCATCACCCCAAGAACCCTCGTTGTTCTGCACGTACAGCAACCAGTCCCTGATATCCGGCAGGTAGTCCTCCGCGTCGCTACGGTCGTGAATGTTGTACATGAAGTATGAGGTGTCAGTCACTTTCTCCTCGCCGTCGCCGAAATAGCGCCCTAAGATGTCGCCGTCCCGGATCTGCGTGACAGCCCATTCCTCGGCTGCTTCGGCCCGGTCTTCGTCTATCGGCGAGGTCATCGCGTAGATGGAGGTGGTGGGGTCGCATCCCTCGCCTTTCCGGTTGAGGCTCCAGCAAGGTCCCGGGACGTGATATGAGAGGTTGTCACCCTGATAGGTTATCAGGGTCTCGTCCTCCTGGTTGGTGATGTTGACGATGATGTTGTCGTCGCTGATGATGATGAGTTCCTTGCCGGTCTCGGCCGGGAACTCGTAGTCCTTGGTCCCGTGGAGCGGGAGTGTGAAGTTCTCGTCAAGGATCTCTTTCTCGTAGGCGACGAGCGTAAGGGTAGTCTCGTTGTTCACAGCCTCCACCACCGCAGACCACGTGTCCCCTTGCTGGTAATAGTTCTGGAGCTGTTCCAGCCAGTTCCGGGCGTCATTGACGACCCGTTTGGCGTCCGTGTAGTTGCTCAAGGTGAGGAGCGAGAGTATCCGGGCAGACTGTTCAATGTTGCACGGCGACTTCGGCCAACATTTCTCGTCGTCGTTGCGGTTCATCTTCAGCCAGTCTAGGGCGAGGTCGATCTCGTACTCGTAGATGTCCTTGAAGTACGACAACGCCCAGACAGCGTATGCCGTCCCTAGAGGGGTGCGCCAGCCGCCGTCGTTGTACTGGTTGTCGACTATCTTATCGAGGACTTTCGAGAGCTTGTTCACCCTGACGCGTTTGGTAATCTTGTATTTCTCGCCTTCCTCAAGGTACTCTGCTTGTATGACGAGCCTTTCGCATTCGAAGTCCTGGAGGTTGTATGATGAGATGTAGCAGTTGTCCTGCTCGCTCCAGGGAGTGGCTTCGAGGTCCTGGAAGCTGTTGTCGTCGAGGCAGAGGAGCGAGTTCTGGAGGGTGTGGTCTTCTTCGAGGCATGAGACGAACGTGAGGTCTTCCACAGTGAGGTATTCCGGGACCGCGTAGTTGCCGGTGATGTATTTGGACTCTGGTCTGATGAGGTGTATGCCTTCCTGGTAGTCGAGCGCGGACGCTAAGGGGATGATGGAGAGCAGCAGGAGCGTGGAGAACAAGAGTCTTATCGCTTCCGTCGCTCGTCCTTGTCGCATCACGCCACCTCTTTCTAGGATTACTAGTGAGAAGTTTATTTATATACGTTTCGCTTGTTCACGGCAGCGGCTTACGGGGGGCGGATGGCCCTCTCGGGGTGAAGAGTTGTTGTTTGAACCGCAGCTGTTCCTTGTAGGAGTGGAGGTGGGGTTTCACCTTCTCGCGTGCCTCGGGGTCAAGCGAGCGGTATTGCTGGAGGATGTCTGTCGTGAGAGCCTGCACTGCGACGAGGTCTGTCCGCGAGCTGAGGCCTGACAGCGTCCGGCTCGCTTCTTGGACTCGTTGCCGTACAGGGTGTGCGTGGAGCTCTGCGGAGAGCTCGTTGATGGCGAATGAGAGCTCTTCCCGGTCTTTCGGATGGAGGGCTTCGTAGGCTTCTAGGATGTCAGGGTAGTTGCTGAAAGCGTCGTCGTGGCGTCCTTGTTCGAAGCGGTCGAGGGTGTCGTGGATGAGCTCTGCTAATCGGCGGACGTCTTTCTTGCCGCCCGCGGCGTTACCGCTGCTGAAAGGGTTGATGATGAGCCCTGCCACGACGACCGCCATGATTATCCAGAGGACTGGCGAGGATGCGAGGCCGCCCGACCCTAAGGCTTGGGTGACCGCGCCTGTGACGCCATTGAAGAATCCTCTCTCCGCTTCCCGCAGTGCGGTGTAGTTGAGGGGTTCGATGACGGCGAGTTGCGCCTTCTCAGTTAGCGAGTCGCTGACGTCGCCTTCGAAGACGTAAGTGTATTGGTCGCCTGGGTGGAGTTCCAGGCTCGCCTTGTCTCGTACGTCGCCGTGGCTCTCACCGTCCGGTCCGAGCAGTTCGGGAGCGCCGGTCCGTTGGAGCAGCGCAGAGGGGAACTCTTCGATTACCGTGAAGCCTTCTCCGGTGTCGTCTGCGGCGTATCGTTGCGCTCCTCGCGTCAGGCTGGTGACGTATGAGAGGCGTCCGTCGAGGTAGGTGAGTTCGGCGACGGTCGTAGTGGTGCGGAAGGTGTAGCTCGTCTGTTCTTGGAAGAGCCTCTCGAAGGCTTTCTTCCGAGCGGGAGTTGTGAGGTTCTTGCCGTCGAGGTGTTGTCTGATGATCCTCTTCGCGGCTTCCTTGTCGGTGAGGGCGACGTCTTCCTGTTCGTCGAGGATCGAGGCGTCGATGATGAGCTCTCCGTTGAGGTTTGTGATGAGCTTGCTTATCTCGTCGGCCGTGTCTTCCGCTTTCTTGTCGTCTCCGTTGCCGGTGTGGGCGGCGTATTGCTCATCGAGTGATGTGAGTTCTTTTCGCGCTTCCTTCAGGTTTTTCTTGATGTCGAGGGTCGTGAAGAGGGGTGATTGGAGCGAGGGCAGGTCCTTCTCTGCTTGTTCGATGTCGCTTATGACTTCTTGGGCTGCCTCGTGATGTTGGGGCGCCCTGACGATGATGGTACGTGGTTCTGAATAGGCCTCCTCGTCGTAGTGCTTGAGTGCGCACCTGATCTTGAGGAGCCCCTCTCCGGACGAGGTATCTTGGAGTTCGAGCTCGTTCTCTTCCTCGACGTCCTCGGTGGAGGCCATCACCTCCCATCCTTTCTTTCCTTCAGGCCTGTAGAGGAGGTCGCAGCGGGTCATGGTATCCGGTTCGCCGACCGTGTACCTCACACTGCTCCCTTCCTGGACTTGTCCTTTGTATTCGGGAGAGGTTATGGTGATATTAGGGTCTGGCTTGGTGTTGGTGGCTGCCAGTTCTGGCCGGTCGTGGGCTTCTCCGGCCTCCTCCGGGTAGAGGTGTGCGTCGAGTGTCTTGTCCTCGTCGAGGTCTTCGGTGAAGTCGTAGTCGAAGTAGCCATCCTTGGTGACGAGGATATCGTAGGTCCCTTCCGCCACTTCTTTGCTGTAGAGGCCTTTCTCATCGGTCGTCCCTCCATACGTCTCGTCTTCGCTTTCGAGTTCGACGGCGGCGTCTTCGACGGGTTCGCCCTGGTCGTCCGTGACGCTGAGGATGAACATGCGGGTTCCATTGGTTTCAACAGTCTCTTCTTCTTGCTCTTCGACTTCTTCTTGCTCTTCGATTTCGGCTACGGTGAACGTATCGTTATAAGTGGTGGTGAGCCCTTGGTACGTGAACGCCGCTTCGAGATTGTAGGTGCCTGGTTCGAGGAAGGTGCTGAAGGTCTTGCTCTCGAGCGAGTCGGTAGTGTGCGGAAGGCTGAAGCCGTCAGCGGTGATGTTCATATCGACTTCCGAGCCGCTGGGAGCGTCTATGGTGAAGGTGACTTCCTCGTCTTGGTCGTAGGATGACGTGTCGATATCCACAGATGGTCTGTCGATGATGGTGAAGGTGTAGGTGGCAGTGGTCTCGTTGTCTTCCTCTCCGACGGCGGTGACTTGCCAGTACCACGTGCCTTTGGGGAGTTGTTCTTGGACTTGGTAGTTTGACGAGGTTGTGGTCTCTTCGACCTCCGGATCGGCCATGGATTCGTCTCGGCTCATGAGGATTTCGTAGTGGTCTGCTTCTTGGACATCGGCCCATGAGAGGAGCGGTTGGTCCGTGGTCGTCTCTGCGCCGTCTGAGGGTTGGATGGCTGCGGCTGGCTGTATGAGAAATAATGCTATGAGCGCTATCAGCGCGAGTCGTGCCTGTGCCACCTTTGTCCCCTCGTCCTTGTATCCTCGTCTGTTTTTTAAAAGCTTTTCGTTCGTCATCGTATCTCCAGGTAGAATGAGAGCTCTCTCGTGGCCCCTTCGGTGTCTTGTAGCGTTCTCGGCACCGCGATCTCGTAGTCGTACGTGCCATAGGCTCCTCGGGTGTCTGGGTTGATGGCTGTGATGAACACCAGGGTTTGGGTGCCGTCGTACTCTTCACCTTGGCTGGCGTCCCAGAGGATGCCTGTCTGGAACTTGCTGGTGTTCGTGCTGTTGGTGACCGGGACGTCTTCTATGGTGGTGCCGCGGACCGTGAAGGTCCTGGTGGTGTGGGGCATGCTCTCGTTCTCACCGTATCTTTGCGTGATGCTGTCGTGGTGTCCTGTCAGGTTGAGGGTCGTGTCTGCTTCTGCGAGGTCTTGCGTCGCTGTCGTATCGTCCGTTTTCCTGCCGAGCGCTTGCAGGCCTTGCCAGTCTATGGTGGCGTCGGTGTCGGCGGCGTAGAGGTTGCCGCTCGTCGTGTTTTGGAGAGGCCATTCGTGCATGCTGGCGTGGTCGTCTGCTAAGACGTGCTTGTGGGTTGCGTTGCCGACGATGGTGTGCCAGGCGGTGACGTTCAGCCATTTCGTCGCGTCGTTGTTGGTCTCGTCGTTCTCCGCGTACTCGTCATCGGGGTCTATGGTGGCTTTGATGTTGTGCGGTCCGAGAGTAGCGTTGATCCAGGTGGTGATGGTCTCTTCCGTGCCTTCGCTGAAGTTGGCGATGGTGTGGTTCTTGAGGAGCGTGCCGGTGCTGGTGTCGTTGATCAGGACCGTGACGTTGTCAGCCCAAGTGGTGCCGGTGTTGTGGACCGTGACGTTGATGGTGACGTTCTCGCCTTCTGTCGGGGTGGTTGTGCTGAAGTTTATGTCGTTCTCTTGGATGAGGAAGTCTGTGCCGTCGGGATCGTCCTTGGCGTAGGTGCCGTTGACAAGGACAGGGCAGGTGCCGTTGACGGGTTCGGGGTGCGCGTAGCGCGTGTTCTCTTCGGTGCAGCCGGCTTCGTCGAGGGCGTGGGCGCACACCTTGACGTTGCAGCGTTCGCCGGTGAGCGGTACGTGGAGCGTGATGTCTTGGTGGCCTGGGATGCTGGCTGCCACTCCTCCTTTGCCGTCGGTCCTGGCTTCTATCTGTTCGACCGCCAGGTTTTCCGTGAAGTCGTGCTCGAATGTCGCTATGAGGGTGCCGTCTTCCTTGAGGGTGACGTTCTTCCTGCCTTCTGCTTGGCCTTCTGTGTAGGGTTTGCCGTCTATCTCGATCTCCGGCGCGTGTTCTTCGTCAG
>CAZKVR010000001.1:23867-98914 GCA_964556395.1 uncultured Methanosarcinales archaeon
CCTTCTGTGTAGGGTTTGCCGTCTATCTCGATCTCCGGCGCGTGTTCTTCGTCAGCCGGTGCGGTGTAGGTCGTGCTGGCGAGGTCGTCCTTGCCCGCCTTTGCCTTGATAGTGGCGTTCTTGGGTGCGATGGGGAAGGTGACGGTCCATGTCTCTCCAGTCTTGGTGGCTGGCATGATGTAGTTCTTGCCGTCCTGGTCCTGGAGCCGTATGATGACGCTTCCCTTGATGTCGCCGGCGTCGTGGAGCGTGACGTCCAGCCCTTCTCCTGTCTGTTCTGCGTGGAGTTCTGGTTGCGTGACTGCGGGTGCGGCGAGTGTCATGGCTGTGAGGAGCACGAGCAGGAGTGCGGGCCATATCTTCATCGTCCTCTTCCTCGCGGCCGGTGTCATGGTGCACCTCCGCTTCTGGCCGTGTTCCTGAGCAGCCGTGGCGTGAGCCTTCGGATGCCTGCTCTCCTGCCGATGCCGTCGATGATTTGTTCCGCTCGCCTGGGGGTGAGTTGCGTGCTTTGCCTGGTGCGGAAGAGGTGGTCGTCAGGTCGTGTCGCGAGCCGTGCGAGGTCGCGTGCGAGTCGCGTGCTGGGTGTGATGCGTTCTTGGTTGAGCGTGAGTTGGCGTCCTTTGATGTCTCGTCCTGTCAGGTTGAGGGTGTCGTTGAGCGTGGCGCCGGTCTCGAGGATGGTGTTGGCGAGCGCCTTGTCGCGGAGGCTCGTCTTGTGGAGGGTTTTTTCGAGTCGTTCCTGTTCTTCCTGGCTGAGGATCGCTTGTTTCCTGGCGCTCTTGAGGCCTGTGAGCCGTTTGAGTTCCTCGTCGTCGTTGGCGGTCTTCGCGGCTGCTTGGAGGTATGCGTTCCTGAGGTCTCTCGGGGTCAGGTCGACGCCCGCTTCTTCGGCGGCTTTCTTGATGAGTTGTTCGATGCGTCTCGTGGTGATCTGCGGGCTCTGTCTCGTGGTGAAGAGGTGTTCTCGTGACCTCTTGTGTTGGGTGTGGGTGGCGAGTTCTCGTGCGAGTCGCGTGCTGAGTTTGGCGGTCCTGCCGGTGCCGTGCTTGGTGGTCTCTGGCCTTATCGTGAGTGTCTGTGCGTGCGTGTCGAGGTCTCGTCGTTGGAGGTTGACGAGCTCTCGTGGTGTGAGGCCTGCTTGCCAGAGGAGGCGTGCGATGAGCCTGGTACGCTGGTCTGCGTGCGTGGTGAGTAGCGTTATGTCTCGTGAGAAGTCTGCCTGCTGTCGCTGCTCAGGCCTTCTGCGGCCTGATTTCCTGGTTTCCAGGCCCATGTTGCACGCAACTCGAGTTTCGCATTTCTAAAAAATACGAAACTATTATTTAAGGGTTGCGGCGAAAAGGAGCAAAAAATAAATAGTCGAGAAGGAACGGAAGAGAGATGGAACAGCCAAGCACGAGGAGAGGAGACCAGCTGCGCCTCAGCTACGCAGACCTACAGCTCAAGCAAGCGAGGAACCAGATATACACCATAATCCTCATGATGTTCGGCACGTTCTCACTCATCACAGGAACAGTACTAGTCGTTATCAACGACATGCACATGCAAGGAGAGAGCGCAGCCGCGTTCGTCATCGGATTCACGCTCTTCGCCAGCGGCTACCTCTGGAAAGAGCACGACCAGAAAAGGGTCGAGAGGAAGAAGGACGAGCTCGAGAGCTGGCAGGACAGCGACGAGGAAGTCCAAGGCGTCAAGCGCGTCTGAAACGCCCACCACACTCATGCCTGACCGGAGGATTCTTCACGTGCAGGACATGGCCGCACCGGTCGCACACGTACGCCCGACCGCCCCGACGCCTGAAGAGCCACAGGACCACGAGCACGGCGACCAGCAAGGCGGCGCCGGCGAGCGCCACGCCACGCCGGACGTAGCGGACCGAGAAAGGGAAGGTCTCCTCGACGGTCTTGAACAACACGTCCTCGCGCTCGCCATAGTTGGCATGTACGGTAACGTTCTCGTTCTCCTCACGGTCGAGGCGAGAGAGCTCTGCGCGTACGAACACCTCGCGCGTCTCGCCAGGCTGGAGAGAGACGGGCCTGTCGGTGCCGAGGGTGGCCGGCAAGCCGTCCACTATGACATCGGGCAACTCGAGGTGCGCGTAAACCGGGACGTCACCAGGGTTGTGGAGGCGGATGAAGAACGCCTCGTCCATGACATCATACACAGCCTTCTCTATCTCCAGTTCAGCATAATCGGGAATCTCTATCTCCCTGACATCGTCGAAAGTCTTGGTGAAGGAGTGCTCCAAGGCGTTGGGAGCATCACCATAGATGACCACGCCCTCGGCGGAGGCCAATCCGCCTTCGAAGCCGGACAGGTCGTAGAGCACTGTCTTCCGCTGGCCGGGCGCGATGATGACGGGCTCGTCATCACCGGCCGAGAGCTGGTCGCCACCGCCGGTCTCGAGAGCGAAGGTTGCGAGGGAAAAGACCGAAATCTGGGACGGGTTGCGGAACGTCGCTTCCAGCTGGCCGGTGAGCCGGTTGAACGCCAGGCTCGTGAGGTTGAGCTCAGGCCTGATGATAGGTAGGGCGACGTACTCGAGCGGTACCGGTAGTGAGAACTGTGATTCCCGGACGCGGGGCGTCTTGGCGAACTTGATGACAAAGCTCATCTCCTTGTCATACCCTGTCTTGAGGGTGCGCTTGAGGTCCGAGGCGGTGTCCGCCAGCGTGTTGCCGACCACGACGGCGTTCTCGATCTGAGACTCTGCGAGGAAGGATTCCACTTGCCGTGGCACGTTCGTCGTCCCCAGGAAGAGGACCGGGTTGAAGTCTGTGACGAGGCTCTCCTCGAGGAACTCACCGTTGGTGAGGGCGACCTGTTCGACGGGATTCTCTTCCAGGAACCGTTTGACGAGGAGTATGTTATTGTCGAACTTGCCACCCTCATCGATGACGTCGGGGTCGAAAGGGCGCAAGGCCTCCACGACCGACGGGTCCAGGATACCATAAGTGGTTACCGGGACGTCCTTCCGCTCTATGAGCGAGACGGTGTCCTCGACGTCGACGGGGTCGGGGAAAAGTACGAAGCTGTCCTGCTGGATGGCGTAGGGTGCTAGCGAGACCGCGTTGTACGGGTAGCGCTCGTCGGTGACGAAGACACGCTGCAAGGGGAGCAGCCGGGCGAGTTCCAAGCCGATGCTTTCGTCCGGTGACAGCTCGGTCACCTCGAAACCTTCGTCCTCGAGGAGTCTCCGCGTACCCCTGTATTGTTGGTTGCGTCGGGGCTGTATGAGAAGTACGGACTCCTTGTCTTCAGGGAGCGATGCGACGACGTCGTCCGCCGCGTCGACCGAGACGATGTAGTCTCCCGGTTTTCCGGTGAGCTCCGCGAACATGAGACCGTGATAGATGTCTTTCCAGTCCTGGGAGTTGACGATCACCTGATCGACCGGCTCCTCGAAGTCGGGCTGGAGCGGCTCCGCGCCCGCCAGGGATACGAGGAAGACGAGTGCGACGCATACCAGGAGCGCGTTTTCAGGAATTCTCGTTCTGATCACCGGTGCCATGCTTCCCCTTGACGTGCGAGTAGGCCACCTGCTTATAAAGCTTTTCGGCCTTGTCGAGATCCGCTTCCGAAAGGGAGAGATCTTCCTGGAGCTTCTGGAACTCCTGCTTGAGCTGCTCCTCTTCCTTTCCGAGCATGCGGTGGTGGCGGAGCGCCTGTTGCTTCTCCTTGCTGAGGATGTCGAGCTTGCTGTGAAGGTTCGACTCGTGCTTGCCCTTGAAGCTCTTGATGCGCTTTGCGAGGTCTTCCTGATGTTTGTTGGCCTCTTCCAACTCCTTGGTGAGGCGTTCCTGCTCGTCGTAGAGCGCCTTGACGTCATGGTTGAGGAGGGTGTCGTCGCTTGCGAGCTTGTCCTCCTTCCCATGGATTTTCTGGAGCTGTTCCTCGCATCGTCCCTCTTGCTGCTTGACTTCGGCTTCCTTGTCCTGCAGTTCCTTGAGCTGTCGTTTGAGCTCGTCGTGCCGTTCCTTCACCTCGTCCTCGTAGGCCTGGACGGTCCGTTCCTGTTCTTGGAGGTTGTGGAGCGCGTCTGGGAGGTGGTGCTCGTAACCCTTGACATGGCTTTCCAGCGATCGGAGGCGTTCCTTGAGCTGTGACCGTTCCTTCGCGAGTCGTTCGCGCCGTTCACGGGCCTGTTTGCTCTCGTCGACGAGCTGTTGGTATTGCTTGAGGATGGCGCCGTGCCGTATCTTGAAGGCGTGGACGTGTCTCAGCCAGTCCCAGAACAGCCCTATGAGGACGAGTACGAGGAGGACTGCAGCTCCTACGATGACGTGTAGTAGCCGCGGCTCGCTTCTCGTCGCAGGGGTGGCGTCGGTGGTGTTGGTGTTGTTGGCCGCCGGTTCGGGGGCTGGTCGGCTTGACGTGGTGATTGGGTCATAGGGTACGGTCTTCTCGGCGGTTCGTTCGAGGTAGTTCCCGAGGTAGGTGTACTCGTAGGTGGTGGTGACCGTGGCGTCATCCTCGCTGCCTGCGGGGAAGAGGAGGTCGTAAGTGTAGGCTTCCTTAGTCTCACCGGCCCCTATCTCGATGGTCTTTGCGGTATCTCCTCTAGCGAAGACCCCTTCGGGTAGTTCTTCCTTGAACTTGACCTTGACAGGGTGTTGGTGGCGGTTCTTGGCGTTGACCGTGACGGCGACCGTGCCGTCACCCTCCTCTTCGTCATGGAGGTCCTTGGTGACTTCCACGTCCTGGAGAGGGAGCAGGGTGATGTCGAACGTGGCGGTCTTCCTGACCGTTTGGCCTTCTTCGGTCTTCGCGTCGACGGTCACCTCGAGTCGTTCTTTGCGTTGGGTGGTGACGTCAGGTATCTCGTAAGGGACACTGAGGATTTTCCGTTCCCGTTCGTAGGGGGCACTGGCTGTTACGGGCTTGTTGTCGAGCGTGAGGGTGGCTTCCGCGTCGTAGCCCTTGAAGGCGAGGTAGCGGTAGGGGTTGGTGACGATGATGTCGATGGTGCCGTTGGTGAAGGATTCGAAGGAGGTTTTTTCCGGCTTGGTGCTGATGACAAGTTCCTTGCTCGTGGTCCGGTAGGGGAATTCCTTGCGGATGGTGCGGAGGGTGTCGTCCTTGGTCGTGTTGTAGGTGAACTCCCATGTCATCGTCCCTTCGTCCTCGATGTATGGTATGGCGAGGCGTACCGTGGCGTTGAGCGCTTCGTCGGGTTCGAGGGTTTTGTCTTTTAAAGTGACTTTGTCAGAGTCCTTCCTGAACCCCGATATGCTGGCGCCGACGACTTCGCCGCGGCGGCCGTGGGTGATGGTGAGGCCTGCGACGGTGAGGTTCCCGTCTTCCTGCGTGTTGTTGATGGTGAACCTGAAAGGGAAAGGGGCTGCGGGTTCGAGTCCTTGGAGGTCCGGCACGTCGAGGTCGTAGGTGAAGGGCATGTCTGCCTTGAGGTCGTAGGGCTCGGCTTCGTCGCTTCTCGTCTCGTTGAACGTGGTGTAGTTCGCTACCGCTTGCAGCTCCGCTTCTGCCGGCCCGTTGATGCGTAGGGTGGCGTCGCACCGATGCTCGTCGTGCTCGTCGATGGTGCCTCGCCAGGTGATGTCGCCGTCCTTCGTGGTGCAGTCGTCGATGTCGTCGACGCTGACGTTCTCCGGGAGGCTGTGGGTGAGGTTGACGTCTTCGGCTGGCCGTTCGCCGGTGTTGTTCATCCATATCGTGAGGGTGAGCGTGTCGCCGACCGTGAAGGGTCCGGTCTCGTTGTAGCTGGCGCTGACGTCGAGGTTCGCCCGGTAGTCGAGCCTGGCGAGGCGTACCGTGGTGTCAGTCTCCTTCTTCTCGTAGCAGAGGACTTCGGAGTAGAACCGTTTGCAGTCGCCTTCATCCATGATGTGGCTCTCGTTGCCTTTGGTGAGCTGCATGGTGGTGACGTTTGCCGCGCCGACGTGGACCGTGTAGGTGCCTGTGGGTAGCCCTATGTCTACGAACGAGTCGTACGTCTGGTTGCTCAGCGTCTCCGCTGCCATCACGGTGTGGAGGCCGAGGATGAGCAGGAGTAATCCTGTTATGAGTAGTCGTCTCACGGGCCACCTCTTTTTTTCTCCCTTGTCTCTGGAGCGTGAGTATTTAAAGTTTTGCGGTCTCGCGGCGACCAAAACCTTATATATGGTGTCGTCGTGTGGGGCCGGTATGCGAGCCCATCATGACCACACGGTGCTGGTTTCCGTCTTGTCGTTGTTCGTCTTGCTCGTGGTGGTGACGTTCTTGGCATGGTCTCCGCGCTTGACGGGCCGCGTCGCGGTGACTGCAGAGGGTGGTCAGACGACGCGTTTGGACGTCGGCTCTGTGACGGGTGCGTCCTCTTGGCTCGGTGTGGCTGGCGAGCTGACGCCTTCCGGGTCCGAGGGCTCGTTCTCGTTGTCTGGAGGGGACGTGATGCGGCTGAACCTGTCGTACGGGTCGTTCTCGAACGACACCTTGGTGGTGGCTAGTACTGTCCCTGATCCTGACTGGAGCGACGTGTCGGCGGCGTCCTTGTCAGAGGTGGATTCCTGGATGGGGAATGCGGGTTCGGAGCCTGACGCTGCGGGCAACACGTTGACGTCCCTCCATAACGTGACGTTCGACGGGTCTGATGTCGAGGCGTGGTCTGCCGTGACCGAGTCGGTGTCCGGGGCTTACGTGACGAGCGCGTTGTCCGATGGTAGTGGCTTGCTGTTTGTGACGTCTCCGATGTCCGCTTCTGGTTTCGATGGCGCTCCTACTGATTACCAGTTGTTGTTGCCTGTCAACTCGTCCGGTTCGGTGGACGTGTCGTTCTTCGTGTTCGAGCAGGACTCGCCGCCTGATTCCAATGTCTCGTTGGCTTGCGACGTTGCGGTGAACCTGACGGCTTCGTTGGCTTCTGATAATGAGAGCGTTGTGGTGTCGTGGGATGACGTCCCCGGCGCTTCGGGGTATGAGGTGTTGTATGTGAACGAATCTGACGGGTCGTTGGATTTCTCATCACCTTCCGTCGTTCCGGTAGACGGTTCATCTTCGTGGACGGACTCTTCGCCTGGTGCGGAGCGGTATTATCGTCTGCGGTTGTTGGATGGCGGTGATTCGTGCATGGCCAATGGGACGGCTGGGACTATGGCATTGAACCTGTCGCCGGAGTACAACTTGGTGAGTACGCCGTTCGTCATGGAGAACGCGAGCGTGAACGAGACGTTGCGGAGTATCGATGGTGATTATGTGAGCGTGTTCGAGTTCGACAACGACAAGAAAGGGTATGAATATTATCTCATCGTAGGAGACAACATCTTCAAGACATTCAACACTTTGAAACCGGGAAAAGGATACTGGATAGAGACCAACAAGGACACGACGTTGAGGTTGTCGGGTGCGTTGTCGCCTTCCGCGGTGGAGAACTTGTCTGCCGAGTACAACCTCTTGGGTTTCCCGGTCATCGATAACGCTGAGGGTAACACCTCGGTGTCCCATGTGCTCTCTTCGATCGATGGTGATTATGTGAGCGTGTTCGAGTTCGACAACGACAAGAAAGGGTATGAATATTATCTCATCGTAGGAGACAACATCTTCAAGACATTCAACACTTTGAAACCGGGAAAAGGATACTGGATAGAGACCAACAAGGACACGACGTTGAGGTATGAGAATGAGTAGGCTTTCGGGATTATTGTTGGTGGTGCTGGTCGCGTGCTTGGCGTTGCCTCTCGCGGCAGGCTTGGGCTATGCGCCGGTGACGATGGCAGGTTCCGTCGTGGATGATGGCGTTCCTGTGGCTGGTGCTGAGGTGGTGCTCGAAGCGGAGCTTGAAGATAGGATGGTGTCTTCTGATCCTGTCGTGACTGCGTCTGACGGCTCGTTCGCCGCTGCCTTGACGGTTCCCGATGGTTTTTCTGCGGATGTCGAGGTCTTGATCGGGGTTGATGGTGAATTGTTCGTCGAGATGGTCCGTGGCGTCGAGGCGTGGGAGCGTCATGACTTGGTGTTCGACTTGTCTGACGGGCGTTTGGAGCGGGATGCGCCTGTTGGTTCTGGTTCGTCGCCGACTCCGCCTGGTTTCGATGAGGATGTGGAGGCGTTGCGTGATCCTGCGGTGCCTGATGGGCCTGTGTTGGAGAAGTATAACGCGTCGGTTTCTTCGTATGAGTCTTCTCGCGAGCCTGTGGTTGAGGAGCCTGGCGTCATTGGCGATGGCGGTGGTTCGTCGCCTTTGGTGTGGGTGGCTGTCGTGGCGTTGGCGGCGTGCTTGTTGTTTCTTCATCTTGAGTGGCGTCGTCGTTGATAGTGTCGTGTATGGTATTCTTTGTCTCGCTCCAGATTTATTTTCAATAAGGATAATAAGAGTATGAAAAGCAAGTTATATAAACCACCTAGCTTATAGTTTACTAAAGAGTATATTGATTGTGAAAAAGTATACAAAACTTTAAATAATAAATAATTATAAGAAAAAGAATAAACAAACAATAAAATAAATATTTCGTAAAAAAGTGAAAAAATAAATAAAAAGTGAAAATAACCGTGCTTCGCCTCACGAGCAAGAAGACCCTGCCAATACTTCTCGAAGCACTCCGCAGGCTACGGTTCACCCAGACAGAACTCGCAGAGGCGAAAGGCATCTCAGTCGGCAGGGTCAACAAGGTCGTCAACTGGCTCAAGGAGAAAGATATCATCACGAAAGAGACCGGCCAATACGTCCTCGCACAGCCGAACAGGCTGGCAGACCTCATAGCCACCGAACAGACCATCAGCAAGACAAGGACATACCTGGTCACCGCAGAGCCGCAAAGACTCCTGCAAGAGGTACGGGAAGCGGGCGCCCAGTCCTGCCTGGAAAGCGCGCTGGACGGGAGCGAGCGAGAGATACACCTCATGGACACCGAAGAGGCGAGGACCTACCTCGACACGCTCCCGCGAGGAGAGCTACGCGTCCACCTCTACGACTACCCGGCACACGCGAAAGAAGAGATGGACGACGTGCGCACCATCATCGACCTGAAGAGCGCCGGCAAAGGATACCTGGCCGAAGATCTGGCCATGAAGACATGGGGGACGAGACAATGAGAGGCAGCGACAACGCGAGGATCGCAGTGCTCCTAGCCCTCATGCTCCTTATCGGCACACCACTCGCCTCAGGAACCGCGTTCCAGTTCACCGGCTTCACGGAGAACGACTGCTACGCAGGCGCTGAAGTGAACGTCACCCTCTACAACGCCAGCCATATCAACGACCCGGCATACATGACGCACACGACGACGGTCACTGCAGGCCAGGACGGCGGCTACGGGACCTCGATAACACCCGAACCAGAGACCGATTACGACATCAACATCTCAGCCACCAACCCTGGCTGCAGCCCAGGAGCCAAAGGATCGGTAGCGGTGCTCAATCAGAACTCAGATGATGAAAGTGCTATGCTAATAGGAATTGACAGAAACGTCACCCTCACAGCCCCCTTCGCCAACGACGACCCAGGCAACAACTCGGTCGTGGCGAACAACGAGACCCAGCACTCGTGGACCTCCGACTATGTGGACGCGGAAAATTACACCCTCGAGATCGCGACGGACAGCGGATTCAGCACGGTGCCTCGCATCATCACCGGCATCACAGGGACGAGCCACACCCTCACCGAGGCGCAGGCGTTGTCGGACGACACCTATTATTGGCGCGTCAAGGCCCTCAACGGCTCAGGCGCGACGATAGACACGACCGAATGGACGACGTACGACCTATCGGCAGGAGGGGCGGTCCTGAACGACTTCGACCCCGCCAATGATACCTGGCATGACAGCAGCACGGTCGCGCTCGAGTTCGACACGGACAAGGACGCAGAGTGCCGGTGGGCAGACTCGTCAGGCACGGACTTCTCTGCGAAGACGCCGATGGACACGACCGGCGGCACGACTCACAGCGGTGACGTCACCTTGGACGAGGAAGGAGAAAACATCATCTACCTCCAGTGCAACGCGTCAGGCATCCTCAACCCAGAGGATGAGGAGCTCGTGCTCAACCGGGACACCGCCCCGCCCAGCCCGTCGGAAGCGACGGTCACGATAGACGATGGCAACTCCACCTCGACCGATACGACGTTGGACTTCACGTGGAGCGGCTTCACGGACGAGGGAACCGGCATCACTACCTATTATTACAGTTTCGAGGACAACGGCGGCACCACTTCCGGGACGAGCACTTCTTCCTCGCCGGGCCAGCTCAGCGGTGCTTCGGAAGGGACTGTGCACGTCTACGTCTGGGCCGAGGACGCGGCGGGCAACATCGGCTCGGCGGCGAGCGACAGCATCACGGTCGACACCCTACCACCAGCCTTCCAGAGCTGGAGCACCAACCCTTCAGACCTGACCAAATACTCGAGCGGCGACTTCAAAGTTAGGACTACTATCAAAGATTCTTCAGGGATAGATGGGCATGCGGAGATACGGTACCGCATCGGGGGGGACGAGTGGACATCATGGGAGGAGATGAACCTCGGGAGCACGGTGAGTGATCTGTGGAACTACGCCTACACCATCCCGGAGCAGTCCAGCCCTGACACGTGGTTCGAGCGGAGCGGGGAGAACCTCACCTACCAGGTGCGGGCGGAAGACACGTTGGGTCAGAGCAATAATGTGACTCGGAAAGAGTTCATCAATGAGGAGGCGAGTGCGCCTATCTTCGACCCGGTCCCTGACCAGGCGGTTGCGCAGGACAGCGAGCTGAGGCTCAACCTGACGGCGTCCGATGCTGATATGAACACGCTTACCTACACGTGCAACCTCAGCGAGGCCACTATAAGCAGGGTTGATGACACCACATCCACGTTGATATGGACTCCTGGCAATGACGATGTGGGGACCGACACCTATCAGTGTAACGTGACTGACGGTACGTTCGTCGTCTCGCAGCAGTTCGATATCACGGTGACGAACGTCAACGACGACCCGGTGCTGCAACCGGTCGGAGACCTGTACGCCCAGGAGTACGAGTATTTCAACTACACGCTCAACGCCTCCGACATCGACGGCGACATCCTCATCTATGAGAGCAATGCGACCATCTTCTCCGTGAACGGGGTGTCGGGCAAGATAGCGTTCACGCCGTTCAGCAGCCATAGGGGCGATCACAAGGTGAACTTGACCGTGAGGGATGGCGAGGGCGGTGTCGATTATGAGAGCATCACGTTCACCGTAGGCTATTGCGGCGACGGCACGTGCAAGGAAGAGTTCGAGAACTGCTCCACCTGCGAGGCTGATTGCGGCGTCTGCGGCGAAGAGGAGAAGAGCGCCATCCTCGTGGAGCCTCGGAACTGTTTGAAGGATGAGACGACGTTCGAGGCGGTCAAGCTGGTGCCACGCGCGACGTGCGAGGAGCAGGGCGAGATAGTCGACGGCATGGAGGTGTGCGGTAACGAGAGCCAGACCACTTTGCGCGTCTACCTCAAGGTGGAGGATGACGCGTGGGAGGAGGTCTCAGAGCTGGTGACTGATGATGACGGATTCGCCACGTTCGAGCCTGAAGAGTCCGGCGAGTACAAGGTGTCATTCAGCTCCGGAGATGAGGAGACATTCTTCGAGGTCAATGAGTGTATGGACCGCGATGAGGATGAGCAGAGCGAGCCGTCCGATGACGAATCTTCCGGTTCTCGCGAGCCCGAGCCCTCACAGCCGCCTGTGGTGGAGGAGCCGTCGGCGACTGACGAGTCAGGGAGCAAGTGGAGCCTGCTCACGGTCCTGTTGTACTTCCTCATAACGCCTTTGCTGGTCATCACGATGCTGGTCAGCGCGACAGGCTTAGTCTACCGGTTGCAGAAGCGGCAGGGCAAGGAGAACGCGTTCGTCAAGCAGATCGACACGTGGAGTAAGGAGTGGGACATGCTGAAGAGGCGTGTCATGGCGTGGATGCTGAAGACACCTGGCTTCAAGGACCTCATCATGGGCTTGAGGAAGACCAAGAAGGAAGTGCGTTCGACCTGGCGGTTCACCTTGTCCCTCGCCAGGGAGTCGTGGGTGAGGATGGTCGTAGGCTTGGGAATGAGGCATAGCGTCCGGTTCGAGTACTTCGACCTGGACGTGAAGGGTCATCAACGGCTGCACCTCCTTCTCGTGGCGGTGTTGAAGAACCTCTTTCCAGAGAGGGGCGCTGACGAGCTCTTGGGTGACGCGTTCCAATACCAGGCGAGGTCGGTGTTGGACACGGCGGCCTTGCTGTTGGCGTTCGGAGCGAAAGTGACGTATCACGACCCTGCGCCGGGCGACGTCCAGTACCTGAACGCCCTGATAGCCAAAGGCTTGCAGTTCAAGTCCCGGGCGGCTACGAGGGTGCACGTCGAGTCGTCGTTGGAGGCTGGCAGGCCTGTCTTGGCGGTGGTGAACGAGCTCGGTGACAGGAACACTGTCATGCAGAGCCTGGTGGCGGTGTACGCATTCGACAAGGAGCACTTCTATTATCATGACTTCCCGCGTGGCAAGAAGGGTTTGAAGGCGTCGAAGGACGCGTTCATGCACGCGTGGAAGGCGGCTGGCAGCAAGGGTATGTTCGTGGAGAGATGACGATGCGTCCTGATGGGCGGGACAAGCTAGTCGAAATGGTTCGGGTTCTCGTTTGTCCGGCTCCGTATGGTAGCGTGGCGGGAGGCGCGCGAGTCTCATCTCAATGACAGGACTGTGATTATCGTCGCGTCGATGACCAGCCCGAGGAGTCCTTTCTGTACCAGCAAGGAGGTGTTGCCGTCCCAGAAGAGCAGTATGAGCAGGGCCGAGAATCCTGCGGTGACGAGGGCTACCGGCTGCCACCAAGGGCTTCGCATGAGGAGTCCTGTGCCGGCGGCGAGGAATCCGATAGCGGCGGCGGTGAAGAGTAGTGTGGCGAGGGCTCGTGTGGCGGGGTCTCCGAGGAGTCCTGTGAGGAGCCAGGAGTCACCGGTCCACCCCATCTCTGGCTTGAACTCGACGAGGCCGCTGCTCAATGCGACGTACCACGAGTGGACGAGTCCGTGTAGTATGAGGAGGATGCTTGCGAGTACCCGTATCACTGTCAGCCCACCTCCAGCTTCGGTACGTCCATGGAGTGGGTAAGCGATAGGGTTTTATCTTATTTTGCAGTCACTCGGGCGGGGTCCCGCGGTAGTTTTTATGGTTTCACTTCACTTCTTTCGTCGTGGTGTGTGCTGCCGTGAGGGGTTGCGGGTTGACCGTCGGCTTTCTCTGCAGCTCTTTGGTGAGCCAGAATCCTGATATGAGTAGTAGTGCGGCTCCGAATATCATGTTTTTCGAGGGTATTTCTGTGAAGATGAGGTATCCTAGCAGCGCGGCTACGACTGGCGAGACTATGATGTCGATGAGCGAGTAGACGTTGGCGTCTATCTTCTTGAGGACTTCGCTTATGAACAGGAATGCGAGTCCGGTGGATATCATGCCGAGGCAGACCACCCAGACGATGACGGGGATGCTCGCTCCGAGGGCTTCGTATGGTATCAGTTTCCCTAGTTCTCCCGGTCCGAAGATGAACAGGAACGGTAGGAGGTAGACTGAGGCCATGGTCATGAACCAGAAGATGTCGACGGTGTCTTCGGTGATGCCTTCGCTTCGTAGGTAGGTGACCATGGCTGCGTAGACGGCGCCGTCCGCTAGTGCTATCAGGTTCCCGAGGGCGTGTCCTCCGTCGAGCGGCTTCGCGATGATGATGCCTGCGATGGCTATGAGGAAGATGAGGATGTGGACTTTCTTGGGTTTCTCCTTGAGGAAGATGGTCGAGAAGATGAATGCGAAGAATGGTGCGACGCTCCAGAAGATGACGACGTTGGCTATTGGTGCGAGGCTCATGGCGACGTTGAAGAAGCTTATCTGGAGCGCTATGAGTCCTCCTACGATGAGGATGTCTTTGGTGTTGTGTTTTGGGAACTTGAGCTTGTGTTTGGTGAGTAGCGGGACGCCTGCGGCCAGGAAGATCGCTGCGAAGAGGACGCGGTAGAAGTTGAGCGTGAATATCGGGACGTTGGTGCCGACGAGCTTGACGAAGACGCCGATGGAGGCTTCTGCCAGGGTGACTATGAGCAGGGGCAGGACGAGTCCCATGCCGTCTTCCCTGCAGCGTCTTTTTTTAAGTATTATTCTTGTATACAGGCCAGAATCAAGATGTGTCTTTTAAATAAGAAATCAAGAACATTTATAAATATTGACTACTTACCAGTAAAAACAATGGAAGCTTCGTATGTCATGCTACCAGTGTTCATGACACTCATCATAGGCGTCGCCACCCAGATGGAAGACATCGCCCAGGACGCGTCGGACAAGGCGCTCGCGTTCTCGGACGACATGAACAACGCCATGGACTGCGCCACCCAAGGAATCCCGATCAAGGAGTGCTCTCCAGAACTCATGAGCCACGACTTCACGCCAGAGAAAGAAGCATACCTAGAAGCACTGCAGGAATTCAAGGAACAGGCGGAAGCGCAACTCGAGAACGCGACAGAGACAGACACCTAGGACTCCTTCTTCTTGCCGCCACCCTCTTCTTCAGACCCTTTCAACTCCTTCTTGACACCCTCGAGCTTCTCAGCGGTCTTCTCCAACGACTCGTGACGGCGCTGGCGGTGAGGATCGTCCCGGAAACTACGGCGTGGCTGCGGCTCAGTCTGCTCGGGACGCAAGGCGGGACCGGCCTGCCGCTGCGGCTCCTGCTCCAACGACTGGTTGTGATAATCGGTCTTGTCACGCAACGACCGTAGCTCACCAGACATCAAGCGCAAGTCACGCTGCTGCCGACGCTTGGTACGCGAGAAGTAGGACGGCGGCACGAAGTACAAGACGAAGATGATGATGAGGCTGACGATGCCGATGATCTCGACGGCGTGCGTGGAGACGATGGAGAACGACGAGCTGACGAAGTTCGACAATATGACGGTCTGCATCACAGCAGAACGGGGCACGCCGTACAGCTCCGGGACGGCGTTGAACACGCTCATACGATCAGTCACATAGGTCGTCTCCCACGTCGAGGAACGGTTGAGGCGGCCGATACGCCACGTACCCCGCTCGACAGGATTCTGCGTGATCTCCCGGAACTCGGCCGTGCTCAAGAGGTGATCCTTCAGCATGACGTTCTCAAGGCTCGACTCGCCGAGGTTCTGCACAGACAAGGTCACGCGGACCGAATCGCCAGAGAGGAACTTGACCCTCTTCTGGACGAAGACACGCTTCTCAGGGACGTGCTTCCTGATGAAAGGGATGTTCTGCGAGTGGTACTCCTTACCCTTGTAAGTGAGCGTGGCAGGCGGGAAGTAATCCAAGCCCAGCGTGTCGGGATCCTCATAGCGCAGGCGGTACTTGAGACGCTTCGCAGAACCAGCGGAGAGCGTCACGTTCCACGTCGCGTTACGGCCCGCCATACGACCGTCATCGACGCCGAGCACCTCGAAACCGCTGGGGACCCTGTCGCGTACCGTGAAGGAGACGGAGCGAGGCTCGAGGTTGTTGACGAGCACAGTCATGTTCACCACCTGGCCAGGAGTCATCAACGTGGTAGAGGCAGTCTTGCGCAAGTACACCCTATCGGAGAGCAACGGCACGGACTCGTTATAGCTCTCATTCAGCGTCGCGTTCGGCTCGAAGAAGAACAGGTCGTCCTGGTCGAAGCGCGAGATGTTCGAGGAAGCGTTGATGAGGATTCGGTCGATGAAGATGTCCGTCGACAACCAGTACACTTCACCCTCAGAGGCGTTCTTGTCGATGAAGTCGAAATCCCACCCCTCATAAGGGTCGAGGACCTCCTTGTCGCCGGTGAACGACCAGTGGTCGAGCTCGGCGTTCGGGTCCATCTCGTCAGTCTTGATGACCTCGACCTTCTCGATGTTGTACTCGTAATCGGTCGGGTTGCGCAGCTCGACGGAGATGAGCCTGGCATCCCGACCCGTATAAGCGGGGTCTTCCAAAGGAGCCTTCTTCAAAGACCCCATAAGGTTGGAGTACACCTTAGGCTGGAGCATCTCGATGCCATTCGCCAACACCGAGTCACCATCCTTCGACAGGTCTTCCGTGGATATCCCCACCAAGCGGTAGTTGAACGTCTCCGTGGACTCGGGGCCGAGCTTGTACACGTATATCTCGCTCGGCGACATGTAATTGTACGTCTTGGAATAATTCGTACGGACGTCCAGCGTGGACACGTATAACGGTAGCTCGACGTTGTTGAGCGTATGGTTGGAAGGATTGGTGATGCTCACCGTACCATTGAGCTGGTAGATGTAGTACTGGTCATAGAAGCTGACGATCTTCCCGCGCTCATCGATGGTGACGTTGATATCGGACGCAGCCACGGCAGTGACCGACAACAACAAGGCCGCTACGAGGAGGAAGACCTTGGAGGGAGGCGTATACCTCACCGTATCACCCCCTCCGTGCCTTCTTCTTCATCCGGTAGAAGAGGTTGAGGAGGAACAGCACTATGATAAGCGCCCAGAACGCGTTGACAGCCCTGAAGCCGAGCCTGGGGAAAGGGATGACGGAATACTCGACGTCGTAGTTGCCCTTCTCGTCCCACGTCGCCGTCGTGACCCCATCTGAAGAACCGACCTCGCTGTCCCCGGAGGCGTGCGTGATGTGGTAGTGCGCCGGCAACTCGAACGTCGTGGTGGCACCCTTGATGGGGATGGTAGTCTTCTCCTCAGGCAGCACGACGTGGTAGAACAGGATGCCCTTGGGCTTGAACTCAAGCTCGTACGTCATCGTCATGTCATAGTAGAAATCAGGCAGCAAAGGGTCCCAGATGGTGAAGATGAGGTTGACCTGGTCTTGGGAGACGTGCTTGCTCGTGTCGAGGTCGTTGCCGAAACGGTCGGTCACCTCGAAGCCAGTCACCTCAGGTGCGACGGGCTCGCCGTCCCTGTCCTTGGAGAGCTTGAAGTGCACCTCGCCCGGGATGATGGGTGATGAGCCGACGTTCTTCAGACGCAGCTCCTTCGTCACCTTGAGCGAGCCATCCTCATACTCCATCGTCGTGTCGTAGTTCTGGAACACGACGACGTCGGCAGCTACGAAGGGGACCACCAATAGGTGGAGTAGGGCTAACATCGCTAGTATCGTGCTCTTCCGCTTCACTTCTTCACCCACCCCTCATGATGATTGGAAAAGGAAAAAAAGATAGGTATGGTCATCGCCCGTCGTTCAGTTTCCGGCTGATCCTCCGCGTCATGACGAAGTTCACCACGTTGATGACGACTAGGAAGAACACCACCGCGACATAGAACACCTCCGCTGACCGGGAAGTGAACGCGCCCGAGATGGTGATGCCTTCGTGCGTACCGGCGCCTTCGACCTTACGAGGGTCCAAACCGACCACATAGAGTTCCGACACCTTGTACTCGCCGGTGCCGTTCACCACGTAGGAGACGTTCCACGTGCTGTTCTCCATCGGAGGCTCGTTGAGCGAGGCGTTGAACGGACCCCTCGTCGGGATGCTCCAACGGTAGGACGTGCCGTTGAAACCTTCTCCCAGCACAGTCTTGTTGCTGTCGTACGCTTCGGTCCAGTTCCACGGCGCGAACTCTGCCGGGATGAAGTCGTAGACCGTCACGACGAGCCCATCGGGTGTCGGCGCGTTGCCGACGTTCTCGACGATGGTGTCGATCTTGTAACGGTCCTCACCGATGCTCGTGATGTTCTTGTCGATCTGGAGCCAGTAGCCGTTGACGACGTAGATGTACTTGAGGTAGTAGTCATCGCCGTCACGCGTCACGCTCGAGTTGACTATCTGGCCGTACGCGTTCATGATGGTGAAGTAAGGCCTCATCCATACGATCGGCGGCCGCGAGGAGATGTTGTTGCTCGCGTCAGTATAGTTGAAACGCCAGCCATCAGGGAGCACCCAAGGGTTGGTCTGGTTGACCTCCTGGCCAGGCTTGTAGGTCGTGTTGAGCTCTCCGAACGGTGTCGTCCTGTTCGTCGGGTCCAACGTCGAGGTGACCCAGACGGACACCTTGCTGAGGTTGTAGCTGATGTTGAACGGCGCGGTGAAGTTTCCGTTGACTTCCCACGTCACGTTCGTGTTGTTCAGCTCGTCGGCGGGCCTGACTATCCGCTTGTCGAGCGAGAAGTCGGCGTCCGCGACTCCGACGACCTTGTCGAGGGAGAGGTTGCTGGAGAGGAATCCGACCTTGTACTCGAGGTCCTCGATGAGCGCCAGGTAGGTGGCTGATGTGGGGACGTTCGTCGGTGAGGTGACGTTGTACCTGATGTGCGTCCACTCACCAGTGTTGAGGGTGCCGCCGTTGGGCGTCCACCACCACGTCCGGTTGTCCGTGGCGTTGCCCGTCACGTTGGAGTAGTCTCCTTCGGTGTGGAGCCAGGTGAGGGTGAAGTTGTCCTCAGTGCCGTTCCACGTCACGGGTTGCGATGACATGGTGATGTTGAGGTTGTTGATCGTCTCGCCGATGGCGAGCTGGTTGCTCGCGTTCTGCATGACGGTCCAGTCATGACCCGCCAAGACCTTGGTGCGGACATTGGTCTCGAGGTTGGAGTAGGTGGTGTTGATGTTGAGCGGCGGCTTGACCTGCGTGCAGTCGATCGTGTAGTTGAACGTCGAGTGGTTGCCCGGCCGCAATTCGGTGAGGTGGACGACGTAGGTTTCCCCAGGATCATTGCCGGCTATCTGGTTGTTGTAGCGGCCGTCCATGTAGCTGAAGTTGCCGCTCATCTCATCGGTGTTGGTGAACGTGAGGTTGACGTCCGCGACGGTATCGGAACTCGGGTTGGTCACGTTCACGACACCCTTGATGAGACAGTGGGTGGTGTTCTCTTCCAGGTCGAAGTACCGGGCGTACGTGACGTTCTGGTCGACGGTCTCCGACATCGTGATGTTCAGCCGTGTGTCCTGTGCGGTGGCGACTCCTGCCGTCATGAGAGTGACGAGGAGGAGTGCGCCCGCGAATAATGCAATCGTTGCGAATCTCATTTGGGGTTACCTCACGCACCTTGTATAATGATAGTTTCTGCTAGTAAGTCCTCTTGCAAGGCCATCATATTTAAAGCTTTCTGTTATGGGCGTCGGGATAGCCTCCAAAGCAAAGCACAAATCTTTAAATAGTCAATCTTGCGTGAATCAGGATATGGAAAGAGAGGTGGGCGGTGCGGCGCGCACCGTTCTCGTAGCAGTCATCCTTATAGTTTCAGCAGGAGCTGCAGCAGGACTAGTCATCACGCCCGAGAAGACAGAGCTCGACGACTACGACACCAAGCAGGAATTCATCGTCACGTTCCTCAACGACGGCTTCGAGCCAGCGGGCTGCCAGCTCACCCCGACATCAACCTCGACATACCTCACTCCCTACATATCGATTGAGCCACGCCAATTCGTCCTCCAGCCAGGCGAACAGATGAACGTCAAGGTCACGACCAACTTCCCATCGGAGCCGCCGCCCCAGCGGCACGTCCTGGAAGTCGAGGCCTTTTCCGGGAGCGAACGCTCCTTCAAAGTCTCCTTCGAGCCGGACGGAGAGGCCCAGGAAGGTTTGGAGCTCCGCAACGTCGAGGTGCAATTGACTGAGAAGGGCCATGCCATGACCGCATCGGTCGAGTACCGGAACACCGGCAACGTCTACCTCTTCCTCACTCCGACTCTCACCGTCAACCGTGCGAGCGACGGCGCGACGGTGAAGAGCCTGGAATACCCGAGGCCGCTCGTAGTGGCGCCCGGAGAGTCGTACCCGCTCACGCTCCGACAGGACGTAGGGTCAATCTCAGAAGGAGACTACGCGGCCCGCGTAGGGGCCAGCTACCATTCGGGCGAAGGCTCCGAGGAGGAATCGCTCGAGAGCGAACTCTACGCGTTCGAGGTCGAACCGGTCGAGGAGGCGACGGAGCCGGAAGGGACGCAAGGAGTATGGCGCGTCGTCGCCATCTCCATAGGTATCGTCATAGTCGCCGCGTGGCGGTTGACCTCTAAGAGGAAGAAGAAGCGTGCCAAGAAGGGCCGCGAGGCGAAAACGCAAGATTTATCAGGCAAGGGTACAGACGAGGCGTGGATAACCCAGGAAGTGGCTGCGACGAGGTGTCAGGTGGAAGGCCTCGAACGCGAAGCCCACGATTTCGCCAACGAGGCGCACGCCTGGCTCAGAAGGAGATGATGAGCGAATATGATAGAAAGACCGCAACCCCCGGGACACGAGGACAAGCATCTGGACAGTGATGATTCGCTCCGGGAAGAGGTGCGAACGCTACAGCACCGCGTCCTGGAAGTGAAACGGCTGCTCGAAGACCTCAAAGGGGAGTTCGAACGGGTCAAGCAGGAGAAGGGGTGACGGGCGCTGAAGCGGCAGCAGATTATCTTGGTGTCGGCGGCGGTCATCCTCGCCTTGGCGTTGGGATTCATCGTCTTCCCGAAATCGACGTTCGAGGAGGTCTCGGAAGGCGTCGAGAAGCGGTGCGAGTGTTTCGGCAGCGAGTTCTGGTACGGCACGCGGTGCGTGGGGTTGCGGACCGGATGCGAGATCCACGAGAAATCCAAAGACCGGAGCGCTTGCGAGGAGCGCACCTGTGAAGAATTCTTCGCCATCGTCAAAGAAGCCAGAGGCGACAGGAAGGGCTCCGCGGTGCACTTGCAGGGGATGGACGTCGTACTAGTCATGGACGCCTCCAAAAGCATGGAAGGAGAGCGGTTGGCGGCGACGAAGCGCGCATCAAAGCAGCTCGTGGAGAATCTCGAGGCTGGCGAGCGCGTCAGCATAGTCATCTTCAGCGACTACGCGCGAGTCCTCCATAACTTCTCGAGCAACAAGACCAGCCTCACAGAGGCTATCGACTCGTTGGAGCTCATCGGGGGGACCGAGTACCTGCCAGGGTTGCGGGAGGCCGCCTCAATGTTCGACGAGGAACGTGAGGCGAAGCGAGGAGTCATATTCCTCAGCGACGGAGACCCGTCGGACGACCGCGACGACGTCCTCGAGTTCTCCCGTGACCTGCAAGAGGACGGCATCGTGCTGTTCACCATAGGCTTCGGGGACGAGCAGACGTCCGACATCCTCGAACGGATGATCGTGAGCGACGTGGGATCCTTGGATGTGAACAGGCGCTACCTCCACTTCGATGATGCCGGGAACATCGTGTCGGCGTTCTCGGCGGCTTGGGAGGAGATCTCCAACATCGACGTGTTCCGCTTGGAGCCGACGTTCGACGAGGGGTTCTTCGCGTCATCCGCAGACGAGGGTGTGCGCGTACTGATGGGCGACTCTGTCGTCACGGGCACCGACGTGCCGGGTGGGGTGTGCGCGCCCGGCCTGGAGGTGGAGGCACGGACGTCGGAGGGTGACGGGTTCTCCTTGGAGCCGGAGGGCGATCGTTTCATATTCCCAAAGGATGCTTTACCGCCAGGGACGCATGACTTGTCGGTCACGTCCACGTTGCGCCTGAACCATAACGGCACGTGCGTGTTCTCAGGTTCTAAAAGTGTCGAGAACATGACTGTGTGGAACGCGTCGTGCGAGCGGATGTCGTGCGAAGATGCACGGGGAGCGTTGGAGGACTTCGACGTGGCGGCCCGTGCAGGTGCGTTGTTGCCTAGAAGCAGGGGGTACGGCCGCGTCGCCATCATGGTCGACTCTTCGGAGAGCATGGGACCTCACTTGAGGAATGTCCAGCGTGCGGCTGACCGTGTGAACCGCCTCCTCGCGAAGGGCGACAGGCGTGCGTTGATATCATTCGCGGATGGGGCGTCGTTGGTCCAGCCTTTGACCAGGGTTCCGGACGAGTTGACGGCCTCGTTGGAAGGGATACGTCCTCAGGGGACGACGCGCCTCGTGCCGGCTCTCGAGAAGGTTGGCTTCTTGTTCGAGGAGCACCGCGAGGGTGACGTGGCAGTGATGTTGACTGATGGCGAGTTCCACGACCGCAGAGGCGAGGAGGACGTCGCGGCGGCTTTCGAGAGCCTTGTGGGTTCCGGGACGTGTCTCTACATCGTCGGTTACGGCTCGTGGTTGGGTGAGGCCGAGCACAGGGCGATGTTCCGGGACGCGGCGCGGTTGTCGCAGCGGGAGCTCTCGTGCGGCGGGTTCACCTACGCGCCTGACAGCGAGGAGTTGTCGTCCATGGTGGTGGACATGTTCGGCGGCGTGCGTAGCGGCAATGACTCGTTGCGCGTCGTGGTCGACCGGGACTCGTCCGTGAAGAGCCGTTTGTCGTTCGACGTCAGGGTCGTGTCGCGCGTGACTGGCTTGGAGTTGCCGTACGAGGCTGGCGGGAGGTGCATCCCGTTCCCGCCGGTCGAGGTCGAGGTGCGGCATGACGGCGAGGAGGTTCCTGTGGACACGTGGAAGGTCTCTGAGGGCGAGGTACGTGCGACAACACCGTACCTCTCGCCTGGGTCTTATGACGTCCTTGTGGAGGCCGGTTCTCCTATCAGTGGATGTGACTTGTCAGGTTCGTTCTCGAATTCGTTCTCGGTGGTTGCTTTGCCTGATGATCCTTCCGAGCAGGTCGTGTTCCTGCTCGTCCTCGTCACGGCCGGCTTGCTGGTGTGGTGCGGCCGTCGCTTGCAGAAATCCTTCCAGGCCTAGGGGTAGAGGTTGACGCTTTCGCTCCTGATGATGTTCGGCATGTAGAACTCTGTCCTCGTCATCGCTCCGGAGCGGGTGGTTAGCAGTATCTTGACTTCCTCATCTTCCTGTATCGGTGCGGGAGCTTCGTAGTAGAGTCTGATGACGTCGTCTTGCCGTAGGAACCCTTCTCTCGTCTCGTCGGTGGTTTGTATGTAGTCTGCCACGAAGTATCCTTTGTTGAGCTGTTTGGGCGTGACGAGGAATTGCACTTCGGGGTCGATGTAGGATTCCCTGCTCGTCGTCCCTTCTATCTCGATGGTGCCGTACTCTTCGTCGCCTTCTTCGAGTGTGATGTCGGCTTCTATGGCTTGGGCTCCGGTGGAGAGGTCGAACCCGAACGGGTAGGCGTTGCCTTCGGTCCGGTTGAGCTGTAGGCTGATGTTGCCGTTGTGGCTGTAGTGGACGATGACGTGGGTGTCGTTGATGACGAGGCTGTCATCAAGTCCGTCATCGTCGAGGTCTTCTTCCAGGACGTAGGGTTTCTGGTAGACCTGCATGGCGCCTTCAGGTATAGTATAGGTGGTGGTGGTCGTGCCGGTGATGCTGACGTACCCGTAGTCACCGATGGGCGTGAGGAGGTTTCCGAGGTCTTGGCCTGATGATGAGATGTCGACGCCGTTGCCGTCGGGGTCGACGAGCCTGACGTAGTGGTCGCCGCCGGTGGAGAGGCTGAACTTGAGGTATTCTCCGTCCCTGCTGCCGCATTCGAAGCCTGTCTGGCACACGACGACGGTGTCGGGGAGTCCGTCGTAGTCGAGGTCTATGCCGGTGTCGACGGGCGGGTTGCCGTCGACTTCTCCGAGCTGGTTGTGGTAGTCTCCTATCTCGCCGACCTCTTCGGGCGTCCAGGTGTTGAATCCTTGGTTGCTATTCGCGGTCTCGCCGTCGGGTCCTCGGTAGTCGAGCGTCGCCGTCTCGGTCGGCGTGTTGAGGACGAGGGTGAGGTAGTCGAGGCTGACAGGGTCTGTGCCTGGCGGCAGCTTTATGATCTGCTTGAGGTGTTCGATGTCGCCGTCGGTCCCGTCGGTGCCTACGATGTCCGTGACGAAGAAGACGGTTGAGACTTCCTTGCGGGCCTGGTCTCCGGCTTGCGTGGCTGAGGACTGGTATGAGTTGGAGTTCTGTATGAAGACTCCTGCGGCTATGGCTCCTACGAACAGGGCTGAGATGAAAAGTATGATTACTCCCATGCTAGCCTGGGCTTTCCCCACCATGACGTGTACACCACCTGTGTCTCCTGACTCCCCCCCTTCAGATAATCATCGTGTGCGGAGACATGGGCTTAGCAAGCGTTTGAGTATAAAAATGTTTTCATTATAGGGTGCTGAGAGCGTCCAGGAGGGCTTCTCCGTGTTCTGAAACCCTTTTTTGTCCTAGGCCTGGGATGGCGTGGAGCTCTTCCAGGGTCCGGGGCCGTTGTCGGAGGAGCGCTTCGAGGGTGGCGTCGCTGCACACCACGTAGGCGGGGACGCCGTGGCTTTTGGCTTCCTGATACCTCCACTGCCTGAGTTTCATCAGGGCGGCCGCGTCGTCAGCCCCTCTCATGCCGAGCTCTTTCTGCGTCGTCCGGGGTTTGCTGAAGATTGATGATGGTAGGAAGGGTGATGGGTTGCCCGTGTAGGTGATGTGGAGCTCGTCTTGGGCTCTGGAGAGGGCGACGTAGAGTACCCGTAGCTCTTCGGCGTAGGTGTCGTAGTCTTCCTGGAGCTGGAACAGGTCCATGACGGGGTGGTCTGACGCCTTGCAGGGGAAGTTGGTGTTGTTGGCGTTGATGAGGTAGACCTTCTTGGCTTCGAGTCCTTTGATGGCGTGGACCGTGGCTAACGTGACTTGTCCTTCTTCTGCTTCGACGCCTGGTCTCTTTAATTCGTCCGTGCGTAGGAGGTAGTCGATGCTCCTGCTCTGGAGGGCTTGCTGGAGCTTTTCCAAGCCCTTGTTGGTCCTTGAGAGTACGAAGATGTCTTTCCGGTCGCCTTGGTAGGTCCGGATGGCGTCGGCGATGGCGATGGCTTGCTCGTCCTCGTTCTTGACGTGGCGGCACGTCACGACGCCCTTGTCTTGAGTGGCCGCTTCGAGGTCTTCGTAACCCGTGTTCCTGATAGCTTCGTTGCAGAGGGTGACGATGGCTTGTCCTGAGCGGTAGTTGGTGGTGAGCTGTATGATGGCGGCTCCTCGTTGCTGTGGGAAGTCGAGGATGTGTCTGAGCCTGCTGCCGCGCCAGCCGTAGATGCTCTGCCGCGGGTCGCCGACGACGAAGAGGTTTTTCGGATCGAGGAGTTTGAGGAGTTTTATCTGCAGGTCGTTGACGTCCTGGTACTCGTCGACGAGGACGTGCTGGTACTCCGGGATGGCTTCGGGGTGTTTTCGGTAGAGCTTGACCGTGTCGACGACCTGGTCGGTGTAGTCTCTCAGGCCGTGGCTCCGCAGGTGTTCCAGGTAGGTGTCGGCCATGTCGAGGAGTAGTTTCGCCAGGGTCGCGTGTCGCCTGTTGCTCTTGATCGTCCGTCGCAACTCGTCGGTCGTGGCGTCTGTTATCCTTATCTTATCGACGAGGCTTCGGAAGTCGTAGGCAAAGGTGAAGAACAGTGTCTTGGCGTCCTTGCCGTTCTTCTGGCGTTCGGTGAAGTACTCGTCGATGATGCTGGCTTGTGTGTGGCCGTGGTCTTTGAGGGTCTGCAAGAGTATCTTGAGCTGTTCCTTGAACGACGCCATCCGGACGTCGTGGCCGTAGAGGCGGTGTCCGTGATGCTGCAAGGCTTTCTCGCAATAACTGTTGAACGTCTCGACCTGGACCGGTGCTCCTGGGATGAGCTTGGCGAGGCGTGCTTGCATCTCTCTCCGCGCCTTGCGGGTGAAGGTGATGGCGAGTATCTTCTCTGGCTTGACGGATTGGTAGGTGTGGAGGAATGCTATGCGTTTGGTGAGGACCGAGGTCTTGCCGCTGCCGGCGCCGGCGACGCAGAGGATGTTCTCGGCCTGGCTGACGACGGCGTGTCGTTGCTCCTTGTTGAAGCGGGGGAAGAACTCGTCGAGGGCTGTCATGAGCTGGCGCTCCTTCTCTGATGGTTGAGTGCTGTCGGGGAAGGGGTTGTCCATGGCGACGGCCTGCTCCTCGAGGTCGTTCAGGTTGACCTCTAGTTGCGGGTCCTCGAGCTCTCTCTGGCCTTGTTCGGTGAGGGTGAGGACTGGGTAGATGCCTTTCTCCTTCTTGATGGTGACTAGTCCTTTGCGTTCGAGATAGTCGTAGAGCTTGTCGAGCTCTTCGGGCTGGTAGCCTCCGAGGTCTCCGTGGGTGAGGTAGCGGTCGAGGCGCAGCTTGGCGGTCCGGGCGTTCCGCACGCCCCGGAGGTGGTCGATGAGTAGTTTCCGGCCCATGCCGAACGGCACTTCTTCCAGGGCGAGGAGGACTGAGGTGTGCTCCCGCGCCTTCTTCTTGCCCGCGGCGAGGCTGCCGTCGGGGTTGAACGTGAACGCCATGGCGACGGCTGAATGGCGGCGCGTTTTTAAGGTTTGGGTCGCGGTTGGCCTGTGGTCGGGAGAAGCTATTTATACCCGGTGCCATTCCTTTCGTTCATGAAGTTCGCTCACCTCGCTGACGTCCACGTCGGGGCTTGGCGCGACCCTAAATTGTCGGCTTTGCCCGACCGGGCGTTCGACCTCGCTGTCTCCACGTCGTTGGAGGGGGTGGTTGATTTCATCGTGGTCGCTGGTGACTGGTTCAACACTGCCTTGCCGGGGATGGATCCGCTCCGTGCGGCTGTCCGGTCGTTGCAGCGGGCGAAGGAGGCTGGGGTTCCTGTCTATGTCATCCCTGGCAGCCATGACTTCTCGCCGTCCGGCAAGTCCATGCTGCACGTCTTGGAGGAGGCGGGCTTGCTCGTCGATGTGTTCAAGGGCGAGGTCGTCGATGGGAGGTTGCGGCTGTCCTTGACGCGGGATGAGAACTCGGGTACGGTCTTGACCGGCGTGTTGGGGCGTCGGGGCATGCTTGAGCGTCAGGAGTATGAGGACCTGGATCGGGAGTGGCTCTCGTCCCAACTGCCGAGTGACGCGCCGAAGGTGTTCTTGTTCCACACCTCCTTGTCCGAGCTCAAGCCTCAGGAGCTGGAGCGGATGGAGTCCTCGCCGGTGTCGATGATGCCTCCTGGCTTTGATTACTATGCGGGTGGTCACGTCCACGTCACCGAGGAGGTGTCTCTCGAGGGGTATCCGCATGTCGTCTATCCCGGCCCGTTGTTCCCAGCTTCTTTTTCCGAGTTGGAGAAGCTCGGGCGCGGAGGGATGGTCATCGTCGAGGATGGCGCTCCTAGGCGGGTGCCTTTGGAGCTGAAGAAGGTCGTTGCGATTTCCGTCGCCGTTGAGGGTGAGCGGCCTGAGGAGGTTTCTGAGCGGTTGCGCGAGGCTGTCAAGGAGAAGGAGGTTGATGATCGGATCGTCTTGTTGCGCCTCTCCGGCACCTTGGTGCAGGGGACTGCCCGTCAGGTGGATGTCCGGGGCGTGATGGCGTCCCTCAGGGACCGGGGCGCGTATGCGGTGTTGCGTAACACGTCCGGGTTGCGGGCGGAACAGTCCGAAGCGGTCGAGGTGGAGGAGGCTTCCACCGAGGCTATCGAGGAGCGCGTGTTGAAGTCTTCGTTGACGGGTGACGCGCCTTTCGAGGACCAGGTGTCGGTCGCGCGTTCGTTGCTGCACGGCTTGGGGTTGGAGAAGGCTGAGGGCGAGACGAACGCTTCTTATGAGGAGCGGGTCGTGTCAGAGGCTAAGCGGTTGTTAAGTATCGAGTAGTGGCAATAATTCTTTGAGGTCTGTGATGGTCTCGTCCGCGGCAGCTTTGACGTCGTCGTCTTCAGGGTTGTACGCGACTCCCAGCCCTGCGGCTTTGAGGGCTGTGGTGTCGTTGTGGTCGTGGCCTACGAATACCATCTCGTGGAGTGTGCAATTCGTTTCTTCTGCGAACTCTTTGAGTTGTTTGGTCTTGTCGTGGTGGTTCCCGTCGTGGTCGTACTCGCCGGTGAACTTGCCGTCTGGCCCTATCTTGAGGTCGTGTGTGAAGAAGTGGTCGAGGCCGCATTCTTCCTGGACTCGTAGCGCTGCGTGTTTGGGGCCGCTTGAGATGATGGCGGTCTTGTAGCCTCTCCGTTTGAGCTCTTTCAACGTCTCGGGCACGTGCGGGAGGTACTCGAGGCTTTTGATGAGGTCGTGGTACGGCTGGGCGTCCTTGCCTTTCCACAATCTTCCGGGGACTTCCTCCACGAGCTTCTTGTAGTCCGTCTTGAGGTATTTCTGCGTGAGGGCTTTGCCTTCCTCGTACGTGCCGAGTGCTTTGTGGAGTTCGAGCCAGAAGTTGCGGTGCTTGAAGATGACGCCGTCCATGTCGAAGGCCACGAGATGGTACATTTTCAGATCTTTCTCCGGTGGAAGAATATCCAGAATCCTACCATGTATAATGCCACGACGCCTGCGAGGATTGCGTAGGCTGGTCCGAAGCCGTGGGCTCCTTTGACGGCGCCTATGATGGGGAAGAGTATGACGACGCCGAGGTTTGCGAAGAGGCTGTTGATGCTGAGCATGGTGGCGCGGCTCCCCGTCTCGATGTGCTTGTTGAGGTAGTTGTCGAGGATGACGAGGAAGAACCCGTCGACGAGGGCTAGTGCCAGGTAGAAGATGACGCTGATGTACGGGAGCATGAGCGCCATGAGGAGCATGATGACGTTGAACGCGGCTGCGACGAGGATGAGTGATGCGTGCTCTCCGAGTTGTTTCTCAACCTTGTACGCGTTCCTCGAGCTCCAGGCGCGTACCATGACGACTGCGAACGCGACGACTCCTATGAGGCTGACCGGGATGTGCACCGCTTTGTAGTAGGCTGAGGATGATGCGAGCAGTATGCTGACGGCGGCGGTGAACGGGAGCGCGTAGAACACGAGGTATTTGACGTGCTTGTGCCTGCTGAAATACCTCAGTCCTTGTTCGAGGTGTCGTGAGACGGAGTTGAGGGCGAGGTGCCTGTTGGGCTTGTAGGGTTCTTTGAGGAAGAAGGTGAGTGCGAGTGCGAGTGCGAGGAATGGGATGCTGACGAACGCGGGTAGCTTGGGGTTGATGCTGAACAGGTACGCTCCTACTATGAAGGTGACACCCATCGAGATGTTGGTGATCATCGTGGTGACGCCCTTGATCTCTATGTGTCGGTGTTCCTTGAAGCTCCTCCTGAGGGTGTCGTAGAGCATGGCGGAGTCGGTGCCCGAGCTGAGGCTGACGCCGACTCCTGAGATGACCTTCGCGATGAGGAACGGCCAGAAACCGTTGGTGAATGCTAGGAGTATGACTTCGAGGAGGTAGCAGCTCCGCGAGATGATGAGGGCTTTGCGCTTGCCGATGAGGTCTGTCAGCAGTCCCGAGGGTATCTCGAGGAGTAGCGTGACGCCTGCGAAGACGGCCATGATGATGCCGAACTGTTCGAACGGGACCTGCGAGGCGATGTAGAAGAGGGCTAGTACGGGTAGGAAGAATCGGGCCCAGACGAGTGCTGACGTGGCGTAGATGATGCGGAGGTTTCGCCTCATGATTCCCTTGGCGGGGTAGAAAGAGATAAAAAGGTTTCGAACCCCTTGGAGGTGGTATGGGTAAGCCCGTCATGCTCCTCATAGGCCGTTTCCAGCCTTTTCATAGGGGTCACTTGCACATCGTGAAGCGCTACGCCGCTAAAGGGTATAAGGTGAAGGTGGCTATCGGCTCTGCCGAGAAGGCGCACCTCCGTAAGGACCCGTTCACCGTGGATGAGCGTAAGGAGATGGTGCGTCTCGCGGTGGAGGAGGCGGGCTTGTCTGACGTGGAGGTCTATCACATCCCTGACACGCCTGATGACCGGGAGTGGGTCCGGAGCGTGTACCGCATCGTCGGCAGGTTTGACGTCGTCTTCACGGGCAACAAGTGGGTGTCAGGGCTTTTTTCTGATTGTGATGTGGAGTTGCACACGTATGATGAGCGTTACGAGCGTCACAAGGGCATCAGCGCGAAGAACATCCGTAAGCGGTGGTTGAGCACGAAGAGCCGTAAGGGCTTGCCGCCGGCGGTTTTCGAATACTTGAAGGCTATCGGGGCTTTCGAACGGGTGCGTGAGATGAACGACCCCAAGAAGCGTGTGCACCACTTGCTGGTCGCTCAGGGGTTGACCGTCAGCGCGGTGGAGTCGTGCACTGGCGGGGCGATCGCGAAGGCGTTGGTGTCGTACTCCGGGTCGTCGGCGTATTTCAAGGCGGGCGTGGTGGCTTACAGCAACGAGGCGAAGAAGGACCTTGTCGGGTTGCCGGCTGACACTCTGAAGAGGCATACGTCTGTCAGCCGTGAGACGACGCGGCGGTTGGCGGAGCGGATGCGAACGTTGGCAGGGACCGACTACGCAGTGGCGAGCACTGGGTACGCGGATCCCTCTGACAAGAAGGCTGGTTTGGTGTACCTGGCGATCGCTTCCGGGAAGGGGACGTACGACCGTGAGGAGCGGATCAAGCTGAAGAACAGGAACAGGATCATCAACTCCGCTACGGCGAGGGCTGTCCGGTTCTTGTACCGCGTGTTGAAGGAGGAGAAGCTGGGGCGCGGGTGAATCATTCTTAGCATGGTCTTCAAAGCACGTCCAAAGGGTTCGTTTGTTGCACTTCACTCTTCCAAATTCCCCACTACATTCTGAACTTCCTCTAATCCCTATGTTAGATGGAATAAAATAAGTCCTTTCTTTCAGGGTGTGGGGTTTTTCATATTATGCTTCCGAACACTAGTCCTCCGATGGTGGCGTAGATTACGACGAGTCCGATGTAGACGAGTGTTTTCTTCGTCCCTAGGACTCCTCTGACGACAAGCATGTTCGGCAGGCTCAGGCTCGGCCCTGCCAATAGTAGTGCGAGGGCTGGTCCCGAGTGCATCCCTTTGGCCATGAGGGCTTGCAGGATCGGTATTTCTGTGAGTGTTGAGAAGTACATGAACGCTCCGAAGACCGAGGCTACCACGTTTCCGAAGACCGTGTTCTGTCCTACGATGCCTGTGATGACCGTTTCGGGGAGTAGCGGCATGATGAATCCTGCGACGAACACGCCTGCGAAGAGCAGTGGCAGTATGAGTTTTGAGAAGTTCCAGGTCTCTTCGAGCCATTGAGCGCGTACTTCCTTCGCGAATCTGAATATCGCTATGAGTACGACGCCGATGATGAGGGCTCCCAGCAGCGCGTATTTGATGGTCGCGTCTATCTGTAGTCCGTTGACGACGAGTATGCCTATCATCATGGCGAAGAACGCTATCATGGTGTTCTTCGTGACGCCTGCGTGTTTGTCCGCTTGCATGAACAGTTTTCCTTTCTCGGCTTTTTCCTTGAATATGAGGCTCATGGTCAGTCCTAGGAGTATTGAGAAGATTATCGCGGACAGTATCCTCGCCAGTCCTATCTCGAATCCTAGGACGCTCATGGTGAGGAAGACTGCTGCGATGTTGATGGCTGGTCCTGAGAACAGGAATGTTATCGCTGGCCCCAGCCCTGCGCCTCTCTTCCTGATCCCTGCGAACAGTGGCAGTATGGTGCAGCTGCACACGGCGAGTATCGCTCCGGATATGGATGCGATGCTGTACGAGACGCGTTTCTTCGCTTCCGCTCCTAGGTATTCGAGGATCTTGTCTTTCCGGACGAATGCTGTTATCGCTCCGGCGATGAACAATGCGGGTACGAGGCATGTGAGGACGTGTTCTTTCGCGTACTCGCCTAGGAGGTTGACTCCGGATACTATCGAGTTGGTGAACCATCCTGCGTTCTGGGGTATGGTGTAGAATAGTGCGAACACTCCTACTACCCAGGCCAGTTTCTGCCAGTCTTTCTTTTCCATCTTAGAGCACCATTGCGCCTATGTAGTATATCCCTGTGAGTATGAACACTCCGGCGACTATCTTCCTCGTCCATTTCTCGAAGGTTCCGACCTTGTTCATGATGGCGCCTAGTTTTGAGACGCTGTAGACGAGTATGAGTGAGAATATGATGACAGGGAGTCCGGTTCCTTGACCGCGTCTCCTGTGGGCCCTTCTTGTGAGGCATTGTTGCATCCTGCCAGTATCAGCGTCAAGAGCACCAACGTCGTTGCGAGTATTCTTGTTTTCATTTTGAGAATCCCTGTATTATCTCCAATAGTTTCTCTTCGTCGGCGGGCATGCCGACGTTCGCGACTTCGCCGTCTATCACGAGGGCTGGCGATCCCATGACTCCTAGTTCGACGAGTTCGCTGACGTCCTTGCTGTATTCGACTTCGGCGTCTATCTTGTTCTCGTCCTTGAGTTTCAGCACCATCTTGTGGAGTTGGGTGCAGGTCGGGCACCCGCTTCCTATGACTCGTATCTTCATGTGCGTCGTCCTCCGGTTTATTCGTTTGTCCTTCCTTTCCTGCTGCAGCTTTGGCTGCGCGTGTTCCAGAGCTTCTTGTGCGCGTGTTTCCGGTCTAGTCCTAGCGCTTTGAAGATCTTGTGTATCCTGTTGTCTTGGATGGAGTATATGATGCTCCTGCCTTCTCGCCTGTGCTTGAGGATGCCTGCTTGTGTGAGTTTCTTGAGGTGCATCGAGGTGTTTGGTTGCGTCCGCCCTATGATTCCTGGCAGTTCGCAGGCGCATCGTTCTCCTGTCAGCAGCGCCTTGACTATCTTGTTGTTCGTCTCGTTCCCTAGCGCTTTGAACAGTACGACATCACTAGACATATCAATGGATGATTATATATTATTTTTAAGGTTTGCGGTCATCGCTCGCCGGTACGCACGTCAAGTCGCTGGATGACACCCTCATCGTAGGAGTAGAGTACCGGAAGCCTGAACCTCTCAACCTTTCGTCCGGCAGCATCCACAGGGATGACCAGCCGGAGGCCATCAGAATACTCATCCCAATCCACCAGCACCATCTCATCAAGGCCCTCCCTGAGCGCTGATTCGACGGAGTCATGGAACACCACCTCCGCAGTGGGAGGCAGGTAGTCTCTGGCAAGCCCTTCATCGGCCGCGGTGTGGATCCTGCTACGGCCCAGTTCCGCCACGCTTATCAGGCGTTTCTGACGGCCGACCAGGGTCAACCCTGTTCCGAGACGTTTTTCGAAGGCGTCGTCGAGTTCGCCTTCTCGCGCAGGCCGCCCCACGAGGACCGCATCGACCAAGCCGTCATTCAATCCTTGGAGCGCCTGTGCAGTGAAATCAAAAGGCCGCAGCGAGACCACGGGGTTCTCGGATGCCACCCGCTCCGCCAGCCCGGACATGGTCGGACAGTAGCCGAGCGTCACCGGCTCTTCAGGAGCGCCGACCTCATCATCGCATCCCGCCACCAGGAGCAGCACCGCCACACCTACGAGGAAAGCGGCCAACCTCATCCCTGACACCTCCTGAGCGCGTCGGCCAGGTCCGAGGCGCCGAAGCCGATAATCGTGACGTCGTTGTCCTCGATGAACCTGTTCACGACGGCGTCCACGTCACCTGTGCGCGTCCCTTTCAGCGCTTCCTCTAGCAGCGTGATCGCTGGTTCCGGGTACATGAAGAAATCACCTGTTATCCTTATGGAACGTATGACGTCCCGTTCAAGGTCGACCTCCAGCCGGAGCAGCTTCCCGCCAGGAACCTTATGATCGACATGCCGTCTCATCTCAATTCCCTCCACTCCTTCGTGGAGTACTTCTCGGCGCGCAACTCTTCGGCCAAGGACAACTCCGACTCGGTCAAGCCGCGCTCTTCGAACCTGACGTCGAAGGCTTCTTCGAAGCCGGCTATCAGGGAGTCCTGCAACTCATCCATGGAGACAGGCCTGCCGAGCTCTGAGGACAAGGAGGTGACTCTCTCTTCAACGGTCTTTATCATCTGGCCTTTCATCTTCTCATCGGAAACCCTCAGTAGCGAGAACAGCTTCTTCACGTCGACGTCGACGAGCACGGTCCCGTGCTGCAAGACGACGCCTTCCTTCCTCGTCTGGGCGTTGCCTGATATCTTCTTGTTGTTGACGACGATGTCGTTGACGGGCCTGAACTCCGCGTGGACGCCGGCCCGTTCGAGGCCTTTCGTGATGGCACCGCATATCGCCTCGTAGGATCCGATGATGTCTTGCGGCACGTCTTGCTCTGAGACCGCTAGCGAGTACGTCAGCTCGTCGTCGTGGAACACCGCGCCTCCGCCGGTATACCTCCTCACGATGTCGACCCCCAGGGTTCTCGCACGCTCAGTGTCGACCTCTTTGTCCAGGTCCTGGAAGTACCCTATCGTCAGGCACTCGGGCTTCCAGGTGAAGAATCGTAGCGTGTTGGGGACCTCGCCCTTGATCCTGTGGGTCAATATCGCTTCGTCTATCGCCATCTGCCTGGCGCCGTCGGTCTCTATAGTCCTGATGAGCCTCCACGTCTCCATCAGTCTCAACCACCCTCCAGTTCGATGGTCTTCGTCGTGTTCGCGATTACCGTGTCGTTCACGAACAGTTCGAAGACGAGGTCGTACGGTCCGGGGTAGACGCCCCCGCAGCCGGAGGTGCAATGAGGGGTCGTCGCTTCAAATGCTATACGGTTCTCGCCCTTCGTCAGGTTCACGATGCGCCTCTCGTCGATGTAAGGATTGTTGTAAGGCTGGATGCCGACGAGGCGGGCCCCGGCGTTCCGAACCCCTGTCGTGCTCTCGAGCGTCACGACGGCTTCCAGGTCCTCGTGAGAACCGTAGGTTTCATTATCGGTCTCGAAACGTATAACGTCGAAAGAGGGAGTATCATGGCTTCCGGAGGACTCCTGTACGGCTCCACCCTCATCGACGGGGTCTTCCTGCACGCATCCAGCGGTCAAAACCATGATGGCTGAGAGGAGCAGCAATAGGAGCGTCTTCTGGTATCGTCTCATGTTAGTGCCTCCAGGGATTCACGCGCCTTATACGAGCTCCTCACGAGGGGGCCCGCGACGACGTGCTTGATCCCGATGCTTCTCGCCTTCTCCGCGATTCTTTCGAACTCCTCAGGAGCATAATACTTCTTCACTTTGAAATGGTTCTTGCTCGGCTGGAGGTATTGGCCGATGGTGAGGATGTCGCAGCCGACTCCTTTCAAGTCCTTGATTGTCTGTTCTACCTGGCTTTCGGTCTCTCCGAACCCGAGCATGAACCCTGACTTCGTCCTTATCAGGGGGTTGAGTTCTTTCGCTTTCTTGAGCAATGCCAGGGAGGTGTCGTAGCCGCCTTTGGGTCTCAACGCGGGGAAGAGTTCTTTGACGACTTCGATGTTGTGGTTCAACACGTCCGGGCCCGACTCGGTTATCGTATTCAGCGACCTCCAATCGCCTTTCAGGTCTGATATGAGGAGTTCGACCCTGCAGTGAGGCGTGACACTCCTGAGCTCTTCCACGGTCTTCGCGAACTGTCCGGCGCCTCCGTCTTCCAGGTCGTCTCTCGTGACGCATGTGATGACCGCGTACGTGAGGCCTAGCGTCCTCACCGCCTCTGCGACCCGTCTCGGCTCGTCATCGTCGACGCTTCGCGGCACTCCTTTTCGGACGTTGCAGTAACGGCAGTTCCTCGTGCACGTGTCGCCGAGTATCATGAAGGTCGCCGTCCCTTTGGAGAAGCATTCGTACCTGTTGGGACAGTTCGCTTCGACGCACACCGTGGTGAGGTCGTGGCGGTCGATGAGCCTTTTCGTCTTCAGGTACGCCTGCTTGTCATAAGGCGCTATCCTTATCCGTTCGGGCGTGTTCGCGACGTCCATCGTCATCGCCTCGAGAGAGCTTGTTTCTTCGCGCACAGTCCTGCGGCGATCGTCAGGGGGTCGAATATCGGCGCTGAGGCGGGGTTGTAGCAGGTCTCCAGCTCTGCCAGTTCTCCTGCCCGGACGCCTTTCCTGATCGCTAGCGAGATGAGGTCCAGCCGTCCCGCGACCTCGTCGTCGCCTACCGCCTGTCCTCCGACTACCTTGCCGGTCTCGTCGCAGACGAGCTTTATGGTTATGCGCTCTTCAGAGGGGTGGTATTCTGCCCGTACGCCGCTCGTATACCGTGCGGAGACCGTCCTGAAGCCCACGTCCGAGGCTCTCTTCCCGGTCAGCCCGACGGCTCCTACGTAGACGCCTCCAATCTTCGAGATGGTGTTGTTCACCACGGGCGGGAATTCCTTCTTGCCTCCCAGCACGTTCTCCGCGACCGTCTTGGCTTGCCTGACGGCGGTCGTCCCTAGCTGGCTGCACACCTTCCGTCCGGTGTCTTGTTCGTGGGATTCTACGCAGTCCCCGCAGGCGAATATGTTCTCGTCGGTGGTCCGCATGGTCGCGTCTACGAGTACGCCCTTGTCGGTCTCCAAGCCCGCTTCTCGCGCCAGGCGGGTGTCTGGCTTGACCCCGGCGCATATGAACAGCTTGTCGGATGGGATCTCTTTGTCGTGCGTGCGTACCTTGTCGGGAGTCGCTTCGTTCACGCTGGTCCGGGTGTATATCTTGACTCCTTTGGCTTCCAGGATTTCCGCGACGAGTCGTGACATGTCCTCGTCCAGCAGGTCGGGTAGGATGTGTTCTTGCGTCTCTATGAGGGTGACGTCCTCCTCTTTGCTTGCGAGGGCGTCCGCCAGCTCCACCCCTATCATGCCTGCGCCGACGACTACTGACTTCTTGCCCGGCCGTATCGTCTCGCTGATCCTCTTCGCGTCCTCGATCGTCTTCAGGCAGTAGAACCTGGTCTGGTCGAGCCCTTGTATCGGTGGGATGGAGGGCTTGCTGCCTGTCGCGAGTACGAGGGCGTCGTACGGCAATTCCTCGCCATCGGCGAGAACCGCTTTTTTGGCGTTCCTGTCGATGGCCTTCACGTGAGAGTCGAGCATCAGCCGTATGGCGTTCTGCTCGTAATCCTCCTTCTTGAAGATGTAGATGTGGTCGAAGGACGGTATCTCGCCTGACAGCACGTAGGGGAGCGCGCAGGGGGAGTACTCCGTGTCAGCGGTCTTCTCTACCAGTGTTATCTCGACGTCCTTGTCCAGCTTCCTCAGCTCGTACGCGCACGTCGTGCCGGCGCTCCCTCCTCCTATGATGACGACTCTCATCCTGGTAGCCTTACTGCACCTTGTCCCCTGGGTTGGGGCAGTCGTTCTCGATGCAGTCTTGTACTACTGCTTCCATCTCTTCTCCCATGGCGTCGTTGTAGCCGACCCAGTGCTCCTCTCCGATAAAGGTTGTGGGAACGCCTCGTGCTTGGAAGCCGTACGCTCGCGCCAATTCTTGGAAGAGTCCGGCGTTCTCAGGGTTCTTCCACGTCTCGAACATCTTCACCTCGACTTCAGGGTATTCCTGTTCCATCTCTTCCAGGAACGACTTCTCAGTGGCGCAGTGCGGGCAGCCCTCGCCCCAGAAGAAGTAGACCACTACTTTTTCGGGGTCGTCATTGATGTCTGCCACGGCGTTACCGTTGGGGCTGGACGCGCATCCTGTGAGTGCCAATAGTGCTATCATCGCTACTGCCATGTATAATTGCTTGTTCATTCTAGCTTCCTCCGATCGTCCGTTCGTAGGTTTTCTTGGCCTCTTCAGGGCTCAATAGTCGTTCTTGTTCTTTCGGGTCTTCCATCTTGACTTTCATGACCCAGTGCTTGTAGGGGTCCTCGTTGATCTTTGAGGGTTCGTCGAAGAGGGTGTCGTTCACCTCGATTATCTCTCCTGACACCGGGCTTGAGAGGTGTCCGGACCATTTCACCGCTTCGACGGACACGTAGGTCTCTCCTTGTTTGATCCTCTTGCCTTTCTCAGGGAGTTGTATGAAGACGAACTCCTTGACTTTCGAGGCGGCTGGCTCTACGACGCCTATCGTTGCGGTGTCGCCTTCTATCTTGGCCCAGGTGTAGTCCTTGTTGTATTTCAGGTCATTCGGAATCCTCATCCTTATCATCCTCCTTTAGCTTTTCCGAACCTATAGTGATGCCGAATTTTGGGAGCACTTTCCGGTGTATGAATATCAACAGGAAGGATGCTCCGATGGCTCCTCCGAATATCAATAGGGTCGTGCCTATCCGGTTCATCAGGTCTGGGTTGATGAGCATCACCAGGCCTAGGGCGAGCATTATCATCCCGCCTATGAGCTTCAATATCCTGCCATGCTTCTCTTCGAACCTTGCTGATTTCATGGTGATCAGGGCTGCCAGTATTATTATTATCTCTATCGAGAGGTATATCACCATATATAACAGGAGATGTATCAGGAAGGCGAATCCCTGTATCTGGTTCTGCGCCATCATGTTGCTCCATATCAATGGGAACCCTGCAGTGCAGGGCAGTTCCACGAGCACCACGCCGAGAGCCAGCACTGCGGTGCCGATGACGGTGGCGCCGAAGGACTTATCGCTCTTCATGACATGGCGCATGTTCTTGAATATCTTCGGTTTGTACTTGTCAGGGATGGTGAATGATATCCCTTTCTTGTACCAGAAATAATCCTTTATGTTGACTGTGGCGAATATGAAAGCCATGAGTGCCACGATGACTTGTATCCAGGACAGGTATCCTACGTAGAGGAACACGTTCAACAGGCCTGCCATGAAGAGCGCGTAAGCTATCCCTGTGACCAGGAGGAAGGTGCCTCCTACAGTCAGTATCTTCTTCCTCGAATTGGAATATATCACTATACCTAAGAGGAATGTTATCAGCCACAGCGAGCACGGGTTGAAGCCGTCGATGAAAGCTATGATCGCTGTCGTGACGTACGTGGGCATGTAGGAAAGGTTCACCACGCCTAGTAGGGGCAGTTCTACCTGTTCTTGAGATTCTGACTTGTAACTCTTTTCAGGCATGCCTGGTGTTATCCCTTTGATGTTTTCTGCAGGGCAGGGGCAGGTCTTCTCTTCGCACTCCTTGACTAGGGAATCGATGTTGTCCTTTATCGCGTCCTGTCCTATCAGGTAGTTGTCGCCGCTGAACAAGGCAGGGTATCCCGCCATTCTGACACCATAGGTCTCTTTGAACGAGTCGTACAGCTCCTCTTCGGATCCGTTCGAGACGTAGTGGTACACGAGGTGGACGTCCTCGTAGTCCTGCTGTTCAAGGTATGCTTCTAGTTCGGCACAATCGGTGCAGTTCTCGTCCAGGAAGAGGTGCATGCAGGTGGTGTTCGTCTCGTGGGCGCTTTGGTCTCCGGCCTGCGTGGTGTCGTCGGGGGCGGATTCTTCTTGCCGGGTTTCTTGAGCTAACAGCGAGGCTTCTTCCTCTACACCTGCTGTCTCTGCAGGGTCTGGACAGCCGTTCTCGATGCAGTCTTGTACTGCTGCTTCCATCTCTTCTCCCATGGCGTCGTTGTAGCCGACCCAGTGCTCCTCTCCGATAAAGGTTGTGGGAACGCCTCGTGCTTGGAAGCCGTACGCTCGCGCCAATTCTTGGAAGAGTCCGGCGTTCTCAGGGTTCTTCCACGTCTCGAACATCTTCACCTCGACTTCAGGGTATTCCTGTTCCATCTCTTCCAGGAATGGCTTCTCAGTGGCGCAGTGCGGGCAGCCCTCGCCCCAGAAGAAGTAGACCGTCGTCTCGGACTGGCCTTCCTGGGCCGCGACAGGGGTTACTGCCGTGAGCAGCAAGAAGGCCAGGATGAATATTTTCAATGTTTGTGTTCGCTTGATGTCCATCAGTCACACCTCATACGGTAGGTGAATCTCGAACAGGTTTTTAAAGGTTTTTTTCAAAAAGTGAAATGAGCCCTCAAGATCGTTTCGTGAGATGAAACCACTCTTTTGCACTACCCCCTCGCGAGAATCCGTGAAAGACGATGATTCCCACGGGTTATGGAGGGACGGCTCATTCGAGGAAAATGCGTTTCAGGTCGTCGTCCAAGAGTATCATGTTGGTCATCCCTTTCTTCTCCTTCTTCAACACCCCTTTCTTCACCAACCCATCGAGTCGCCGGTGGATTTTCACTGCGCTCATGGACGTGACTCGGGAGAGCTTGCTCTGCGCGACGCTGCCTCCGCGTCGTATGACCGCTTCTAGTATCTCCTTGCCCTCAGGGTCCAGGAAGCTAAGCGTCTTCTCCACATCCTGTTTGAAGTGCTTCTTCTCCTTGAAGAAGGATTTCGCCAGGAGGTAATACGTGATAGTGCCCACGAAGACGCCTGCTGAGGACAACAACACCAGTATGATGGATGGCGTGAGCCCGCACCCGCACGTTTCACCCACACCATACGTCTCCCTGATATAGAACACGGCGAAACTCGATATGAAGACGAATCCCATGACAAGGGATATCGCGAGCATGAGATTGATCAGGTCTTTCCTAGTCTGCATTTCAAACTCTCTTCTCCTGCCTATGGTTGTGACAGTCATTTATGGGCATGGATAGACCGCAGATGCGTATTTAAGTCTTTCGTCGCTCTCCTGGAACCCGTAGTAAAGAAGAGAGCAATCCTCGAGAAACACAAGAAGATAATAAGCGTAAAAAAATGTCGTTCACGGCGTCCATCGCATCATCGTCCTAGGGAACGGGATAGCATCCTTGATGTTGTCAGCTCCGGTGATCCAGGTGATGACGCGTTCCACGCCGACGCCGTAGCCGGAGTGAGGTACCGAACCGTACTCGCGGAGGTCCATGTACCAGTCGTAGTTGTCGATACTTTCCCCTTCGGCTTCCAGTCGCTCTTTCATATCTTCCACGTCCAGGCTTCGTTCGGACCCGCCGATGATCTCGGTCCCGACCTTGGGCGCGAGCATGTCGAAACAGAGGGCCTCGTCCGGATACTCAGGGTCTCGCGGCTTGTAGAACGCCATGGCTTCCACCGGGTAGTGGGTCACCACGACTGGCGTGTCGTAGTGCTGCATGATGGCCTGCTCCTCCTCGGTACGCAAGTCCTTACCGAACGGGACAACCATGCCGTCCTTCTCCTTCAGCGTCGACAAAACCTCGCGGTACTTGATGGTCGGCCAGTCCTTCTCGGTCATCGCGATGAGCGCGTCCGGGTCTTGCCCGAGGAATTCCAGCTCTTCCCGACACCGCTCCGCCGTCGCCTTGATGCAGTATTTCAGCTCTTTCTTGGCGAACTCCGTCACTTCGGGCAGTCGCATCCACGCAGCTTCCATCTCGGCCATCCAGAACTCCGACAGGTGTCGTGAGGTCTTGCTCTTCTCCGCCCTGAACGTGGGTCCGAAGTTGTAGATCCTCTCCAGGGCGAATATCCCTGCTTCCGCGTAGAGCTGCCAGCTCTGCGCCAGGTAGGTCTTCTTGTCGTAGTACTTGACCTCAAACAGGGTGGAGCCGCCCTCGCACTGGTTCGGCTGCAAGATGGGGGTGTCGAACCGGTAATACCCTTCCTGGCGGAAGAACTCGTCCCGGGCCTGGACGTACGCGCTCCGCACCTTGAGGATGGCGGCTTGCTTCCGCGTCCGCAACGCGAGATGTCGGACATCCAACAAGAACTCTTCCGACTGGTCCTTCTGGATGGGGAACTCGTGGCTCCACCCGACGACCTCGAACGACTCGACCGACACCTCGTACCCTCCAGGGGCGCGCTCGTCCTCCTTGATGGTACCGGCCAGCTTCACGCTCGCTTCTATCTGGAGCTTTTCAGCCAGTTCGAACTGCTCCGCGCCGACGTCGTCCTTGCGGATGACGCACTGGATGGTGTCAGTACTATCTCTCAAGACGATGAAGCGCAGCTTGTTGCTCCCGCGTTCGCGGTGCACCCAACCCCTCAGGGCGACCTTGCCGCTGCCTTGCGCCTTCACGTCCTTGATGCTCTTGAACTCTATCTCATCTAGTGCCATGGTTGATACCTCGCAATGGTTTGTAATGGTATAACAAAAAAGTTACGGTTACTGGTGCAGAAAGAGAACTGCCTCAATTGAGGAACGTGTACAGCGTCGCGTAATCCTTCTCCTCATCTTCCACGCGGAGGTAGTAGGCGAACATGAGAGAGGTGAGAAGACGATGATATTTAAAGCTTGCCGTGGATGGGCGCAAAACATTTATTAAGGCCCATTCTTTCGAGAAAGACACCATGCACATCCCCAAGAAATCATTCTCAGGCTACGGACGACTACTCGCAGAGTCATGGCAGACCCTGTGGCGGAAACCGATGGCATTCCTACCGACGGGCTACAGCTTCGTCGGACTCCTCGCTATAAGCGCCATCCTATTAGGTATCGCACAGGTAGCCTACCCCTCGGAGCTGACGGCAACTCAGATTTCCAGCCTCATACCCCTCGCGGTAGGCGGCGCACTCCTCGTCTTGGCCTTGATCATCCACGTCGGAGCCATGCAGATGGGTGTGTTCAGACGCATCGCGACTGGCAAGGACATCTCGTTCAAGGAATCCTTCAAAGAAGCGAACAGGCGGTTCATCCAGATGGCAGGCGTCATCCTGGCGGGCTTCGTAGCCTCGCTACCGTTACTCATAGCAGTAGCGGGGTTGTTCTCGGCGACCACCTGGTTCCTCCAGCAGGAGTTCTCCATGTTCGTCCTCTTCGCAGTAGGCTTCCTCGCACTGCTCATCCTGGCAGGCATGATATTCTACGGGGCGTGGTTCCTCTTCCTCCTGCCCCTAAGGACGTTCGAGCGGGGCAGCCCTTGGAGCGTCGTGGGCAAGGCGTGGCGCCTACTCTGGAACGACGCCAGGCACGTATGGCTCACCTACCTCATCAACCTTGGAGTCAGCCTCGGCCTCACCATCGCCTTGAGCGTCATCTCAGCCATGCTCATGGTCGCCGCAGGCACGGACAAGACACCAGGGGCGTGGCAGGTCATCCAGACCATCATCAACATGGTCGTCTCGGTCTGGCTCCTCCTCTTCGTCTTCCGATCGTTCGTGAAGAGGTACCAGCCCAAGGTGGCGTGAATGTTCACCCTGCAAGCGACTGACGGCGGCGCGCGGGCCGGCACCCTCAATCTACGCTCCGGCGCGGTCGAGACGCCTTTCTTCATGCCCGTCGCCACGTTCGCCACCGGCCGCGGCATCGGACCCCAGGATTACGAAGAGGCAAAGGTACAGGCGACTATCAGCAACTCCTTCCTCCTCTCCCTCAAGCCAGGGCTTGACGTCATCCAGAAGAAAGGAGGACTCTCAAAGTTTATGGGTTTCCGAGGAGCCACGTTCACGGACAGCGGCGGCTTCCAGTCGAGCAGCGAGAAGATGTTCGTCAAGGCCTCCCGAAAAGGCATCCACCTACGGAGCCCTTTCGACGGGAGCACGCACGTCATGACGCCGAAGAAGGTGATGGCGCTCCAGCAGGCGTTGGGAAGCGACGTCGCCATGGTGATCGACGACATGGCGCCGCCCGACGCGTCCAAGGCGGAGTACGAGAAGGCCCTTAGGAACACGCACCGCTGGGCCGAGGAGTGCAAGGAAGCCCATGATGACAAGAAACAGTTGTTGTTCGCCATCGTCCAGGGCGGCTACGACGCCACGTTGCGCAAGGAGTCTGCGGAACACTTGACTTCTGTAGGTTTCGACGGGTACGCCGTAGGCGGGTGCGCCATCGGCGAGCCCAAGCCTGACATGTACCGGGCGATCGAGCACTCCACGCCGTACCTGCCCGAGGACAAGCCGCGATACCTCATGGGGGTTGGCAGCCCGCCCGACATCCTGAAGGCGGTCTCGTTAGGAGTCGATTGTTTCGACAGCATCTTCCCGACGCGGAACGCACGGCACAGGATGGTCTTCACGCGTCAGGGCCCGTACCAGTTGGAGAAGGCGCGGTACGCCCACGACTCCGAACCCTTGGAGGAAGGTTGCGGGTGCTGGGTGTGTCGGAAGCACTCGCGCGCGTACATCAGGCACTTGGCGTCGCTGCACGAGGCCGAGGGGATGCGCTTGAGGCAGGTCCATAACGTGTGGTTCATGATGCGCCTCATGGAAGATACTAGGAAGCACATCCGTGAAGGGACTTTCGAAAGGTTCAAACGAGAATTCTTGGAGTCGTGGTTCCAGGGCCGAGTGCCAAAGATATATAAATGAGTGCCGTGGCAAGCGGTGTGATGAGCAGGTACGGATGGCTGCTGGCCCTCAAGGCCGTGGCGGGCGCCGCGAGCGTCGTCACGCTCCTCAAAGGCTGGCCTATAGTGACGTTGGGAGTCTTGGCATTGTTCCTCGCGATACACGCGTACACTTTGCGCCACGCGCGCCGTAAGGGCGTGTCACACCACTTGGCGAACGCCTCTTCGGCCATCTCGACCGCGACGGTACTCACGCTCCTCGGCGTATTGCTCGCGTGGCAACGCATCCCCATCATGCTCGGCGCGGTCTTCGTGGCGGCTTCGTTCATCAAGATACTCTTCGTGCTCCTCTCCCTGCCGACGAAAGGATTGCGGCCTCACAGGCCTGAGAAGTCCAATTGGGCGTTGTTGGCGTCCGTCATCTTCCTGGCGTGCTACATCGTGCCCCAGTATGAGAAGCTGGTGTTGGTATCCGCCTTGTTCCTCATCTACCTCTTGTTCGCCGTCGCCTCGTTCGTCAAGGGCATCATGGCTCGGAAGGCCGCGAGTAGGCGGCGACGGCTGGCCGCACGACGCTGAGGAAATCCCTGGTTCTCATCCTGATGCTGTCGTGGTGCGTGCCCGCAGAGAAGACGATGTATTCCTGCGTTTCTTCCAGGTGTCGGTCGAAGTACACCGGGAGGTTGAAGAGTTGTCCGAACGGCGGGACGCTGCCGACGGCACACCCCGTCGCTTCCAACACTTCACCAGGCGGGGCGAGAGAGACGTTCTTCGTTCCCAAGACGTCTTTCTTGACCGCCTTGAGGTCGAGCTTGCGGTCGCCGCCGACGATGAACATGGATAATGCGTGAGACTTACGGTCCTTGAGGATGAGCGCTTTCGCGGCTTCCTCCAACCTCGTGCCGCGGACCTTGGCGGCGTCGGTGCTGCTGTGGACGTGCTCGTGCTCGAAGTGCTCGTAGTCAAAGCCCTTCTCGTCGAGAAGTGCTTTTATCCTGTTGAAAGCCTCTTCCGCCATGAGGATACGGTAAGAAGAAGGTCTTTTATAGCTTTATGCTCAGCGAGACACCAAAGGATTTATAACGGGTCGGGCCGTCATCTCAGGAAAACATAGTCGTGGTGATAATCAGATGCCGAGGATAGCGTTGTTCGACAAGCAAGGGCCCGTGGAAGTCTCCGCGGATGATGGTAAGAAGATGGTGTGCCGGTGCGGCCTCTCCAAGGGGTTCCCGTTCTGCGACGGCTCTCACGAACGGACGAAGGATGAGGAGTCTCACAAGGTCTACCAGTACACCGCGGACGAGCGCGTCGTCATCGGGGAGATGAAGCATCACTGCGACGGCGAGTGCTCCTGCCACGACGAGGACCACGAGTGCGGCTGCGGACACCGCCATGATAAAGAGTAGACGCTGAGCGTCCCAGACTCTTCATGAGAGCATAAAAAAAATTATTTCTCGAGCTTGACGCCGAGCTCGCCCAGCTGTTTCTCGTTCACAGTCCCGGGGGCTTGGAGCATGAGGTCTTCCGCGTCCTTCGTCTTGGGGAACGCGATGACTTCCCGGATGTTGTCGGCGCCTGCGAGGAGCATGACCATGCGGTCGAAGCCGAACGCTATGCCGCCGTGCGGCGGCGCCCCGTAGCTGAGGGCTTTGAGGAGGAATCCGAACTTTCGCTCCTGCTCCTCCTTGGTTATCTTAAGGGCGTCGAACACTTCTTGCTGCAACGACTGGTCGTGGATCCTGATGCTCCCGCCGCCTAGCTCGACGCCGTTGAGCGTGAGGTCGTACGCCCGCGACCGGGCTTTCTCAGGGCGCTCCTTCAACAGTTCCCGGTCTTCCAGGTTGGGGCTGGTGAACGGGTGGTGCATCGCCACGTACCGCTCGTCCTCCTCGCTCCATTCCATGAGCGGGAAGTCGGTCACCCAGAGGAAGTTCCACTTGGTCCGGTCGATGAGGCCTAGTTGTTTGCCGAGGTGGTTGCGCAACGCTCCCAGGGCTGGTGCGACGACGTGTTCCTCGTCCGCGACGAAGAAGAGGTGGCCCCCTTCCTTCATCTCGACGGGCGCTTCTGAGAGGAACTTGCTGATGCCACCTTCCAACCCTTCGGAGCCGCGTTTCACCCACGCCAGTCCTTTGGCGCCGTGGTTCTTCACCACGTCGGTGAGCTTGTCGATGTCTTTCCGGCTGAAGTCGTGGTCGATGTGGAGCATGCGGACGCACGGCGCTTCTTGGAATATCTTGAACTCGGTCTTCTTCGCCCACTCGGTGACGTCCTGTATCTCCAACGCGAACCTGGTGTCGGGCTTGTCAGAACCGTACTTCTTCATCGCCTCGTCGTACGGCATCCTAGGGAAGGGCGTCTCGAGCTCGACGCCGAGGGTTTCCTTCCAGACGTGCTTCATCAGGCCTTCCATGATGGTGTAGATGTCTTCTTCTTCGACGAAGCTGAGCTCGAGGTCTATCTGGGTGAACTCTGGCTGGCGGTCAGCCCGGAGGTCCTCATCTCGGAAGCATTTGACGACCTGCATGTACCGGTCAAGACCGGAGACTTGGAAGAGCTGCTTGAAGATCTGCGGGCTCTGCGGCAGGGCGTAGAAGCTACCTTGGTGTACCCTGCTGGGGACGAGGTAGTCGCGGGCTCCTTCCGGCGTGCTCTTGCCGAGTATGGGCGTCTCGATCTCGAGGAACCCTCGGTCGTCGAGGTATTTCCTCGCAGCGACGGCCGCTTTGCTCCGGAGCTTGAGCCGTTCTTGCATCTCGGGCCTGCGGAGGTCGAGGTAGCGGTACTTGAGCCGTGTCTCCTCCGTCGTGTCAGGGTTGTCCAAGTCTAAGGGGAGCGGTTTGGCTTTGTTGAGCACCTCCCATTCCTTGACGGAGACTTCGATGTCGCCGGTCGGGAGGGCCTCGTTGGGTTCGGGTTTCTCGACCACTTCGCCGACGACCTTGATGACGTCCTCCTTGTGGAGCTTACCTGCCTCCGAGGCTTGGGAGTCCTTGAACGTGATCTGTGTGATGCCGTAGCGGTCGCGGAGGTCTATGAAGCACAGGTTGCCGTGGGTGCGCACCTTCTGCACCCACCCTGCCAGTGTCACCTGCTCGCCGGCGTGGCTGGCCGTGAGGTCTCCGCACGTGTGGGTTCGTAACATGGTAGCCGGGATGAGTGGGGCGGCGTATTTAAGGTTTGCTCTGCCCTGCGGAGTTGTTTGGTATAGACATCCTGGTCGAGGAAGGTGGCGAATCCGGCACGAGGATCAGGGACGAAGCCGTGTCTTATGAGCACCCTTGCGGAGGGCTTGTTGTCCGTGTCGACGAAGGCGTAGAGGTAGGATAAGGCGTACTCGGCTGCGAGGTCTTCGAGGTGTGAGAGGGAGGCGCCCGCTATGCCTCGTCCGCGGTGCGCTTCCGCGACCCAGTATGAGACTTCGGCGTCGACTCCTGTCCGTATCTTCCCGAGGCCGGCAACCCCTACGGGGTATCCGTCGAGCATGATGGTATGGTGCTGGCAGGTGTCGTCTGCGAGGCGGCTGGCCACCCATTCGCGTACGTTGTCCTCCGTGCTGGGTGTCGGGATGATGAGTCCTTGGAGGTAGAAGTCGGGGTCGTGATGGGTGTGGGAGAAGAGGGGATTGACGTGATCCGGTGAGAGCGGGGTGTAGTCTAGGATCCCTTGAAGCGTCATCCTAGAAGTTGTTGTAACTAACCTACAGGTATTTATCCTTTTCGCTCCTAGAGTATATGGGCGTCCATGCCTTTCGCCTTGACTTCCGTGACGAAGTGCTGCGCGTCGCTCTCGGAGCCGACGACGCTGCCGTAGTGCATCGGGATGGCCAATTTTGGCTCGAGGATGGCGGCGGCGTTCGCCGCTTCCTCTGCGGTCATGACGTACGTGCCGGATACGGGGAGGAAGGCGACGTCCATCTCCGGAAAGTCGTTCATCTCTGGTATGAGGTCTGTGTCGCCGGCCATGTACACCTTGACGCCGTCAGCCTCGACGAGGTAGCCGACCCACTCGTGCTCCTTGGGGTGGAATGGCTTGTCGGGATTGTACGCGGGGAGGACCTGCACCTTGAGATTTCCGACTGAGAACTCGTCCTTCGGCTTGACGAGCTTGACCTCGGCCACCTCCATGTCGGCGAGCTTGCTCTGCGCGTCCGGCACTGCTATGATGACAGTGCTCTTCTGGATTATCTTCTTGAGGTCTTCGACGCTGCAGTGGTCGAAGTGGGTGTGGGTGATGAAGATGACATCGGCCTTGGGCAGAGCTCCTTCTGACGGCAGCTTGTAGGGGTCGAAGTAGATGTACTTGTTGTCCTTCGTCGTGATGCGGACGGTGTCGTGCTCCAGCCGTTCGAGCGTCAATCCCTGGTACTCCATTGATGTCACCTGGACTGGTGAAAGGAGCGGTGATTTTAGTATCTTTCGAAAGGTATTTATGAGAGGCGGGCGTGGGAAGCGTCTATGAGGGTGACTCGGAAGGACATCGTGGTGCCGGGAAGAAGCGCCGACGCTCACAAAGGCGAGCACGGACGGCTGCTCATCATCGGGGGGTCTGAAGAGTTCGCGGGCGCCCCCATCCTAGCGGGGCTGGCCGCGTTCAGGGCCGGCGTCGACCTCGTGGAAGTCGCGGCTCCTCGGAAGGTCGCGTGGGCCGCCAACACGAAGGAGCCATCCCTCATCACGCACAAGCTAGAGTGCACGTCGTTCTCGAAAGCCCAGGTGAAGCGGGTGTTGGAACTCTCGCTGAAGGCTGACGCCGTGCTCGTAGGCAACGGGTTGGGTCGGACGCGGCAGCGGTTGGCGTTCGTCAGGGAATTCTTGAGCAAGCTTGAAAAACCGGTCGTCGTGGACGCCGACGCCCTCCACGCGGCGGATATGAGAATGATAAAGAGTCGCAACGTGGTCTTCACCCCTCACGCCGGCGAGTTCGCAGCCTTGTGCGAGTCGTCCGGTATGGACGCGGAGTCACTCCAGTCCTCGTTGGATGAGGGCCGGGTCGTCCTGCTCAAGCGTCCGGTTGACCACATACTCATAAGTGGGAAGACGTGGCAGAACGCGACGGGCTCGCCACGGATGGCGGTCGCCGGCACGGGCGACGTGCTAGCGGGTTTTTGCGCGGGGTTGTTGGCGCAAGGCTTGACGCCTGAGCAGGCCGCCGTCACCGCAGCTTACTTGGTCGGTAAGGCTGGCGAGGAGGCTTCCAGAGAAATAGGCAATTTCACGGCCGAGGAACTATTGGATTACCTCTGAATCACTTGACGAGCAGTTCTTCGATCTTCTGCAGGTTCCACCGCAACCTGTCGGCCTTCTTGCGGAGTTCGCCGTTGCGGAAGTCGAATTGTACGAAGACTCCATGGAGCTCGTCGACGGAGTCGCGGATGGCCTTGGCTTTCTCGTGGTCTTTCGCGATGCTCGCCAAGACGGCTCGTCGGAGTAGTTCTCCGCTCAGGTCCGCCAGGGCCAGGAGGTAGTCTTCCGCTTCCAACCCCAATTCTTCCTGCGTGGCTAGCCGTCCTTCTGAGGCGTAGATGTGGTAGGCCTTGCACTCGCCCCACTCCTGCAGCGCGGCGGTGACGGCTCCGATTTTCGCCTTAGGGTTCTCCTCGTAGGCCTTGATGAGCTCGGCGGCGAGGGGGTCGGCTTCCTTGAAGGTCTCTTCGGCTGCTGAGAACTCGTCGCGGTGGCTCTTGTACAATCCTTGTTTGGCGAGGGTGTTGAGCCTGCGGGAGCGTTTGATGAGGTCTTCGCGGAGCTCGTCGAACGCTGACAACTCCTGTTTGAGCCTGTCGAACTGGTCTTGGGGCAGCATGTGTCAGGGAAGGGATTCCTGCCTTATATAGGTTGTCGTCGGACCAAAACCACAACTTTTAAATACTAATAATCGGGTGGGAGAACTCATGGCAGGTGGTTTCCAAGGCGCTATAGGATTCCTGGAGCAGCTCGGCGTGTACGACGTCGTGCTCCCCTTCCTCCTAGTGTTCACGCTCGTCTACGCATTCTTGGAGAAGACGCGCATCTTCGGTACCGAGACGTACTACTTCTACGATGACAAGAAGTATGACAAGGGGTTCCAAGGATCCAGGAAGAACCTGAACGCGATGGCGTCGTTCGTCATAGCGTTCTTCGTCGTGGCGTCCAGCCAGCTCGTGGCGGTGATCAACCAGGCGTTGGCGCACACGGTGCTCCTCCTCATCCTCGTGTTCAGTTTCCTCCTCGTGGCGGGCTCGTTCCACCAGCAGACCGATGAGGGGTTCTTCCTCAAGAAGCCTTGGAAGGGCATCTTCATGGTCGTCACGGCAGTGGGCATCGCATTCATATTCCTCAACGCGCTCGGCTGGCTCGACGTGTTCTGGAACTGGATCACCAGTGCTGGTTCGAGCAACGCCGTGGCGAGCGTCGTCCTCATAGGAATCATAGCAGGGTTCATAGCCCTCATCACGAGGGAGCCTAAGAAAGGCGGCGAAAAAAGCGAAGATTAATAAAAAAGGAGTTTCCTAGAGCATAACACAAAGGTGATGTGGCATGGCTACAAATTCATATCTGGGCATGGCGATGAGGGACCTACACGATTTGGGCATACTTGACATACTGCTCCCATTCATCCTCATCTTCACTATTATTTTTGCGGTCCTGCAACGGACGAAAGTCCTCGGCAAGGACGACGACGGCAAGCCGATGAAGAATTTCAACGTCGTCATCGCGCTCGTCATGGGATTGTCAGCGGTCATCCCGCACGTCCTGTGGGGGACAGGTGACCCCAACCACCCTTACCTGGCGAATGGCTTCATAGACGTCGTGCAGGTCATCAACAACGCCTTGCCGAGCGTGTCGCTCATCGTCGTCGCGGTGCTGATGTTCCTCATCATAGTCGGCATCTGGGGCAAGAAGGTCGACATCGGCGGGACCAGCCTAGGCGGCGTCGTCACCCTCGTCAGCGTCGCCGGAATAGCGCTCATCTTCGCCATCGCTGCCGGTTGGAGGGCTCGCTACTGGCCGAAGTTCCTCCTTGACCCGCAGACTCAGGCGTTGGTCGTCGTGATACTCGTGTTCGGACTCATCATACGCTTCATCACCGGGCCGTCCGAGAACAAGAAGGATAAGGACAAGAACAACTGGGTCAAGAAGATCTCAGAGTCCCTCAAGGATACTGATTAGGAGGGTTTTGACGTATGGCAGCGGTCGTGAGCACGGAATTCCTGGGTAATTTCAGCCTGGTCTTCACGTTCCTCCTCGCCTACGTCATCGTCTACGGCATCCTGGAGCTGACCAAGCCTTTCGGCGGAGAGAAGAAGGGGTTGCACGCCATGGTCGCAGCCGCCATGTCGCTCCTCGTCATCGTCTCCCCTACGTTGGTGGCGATGATGAACTTCATGGTGCCGTGGTTCCTCATCCTGATATTGTTCATCTTCTTCGTCATATTCATCCTGAAGATATTCGGGGGGGAAGGGCTGGACTACAGCAAGGCGGTCACTGAGGGCCGGCGCATCCCGACTATCATCATAATCGTCTCAGCCATAATCCTGATCTTCGGGCTCGCGAACGCGCTCGGCAGCGAAACCCTGCAAAGAGGGCAGTGGGATGGCTCTCAGAACTCCAGCTCGGCACCCCCAAGCGATACCGGTGATGTGGCGGACTCGAACGTGACCGGGAGCAAGGTCGCGACATCTGATTTCAACACGAACATGCTCAACACCCTGGTGAACCCGAAGGTGCTGGGTCTCATCATGATAATGGCTGTCGCGGTGTTCGCCATGTTCTTCCTGGCGGATTGAAGAAAGGGAAGGGAAAAAAGTTTTTCTTATTCTTGCGGCTTTTCCTGGCGCTCCTCGTGTCCTGTTCCTGACTCTTCGTCCTTGAGCCGCTTGGTGATCTTGTTCAGCTCCGAGACGTTCTCGGTGAACACAGGCAACACTTTGGAGAAGACCTTCTCCATCGCCTTGACCTCTGAGCCGACGTCGAGGATGTTCTTGTCGTACTCTCCGATCTTGGCTATCAGGGCTTGGTGAAGCTTGTCGAACTGGGCTTTCAGGTCGTTGAACTGCTGCTCGATGCTGACGATCGTGTTCTGAGCCTGGTTCTTCCACTCGACGATGGTGTTGATGTCCTTGACGAGCTCGTTCCACTTCTCGTCGATGATGGCCTCTACGAGCTCTTCGACGCCTTGCTGGTTGATAGGGTTGGAACCGGCGGCAGGCGGTCCTTGCGCCGAGCCCGATGAAGCGGGCGGGTACGGCGGCTGGGGTGGCGCTGATGGTTGTGAAGATTGCGGCGGATACTGCTGGTCGTTCATGGAGTGCTCACCTCTGTGCACTGCGGGCGTACGCCCGGCCACGGCCGCCTGGTTCATAGCGTCGAATATCTGGGTCGCGTTGTAGCCGTCCCGCTGGAGCGCCTGGATGATCTGGTTGTTGTCCATCCCTTGCGCCTGCATGGACTTGACCTGGTCGACGGGCAAGCCTTGAGCCATGGCTACTCCCCCTGTCCCTCGCCAGGTTTATAAAACTTTCGCGCTCCGGCGGCCTCGTCGATAAGCCTCTCCGCCTCTTCGCGGGTGATGAAGTCCAGGGGCTCCCAGAAGTCCAGGTATTTCTCGAGGGTCTTGAGGTCGTGCGCGTTTGCGGCGTCCGCCAGCTCTCCTTGCATGGTGCCGAGCTGTTCCTTGAGCTCGTTCAGCGTCCGTTTGAGCTCTTTGAGCGTGTCCGAGAGCTTGCGCTGCTGCTTGGTGAGGTGCTGGTGGTTCTCGATCATGTTCTGGTTGGTCGTCTGGTGCTCTCGGCGGAGGTTGGCGTACCGCTCCTCCAACAGTCGCAGACGGCTGAGGAAGTCGCCGATCTCCCGTGACAGGGCGAGGTACCGTTGGTCTTCCTGCTGCTTGCCGTGGTGCTGTTGTTGGCCTGGCAGCTGGGAGAAGGGGTCGTTGTGCGTGTCTTGGTGCTCGTCGGCCATCGCGTTCTCACCCAGGCAAACCTTTAAATAACAGCGTGATGGAAGCGTAAGGGCAGGGAGAGCATAAAAAACTTGTGTTTTCCCTCTCGAGAGGTGGGTTGGTTTGTTCGATTCGTCACGTAAGGAGTTCGAGGTCGTCCGGGAGGGCGAGGATACCATCCTGAGGATAGACTACCAGTCGACACCTCGCGTCCCTTCTGTGGAGGATGACGAGCTGTGCATGGCTCAGACCATAGACCTTCTCATCAAGAACCCTTCCATCACCAAGATCATCTTCGTCCAGAAGCACCATTACGAGTATGACTACCCGCAGACACGCCTCCTCATGGAGGTGGCGAAGGTCCACAACTCGTTGATGAAGAACAAGGACTTGTTCAGCTTCCAGGCGTTGCAGATAGATCCGAACCAGTACAACCTGGCGGAAAGGTACAACGAGATCCACAAGCTCCTCTTCGACCGTCTCAAGAAGGATCCGCTCGGGTGCTACGTCCTCTTGCAGCGCAACCTGCGCCACGAGCACATCGAGCTGGAGAAGGAGCTCGACCAACAGCTCGCACATGCGCGGCAGCAGTACATCAAGGTGTTGGAGTTCGTCCTCGACCGCCTCGGCCGGACCAGGCTCGTCGTCCTCGCGCAGCCGTACCTGCCTGGCATGAAGGTCGGTGACCGGGCGCCTTACAGGAAATTGTTCTCCCCTCTGATAAGGCCTGATTTCATGTTCACCAAGCTGATGGCCACCTTCCCGAAGGAGGCGGAGGAAGTGGACAATTACCGGGTCGGCGACACGGAAGTGGTGATATTCAAGCTTCCCGACACGATCCAGTACCTCTATCACGTCATCCCGCCCGAGTTCAAGTTGGACGAGGACCGGTATGAGATCCTCGACATGGCGCGCCGCATCATGGCGGAGCACAAGCCGGAAGAGCAGGATTTCGTCAACCCTGAGCGGATGCGCGAGGTGTTCTACAACGTCGGTAAGGACTTGCTGGAGGAACTGGCTGATTACCGCAAGCTCAATCTCAAGGAGGACGAGGTTGAGGAGTTGACGCAAATCCTCATCCGGTACACGGTCGGCTTCGGCCTCATCGAGGTCCTCATGAGGGATACCAACGTCCAGGACGTGACGGTGAACAGCCCTATGGGGACCTCTCCCATGTTCCTCGTCCACAGTAAGTACGACGAGTGCAAGACGAACATCATCCCTTCGGTGACGGACGCGCAGTCGTGGGCTTCGAAGCTCAGGCTCATGTCAGGCCGGCCTTTGGACGAGGCGAACCCCATCCTCGACACCGAGATAGAGATTCCTGACGTGGCGAGAGCTCGTATCGGCGTCATCGCGCCGCCGCTCGACCCCACAGGCGTGGCGTATGCTTTTCGAAGGCACCGTAACAAGCCTTGGACGCTGCCACTGTTCATCAAGAACCGGATGATCAACCCGTTGGCGGCCGGCATCATCAGCTTTATCATAGATGGCAATCGGACCATGCTCATCGCAGGTACCAGGAGCGCCGGTAAATCGTCCTTGTTGGGATCGTTGCTGGTCGACATCATGCGGAAGTACAGGATTATCACTATCGAGGACACGATGGAATTGCCGACGAGCGCACTACGCCACCAAGGCTACAACATCCAGTCGATGAAGGTCGCCTCGGCGTTGTCAAAGGGTTCGAGCGAGGTGCCGGCGGCCGAGGGCATCAGGACCACGCTACGCATGGGAGACTCCGCGCTCATAGTCGGAGAGGTCCGATCGTCCGAAGCCAAGGCGTTGTACGAGGCGATGAGGGTCGGCGCCTTGGCGAACGTGGTTGCAGGCACCATCCACGGCGACTCGCCGTACGGCGTGTACGACCGGGTGGTGAACGACCTCGAGGTTCCGAAGACGAGTTTCAAGGCGACGGACATCATCATCGTGGCCAACCCTATCCGTTCTGCGGACGGCCTTCACCGGTGGCGTCGCGTCACGCAGATCAGCGAGGTGCGCAAGGATTGGGATGACGACCCTGTCCGCGAGGCCGGCTTCGTCGACCTGATGAAGTACGACGCTGACAAGGACGAGCTCGTCCCGACGGACGACCTCATCAACGGCGACAGCGACATCCTCAAGGCGATTGCGGGGAATGTGAAGGAGTGGGCTGGAGACTGGGACGCGGTGTGGGAGAACATCGAGCTCCGCGCCAAGGTCAAGGAGGCCATCGTCAAGGTGGCTGAGGAGTTGGGCGAGGATGAATTGCTCGAGGCGCCGTTCGTCATCAGGTGCAATGACGAGTTCCACAAGGTGAGCGACCGCGTCCGAGAGGAGACGGGGGCTTTGGAAGGCGACCGCATATTCTTCCTGTTCAACGAATGGTTGCAGGACGCGGCGAAGGAGGAGAAGGCGCGGCTGCAGCAGGAGAGGGAGCGTCTGAAGGATGGGAGTTGACGAGGAGCTCGAACGGTTCAAGAAGAGGTACGCGCAGCGCTTGGAGCGCGAGCTCGGCGACTCATCCGGCAAACCTTCGGCATTGAGTACCCAGGATTATGATGATTTCCGCAAGGAGTTCCTGTCGAATCGCCTGTCGTGGTATGAGAAGGCTTGCAATTTCTCGGCGAAGGTGTTGAAGGTCCAGCCTGATAAGAAGAACGTCCCTAAGATGCGGGAGGCTATCGAGACGTGCCACCTCAACGTCACCCCCACAGGGGTGATGAGCTTCGCCATGCTCGTGCCCGTCGCTATAGTGTTGTTGTCCATCATCTTCGGCTTCATGGTGCCGTACGCCCTGAGCGGGGGCGAGTATTCCAGCCTGTTCTTCGTCATGTTCGGTCTGATCGCAGCCTTGGCGGTGATGGTGCCGTTGCAGAAGCTCGTGTTCTTCCTCGCCAGCAACATGCGGATGAAGGCGTCGAACCAGATGGTGTTGTGCGTGTTCTACATCGTCACGTACATGCGCCACACTTCTAACCTAGAGCTCGCCATCGACTTCGCGGCGGAGCACCTCTCGCCGCCTCTTTCCTTGGACTTGAAGAAAGTCATCTGGAACATCGAGACGGAGAAGTACAACTCCATCAAGGAGTCCTTGGACTCATACCTCAACCAGTGGCGCGAGTGGAACATGGAGTTCATCGAGGCGATACACCTCATCGAGTCGTCGTTGTACGAGTCGTCAGAGACCCGACGCGTGGACGCGTTGGACAAGGCTTTGAAGGTGATGTTGGATGAGACGTACGAGAAGATGATGCACTACGCGCATAATCTGAAGTCTCCTCTCACCACGCTTCACATGATGGGTATCATCCTTCCCATCCTCGGCCTCGTCATCCTGCCGTTGGTGGTGAGCTTCATGGGCAACGTCCGGTGGTACCACCTCTTCGTCCTCTACAACCTCGTCCTCCCTATCAGCGTGTACTACTTGGGCAAGCGGATCCTCTCCACGAGGCCGACTGGCTACGGACAGGCTGACATCACGGAGCAGAACCCCTCTTTCAAGAAGTACAAGTCCATCATCATCAAGGTGGGCGGTGATGAGATACGGCTCAACCCACTCATAGTGTCCGTGTTGGTCTTCGGAGTCCTCTTCCTCATAGGCGTATCGCCATTGCTGATATGGACTGCTGGCGGCCAGTGCGCCGACGTGGTGTATAGTGACCAGGGAGGGTTGCAGTCCCGTTGTGACGTGGACGACCCTAATTCTATCAAGTTCTCGCTCCTCGACTACCGGAAGCCGCAGATGGAGGACTCCGGTGGGGGGGCGGTGGCGACTGACAAGCGGATAGGACCTTTCGGACTGGGGGCTTCCATCCTGAGCCTGTTCGTCACCTTGGCGTTCGGGCTCGCCCCCGGCCTGTGGCACAGGCTTCGCAGCAAGAACGTCATCAAGATCCGCAACCGCGCCCGCAAGCTCGAGAAGGAGTTCGCGGCCGCGTTGTTCCAGCTCGGCAACCGCCTAGGCGACGGCTTCCCGGCCGAGATCGCGTTCCAGAAGGTGGCGCAGGTGATGGAAGGCACCGTCTCCGGCAAGTTCTTCGAATTGGTGAGCATCAACATCCAGAAGGGCGGCATGGGAGTGGAAAAGGCTATCTTCGACAAGGAACATGGTGCGCTCGTCCACTACCCGTCAAACCTGATCGAGAGCAGCATGAAGGTGTTGGTGGAGTCGAGCAAGAAAGGGCCTCTCGTGGCGTCGCAGGCGTTGATCAACGTGGCGGAGTACATCAAGCAGATGCACCGTGTGGATGAACGTCTCAGGGACCTCATGGCGGATGTCATCAGCAGCATGGTGTCGCAGATAAAGTTCCTCACGCCTGCCATCTCGGGTATCGTCATCGGCATCACGAGCATGATCACCCAGATCTTGGGGACGCTCACCTCCCGCCTGGAGGACATCACGTCCGGCGGCGGGGCGACGAGCAATCTCGGGGCGGGAGCGGGACTCATCGATTCGTTCACGAGCGGCGTGCCGACGTTCTACTTCCAGATCATCGTGGGGTTGTACGTCGTCCAGCTCGTGTACATCCTCACCATCCTCGTCAACGGCATCCAGAACGGTTCTGACAAGCTGAACGAGCGTTACATGTTAGGTAAGAACATGATCGGCAGTACGATCACCTACGTGGCTATCGCGTTCGTCGTCATGCTCCTGTTCAGCATGATCGCGGGCAGCATCGTGGAGAGTGTGGGACCGACGATGGGAATATAGAGGAGGGTAAAACTAGGATGACCAAGAAGGAGAACAAGAAGCCGAACAGGCAAGAGTGCAAGTGCGAGGAGAAGAACCCTTTCGTCAGCATCGCAGCGTCGCTCGGCGGCATCTACCTCGCCGTCGTGGCGGTCGTGCTGATATTCGCGGCAGAGTCAGCCGAGATATTGGAGAGCACCGCATGGGCGTTCGTGGCCCTGGGGTTCTTCGGCATGCTGTTCGCGTACAAGGCGACGAAGAAGTGATAATAAGAAAAAAAATATGGGGACGCCGGGATTTGAACCCGGGACTTCCAGATCTTCAGTCTGGCGCTCTTTGCTGCGTCCTCGGAATGGTCCCGACTGGACGTCCCAGTCTGAGCTACGTTTTTGGCCGTCACAGCGAGGGTCGCTGAGACAGTCCCCAAAAGCACTCAGACTGCCAAAGAGCACCCGCCTACTATTTAAATTACTTTCGGCAGAGCACTGGTCAAGTGCAGCCGCAATCCATTTATAAAAAAGCGTTCTCTTGCGAGGGTGAAACCAGCTCTTCTCCTGCGGTATAAAGACGTACTAGAAACGTATACTTCAGAGTACCATGGCATCAAGGCCTTTGCTCAGCATAAGTGGTGGTTCCCTCTCTACAGCAGCGACCGGCTGGCAGGTCTCGTGGCAGACCTCATGTGTGACGGCCACCTGCAGGCAGAGAAGTTGCGTATAGATTATACTGCCAAGCATGTGAAGGAGTTGCAACGCTTCAACAGAGAAGTTATTTCAATGTTCGGCGTAAGAGGACTCATCAGGCGTAACGTGACGAACACGTATGGGACGTATAACATAGGGGTGAACTGCAGGCCGCTGGGGAGGACACTCTTGTTAGCGGGTGTACCAGCCGGTGCCAAGGTGTTCATACCATTCCGTATCCCCGCTTGGATACGTGATGACAAGGTGTTCTTCGGACGGTTCATGAACCGGTTCGTGAGCTGTGAGGGTTGCATCGACTTGCAAGGGAGGTACATTGATATGGACATGTACAAGTCGGAAGGGTTGATAGCGCACAACCAGCGGTTCTTCGAGGATATCAAGGCAGGGTTGGAACGTCATTTCGATATCACAACTACAAATCCTTTTGTGAAGGGGATATCAGTAAGGAAGGATGGTAGGATAACAAGAGGCGTGCACCTGAAGGTGAAGAGGAAGGAGTCCCTCCTCAGGTTCGCCCGCCACATAGGCATTGAGAATGAAGAAAAGAATAGGAGGCTTCACGCCATCCTCTCATAGCTTCTCAATCGTCCCTTTCTTCCCGGCGGTGACTTGCTTCTCGCCTTGCCATTCGCCTACGAAGCCGTCGGTTATCTTCACTTTGTCGCCGACGTCGTACTTGTCGACGTCCTCGTTCCAGAGGGTGAGCTGTACTGAGCCGCTGTCGTCTTTTATGACGACGTTGCATACGCGTCCTGCGCGGCCGAACTTCTGGAACTCCCTGACGGGCGTCTTCTCAGTGACTTCAGCTTCGTCGATGTTCACGCCGCTCTGGCGTACTTTCAGGTCTGCTATCTTCACTCATAACACCTCTATTGCGGGAACTCCTCTCCTTGGAGGAGCCCTTTGATGAACTTGACCACGTCTTTGCGCGGTATTCTTGCTTGTCGCGTGCTGTCCCGGTCCCGTACGGTGACGGTGTCGTCCTTCTCTTTCGTGTCGAAGTCGACGGTGATGCAGTAGGGGGTTCCCACCTCGTCCATCCGGGCGTACCGCCGCCCCACGCTGCCGCCGGCGTCGTACGTGGCGACGAGGCCTGCGGTTTGGAGCTCTGCGTGGACTTCCTTGGCTATCTCCGGGAGTCCTTTCTTGTTGATGAGGGGGAACACCGCCGCTTGGATGGGCGCCATGGCTGCGGGTATGCGGAACGTGTCCTGTTGCTTCTCCTCGTCGTACTTGTAGAACACGTCCATGAGCGCGAAGACCGGCCTGTCCGTGCCGAATGCTATCTCCAGCACGTGGGGGGTCTCCTTCTCCCCGGTGGCGGGGTTCCGGGCTTCGAGCTGCTCGCCGCTGTGCTTGGCGTGCTGGTCGAGGTCGTAGGTGGTGCGGTCGTGGACGCCGCACGTCTCGAACCATCCGAATTCGTCCAGTTTGATCTCGACGTCCCATGCGTCGTCGGCGTAGAAGGCTTTCTCGTCCTCGGCGTGCTGCCGCAGCCTCAGGCGTTCGGCGGGTATGCCCATGTTCCTGAACAGCCGGTAGGCGAGGCGGATGGTCCACCCGTAGGCTTCGGACTTGAACAGTCCTTTCTCGTGGGCCTGTCCGAATGTCATCACAGCTTCCTCGCCCGTGGCGGGTATGAACGTGGCTTCCTCGTCTTTCACCTCTTGGAAAGGTTCGTAGGGTTGTTTCTGGTCCTTGAAGATGAAGAGCTGGCCTTCGGCCTGGGTGAACTCGCGCTGGCGCAGCACGTGCTGCCGTGGCGAGATCTCGTTCCGGTACGCCTTGCCGATCTGGAAGACTCCGAACGGGAGCTTGTCTCGGAAGAAGGATAGGTAGCGGTTGAACGGGAGGTAGGTGGTGGTGGCGGTTTCCGGCCGGTTGTAGGCTTCGGTGTCGAGGCCGACGGTGGTCTGGAGCATGAGGTTGTGCTGTTTTATCTCGGGTACGAGTTTCTTGCCTTGCGGCGAGGTTATGCCTTCTGCTTGGATGACTGCGATGAGCTGTTCCGGCGTGGCCGCTTCAAGGGTGACGGCCTTGCCGTCCAGGGTGACCGTGTCTTTCCCGAGCTGTTCCTTGATGAGGTTGTCCGCGCGGTAGACGTTGCCCTTCTCATCCTTGATGAGGGGGTCTGTGAAGCCTGCGAGGTGTCCTGAGGCTTCCCACACCTTGCGGGGCGTGACGATGGGGCATTCCACTTCCCACAGGCCGTGCCTGACGAACGTCTCTCTTATAACGCGCTCCACGTTATTCTTCAACAGCTTCCCCAGGGGGGCGTACTCGTAGAATCCTGCCAGCCCGCCGTAGAGTTCAGGGCTCGGCCCCCAGACGAAGCCTTTGCGGGCGATCCAGGCCATGAGGTCTCCTTGTGCCGCCATGGTTGGTGTGTGGACGCCCGGCCTTTATTAAAGTGATGGTTCCTGAAAAGGAACATTTAAGAGTCCACGACGCTTTTCTCGTCGGGTATGGCTCGTCGCAAGTCCCGGGAAGCTTGGAAGGTGTACGGTAACGTCTTTGATGAGTTCACCAACCGCACCCTCTTCCGGCTGTCCACACAGAGGTATTTCAAGGATTTGAAGAGCGCGTACAAGATGGGCAAGGAGGCTAACGTCTTCCTCGCCGACACGGCTGACGGCGGCTTGGTCATCGTGAAGATCTATCGTTTGGAGAACTGTAACTTCAACAAGATGTTCCAGTACCTCTCCCAGGACGAGCGGTTCGAGGACTTGAAGGGTCAGCGCCGGAAGATCATCTTCTCATGGGTGCAGCGCGAGTACCGCAACTTGCTCAAGGCGAGGGAGGCGATCCGCGTCCCGACGCCGTTGGCGGTGATGAACAACGTCCTGGTGACCGAGCTCATCGGCGATGACGAGCCGGCTCCCGAGTTGAAGGACGCCCCACCCGAGGATCCGGAGGCGTTCCTCGATGAGGTGTTGAAGATGGTGAGGGCTCTCTTGAAGGAAGGCATGGTGCATGGCGACCTGTCGGCGTTCAACATCCTCAACCACGACGGGCAACCGGTGTTCATCGACTTCTCCCAGGGGACGACGACTGGGAGTCCTAACTGGCGCGAGCTGCTCGAACGGGACGTGGATAACGTCCTCAACCATTTCGGACGCCTCGGCGTGTTCCGCGACCGGGATGAGGTCTTGTCCTCCTTGACACGGGAATAAGTATTTAAATGTCGGTTCAACCCGTCCTCCTATGACCTCATCGCCTCCCCCCGCGGATGACGCGGACAAGCGGGCTCCGGACGAGGAGCCTGAGATGCCCGAGTTCTCTTATGACCTGAAGGTCCCTAAAGATAGAGTTGCGGTCCTCATCGGCCCGAAGGGGCGTACGAAGAAGGAGCTGGAGGCCCAGACGAGGACGCGTATCATCGTGGATTCCAAGGAGGGCGACGTCAAGCTCCAGGGCAAGGACTCTCTCGCATTGTTCGCCTTGCGCGGCGTCGTCAAGGCCATCGGACGGGGGTTCAACCCCGAGTTCGCACAGCTCTTGCTCAAGCAGGACCACGTCTTGGAAGTGGTTGACATCGCGGAGTACGGCGGCAAGGAGAAGAACCACCTCGTCAGGCTCAGAGGCAGGGTGATCGGGGCTGACGGCAAGGCCCGGACGACCATCGAGCGGGTCACCGAGACGTTCATCGTCGTGTACGGCAAGACTATCGGCATCATCGGCACGACGGAGCGGGCCATGCTGGCGCGCCGGGCGGTCGAGGCTTTGCTCGAGGGGAGTACGCACGCGTCCGTCTATAAGTGGCTCGAGAAGAGCGCTAAGAAGGTCCGTCGTGAAGAGGGCGCCTTGCTCTAGGCCTGGACTCCTTGGTATCGTTCGAGGAGGACGTCTTCCTTGGCACGGTAGCAGTAGTCCCGTTCGGTCTCGTCGCTTATCTGGTCGCAGTCGAACTCCAAGTTCTGGGAATTCAGGTCGTAGTAGCAGTTGTGCTTGGCCATGCTGTCGTCCTCGTGCGAGCAGACCTTCCACCCGCTGAGGGATGGCTCTGAGGTTTCCGGGTTGACCGGCTGCTGCGGGGCGGGGTCGGTGTCCGAGCCGTCCTGGTCGAACACGATGATGAGGAGCGCCGCGATGAGTATGAGGACGACGATGCCTGAGATGGCGAGGCCGACGTGGTTGGTGTGGTGCCGTCGCCGGTCGGCTTTCTGGGTCTCCACCCGGGCCTCTTCCATGGCGGCCTCGATGTCCGGTCCGGCCCATCCTTGTTGGAGGAGCACGTTGCGGAGCCGTTCGGGACTCATCTTGTGGTTGAGCTGCTCCTTGATGTATTGGACGAGCTGCCGGTTGGCCATAGCCTCTTTCCACGCGTATGGGTTTTTATGTTTTGCGGTCAGGATGGCTTGTTAGAAAGAGGTTGAGCATGAGGGTCAGGCGTTGGTGCTGTCAGTGACAACCCATAATTTTGTTTATAAAAAAAATAGTCTTTGCAAGAGACATTCAGGAGTCAGAGGTATACACGAGAGCGAGATTTCCTGCAAACAAGGCCAGGGAAAAGTTTATTAAACGATGGCCGTCGCTTGCTCGTTGCATGGCACAGGAAGGTCACGACGGCACACTCTCATCCTACGAATCAAAGAAGCCCGCTACGAAGCAGGCTCCGAAGAAGTCTAACAAGGCTGAGGAGATGGGTGCCAAGCAGCGCGAAATCTCGGTGGCGGAGTTCTTCGAGAAGAACCGGCACCTCTTGGGGTTCGATAACAAGCGGAAGTCCCTCCTAACGACGGTGAAGGAGGCGGTGGACAACTCGCTCGACGCGTGCGAGGAGGCCGGCATCCTCCCCGAGATACAGGTAGAGATTTCTGAGATGGGTAACGACCGGTACCGCATCGTCGTCGAGGACAACGGCCCCGGCATCGTGCGGAAGCAGATCCCTAAGATCTTCGCGAAATTGTTGTATGGCAGCAAGTTCCACTCGTTGAAACAATCGTTGACTGCAGACCAGCTCGTGATGGTAGAGAAGGACGGCGAGGTGACGCTAGAGCCCATCGGCAGTCTTGTCGATAGCTTCTGTGCAGGTGAGGGCGAGGTCGACATCACAAAAGAGAGGTGGCGTGTGCCTTGCTTCGACTGGCAGAAGCACGAGTACCAGTTCAGACCGGTGTCCCATGTCATAAAGCACAAGCGGGCGAACGAGATAGTCGAGCTCAAGACGAGGTACGGTAAGTCCATCAAGGTCACTGGCTGCCACAGCCTCTTCACGCTCGACCCTGAAACGATGGAAGTCAAGGAGGTGGCGGCGCGCGACTTGGAAAAGGGTAGCGTTGTCATCGCGCCCAAGCGGCTACCCGAGCCGGAGCTGAAGGACCGTGTCAACGTACTCGATGAGCTGTCGCAAGATGTGCTCGACAAACATTGGTGGTATGTCTATGGCGACAGGAAAGCCATCAGGGACCTCTTCGGCCACGCGACCGTCACCCATAAGAAGAAAGGGGAAGGCAAGTCCCGCAAGTACTACCGTTTCGACGTCAATGGTGAAACGGTCGAGGTCCTCGACGATTCCTACAAGCAATACGCATCCAAGGGTTTCATCCCCGCATGGCTGGCAAAACGGCTGTCAGGACTCCTCGGTGAAGGTTTCTTCGAGGGTGCGAAGCTGCGGAGCTACCACCACGGCAAGCCTTACGAGGTGCCAGTGGTGTGGCCCCTCACCAAATCCTTGATGGAATTCCTCGGACTCTTCGTAGCGGAAGGGCATACGGACAGGAGGCAAGTCGGCCTCACGTTCGGCCGTGATGAGAAGGAGCTCGTCGCGAAGGTCCAGTCGTTCGCCCTCGAGTATGGGTTGAGCGTGACGCTGGAGGACCGGCCGGGAAAGAACTCTCTCCGCGTCAAGCTGTTCGGCGGCATCCTCAGCGTGTTGCTGAAGCAATGGTGCGGCCACAGGGCTGAGAACAAGCGTGTGCCGCGGTTCGTCTTCTCATCCTCACGCGAGCTTCGGCAGGCGTTCATCGACCACCTTTACCTAGGAGACGGCCACCGCGTACCAGGGCGTAACGCGCTGATGCACTCTACGGTGAGTGAAAGGCTCGCTGACGAACTCAACTACCTCTGGCTGATGCAGGGCGTGCATGCGGCCAAGTATGAGAAGCCTGGCGGAACGCTCGGACGGACGAGGAGGCCTGCCTATGCCACATCAGTCTATGGGAGTAACTTGGGAGATGGCGAGTTCTTCTCAGATGTGAGTACGAAGGCGTCGTTGACAGGCCAGTTCGTCAGGAAGTGGTTGTCAGCCAACGGCCTCGGATCAACTGAGGAACACGCGGAGGCTTACAAAGGGTTATTTTCGGGGGTGGAGGAAGGCTTCTCTTATGACGCTGACGAGTTGGGAGCACTCATGGAGTCTCGGAAGCCTGGTTACAAACTCCGACACCTCGTGGAGCAGGGCGTCCTCGTGCGCGCTGGCGACTCGTTCATGCTCACCGGCAAGGGAGCGCTGGTACAGGGAAGGCTGCAAGGGTTGCTCCGTTTCGCCCAGTCGGACCTGACATTGCTAGAAGTCACCAGCTCCAGGGTCCATGATGAGAGTGAGGAGTGGGTGTACGACCTCTCAGTCCCCGGTGGTGAGAACTTCGTCGGCGGCGTCGGCGGCATCTCCTGCCATAATAGCCGCGGCCAGCAGGGCATCGGCATCTCGGCGAGCGTGATGTACGGCCAGCTCACCACGGGCAGGGCTGCCAAGATCACGTCGAAGATAGACCCTGAGCAGCCCGCCCACTATTATGAGCTCAAGCTCAACACGCAGAAGAACGAGCCTGAGATATTGTTGGATGAGGAGAAGCAGTGGTCCGGGAAGGATCATGGTACGCGAATCCAGATCGACTTGGAGGCGACGTTCCAGAAAGGCCAGCAGTCAGTGGATGAGTACTTGAAGGAGACGGCCGTCATCAACCCTCACGTCACTATCATCTATATGAATCCTAAGGCGGAGCAGTTCATCTTCCCGAGGGCTATCGAGGAGTTGCCTGAGATGCCGAAGGAGGTCAAGCCCCACCCGTATGGCGTCGAGCTGGGCATGCTGATGAAGATGCTCCAGTGGACGAAGGCTCGTACGGTGAAGCAGTTCCTGAGGGAGGACTTCTCCCGCGTCGGCGATAAGGCTGCTGACGAGATATTGGAGAACGCCCGTCTCATTCCTAAGAAGAAGCCGAAGCAGGTTTCGCGTGACGAGGCTGAGGCGCTCATCAGGGGCATCCGTGAGACAAAGCTGATGATGCCGCCGACTGATTGCATCAGCCCTATCGGCGAGGAAAAGCTCGTCAAGGGTTTGAAGAAGGAGATCAACGCTGAGTTCTACGCGGCGTGCACGAGGCCCCCTGCGGTCTATCGTGGCAACCCGTTCGTCATCGAGGCCGCCATCGCGTACGGCGGCAACCAGCCCGGCGACAAGACCGTCAGGCTTATGCGGTTCGCCAACAAGGTCCCTTTGCTGTACCAGCAGGGCGCGTGCGCGACGACGGAGAGCATCGCGAATACGTCGTGGAAGCCTTACGGCCTCCAGCAGTCGGGCAGCAATCTGCCTCAGGGGCCTGCGACTATACTGGTCCACATGGCGTCCGGCTGGGTGCCGTTCACGTCCGAGGCGAAGGAGGCATTGGCACACTACCCCGAAATAATGAAAGAAATACGACTGGCGCTCCAGGACATCGGCCGCAAGTTGGGCAAGTACACTGCCAAGAAGCGCCGGGTCCGTGATGAGATGAAGAAGCGGTCGTACATCGAGAAGTACATCCCGCACTTCGCAGGCGCGTTGAAAGAGATATTGGATTTGTCCGACAATGAGAAGGGCTTGTTGGAGGATGAGCTGAAGGGCTTGTTGGAGGACCAGCGCGGCAAGGTGGACACGCTCGAGTTCGACCCGAGCAAGAACACCGAGTATGATGAGGAGTTGGCTAGGATCGGCAAGGAGGAAGCTGTCGAGGAGGGTGATGAGTGATGGTGTCTGCCAAGGAGAAGGATCACGTGCTCGAGCAGATATCCAAGCACGCTCGCGTCTTGTATGAGGCCATCAAGTCTAAGAAGAAGCCTGTCATCGCCACGCCCGTCCGTTCCTTGACTAACATCCTCTACAACAAGCAGGATGGGTTCTTCGAGCTCGGCGGTTCTATGAAGAAGCGGACCTTGGCCGCGACGACCGTGAAGTCGTTCGCCCAGACGATGCTGTTGATGAATGAGGCGCGCAAGGTCATCGAGACCGATGACATCATGACGAAGAGGGAGGCGTATTACGTCTCGAAGAACTGGGGTGATGCGAAGTTCGCCGAGCAGCCCGAGTCCGACACGGTGATGGATGACATCGAGGCCATGCTGCGCGTCCAGCGCGAGCAGCTCGGTTTCATCCCAGAGGAGGACGGCGGCGCCGTCGCCGGCAAGCTCGTCATCATCGACCAGGACCCTGAGACGGGGAAGGATGTCAGGGTTGATTGCACCCAGTTCGCCTCCGGGGCTTACAACATCCCTTCCAACGTCGAGCACTTCCGGTTCGAGACCGACGCCAAGTTCATCCTGGCGGTGGAGACGGCCGGTATGTTCCAGCGCCTGGTCAAGCACAAGTATTATCAGAAGGACAACTGCATCCTGGTCTCTCTCAAGGGCGTCCCGTCCCGGGCTACGAGGCGTTTCATACGGAAGCTGTCGTTCGACCTGTCATTGCCGGTGTACGTCTTTACCGATAACGATCCTTACGGACATATGAATATCTATCGTACGCTTAAGGTGGGGTCTGGAAACTCGGCTCACGTGAACGAGTTTTTCTGTGTTCCTAACGCGAAGTACATCGGCATCACGCCGCAGGATGTGACTGAGTACAAGCTCCCTTCACACCCTCTCAAGGAAGTGGATATTAAGCGAGCGAAAGATGCTCTCAAGAGCGATCCTTTCGTGCACCAGCATAAGGAGTGGCAAGAAGCGATTAAGCTCATGATAAAGAATGGAGTGAGGGCTGAGCAGCAGGCTTTGGCGAAGTGGGGCTTGAACTACGTTATCGACACGTATCTCCCTGAGAAGATGAAAAACCCTAAATCCTGGTTGCCGTAAAATTTCCATCTTGTCCGGAAAATGTCACTGGACAAGTATGGTGAACAAGCTTATAACGATTAGCCTGTTTCTTATCCATCAGGATCATGGCGGGAGTCGATGTGAGCGTATTAGTGCCGGAAGGCTGGTCTGTTCGGCGATTACAAGGACGTCTTATCGAGATATCATACGAGAACAAGGGGAGGGGCAACTCTCCAAAACCGATGATTATTCCTGCTAGGCTAAAGATTGAAGAAGAGTTCATGGTAGCAGTCGGGATGATTCTTGGGGATGGGAAATTAAGCGCCGATATCCGACATGTGGGGTTCAGCTCTATTGATTCGGAGATGATAGTAAGGGTTCTCAAGTTCTACAGGGAAAGATTCTTAATAGGTTTGGAGCATTTCACCATAACCATCAGATGCAAAGAATACGAAGAAGGATTGCTTGAAGAATGGGCAGCAACATTGGGAGTGCCTGTCGAAAAGCTGAAACTTCACGAGACAAGCAGAACAAGAAGACCTTCCTGTGAGATACAGTTGAGCAGCACAATCTTCAGGAGGATATTCGGAAATTTAATCAGCGAACTCATGAACGGTGATTTTCTCAAGGAAAAGACGTTGCGCAGGGGATTCTTGAGAGGTCTGTTCGCTGCTGAAGGGAACGTCGGAATTAACGATAAGAGGAACTACATCGTCTCAATACAGTTTTGTCTCGGTTCCCACGAAAAGAATCTCGCTTGTCTTCTCAAGAAGGCGTTACATATGGAAGGTATAAAGCATAACCAAACGGTTTCAGGCAGTAGTCTTATTATCCGTATGACGAGCTGGGAAAATTATCACAAGTGTTGGAAAATCAACCTTTTCAGCGCGAACAAGAGGAAAGAGATTCGTTTCCTCAACAAACTGCAGAGGACAAGATTCAGCTGCCGGATAAAACCGGCTCTCCAGAAGAGAATCTTAGACGACACGAACACCAGTCGTCGTCAGCTCATGTTCCTCGCGAAAGCCCACACGAGTCTTGCAGGTAAGATCATCAATGATGATGTTCTGATCAAATTAGAATACTTGTTACTGCTCGCTCGCCTGCAAATGGTGCCCTTGGAGGAAGTTAAAGCAGGTATGAGAGATTTCAATGTGAATGACGTCACACCTATCCGAGACAAGGAGTTCATAGCTTTTGTGGTTGATGTGAAGGCTTGTTATATTTGACGAAAATGAAAGCGATGAGGGTTGATTACGTAATCGATGAGAAAAAGAGGTCTGGGAAAGGCAGAAGCGGGAAACGATAGGTTTATAAGCAATAGTCCAGAGGAAAATTTGAGACGTGGCTGCCATGATCGTGAAGGGTTCTCGTGAGGAGTTGGTGGAGAAGGCCGCCTGGATTCTCGCTGACGTCATGCAGGAGTTGTTGGACGAGCAGGACTATGTGGTGTTGGCCGTCCCTGGCGGCCGGAGCGTCGCTAAGGTTTTCGAGCGTTTGCGTGACGAGCCCTTGCCTTGGGATAGGGTTCACGTGTTCATGGTTGATGAGCGGTTGGTCCCGCTCGGCGATGACGAGTCTAATTTTCGCTTGGTCGAGGAGCACTTGGCGTGTGAGGGCATCCCTGAGGAGAACTTCCATCCGTTCAGGTATGACCCTGACGCTGCTGACGCTGGCGTCAGGTCGTATGAAGAGGAGTTGGAGGGGTTCGGCGGCTCTTTCGACGTCGTGTTGCTGAGCGCTGGCGAGGACGGCCACGTCGGCGGGCTCTACCCCGAGCATCATTCCGTCTCCGACAAGGGGTTGTTCGTCACGATGGATGACTCGCCCAAGGCTCCTCCGTGTAGGATGACGTCCTCCAGGTCTTTGTTGGAGGAGGCAGGCGCCGCCGTGGTGTTGTTCTTCGGCGAGGCGAAGAGGAATGCGTTGAAGACATTCCTCGAAGAGGGTCCCGTCGAGGAGTGCCCTGCCAGGCTGGTGAAGTCTTTGGAATCATGGTACGCCTTGACCGACCAGGACCTCTCCGGATGAATTCCACAACATATTTAAGCCACCATTCTTCCTCAGGATTCATGGGTCTCGACGTGGAGCGGGTGAGGCAGGACTTCCCGATCCTGCAGCGGAAGAAGCCTCCCGTGTATTTGGACAACGCTTGCGTGACGCTCAGGCCGCGCCAGGTCGTCGACAAGGTGCGTGAGTACTATGAGGAGTACCCCGCCTGCGGCGGCCGGTCGGTCCATCGCCTCAGCCAGAGGGTTGATGACGAGGTTCACAAGGCGCGCGTCTCTCTGAAGAGGTTCATCAATGCGAAGCGCGAGCGTGAGGTGTTGTTCCGGCATAACACCACGGCCGGGGTCAACCTCGTCGCACGGTCGTTCCCTTTCCAGAAGGGCGATGTCATCCTCGTGTCTGACAAGGAGCATAACAGCAATCTCTTGCCGTGGCAGGTGGCCGCCAGGAAGCAGGGTTTGAAGCTCGACGTGGTGGACTCGGCTGATGACAACTCTTTCTCCATGGACAATTTCAGGCAGAAGCTGGAGGAGCATGATGGCGACGTCAGTATGGTGGCGTTGGGCCACATGTCCAACCTGGACGGCGCCACCATCCCTGCGAGGGACGTGGTGAAGGAATCCCATCTGCACGGTGCTAAGGTGTTCCTCGATGCGGCCCAGTCCGCACCTCACAAGGAGCTCGACGTGCGGCAGCTCAAGGCTGATTTCGTCGCGTTCTCAGGCCACAAGATGCTCGGTCCTTCCGGGACGGGCGTGCTGTACGGGCCCGAGGAGGAGTTGTTATCATTGGACGTCAACGACGTGGGTGGTGAGACCGTCGAGGACGCCACCTATCAGGATGCGACGTGGGAGGGCTTGCCCCACCGGTTCGAGGCCGGCTTGCAGCACTACGCGGGTATCATAGGGCTTGGTGAGGCCTCGTCGTATCTCAAGAGGGTCGGATTGGGTGATGTCGAGCGCCATGAAAGGGGGTTGAACGAGGCTATGACGGAAGGGCTGGATGGGATGGAAGGCGTCGACATCATCGGTCCGGAGGATCCTGGGAAGCGTGGCGGCATCGCGAGCTTCACCGTCGAAGGGATGAGTTCGCATGACGTGGCGATGATGCTCTCCGGCGCTCGTGACGTGATGATACGCTCCGGCACCCATTGCGTGCATTCCTGGTTCGACAAGCACGGCTTGCAAGGTACTGCGCGGGCGTCGGCGTACCTGTACAACTCGCTTTCTGACGTCCAGGTGTTCCTCGACGAGGTCAAGGAAGCGTTGAGGCTTCGGAGGTGATGGGGTGCGTTTCATAGGCGTCGACTTGTCCTGGTCTTCGAAGAACACGTCCGGCGTGGCGGTGATGGAGGGTGACGAGCTCGGACTGCACTCCATCGACGTCAGGTCCGTGACGTCGATCGACGACATCGTCGATGTGGTTCGGCGTGCCGTGAAGCCAGACCAGCCGGTCTTTATAGCTATCGATACTCCTTTGGTGGTGCCTAACAGTTCCGGGGAGCGTAAGGCTGAAGAGCTGGTGCGAATGGTCTTCGGACAGTTCGACGTCTCTCCTCGCCCGGCCAACAGGCGTTCGCTGTCAGAGGATGGCGAGGTGCGGGGCGAGGTGCTCGTGAAGGTTCTCGGAGAGTTGGATATCAGTCACAGGCCTGACTGGAAGCCGTTGGAGCGTTCGAGGAAGTGTTTCGAGGTCTACCCTCACGCGGCGTTGGTTTCCATGTTCAGGCTCGACAGGACGTTGAAGTACAATGCTCGGAAAGGCCGTTCGTACGATGAGCGGCGGGACGCCTTGGAAGAGTACCGGCGGTTGTTGCGGAGGCTTCTTGACGCGAGCTTCCCGAAGGATCTGGTCAAGACTGACTTGAAAGGATTGGAAGGTAGGGAACTGGAAGACTTAGGGGGCCGGCTCGACGCTTGCTTCTGCGCGTACGTCGCGTACTATGCGTGGAAGTATCCTGGCAGGTGCGCCGTCCTCGGAAACCTGAAAGAAGGTTACATCCTCACGCCGACGCTTCTGGAGCGGCGCGAGGGCTTCTGAAAAGCATAACTTTTATATAGGTCTGCGCCGGTGAGAGGGCTATGACTCGCCGTAAGAAGGGCCTTGCGTCGTTGAATGCGAACAACTCCGCCATCCTCCTCATCGCTATCACCGCGCTCATCGTCATGTACATCCTGTTCCTACCGCCGCAGGACCGGGCCGAGCTGTTGGGTGAGACTGGCTCTGGCGGGACCGGAGGTACGGGTAGCCCTACGACGCCCTCGTCCTCTTTGCTTCTGGATGCTAATGTTGGGCACGTCGACCATTTGAGCAGCCAGGAGGAAGAGCACCCGCTGCCTTCCTTCCGGTTGAGCACCAAGGTGGAGGGGACGGTGTTGAAGGAGGTCGACTCCCTCTATGTCAAATCGTCGGTGTTCGACGCCTTGGTTCGCAACGTCTCTTTCAGGGTTGACGAGGAGTTGACGTCTGATGTGAAGCTCTCGTTCAACGTCGGTGACCGGGCCTCCGGCAGGCTTATCATACTCCTGAACGGCCACCGCGTCCTCGACGCAGACCTGGAGTCTGGCGTGAGTGAGCACGTCTCGCTGCCTTCGGATCTTATCGAGCGCAACAACATACTCACCGTCGGCGTATCTTCGCCAGGGTGGGCTTTCTGGCGTATGAATGAGTTCCAGTTGCGCACCTTCCAGATCACAGGTAACGTGAAGGATCTTTCCGGCGCCGAGAGCAGGCAGGTGTTCTCTCTCGGTGAGGAGGAAGCCTCCAATCTGGATCGGGCGTTGCTCAAGTTCTATGCTGACTGCGAGCCCGAGAGTGCGGGTGAGCTTTCTATCCGTGTGAACCGTCGCCGCGTCTTCGAAGGTTATGGTGATTGCGGGATGTTGAACAAGGTGGAGCTCGACGAGAGAAACCTGTATGAGGGCGAGAACGAGGTCGAGTTCGAGGCCGAGCAGGGCTCCTACATCTTCAGCAACATGGTGGTGAAGACTTTCCTCAAGGACCCCGTCCACCCCGTCTATTATTTCGACGTCGATGACGACCACTTCAAACAGGGAGGGGAGCATGGCGAGCGGTGCGGCGACGTCGACGGCGTCTGCCCGAGCGGTTGCGATGAGGATCAGGATAAGGATTGCTGCTTCGAGCACGGTGACAATTACTGGTGCGACCTCGAGACGTCCCAGCTCGACGACCGGTGCGTGTCCTACGTGTCTGAGAGCACGTGCGGCCGTTGCGATTCGGGTTATGAGGATTATTATGGTAGGCCTCCCGAGGCGTGCGAGGGTTTGTGCGGCGATGACAAGGATGGCGAGTGTCCTAGCGGTTGTTCCCGCTACCTCGACAAGGATTGCTGCTTTGAATTGGATGACGCGTATTGGTGCGACGACTACCCGGTCGGCAAGCCGCTTTCTGCCGTGTGCAAGCAGGGCGTCGAGTATGACGAGCGGTCCGCTTGTCCGTCGAGGTATTACGATGAGGATGGTAAGCGCCTCTCCTACGACGCGGAGGATGAGAATGACGGCCTTGACAAGCTGGATGACAGGTATAAGGTCCGGATGTCGTTCCGCTTCCCGGGTGATGAGCACAAGTCAGCCACCTTGTTGGTGAACGGCCGAGAAATGGGGTTGGTGACTTATAGCTCTTCGTGGTCAAAGGATATTTCTGATTACGTCGTGCCGGGCACGAACAGCATCAAGATCAGGCCTGACACGACGATGGATATCACATCCCTCCGTGTGAGGCTGGCGCGGGACTGAACAGATACCTTTTTATACTCCCTCCTCGCTTGAGAATGCTAAAAGAGGTATCGGGTTGATGCGTTATAGCTGACGATTTCGGCAGCGGTTTCACTGACGGCGGAGTCCATAGCAAGGCTGACTGGAAGGTCGTCTTGTTCCTGGTAGTCGTCGTTGGGTTGCATCTCATCGACATCTTCACTCGCTACGGCGGTGACAGCAGCGGGTATATGAGCGTGGTTATGGGTGTGGCGTACAGTATCGTCTGTTTCTTCCTCGCGCCTCTGCTACTTGATAACGAAGGGGCTTTCGAGGCGTACAAGTCAGGGAGGATAGGGTTGTACTTCCTCGTGAGCCTTATAGCGTTCTTCTTGCCGCTCTTGTTGGGTAAGCTCGGAGTGGTGTCTGAGTTCATCAGCGAGAACTTCTGGGGTAACCTCCTGCTTATCTTGAGCCCGCCGTGGTTCATCTTCATGGTCTTCTCACCGATTGATGAGAGGGTTATCAACATCCTCCGACGAGTGTGGCTGTTCTTCTGGATAACGGTACTCGTCGTCACCTTGTTGAGCATGGTGACGGGGAGCTTGGCCCAGTTGCAGGGTGACGCGGGCGGCGGCTTGAACGTCGATCCGGTAAGGACGTTCGCAGACCTGTGGGATCGGATGAGCGGTAGCATGTCTGATTTCTGGAGCGGATTGGCAGGCATGCCCAAACATGTGAACAAGTTCGTCAACCGCAACTTGAATGATAGTATCGGCCGCAACTACATGGGCCAGGTGGACCCTTATACAGACCAGGACCTCGGGGTGAGGTTCACCGATATCCGGACGTTCGCGTCGCGTTTCAGGGCAGGTGATGATGTCGTCGTGTGGGCTGACCTCCAGGGCGAGAGCTTCAAGGAGGAGCTTGATCTCCGGCTGCGCTGCTATGCCAAGGACCGGAAGGGGCGTGTGTACAACGGTACGGTGGAGACGCAGGGAGATGAGGATGACCGGGTCCTCATCAGCATGCGGGAGCGCGTCAGCGCCAGCTGTACGTTGGAGGACTTGCCCAAGGGTTTCTACGATGTGTACTTCGTTGGGGCTTTCGCATTCCAGACTTGGGCGTACGCGCCGTTCTACTTCGCGCCCGAAAATACCCTCAAGGACATGTGGGCTGAGGACATCGACCCTGCGCGGGCAGCCGGCATCCCTTCGAAGCCGAAGGCGGTGTTCACGAACGGTCCGGTCAACCTGGGGTTGTCGTCTTCCGCTTACGAGCAGCCTATCCCGGTGCCTTTGGCGGAGGACGCGGATGACGAGGTCGATTACGAGCGAACTTTACCGCCGTTCGGCGCCAGTCTTATCAATCGTTGGTCGGAAGGCCGTATCGCGAACGTGCGTTCTATCTCGTTGTTCGTCCCGCAGCCTTTCATCCTGTACAAGTGCGACCAGAAGGACGGTAATGGGGAGAAGGAACGCCCTCGTGCATTGGATGCCGGCGCTATGGGGCTCGAGGGGTATCACAGGTACACTTTCGGCGTGGAGGGTGATGCAAACTCCTTGTTCGAGTCGGTGACGTGCTTCCTTGGCCTCGAGGATCCTGAGCGGCGATCCGCTTACGAGCTCATGGGTTCTTACGATCTGATCATGAAGACTTTCGCTGCCAAGGCCCAGTACGTCTATATCATCGAGAAGCAGATAAGGGTGAATGTGGAATGAGGGTTGTGTTGCTTGCCGTGATGGTGGCGGCCTTGTTGTTGGCGGGTTGTGGTGAGCGGACGGATCTCAAGGACGTCGATTACTATGAGGGTTCTGACGGTCTCGTGTTCTCTTTCAATCCTAACAGTCCTCCGACCAAGGTGTATCCCAAACAGACGTATCCTGTGACTATCAATGTCCATAACAAGGGGGCGTTCAGCATCTTGCCTTATGAGGAGGCTGAGGAGTTGTACGCCCAGGCCTCCTTGATGTTTGACCCGATGTACTTCTCGGAGGATCCGGTCTCGAAGCAGGCGGCGGACTCTATGAGGAACCGGTTGTTCTTCGAGGGGAAGTCGGCGTTCTGGCCGACAGGGGAGTCGCGTATTCTCACGATCGGCTACCTCGAGGCGAAGGAACTCCACCAGCAAAGGATAGGGGCTGACACGACGGTGACGGTGAGCTTGTGTTATCCTTATGAGACCGAACTCGCTACTGATGTCTGCGTCGATTACGACCCTTACGACGATGCGGGCAGGGTCCAGCCTTGCGAGTCCGAGGACTTGTCGTTCGACGACCAGGGAGCTCCCATCGCGGTGAAGCGCGTCGAGGTTGAGAGTTTGCCGTCCGGGGTGAATCCTGTAAATGTCGAGGGTGACATCTTCGGGGAACGGCAGGGTGTGGAGACGAAGATGAAACCTGTCTTCAGGATCCATCTTGAGAACGTCGGTGACGGTCAGTTGGTGCGTGCGCGGGAGTGGGATGAGCAGGAGTTGTGCTTCCGGGACTTGGATAATGACTTCCCGAGCAGGTCCGTACGCTTGTATGCCAAGCTTGGCGGCAAGGACTTGGAGTGCCG
>CAZKVR010000001.1:98924-277225 GCA_964556395.1 uncultured Methanosarcinales archaeon
CCGGTGTTCCATGACGACCGCGCTGAGGCTATCTGCACGTTGCCTGACGATGAGGTGTTGTCCGGGAATGTCAATTATGTGAGCGTGCTCGAGGTGTTCGCTGATTACGTGTACAAGGTCCAGTCGTCCGTCGACGTCGAGGTGGATGACTCTTTGGGCAAGTACTCACAGGTCACGTCAGAATTCTCTTGTGAAGACTTCGATGGCGACTACCCTTCGTGCAAGGCTTATGGTGGTGAGGAGTGCGCTTATTGCGTCTCCACTGAGCGGTGCCTTCCTAATGATGAGTGCGACCGTTGCCCTGACGCGCTGGATTATGATGCTGAATTGTCCAAGTGCGTAGCCCCTTGCGAGGACGAGTTGCCGGTGAACATGGAACTCTCTGACGATCGTAGGAGTGTGACTATCACGTGTCGCGACCCCGGGAGTGTGGAGAACCATGACCGGTGCGGCTGCCATGCCATCCAGTACAAGTTCGCGTCGGACAGGGGTGCTTGCGAGGTGCTCAACGCCAAGTACGAGGAGAACGAGCGGGAGGGTGAGATGGTCCGTCGTGACACGATGCGTCTGGAGGCCGAGGTTATTGATAGTGTCATCCGCGAGTTGCAGGCTAATGAGACCCGTTATATCTGCGCGCGTGGCGTACGTGCAGACGGGGTCGCTGGCCCCCACAGGGCTCTCAAGCTTCTCAAGCCTTCTCGATGAGGAACATAAGATTTAAATAGTGGTGTCTGTAGGGAATGGGTATGCGACGACTCTTCATAGCCCTCCTCTTGGCTTCCGTACTGCTGTTGAGCGGTTGTACGGTGTGGAACCAGGAGGGCAAGGATCCTAAGAGAGAGGATTTCTACAGGGGCAGCGAGGGCGTGAAGATGCGTTTCGTGCCTGGCAGCCCTCCGCCGAGGATGTTCTATTATCCCGACGACCCTGACAACTCGTTCGATGTCTCTGTCGAGCTCCGTAACGAGGGTGCTTCGGACACTATCGGGGCGACGTACATCTCCGGCTATCCACCGGAGTTCATAGAGGTTGAAGGTACTAACCGTCAGGTCGTCGGCCCCCATGATTGCGTGGTGAGCTTCGGCGGCGGTATCGGTAGCAACTTGTTGGGGCTTGACTTCCATTGCGACCTCGGAGGAACCGATGTGAGCGGGTGGTTCCGGGATGAGCGCAACATGGGCGCCCGGCTGTCCGGCATAGAGGAGTTCCTCGGAATACCGCTCGACCTCAACTTCCAGATGAACAATGGACAGTGGCAGACCGACATCGGCTGGGACATGGTCAATGATTGGGGCGCTCTCAACCACGGCCGCATGCTCGTCATACTCTTGTCATCCTTGGATTTCAATCGGTACAACGGTTATCCTTTCACGACGGGCGTGGAGGGTGACGGCCATGTTTCAGGCATCCTCCGGGGGGACAATCACTACCATCCCGGTGGTGATCATGGGTTCCAGAACTTCAGGGCTCACATCTATGACTGGCCTCAGGGGTTGGACGAGTTCGACACGACGTTCCAGGTGGACTCTTGCTACGCCTACTCGACGTACGCCGCTCCGAGCGTGTGCATCGACCCCGCGCCTTATGATGATCGTGACAAGGTGTGCCGTCCTCAGGAGTACTCGTGGTCCGGGAGCCAGGGTGCGCCGGTGGCCATCACGAGCATGAAGCAGGATTCCACTCCTAAGAGCATGATTTTGACGTTCACCGTGCGCAACGTGGGCGGAGGCGAGGTTATCCACCCTGGCTACCTGGAGCGTTGCAGCCCTTACTATCCGGGCAAGTTCGACGCCCGTTTCAAGGATGTCGTGTACATCGGCGATATCCGTATCGGCAAGCAGCGCTTGTCGTGCTCTCCAGGGTACAAGATCCGTCTCCACGACGGCGTCGGCAGCTTCACGTGCCAGTACGACCTAGAGTTCGCCGGTTCTAGCAACGCTTATGAGACGCCGGTGGTCGCTGAGTTGTGGTATGGTTATCATGAGTCTATCAAGACGCGCACGCTGATCAAGCGTGCCGGATGAAAGGAGGTATTTCGAAAAATGAAAAGGTACTTGTTGGTTGCGGTCTTCGCGTTCTCGCTCTTGGTGGCGGGGTGCGCTGATAATGGTGACGGCCCGTCGGGCCAGATGCGGACGTTCATCGGCGGCACAGACGGGGTTGATGTGGATTTCGAGGTCGGCGCTCCGCCTGCCGAGGTTAACATCGGCGATGATTTCAATGTGATGATGGTGCTCGAGAACAAGGGCGAGCATACGGTCGAGCCCGAGGATTATTTCGTCCAGCTCCGCGGTTTCAGCCCTGACGATTTCAGCACGACGAACGAGGCTTTGACGGTCCAGGGGTCTGATATCGGTGAGCTGTTGCAGGCTAATGAGATGAACCCTGACACTGGCGAGGTGTTGGAGTCCTATCCGGTCTTCATCGACATCCCGCAGGATGCGCCTCTGGAGTACGTTGGGGACCTCGGCGGCAACATGCAGTTCCCGTTCAGGGCTGACGTGTGCTACACCTATCAGACGCAGGCCAATGCCAAGCTGTGCATCAAGGAGGACTTGTCGGACACGACGGACACCGAGGTGTGCACTATTTCCGGCGCTCAGGCTATCACGAGCAGTGGCGGGCCGATCCAGATCAATAATTTCAAGGAGTTCAGCGGCGGTTCTGGTGGCGTCCGGTTCAGCTTCAACGTCGTGGCCGCGAAGACGGACGGCGACCTCGCCGGTCCGGGTAGCGGTTGTAGCAAGCAGAACTCCCATGAGGATAGGGTGCACGTGACTATCAACACGAACATCCCTGGCTTGAGCTGCAACGGCTTCGTCAGCGATCAGGAAGGCGGCGGTACCGAGACGTTTTCAGGTGCCATCAAGATGACGTCTAGTTCGCGTCAGATCACGTGCCGTCAGGAGATCCCTGAGGAGCAGCGCGGTGATTACGTCAAGGTGATCGACATCAAGGCGGACTATGATTATCGTACCTCCACTAGCAAGCAGGTGTTGGTCAAGCAGGTCTCTTGAGCCATAACGTTTTTATTCTTCCTTTCTTTTTCTTCCTTCCATGTCGCGTTCCGTTGATGTCTCTTCGTTGCGCAAGGCGTATCGTGTCGCTCGCGGTTTGAAGGAGGTTGAGCGCTATGGTGAGGTTGCCGGTCGTCGGGAGTCCGTGGCTGAGCACGTGTTCTCCAGCATGGTGTTGGCTCGCCTCTTGCTTCCGCGGGTGTCTGCAGGGTTGGATGAGCATCGCGTCTTGCTTCTCTTGTTGTATCATGACCTCGTCGAGTCCGAGGCTGGTGACGTGTTCATACTCCATGAGGATGCTTCCAAGGATGCCCGTGAGGATGAGGCTGCAAGGAGTATCCGGGAGAGACTGCCTGATGGTGTTAGGGAGGAGTTCTGGTCGTGCTGGTGCGAGTTCCGTGACCAGTCGTCTCTCGAGGCTCGTTTCGTCAAGGCTGTCGACCATTTGGACCCTATATTCCATAGCTTGGAGCAGCCTGAATTGTGGAGGAAGTATGGCTTCACGGCTGAGAGGCTTCGTGAGAAGAAGGGTTCGTACATGAGGGCGTTCCCCGAGCTTGAGCGGTTGTTCGAGGACTTGTTGGCGTACGCTGAAGAACAGGGTGTCATCCCTGTGCGATGAGGATGAAGTTCGCCAGCAATGCTTCTAGTTGTACGAACTCGTCGGCTCCTTCTATCATCCTGAATTCCGCTTCGCCGCAGGCTTTGCTCATCTCGAGTTTCTGCCGGTCCGTGGCTTCCGTCTGCCAGACTGCTTGCTGCAGTTGTTTTATCACGTCGAGCCCTGCGAGGCCGTAATCCAACATGGTTTTCAATAGTTGTTCTTTGGCTTTCTTGAAGTCTTTCTCGCCGCAGTGCTTGAGGATGGTCTTTACTTCTCCTGGCCGGGCGTAGCTGGCGATGCTGTATATCAGCTGCGGCGTGATCTCGTTCTGGATGGCGGCTGATGATTGGAGGACGTTCTCGACCCTCCTCACGTCTCCTCTGGAGACTTCGTAGAGTGCTTCCTTGGCGTCGTCCTTGATGGTGAGGTTCTCTTGGGTTGCGATGTGGTCTATGATCTCGAGTATGTCCTCTTTCGCCAGTGGTTTGAATCGGAAGACGGTGCACCGGCTCTGGATGGGGTCTATGATCTTGCTGCTGTAGTTGCAGCTGAGGATGAACCTGCACGTCTGGGTGTAGTTCTCCATCGTCCTCCTGAGGGCTTGTTGGGCGTCTTTCGTGAGGGCGTCGCACTCGTCGAGGTAGATGATCTTGAACGGCACGTCTCCTATCGACCTCGTCCTGGCGAAGTCTTTCACCTTGACGCGGATGACGTCGATGCCTCGCTCGTCGGAGGCGTTGAGTTCTAGGAAGTTGTCTTGCCAGTTGTCGCCGAAGAACTGCCTCGCCACGACGAGGGATAAGGTCGTTTTTCCGATGCCGGCCGGGCCTGCGAAGAGCATGTGGGGCATGTTCTGCTTGTCGACGAAGGCTTTGACGCGCTTGACGATCTCTTGTTGCCCTTTGACTTCTTTGAAGGTCTTGGGTCGGAACTTCTCGGTCCAGATGGCGGCGTCGGGTTGCATCGTCTCGTGTGTAGTGGAAAGAGCTTTATAAGGGTTTGGTCTCTCCGTGGCTTGTGAAGGCCTCTGGCAGGGAGTGAGAAAGATAATGAGAAGTGGAAAAAATGGTTTTATACGATGTCTTCCTCGGCTACGACCATGAAGTCGCCCATGGCGATGACTGCTGAGAAGGGTATGAGTGGTTCTCCTTCCTTGGTCTTCTCGAGCTCGAGTTTGCGGGCGTACTGGGTCGGGTTGACGAGTATGATGTGGATGAGTTCTCCGGAGCCTGATTCGAAGATGAGGTCTCCGACTTCGCCGAAGCGTTTGCCGGTCTTGGACACCACGGTCTTTCCTATGAGTTGCTTGGAGAATTTCTTGTCTTCGTCAGCCATTGTTCTAACCACCTGCTCCCATGATTGTCTTGATTGTGCTGCTTGTGATGAGACGGACCAGGTATTTAAAGGTTTCGTTGGCTTGTTTTAAAAGTTATCGTCTTGGTGCGTTCTTGCATCTTGGCGGCCATGTAGGTGTCGTCGTAGCACTTGGGCTTGAGGGGGCAGCGCTCGCATTTCTTGGTGTTCTCGACGCGTGGCGGGAGCGCTTCGTGGTCGAGGGTGGCTCTCGTGTTGGTGACGGCTTGTTGCGCCTTGTGGCGTACCTCGTCGGTGAGCTCTTGGTGTCGGGGTGTCCGGCCGTTGTCGTACCCGACGACGCTTTCGTGTATGATGAGGCCTTGTTCTGCGAGGGCTAGCATGATGAGTCCTATCTCGGTCTGGTCGCTGGGCCACACGCCGTTCTCGGGGGCGTTGCTTTTCTCGAACATCCAGGGCGTGGCGGCGTGCGGGTAGTTGTCAACCCTGTCGACGGTGAGGGTGACGCCTATGTCCGGGGCTTCTGTTTGGAGGGCGTAGGTGATCTTCGGTATGAGGTCCCACCACAGGTCGTTGCCGTACACTCGGTTCCGGATCATGAAGGTGTAGGTGTTCTCTACTCGCGTGTGGATGTAGGGTTTGAGGTCTTGCCAGAGGTTTCGTGACGTGTCGATGATGCTGAGGTTGTGGCTTGCTAGTTCGTCCTTGTTGGCGAGGATGGCTTCTTGGAGCGCTCTCCGGCCGCCGGCGTAGTAGCGGTCCTGGAGTTTCTGCTTGGGGAGGTGGTCCTTGATGCCTTTGACGACGCCTGGCTCTGCGCGGTTGACGTACCTGAGGGCTTCTTGCAGGATTGATCGCTTGAGGTCTGCGGGTCTTCGTTCGGGTTTGAGGTCGAGTGTCTGTTCGAGGAAGAGTTTGCGTGGGCAGAACTCGTGTGTGGTCACCCATCGGAGCGGTAGGAGGCCTGCCATACGCCGTGGAAAGAGGTTTTTCTATATATAGGTTGTGACAGAAGGATAGCGTCAAGTTTTTTGAAAGGATCGTCGGTCGCTTGCCGCGTAATGACGCAGCGACAGTTCGAGATTGCAGTGATAGGCGGTGCTAACGGCGACATCATCATCGATACCGAGTCGTATAGGCCTGAGTTCCGGAGGATGGTATATTGTTCCGGCACGGCGAGGGGGAGAATTTCGTGCCTACAGACAGGACTCCTTCGCGGTCCCACGATAAGCGTTTGGAGTTGTGAGTGTCAGGCTGCTCGTGTGGCGTCGGCTTTCTCTGTCAGGGGTTGTTCGGCCTTCTCGATGCGCTGTTCGAGGCTTGGTGCTGGCTTGGGTTCTTGGCGGCGTAGCCTTCCGTGTCGCGGGGGTCCGTCATGGTGTCCTTCATGTGCGTATTGCTTGTCGGCTTTCTGGAGGAAGTGTTCTATGAGGTCGTGGTCGTTGGGGGTGACGCCGTAGAGCTTTATCTCTTTGTCGTGGGTGTTGACGCCGTGGTATGGCTCTGTAGAATTGCAGAGGGGGATGTAGATGAGGTGGTAGCCGTGGTCGGGCCCTGTGAGTGTCGAGTGGTACACCGTGCCTGTGGTGGCGGGGTTTTCGACTATTTAATAATTGTTGAAAATAATTCAGTTCTTGAAGGCTTCCCTGACTGGTGCGAGGATTTCCGCGAGGTACGTGCTGACGGCTTGCTTGAGGTCTGCGGGGTGAAGGCCGTCGGCGTAGGCTCTTTCGAGGGCGTCGTAGCCGTGGTATTCGAGCTTGCCTCCGAACTTCTCGGGCCGGTCGATGACGAAGGGTTTTCCTTCTAGCTGTGGGAAGATGACGAGCTGCGCGATCATGAGGACCGGGTTCTCTTTCACGTCGCCTTCGGGGCAGTATGCCTTGTTGATCTTCTTCTTGATGGATTTCTCGTCGTCCCGGATGCTGATGAGCGTGTTGGCGTCGCTGCTTGTCATCTTGCCGCCTTCGGGTCCTTGGAGGCTCGGGATGAGCGGCGTGTGTATGAAGACTGGTTTCTTGTAGTTGAGGACTGGTTCGAAGACTTCTTGTCCTAGCATGTGTATCTTCCGTTGCTCGATGCCTGATTGGACGATGTCTACTTTGAGGTGTTTGATGTCGAGTATCTGCATGAGGGGGTAGAGGACTTGGCTTACGTGGGCGTGGTCTATGTCTCTCGCGACTTGTTGCATGCTTCGGAGGGCTCGGTTGAGCGTTGTTTTTTGTGTGAGTGCGAGTAGTTCGTCGATGTAGCCGATGTCTCGTTGGAAGCTGCTGCCGAGTACGAATTCTGGTTGTTTGAGGCCGAGCGCTTTGAAGCCTCTTTTCCATTGTTCTATCTGTTCTTTGATGAAGGTCCAGTCGCCTTTCTGGTTGAGCCAGGTGTGCCAGTCTGCGAAGAGGACTTTCACTTTGACGCCTGCTCGTTCGAGGTCTTTGAGCTTGGTGACGGTGACGAGGTGTCCTAGGTGTATCTCGCCGGAGGTCTCGTAGCCGCAGTAGGTGTTGATTTCTTCTTGGTCGAGGAGGGTGTCGAGCTGTTCTTCGCCTAGTACTTCTGCGGCGTTCCGGGTGATGAGTTTTTTCTTCTCTTCCTTGTCCATGGGGTTCACCTTCTGGTGGGGTTTGTGCGGGGTGTTTTATATGGTTTTGCTCTGGTGAAGAGAAATAAGTTTCTTTATTGAAAATAATTATTGTTCAAAAAAACCTGGGGCAGATTTAAAAATGAGACATCCCTACACGCGAGTACGATGACCAAGAACGAGGACACCAAGGCCGATGACGCTGACGACGCCGTCTACTCCTACGTGAGCCCGGGCACCGACCTGGAGCGCGAGAACATGATCCTCAAGCAGACGGTCTCGCAGCTCCGCACGGAGCTCGACCGGTACAGGTCGCCCGCTCTCATGGTGGCCGAAGTGGCTGACGTCATGGACGACAACGCCGTCATCAAGGTCCCCAACGGGAACAAGTTCTACGTGGACGTCTCGCAGTCCGTCAAGAACATCATGCCGGGCGACGCCATCCTCGTCGAGCAGAAGAACCTCACCGTCGTGGACAAGCTGAAGCGCACGCGAAAGCTCGAGGCGGAGCAGTTCGTCATCATCGAGAAGCCGAAGACGGCGTGGAAGGACGTCGGAGGCCTGGACGAGCAGGTCCAAGAGGTCAAGGAAGTCATCGAACTGCCTTTGAAGAAGCCCGACCTGTTCAGGAAGATCGGCATCAACCCGCCGAAAGGCGTCTTGCTGCACGGGCCTCCGGGGACGGGCAAGACGTTATTGGCGAAGGCCGTGGCCGCGAGCACGAACTCCACGTTCATCGAGATCGTCGGCTCCGAGCTGGTGCAGAAGTTCATCGGCGAAGGCGCGAAGCTGGTCAAGGACATCTTCAAGATGGCGAAGGAGAAGGCGCCCGCCATCATCTTCATCGACGAGCTGGACGCGCTCGCCGCCAAGAGGGTGGACATGGGCACCTCCGGTGAAAGAGAGGTGCAGCGGACGTTCATGCAGTTCCTCGCCGAGATCGACGGGTTCAAGAGCCTGTCTGATGTCAAGGTGATCGGGTGCACGAACCGCAAGGACATCCTCGACCCCGCCATCATCAGGCCTGGACGGCTGGACCGGCTCATCGAAGTGCCGGCGCCGACCCGCGAGGGGTTGGAGCAGATCTTCGACATCCACACCCGCAACATGGAGCTCGCCAAGGACGTTGACCGTGACAAGCTGATGCGGCAGATGGAGGGTTTCTCAGGCGCGGAGGTCAAGGCGGCCGTGACCGAGGCTGGTTATTTCGCCATCCGTAAGGACCGGACGAGGATCAACCAGAAGGACCTGTCCTCGGCTATCGAGAAGGTGCGTCGCTCCGAGGAGGAGCACCCAGGCGAGTATTCCTCCATGTTCGGATAGGTTATTTTTCCAGTTCTTCTTTCGCTTCCACGTAGGCCTTGTCGATGGACTCCTTGATGGCGGTCTTGGCAGGCCTGACGAGGGGTTTCGCCAGTGGCTTGAGGCGTTTGATGTGCGGGTGTTTCTTGAGTTCTTCCTCGAAGGATGGGAAGAAGTATCTCCGGTGCATGACTGAGACTGCTTGGACGAAGACCTGAGATTTCTTCGGGTCGTCGGGGTCGATGTAGTCAAGAGAACCGGTGGTTTGGACGATGATGACCTCATCGTACTTTTCAGGGTCTATGAGGTCGAGGGCTATCGGGTTGAGTAGCCCTCCGTCTGCGAGGAGGAGCTTGCCTTCTTTTTTGGGTTGGAAGATGAAGGGTATGGCGATGCTGGCTCCGACGGCGTCGGTGATGCGGTTGTGTTTTCTTATGGTCTTGTCGGTTCCTTTCTCTTTGAGGCCTTCCTTGCTGTAGACGTACTCCTTGCCTGTGAGGAGGTCAACGGCGTTTATGAGGAGTTCCGTTTCCGTGTCCTGGAAGGTCTTGTCCTTGATGTAGGTGGAGAGGATGTTGTGGATGCCTTTGCCTTTGATGAGGCCTGGTCCTGTGAGGGAGACGTCGTTGATGGAGAACGGTATGAATCGTCGTGATTCTATGAGGTCTATGGCTTGTCGGGCTTTGATGCCGGTGGCGAGGAGGCTTGCTGTTATCGATCCTACAGAGGTTCCGACGACTGTTTCTAGTTTCAGGTCTTGTTGTTCGAGGTGTTCTTCGATGGCTTTCAAAACTCCAATTTGTGCTAATCCTTTGAGTCCTCCTCCTGAGAACACGACGGCGGCTGTCTTCTTGGGCATTGTTTCTGAGTGGTAGAAGAGGTTTTTAAGGGTTTGGGAGAGGGAGTCCCTCGATAGTTACTCCAATCATCATTTGGTGTCAGTTGGTGTTCACTATCTCATTGGGAGATGGGTGGTAAGCGGTCAGGGTTTATAGGAGTATTTATTAACTATATAGAAAATAAATTGTGTTAAAAAAAAAGGGTTCAAAAAAGAACCCTTTGATGAGAAAAAGACTAAGAGCCTAAGCTGTCACGAAGCTCCTCGACCCAGCGTTTTCGCGCCTCGCAATCCTGAACTTCCGCGCGCCACTATTCCCGATGATACTCTATCTTTCTCGCCAGGTCATCCAACTCCATATAAAGAGCCCTCTCAGCAGATAATTTCTCAGGCTTGCTCTTCTCAAGACTTGCGAAATCACAATTTCCGATGGACTCTTTAAGCTGACGTATCATGTATTCTTTTACACCAACATGCTGTGGTGTGGGAGGAACCCAATCCTCGACTTTACCAAGCATGTCTTCATACTTCTTCTTGAGAACGCGCATCTCCTTCTCGCGACGTTCATAGTATTCGACCGCGTCATGATACGCCTTGTCATACTTCTCACCGCAAACCCGTAACGCCTCCGCTACAGAGAGTCGAGAGAGTTCATCATATTCCTCTTTGGCCTCCTCCAAGCATTTCTCATGATGATCGGAAGGCACAAAGGATTGTTCGGAATCGAAAGATATGCCTCCCGTAAAAGGAGCGGCAATAGGAGCGCACCTCTTGACAAAATCCTCGAAAGACATTTCAGCAATTACAGAATCTAGATTTGATGACATAATAAAAAAGTTTTGAGATTAAAAAAAAAATGTGTTAAAAGAAAAAAGCGCTCGCAAGAGGAGCGCGTTATTTCAGTCGCAGAAAGCGGCCGGGTCACCGTTCCGCAGGGCTTCCTCCCATGATTCCTGGCTGCTATGCACGTCTTCCCTATGGGATCTCATATCTTTCACCATCCGCTCTTGCCGCCGTTGGAAGGAATCGTATTCCTCTGCAGCCTCCTCGTATAATTCGCGGAATTTCCCTTCGTAGAAAGCCATGATTCCCTGATTCCTGGGATCCCTCTGGTGGTGGACGCTTTCTTCGATGAGGGCTTGTTCGACATGAGAGTTTATCATACGGGCTTGGTTCGCCCACTCCTCACCGTCAGCTCCTGCGCAGAGGTTGCTCTGAAGAGGCGGCCTCGTCCAGCAAAGCCTGAAGAGTTCCGCTTCACGACGGCCCTGCAAGCAGCACGCCGCCAAGACAAGGTAGTAGAGGATCGTCGAGATATGAGGGTGTTCAAAACCACACCATACAGGGCCTCTCATCTCCCACGTCTTGTCGAAGATGTCCTTGATGGCGGTTTCGGACTCGGAGACATACCCTGCCAGCTGTTTCGCATAGTCATGCTCGCAGAACTGATCCAGGGGAATCTCAGTGACTAAAATATTATTATCATGTGCCATAAGCTATTTTTTAAGTGTTAAAAAATATTATAGAAAAGAAGCGCTCGCAAACAGGAGCACCTCTAGAAAAATAAGAGGACCTTATCAGAGCTTCACCAGCAGCCGTTTCCCTTTGGCGAAAGGGATGGAGTGTATGTCCTCATGCTTCTCCTCACCTTCCAAGTAGGAGTAGGCCAACTCAACCTTCTCAGGGTCTATCCAGAAGAATGATTCAGTCCGTGTCTTCTGGTAGTTGTCAGGGTGCAAGACAAGCAGGCCACCATCTGCTCTTTCATCTGACTCTCCGAAGAAATAGAATCCAAAATCAAAGTGAGCGAGCACCAACGAGCAGAAAGGCAACCTAAAACCTCCAGCAGGATTGGTTTTTAGGATATCCTCCACTACAGGCATGCAAGGCGTATCCTCTGACAACCGGGTGGAGCCGCTCTCGCCGGAATCGAAAGGATCCGTAATCGCCATATCATACAATCGAGTCTTCTTATAAGGCCCATAATAGTCATAGCCCACGCACTCGGCGCGGTAGGACTCATAAAATCCTTCGTCGCGCTCGACGATGATTATCAGCTCTCTCCCTTCATGGAAGAGATCCTTCAATTGCTGTGCTTTTATCGATATAACCATAATTAATGAAATTTAAAGTTAAAAAAATGTGTTCTCACGAAGACAAGAAACGCTCATAAATGGAGCGTTTCGTCAGGGTTTATCCCTTCCTTTTCGGGAAGAGTTTGTTTACGACGTGGTCCCGGAGCTGTATGTTTCTCGCGCTTGCCAGGTCGTTGGGGGCTTCGAGTTCTTTAGCCGGTGTCTCCTTCCTCCGAGTTCTCTTCCCGTAGTGCAGAGACGTACGTCCAGTACTCTTCGAGCGTCAGTTCATGGAGCAGCGCTTTCTCGAAGTAGCAGGCGCAGGCGTTCAGGTCTCCGAAGAACGACCTGAACACGGGCTCTTCAAAGCAGGCCTCATAATAGGCTAACCCTAAGTTTGGGCCGTAGTACATGGTCTCGCCATGGTCTGACACGGCCTTGTGCGCGAACGTTATCTTCCATTGCTCGGAAGCGTTACAGAAGATGCTGAGTTGTTCTCGCAAATCATCCTTTGTCCGGCAGTCGTGCGCGAACAAGGTCGAGAAGCAGGTGAAGAGGTGCCGGTCCTTCATCTCAGACAGGCACTGCGCTTGTGTCAATGAGTGATGTTGCATAAAAAAAGATGGTGTTTTAAGGTTTTCAGAAAGCTTTTGACAAGTTCATGTATGTCATCCATTATTGAATTTTAAGGATAAGTATTGTCAATACCGCCGCCATCCCTGCGAGGTAGAGGAGCGGAAAGTGTTCCAGCCACAATTCCTGGAATGGTTCTGACTTCTTCAGGATTATCTGGATGTATCGTTTCATAATAAGAACATTTTTAGGGATTCATGAAAGAATCCTGATAATTTGGGAATCTGATTTATCGGAGGAGAGGCGCCGCGTCCGCAGCGCTTCCCTTGAGAGTTGGTTCGGTCTTCACGTCTCTGTACAAGACTCGTTTTTTAGTTGTTTCACAATTTTTTTCAGATATCTACGCGTGTGAACGTTCTACCGCGTGTTCTTGCTGAGGAACCAATTCTTTCCTGATACGCCGCAGCGCTTCCTTCTTGGTATCGATGGGGATTCCTTTGTCCTTGAGCAGACCTGCAACGGCGATTAGCTTGATGGTCACGCTTCCCGGACCCGCCATCTTCTCTTCCACTTCATCAGTGAGGCGGATGTCTTTTCCGGTTACGTCTTTTATGGTCTCTTCGATGTGTCGGGAGAAGTTTTTTTCTTTCATAATAATATTATTTTTTATGGTTAGAAGTGAAGAGGAAAAAGGGTTCCGATGAACCTTTTTCCTCTCTTAAGTTTTTATGATCTCTGCGCCTCCTGTTACCGATGATTTCTCCTGTTATCGATGATTTCGAAAGCCTGCAGGACACCTTTTTCGCACAACATGATGTTCTGACCCCAAGGACCCTTGCAGATATAGTGTTGTTCTTCATCCCGCTCGTTGGTTCCGATGAGGTATATCCTCGGCAGCCTTTCGAATAACGTGTCCTGGATGTCTTTATATGCCTTCAAGGACTCCTCATCACCTCTTGATAGGAGGTGTCTTATCATCTCGAGGCCGGCACTGACGGCATCGTCTATCCTGATGAAGATGTATCTGACGTCATCCATGTTCGTGGTGTATTCCTCGAAAACCCGTAACGCTTGTTTTCCACCTCCTCTGAGGATGATTACGATGGGTTCCGTCCTGTCAGTGCCTTCTACAGGAAAATGGTTTTCGGCGTCCATCACTTTAAGTGATAGTCTGAGTGCGTCCTCCGCGTTCATACTCCTGAAACACTTGTCAAGCTTTCCTTTCCGTAGCTTCTGCTTCTGCCTCCACGTGAGGGGAATATCCGAAACGTCAGGAGTTAAAAGAACCTTGTCCAAGCATGGGGACACAGCATCGAGTCGCTTTTTAGTCTTGACGATTCTGACTGAGCCTGTGCGGCCCCTTCCACGGTCGACGTGCCAGTCCGGCCGCTTATTCTTGTGGAAAAACATTTTTTTGCTCATTCCTTAACGGTTTTTTATTTTTTGATTAATACTGAAATTTTTCGTGATATCTCAAGGACTCAACATCCTTGATGAGACGAGTTCCTACGATGTCTTGCAAAATACTTAGCAGCCAACCCTCGAGGGTCGCCGGTACGATGCCTTTGGGCAAGCGTTCGTTTCTCAGACATAACACATCGTCTCATAACGACCTTCGATATTCCTCCTCGAAGGCTTTGACCGCCTCTAAAGAGTCGGTGAACTCATGGTCTCCATTACAGCTTCCGACGACGAACTCTTCAGGACCATTTATGGTGAGTGAGAGTTCGACATCGCCGTACTCGTTGTGGACACCGACCATCAAGGGATAGTCTTCTCTCTCTGGTTGCCCGTTGCTCCAGACGACCCTATGGTCCTTTTCCAGTTCTTCTAAGAACTGGATGATAGTGTTGACCGCGACCAGTGATCGGTATAGCTTTTCATCAGTGTTATCATTCATATCGATTTGTTTTTTTGTTTGAAAAAAAAGTGCAGGCGCTTTCCCCCAATATCCTCTGAAAAACGCCAAGAGAAGGCTCCCCACCCTAGAAGAGCATCGTCCCTAGGATGAAGAGGCACCACACGACGGCTGCGTAGAAGACTAACAGCGTAGCCAGTGGCGTGAACAACACGTGCTTGTCAGGCTTGACGAAAGGGTATTGCGAGTATCGCCTCCTTTCCAAGGGCCTCAAGGTCTTGACGACCATCATGCCTCCGATGACGAGGGGTAGCAAGGACATCGAGAAGAGCATGTCATCACCGGCGCGGTAGAAAAGCATCCCTGCGGTGGAGACCGCTGTCAAGAACATCGTGAGAAGAACAACAACCCATAAGGGAAGCCTCCTGAAAAGCACTGTTCGGATGCTGTTTGAACGCCCGAAAGAGTGTTCCCAACAGTTCGTCCTCCAGAGGAGGAAATCCTTAGCTATCGTCTCCAGGACCTCATAGAGGTCTTCAGCGCTTTCGGTCGTGAAAGCCCAGTCACCTTCGACCTTCCCGTTGGCGTATCTCTGTATCGGGAATCGTGAGGGGGCCTTGTAACGCATGGAGAAGACTCCTTGCGAGTAATGCATCAGGATATTGAATCCTTGTATAGTCGAGATTGAGAACCAGTGTCCTGTCTGCTTCGGGACTGCCTTGTGAACCCCTCCTGCGAGTTTGAAACCTCCTTTAATCTTAAGCATGTCTTTGGCTCTTTCCGGAAGGTTGTATATCTCTAGGAATTGTCGGAAGAACACCGTTATCTTTTCAGGATTCTCCGAAGAGTACATTTTCTCGTCATCCTCGACGCCTTCCGCGCGGAGGAACGATTCCAATGGGAATGTGTCAGGCCACTTTTCGAAGAATACGTGGTACTCGCCGTAATCATACCCTGCTATAAGGGAGAATCCTCCTTCCAACATTATCCGGCGCCACTTGCGCTTGCTCCTGTCAAAGGGATTTGGGACTTTTTCTATCCCTATAATGGATATCCTTCCTTCCAAACCGTCGTTGATGGCTTGTTTGATGGTCTGATTTCTGGTTTTTTCTCTTTCTTCTTTCTTTGTCATAATAAATTTTTTATTGTTTATGTATTAATGAGACTCTTTCGTCTACGGATGAGGATGAAGAAATATTTCAGGGCTTCTCTCCAATCCTCGTAGTGCATCCACGACTCTTCACTTTCGTCTGGGCCCTTGTCTTTCTCATCGTAGATGGAACAGATCTCATCGTGGATGGAGCAGTAGTGCGGGTGCATCCTGAACGTGGTCTCGTAGCGTCTTTCATCATAGATGTAGGCTTTCTGCGCCTTCAACAACACCATATTCAGAGGGTCTGCCACGGTCATTCTCGTGTTCTCGTCAGCTAATTGCGCCAGAATCCTCGACCCACTCCTTATCTCTGGCGGGATGTGATGGTATGCGATCTCCACGTCCGTCCATGTGTAAGGCTTGTACAAGTATGGGTAGTAGAGATTGAACCCGTACTTGCGGACTGAACACCCAACCCGATGGGTGAAGCTCCTCAAGGCTTTGCGCGGATCCTTGAAGCTTTCTTTGAAGGGGAGTCCGATGCTCGAATCTTTGTCCGTAGCAGAACAAACCTCTATAGAGCTCTCGAACATGGTCAAGGAAGCCACCCTATGCGGGATTCCGCTGCAGGCGGAGTGGAGTGCCGCCCTGAGCAGCACACCCCACTTTCCAGTTCCTTTCCATTTCTTCAGCCATTCTGGCTGGACTTCATCCATGTAGGACCAGACGTTGATACGCGGATCGTCCATGAGTGCTGCTCTGAAGAGCAACACGTCCTTGTCTTTGAATCTTTTTCTTTTGAACATAATAATAATTTTATTGTTTTTATACTGAGATTTTCCCTTTGATATGAGGATGGGGGTCATACCCTTCCAGTTGGAAATCCTCATAATCGAATGAGAAAATATCTTTCTTCTCAGGGTTTATCCTCATCGTCGGCAGGGGCCTAGGCTCTCGTGAGAGCTGCAGTTCCACCTGCTTGAGATGGTTGAGGTAGATGTGGTAGTCTCCGAAGGTGTGTATGAACTCTCCAGCTTCCAGTCCGGTCACCTGTGCCATCATCATCGTCAGCAACGCGTAGCTCGCGATGTTGAAAGGGACCCCTAAAAAGAGGTCGGCGCTTCGCTGGTACAATTGACAGCTCAGCTTTCCTTCGTTGACGTAGAACTGGAACAAGACGTGGCAGGGAGGCAATCCCATCTTGTCGATGTCCGCGACGTTCCACGCCGAGACGATGTGCCTCCTGCTCTTAGGATTATTCTTGATGGAATCTACCACTTCTGCTATCTGGTCTATGTGGCCGCCGTCCGGTTTCAGCCAGCTGCGCCACTGGTAGCCGTACACAGGTCCTAGGTTTCCGTCTTCGTCGGCCCACTCGTTCCAGATACTGACCCCTCTTTCCTGGAGCCATTTGACGTTGCGACTCCCTTTGAGGAACCAGAGCAACTCGTAGATGATGCTCTTCAGGTGTATCTTTTTCGTCGTCACCAATGGGAAACCTTCGCTTAGGTCGAAGCGTTTCTGAGATCCGAATTTGGAGATGGTCCCGGTTCCGGTACGGTCTTCCTTGAATTTGTTTTCATCAAGGACTTCTTGTAATAGTTCTAGATATTGTCTCATGGTAGTCTTATTTTTTTTCTACAACAGTTTTCAATCCCTCAGGACAATCCTAAGATGATCAGGAAGAGTAACAGCAGTACCGCTATTAAGAGCAATCTCTTCGGTGCGAAAAGCCAAGCCAAGACTTGGATGAAGGAAGCTATGATGTACGCACCTACTAGGAGGATGAATTTTCCGAATGCGAGTAATATCATCAGGAAAAGTATTCCTATGATGATGTAAGGCACTATATGCTCCATAGTATCTATTTTTATGGTTATGAAAAAAAAAGAAGAAGGAACGGCCAACGGCCGTCCTTGCTCTCAGAATATGTCCGGGAAGCCGAGGCGATGGCTCTTGAAGCTCTTGAGAGTCTTCTCGAACCGGTGCCGGTCCTCTCGGGTATCCTCGTAAGGTTCCCTGAGGATGTCCTTCGAGGATTCCATCTTTTCAAGGAACCTTTCGGCCTCCCTGGAAAGTTCGTTCCGTTGTATTCGGAACTCACCTCGGGTCATGCCGTCCAGTTCCCTCGCGAAGCGCGTGGCTTCCTGTCCTAGCGACTGGTACGCAGCCTGGATGTCGTAGAATCGTCTTATCCTGACAGGATTCTCGTTGTTCCAGGGGGAGTAGTGTTCGCAGACGTGCTGCTCGTACTCCAAAGCAACAGTCCGGTAGTGGCTGAAGGCGGCATGAGCGTCTTTCACGACTCGTTCCGTCTTCTCAGTCATCATCGCCCGTTTCTCCTCGCTCAATGGCAATCGTGGAAAGACCAATATGAGAGTGGAGATGAATACGACAATCGCGACAATCACGACGCCAAGTATTATTGAAGTTGTTCTCTTCATAAGGATATTGTTTTTATAATGTGAAACTTAATGTAAAGAGCGCTTTGCTCAGGTAGAAGTCACTACCGCCACCGCTGTCTAGAGTGCGAGTACTACCGTCCTGTAGCGTCCGGGTGGTGTGCCAACCCTTGTAATCGTCGCCTGGAACGTAGAATCCGAACTCTGCACCGAGGGCGATGTTCTCCCAAGGGAAGAATCCTATGCCGAAGCCTAGTGCAGGGAGCTTTCGCTTGGTGTCGAGGTCTTCGATGGCTATGGATTGCTTGGGAACGCCTTGGAGGTCTGTAATCTCCTCATAGGAGTTCTCCTTCCCTTTATAGGAGTCATAGCCTAACGAGCACCATGCCAGGAAGTCTTTCCGTTCCCGCTGCCTGAACATCACCAAAGCTTTCCAGCCGGTGAAGGTGGCGTCGCGTTCGATGTAGCCTTGGCCTCTCAGGTCTCCGACGGGCGGCCTCTTCTTCTCGATCTTTGAGTAGAAGCCGCCGTAGTTGAAGCCTGCTCCTAAGCCGAGATTCATCCACAAGCCTTTGTCAGGGTCGTCTGAAAGGAACGCGCCGGCCCAGAGGCCTCCTACGAAGGAGGGAGTGTTCTGATCCTGACCTGTCGCCGGCATGAAACCTGCGTGGGGGGTTATGACGAAGTGCTGTCCTCCCCATGGGTTCTTCTCGGGTACGGAGTCCTTACGGATAGTTTCTTTCTCCACCGTATCCTCAGCTTCCTCGACGAGGGTGATGTTGAAGGTCTGGTTGTAGTTGTTCACCACGCCAGGCTTCTCATCGCCTTCCACTATCACCGTGTCCTTCGCAGTCTCTTGTTCAGGCTTTTCCTTTTTCTTCGGACTTTGTTCCTTCGTGCGCTGAGCGGGCTTGGCTCCTCCTTCTTCCTTGACGAAGAAGTGGACTTTCCCCAACTTTCGACCATTGGGCAGAACGTAGTCTTCCTTGTTGCCGTATCGGAAGGCTGCGTAGAAGCCCTTTTGCAACTCTGTCGCATCGAGTTCGCCGTCCTCAAGGTTTTTCAAGACCTCTGAGCACTGCTTCCTCGCGGGTAGGCCGTAAGACTTGTATCGTTTCAGGCGGTTCAGGGCACGGAGTGGTTCCAACTGTTCAGTTTGGAGGGAGTACGAGAAGCTGGAGTCCAGCGCACGCCTCACCATCCGTATCCCTTTGATACCATCGGTCACCATATGTATGGTGCCTAGTTCTAGCTTCTCTCCGGGGGAGAGCTTGCTGAATGCGTAGGTGGACACGGGCGAGATGAACAACGCGTCCTCCTCAGACTCCTTCAGGTCCTCTCCCAAGCGTTTTGCAGCATTTCCCTGGTCATAGTCTATCCTCAGGCCTTTCTTCTTCCGGTTAGGGATTCTGAGCTTCCTGAGGGCTTTGTTGTCTTCGAGCGCTTCTCGTTGTTTTGAGGTCAGCTCGATGACGGTCTTCCAGTCTCGTTCCTTGAATGGTACGAGCACGTCCGCGTAGCGGCGGGCGGGTTTGAGCGTATTATCCTCTAAGAGGATGATATCGACGTCCTTCCAGATGGATGCCGGAAGGTTCTCCTTGAAGTTGAACCCTGTGACATGTTCCGTCACCTCATCGAAGGACTTCTTGTTCGCCGTCGTGGAGTAGTCCCACGCGGGTACCCCGACCTGGCCGAGCAGCGTCGTATGCGCCAGCAGGACGAGGAAACATAGTGTGGTTATGGTTTTCATGAGTTTGTGTTCTTTTTGTTCGTGATTTGGTCTTTTACATTCTCATCCGTGCGGATGGTTTGAGAGTTGAGTTCTTCGAGTTTTCGGAGTAGTCCATCAGAGGTGATGAATTTTTCACGAGCCCTCGATAAAACCCCGTTTCCTCCGACTCCGTTTTGGTGGTGCCTGACGTATTGCAGGGCTTGTTCTTCGACATTCTTTCGTAGCTCGTCGCGCACGTATCCGCTGTAGAGGAGGTTCAACATCTTGAGAACGTACTCTAGGCAGAGGTGGTCGACCAGTCCTCTGAGGAGGACGTGCTTCTCATAGTAGAGGGCCATGTATACCAGGTAAGGCGAGTAGTATGACCTGTCCTGTATGAGGGCGAGCGCTTCCTCGTCCTTAGGCAGCTGGTATTTTGGACAGTTCTCGAAGAAGACGAACCCTCTTTCAGGGTTCCTGTCGACTATCTTCTTGAATTCACGCATGTTTTCTCGGAAGAATTCGTACGTCAAGGGTTCCCCTTTGTTGATGTTTGAGAAGAGGTTGTAGCGGAGATTTGTAAGGTTTAACACCCCAAACATGAGGTTTGACACCAAGTTGTTCTTGAATCTTCTTTTCATAATAGTATGTTTATGGTTGTTAATCCGTTATCATCAGTTCAACATATTGAGTAGTCCGTCAAGTCTCATGACCAAATCCTCATTGTTGAAGATTTCCGATAGATGTTCCGATATTCGTAGGTACGCTTCGAAGAGATCCTCATCTGACGAGGTATTCTGCTTCTGGCAAGGTACTAGTTCTACGCCTGCATCGTTCAGGTCGTCGAGGACCGTCGGGTGCAGGGTTTGGAGATAGGGATCTTGGATAGTCAGGTTCTCGTCTGTTTTCGGTTGTTTTCTCATATCAATCATTTTTTGTTATTATTGATTCTGTTACTAATGGTATCACGAATGCGGCCGCTAATGTGATATAAAACACGAATTGGCAGAACGAGGTGATGAACAGTCCTTCGTCTCCGAATGCGGTTCGCATATGGTCTATCTCTGGCCTTAGGCTCAGGTATGCTGTCAACACGGACAAAGCAGGTATGAAAGCCGTTATACGGGAAGCGCCTCTCGACCACCTATATTTCTTTTTGAAACAGAGGATGATGATCCAGAGGACAAATCCCCACACTGCAATATTCAGTACTCGTTCGAGGTCTATCTGTGACTCCGTACTTTGACATGAGGAGTCATAGGTGTAACTGCCAGCATTCTTAGCCACATTGAACGTCTCTCCTCGTGCGGTCATCGCCAGCGTGTCATAAGTAGCCTTGTGTATTATAGTATCCCTCACAGAACCCTTCTCGTGAAGCTCTAGGAGTTGCCAGCGATTAAGCTTTCCTAAGATACCGACCTCTTTCTTGATGGCGTTCTCAATGCTTGAGAAGTATAGGCTCTCTCCGTGAACGAAGAGCACGTAGCCGTCCCTGTAAACTGCCGTATCCGGTGATTGTAGGATTGCTTGTCCGTCCTCGAAGCTTACTATACGCCTCTGAGGAATCCATTTGTACACGGAGATGTCTGTCACGCAGCCTTCTCGTTGGTTGAAGCTCAATACTGTCCTGCTGTAGGTGAAAGGCCCTCTCTTGAAGGTATCGTCCTTGTCCCATCTCAGATATCTCTGGTTGGCCAGGAGCAGTAATGAATCTCCTTTTTGGAGCGCAACGCTGTCCCCTAGGGTTGTGATGACTCTATCTTGGCTCGCCGCTAGCTGCGACAGCAGTATCAGGAGTAATATTGGTATCTTTTTCATGTTTTATTTTCGTTTCTTGTCATTGTGAATCTTATTATGTTAAGCAAACCGGACCAACACAGAGCGTATGAGACTGCGTAGATCGTGGAAGCCCAAGGGGCTACTCCTATCGGGAGCAGTAGTAGCAACAATGCTGCCACCACTATAGTGAGTATGATGAATTGTACCCCTAGACGCAACAGCAAACGAGGTAAGTTCATATTTTGAACCAGTGAAACTATGAAAAGCATAATCAGTCCTAGAGGGAGCATCATGAGGTCTTCGCTCCGATGCTTGGTTTTCTTTCCTACATGGAAAGATCTATCCTTGTCCTCATAGCTTATCACGAGCGATTCCGAACGCTTATGCAGTGTCGGCCCTTTGAACCAGTCTCCAGGTATCTCCGCGCCGAGCATGTCCTCACGGATTATCAGGTCCGTTTGTTGGCAATCCTTAGTGCGGAGAGCTTCCAGCAGGACATGAGGGTTTAGTGCGAGGGCTTCTCGGTGCAGATCGATGCAATCGCTCCGTATAGGAATCGTGTGGAGCGTTGATGGCTCGGCATCACCTTCATAGAATATGACGAAGGTGTCGTCTCGGACCTCGAATCCTAGTCGGTACAGTTCCATAGGGGCCCTGAAGGCATGGCCGTGCGGCAACTCCACCTTGACGGGGAGTTTTTGGGTCTGGGCGCTCGCCTCTATGGAGAGGAGGAGCGCCATCAGGATTATTGTTCTCATATCGTTGTTGTTATGAAGGGTATTCGCACAGGGAGCAGCGCTCTCCGTCGTCGATGAGACTGATGAGTTCGCGCCTCATATCCTCGTATTCTTCCTCCTCGGAACGGGAGGGGATGTCTGCTTGTATCAGGACTTCCCTGAGTGTCTTGCCGTCTAGATCTATCAGACGCTTGTAGCCAGCGGTGAACCTCAAGGCTGTGCAGAGGTCGAAGCCGAAACCTTCCCGTTCGCATATCTCGACATCTGATGCTTCAGGCCGTACTTGGATGTACTTGTCGAGCAGTTCTTCCTCCAGTTCCCTTTCCGCTATCCCTTCAAGGATCGATTCCGCTTGTTCTAGGGTTATGGGGAAATCTGGGTCAGCCCCGGAGGCTTCTCGTATGCGGCTCTTGAGTTCTAGCCACAGATTCTCGACTTCCTCTTCTTTTTTACCTGTCAACGCTGCGATGTCTTTGATAGTCGTCAGTTTTCCTTCAGTGAACATCATGCTGGCGACTTGCCTTTTGCGGTCGTGTGCTTGCGGGTCTTCGAACCCTCGTAGCTTGTCAAGTATGTTTATTATCCTTATCGTTTCCATAATCTTGTTTTTTTTGGTTGCGGATTTTTTTTCATTATTCTTGATAGAGTCCTCCATATCGATTTCTCGGGTTTTTTCCGAGGCGGTATCCATAAGAGGACTCCTAGCAGCCAGGAGATTCCCAGCGAGATTATCGTGGTCAGCACCGATGGCACGTCCTCAGTGTTCTCAGTCATGAAAGATTCTGAGAGGAAGTAAGAGGCAGACCATACGAGCGCCACCAAGAGTATGAGGTTCCATAGGATGACGCCTTGGAGGGCTAGCATGTTCTTCCAACGCTCCCATCTTTGTGATTCCTCCATCCATAAGGCCTTCAACAAAGGGTTTGACGAGCATATTGTTATCGAACCTAGAGTTATGAGGAATCCGGTGAGGAAACTCTCTACGCCCAGCCATATCGACAGGGCTACAGGTATTGTTATTGTGGCGGTCATTGCGGACCACAGTAAAGATGTTCTTTTCATAGTCTTGTTTTGTTTTATTTTGTGAAACCTCTCCGGAGTCTCCGGAGCGGGGTTTAGTCGGATCGTCGCTCTTGACAGGGTTTTTTGCGGACCTTTTTCTGGAGATGTTGAACACGTATCCGGCTATAGGTTCTCTTCGTAACGGTAACCGTAGCGGGTCTCTACGGGCTCTTCTTCCAATAAGAGGGAAACCGTTCTTGTGAGATAATCCTCTTCTCCCAGCAGGACCACTTGTTTCACTCGTTCCCTTGTTCTTGAGTCACTTACTTTCGCTCGCAGCCATAGGGCCAGATTGAGCTTTTGTCCTTCTGACGCTTCGACAGGTTTCATCCTTTCTGTGAGAAAGATTGTTGAGAAACTCCAGATATAATTTTTGAACTCTTCCATGGCTTTGAAAGCCATCTCGTTCCCCTGCTCGACGAAGAGCAGTATGTCATTTTTTTCGAGTTCTTCCAGCGCATACTTAACAGTCTCTTTGATCTCTTGGTATCGCTGTGCGGTTCCTGTTTTTTTACTTAATCGTAAGATAATGGTGCACATAAGCTTTTTTGTTTTGTTTCAAATTGATTTTTCTTTTCCTGTATCCTGACGCTTCTCCCGATCAGGACATGATAGTGTTACAGTTGCCAACATTAGCAGAACGAACAATGCTAACAGCAACAACACCATCCCTGTCAAGGCATAGGACGTGAAGGTGTACAGTATGTCGACTAGGACATTCGTATTTCCTCGCTGCGGGAGTTCTATCAGATCAGGGATAGATGTTCCACGGAGCGCCATGACGATGCTCGCCCCTATTACGAGGGAGAGCAGCGGCGCGATGATGAGAATAGCATGTCGATGAAGACGCGCTATCAAACCTCTGATTCCATCGCATAGTTTTTCTTGGTTCATCATAGTATTATCCTTTTTACGGTTAATGGTATCCTTTCATCGGAGACCTTCTGCTCGTAACGCATGATGTGCTTGTGCAGGATTGCTTCCGATAAGGGATATCTTAGGACGATTTTTTGGAGCAAGGTTCTTTTTTCCCACGAGATGTACGGGGTGCCGAGGAGGATTATCATCCGCCAGCGTATTTCCTGATCAGAAGTCATAATTTTCTCCTCGATCGTCGTGAACTCGCTCCCGACCTTCAACTGGTAATATCGAATACGGAGTTTTCCGTCGCACCTATTTCTGAGGCTCTTACAGAGACCTCTGAGGAACGAGCGTTGGGCCTTCCTTAATATTTGATTGTGATCCATATCATTTGTTTGAATAGTAATGAAAAAATCTTTTTCTACAGGTCGCGTCAGGATCAGGCACTTGAGTCCACGCCACAACATTGGGCCTTCAATTTTACAGTTGTCGTCATCTGAGTTCGACATTCTCTGTTTTTTCTCTTGTCCTTACCGTCCTTTCTTGTTCGACATCTTTTTTTCAGGGCGAGTTTCCATGCACCTCATGACCCGATAGCGCATGGGCAAAGGCCGTTCAATCCCTTTGAGATTTACGGCCAACCATGACGTGATACTTTTGAACCCCTGATAATAGTGCATTACTGCCTGGAGGAGTTCTTCGCCATCGTTGGCGGTCACCTCCCGGTAATAGACTAGCTTGTCATAGATCCCGTCATCTTCCGTCGAGGCGTAGTGGAACTCCTCATAGTAGTCATTCCCAGTGAGTTTTTTCATTCTGATGATATCGAATGAACCGTCTTTGTCAGTATCAGTGTAGCGTTTGTATATCGTCTTTTCCACTAAGCCACGGTCTGATATGACGACTATAGAGTCCAAGCGGGTCTCAGTAAGCCTCAACAAGTATGTAGAGGTATCCTTTTCCTGTGCTGAAGTCCAGAGTGAGACCGCTGACAACACCATTATAATTATTGTTTTTCTCATATCGGCTATTTTTTTGGGTGACATCGACCGCTTCACGGATTCTCCGTCTGCGGCTTTTCGAACGCGGTTCATCCCAAGACGTTCAGGAGACCATCCCAGCGTTTGAGGAAGAAAGGGAGTGAGGTCGTCATCGGTCCTGAGAGGTCGTCCTCCTCTGATGCATGATGTTCGTCCTTTACGCCCCAAGAGTTTGAGCGGTCATTCCATACGATGGTGTAGAGGTGTGAACCTGATTCTTCTAACAGGTCTCCGCAGTATAGAGGCTTGCCTCTATATTTGTAACCGGTCTCCATACCTTTCGCTGGTCGTTCTCGCCATTCAAGTCTTGAGAGGAGAATCGCCCTCACGTAGGGGTCTATGACTGTGAGCGTCCCTTTCTTCTGGTTTATCGCCTTGAGCTGCCTTCGTGACGTGCTCTCGATCCATGTCGCAAGGGGGTAGCCACGGAGGCTTTCCAGGTTATAGGGTATCTCTGACTCCCATATGTGCAGGGGGTTGTTGAGTATCGCATACGCGGTTGAGGGGAGGTAGATATCCCTTGTCAAGCGTTTCCGATAAAATGTGGGAAATCTTCTCTTGATGACCCACGGTATCTTATCGAGAACGTATGATACCCCATATAACAGTGAGAGCGATAGTATGATGACTATCGGACCTGCTACGAGCATTCCTTGGGACTGGTATAACAACCTGCCAAGGACGATCCATGTGACGGCTATGAGCATTACGGCCAATACTGGTACGAGCATCATGAGCGCCGTCTTTTCAGGCATTCTTCTTCTTATTATCTTCTTCATTTTCGCGAATTTTTATGTTCTTGTCCGATACTTATTCTGGTGAGGTATTCTTCTGCCTGTTCTTTCGAGCAGACCAGTTCTGGAAGCCCATCAAGATTCATGAACTGGAGGTATTTCCAGAGCTTTGGGGACGGCATCAGATACATCCTTGTCGCTCTCGTAACCGACCTGAAGAGGCGGCTGCAAAGTAGGATGGCGTGCATGCCGTAGAGGTCTATGCTCTCGACTCCTGTGAGGTCGAGGATTATAGGGATGTTTCTCTTCATGGTTGCGGAAGCTTCCACGAATTCGGACTTGAAGAGTTTTAAGTCCTGATTGTTGTTCTTATCGCCGTTCGTCAGAGCGGCTCCGGGGGCGACCTCTAGTATAGCGTAGAGCATGCCGTCACCCGTCTTCGAGTATGATTCTGTTAGTATCCTCATTTCTTATGCTGGTTTTGGGTTTGTAATCTTTCTTTTTTCATCTTCGATAACCATCGGGCGTGCCGCTTCATCTTCTTAATCTCTTTTGACAATAGTAGCAGAAGCCCGACGATGATTATCGGGGCGAGCCAAGAGTGGATCGATGGCGGCATGGCCGAAGGTTTCAGCATCGGCATGCAGATCACCAGCAAGGAGTAGGTGATGCTGCAGAAATGTATCCTGAAGAATGTTCCTTCAGCTCTCATGCGAGGCGTCTTCCTCGGTATGAAGACTGGTACGAGTATGAGAAGGAGGAACATGGTCAGCGATGACTTCATCCAGGAAAGTTCGTCATATGTCAATACGACGGTCAACCCGACGAAGGCGCATAGCATTCCGGAGAATGCGTCTGTTCTTCGGTGCTTCTTGATGACTTTGTGTATTCCGAAGAATTTGAAGAAGTAGAAACCGAGCAATATAGTTATTATAAATACAAATATGGTTATGGGCAGAGACATTCGTGTTCCTTTCGGTTTTTAGGTGTTTGTCAGTGATTCTCGTAATAGCTGGGAAACGTCTCTTAGGCGTTGGACGCTTCTAGCGACGTACTTCTTGGCATGGTGGTCGTGTATCACATGCCAGACGGTAAAATCCCCTTGGATTCTGTGGTTCTCGGCGAGGGTTCGGTACTTGAGCCAGTAGGAGACTTTTCTCCAAGGCACTCCTAGTTCAGGGTCTCCTATGTAGATGGTCTCCCCAGTGATATCTTCAAGGTCCGGGGATTCCAGGTAGGGTGAACGTATGATATCGATCGTTTCCGTCCTGAGCATCCTTAGAGGGGGCAGAATCGTTGACAGCCGGAGATTCTCTGCGTTCTTGATGAGGTCTGCTAGACCTTCTTCCCGTTCCAAGTGTAAGGCTGTCTTCAGCAGTTCGAGAAGGGACTGTATCTTGTTGTCCTCGTCCTCGATAGCCAATAGTCTTATGTCGAGGCCTGTCAGGAGTTCTGAGAGGTCCTCTTTGAATAGTTGTTTCTCGTCCATTTTTTATTTTTTATTTGTATCCGCTCGCCATGGTTGATTGTTCGTTCCAGGCGTTTCCGTAGAGTAAATTTTTCACGATAACTGATATGTCAGTAGCCCGGGATGTGGTGTGCAACAGTCTTAGGAGTTCTGAAGTGTCCTTGATGCTCTCCGGTATCCGTTCGAGCGCTTGTTCAGCATTCTTTGTGAGTTGGTCTTCAGTGCCTGCCGGTATGACCCACAGTACCTTTCGCTTCCGAATCTCCAGGAACTCCATGAGTATGAGTTCTCTCCTGACTAGTCGGGACTGGCATATCGATAAGAGTCCTTCCCGCGATTTGTTTACGACCGCATCTAGCGCTACGTGCTCGTACCACCTGCATTCCTTTTGGAACTGTAGGAAAAGATAGTTATGATAGCAATAGTTATCAGCGAGAGAGAAGAAATCCTTATCTATCGAGATGATATTCTCTTCGACCAAACGCGATAGCACCGCTTTGAGGGTTTCGTGGCAGTCGTGAGGCTTCCGATGCTTCAGGCACCACAGGTATAATATCTCTGCGGGCCTCAGTTTCGGTATTAATTTTTCTTGTGCCATAGGTAGATCCTTTTTTGAATTTTTGAATATGAATCCTGGTAAAAGCAGCATTGTGACTGCTGCGAAGCACAGAATGAGGTTGATGAGATACGAGACCATCCCGGCTGCTAGGAGTGACGCAGGTATGAAGATAAGTCTGGCGTAGCCGACAACCATTCTCTTGAACGATTCGAGGTTGTGTCTCATGACAATCTGTTTTAGGATTGTGAGAAGAAGGGGCGCGGCACCCTTGATGCCATCCGCGCCCTCTTGAGATAGTCTTACTTCCTCTGATGTTCGGATCATCTTGCCTTCCAGGGATTGTCTTCTCCCATAAGATAGTGTTCTCCTCCGCCTTCTATGGCAGCGTAAGGTACGACGTCCGTGATGACGAATCGTGGATTCCCGTATTCCGGAGCGATGTCAAGATATTCCTCCAGTGTCTGTATGACTCCTCCCATCATCCCGCCTGGCAGGAAGGTTCTCAGGGTAAGAGGATACTTCTTGACATATGGCAGCAGTTCGTGATAGCCCCACACCTTGTCTTCTAAGTCTCGTCGGACGGTGTAGGTGGTTTCGGGTTTCTTCTTCGGCTTCAGTACCTGGCCACCTGGTATGATGACGTTTCCGTCCGCCCAGAGGGCTGTGACTTTTTCAGGGTTCTTTCCAGTATACTCTTTTCCGTCTTTCCTGATTGTCATCTGTTGCCCTTTCCGGTAAGAGACTCTTCCTATCTCCTTCGCTTCGGTATGGAGGGTTTTGAAGAGGAATGATTCCATCTCCGTCGGATACCCTTTCAGTTGTTTCTCGAAAGCCTCTTGTCGCGCTTTCTGCTCTGCTGCTTTTTCGTCTTGCGGCTGTTCTTTCTTGCAGCCCGTTACAAATGCGATGATGATCGCTGCGATGATGATTGTTTTTCTCATGATTGAAACGTTTTAGATTAGACATAAATGTTATTTTAACTGTTTTTGATGTCTTTTGGCGTGTTCTCGTTTAGAGGAATGCCACGACACCGTATTTTAGGTCTTCCAGGCTCGTGTAGAATACCAGTTTCTTCCTGCTTATCCCGAGTATCTTGGCTTTGTTCGCTATCCTGTCCGGAACGATGAGATGGCAGGTGATGTCTTTCTCACCAGCCAGTTCTGCTATAGGGACGAGAGTCTCGAGATATGAGGTCTGGATGCTCCTAAGGTCTATGGCGACGTTTTTTCGTCCTTTGAGGATGCTATTGACGTGCCTCTTGAGGAATAAGACTGTGAGCTTCCGATTCTGTATTGGTCGTCTCTTCAGAGACAGTAAGGGCATCTCGCCTCTTAAGGTTTTTATGGAACCTTCAGGCTTGGTGATCTGATTGTTAGCATTCTTTTTTTCCATTTTTTTGGTTTTTATTTGATAAAGACTGTTATGTTCTTGAAGACTATCTTGGAACCTTCTTTTTCCAGTATCAGCGAGCAGGCTCGCTCCTCTTCGAAACCCTTGCTATAGGCTGAGACCTTGAGGGGTTCTATGGCAAGGTGTCTTGCAAGTTTGTTGTAGGCATCCTTGACATTGGAGGCCTCAAAGTGAGTCGAGAATGATGGGTTGTAGTGCCATAACGCCTCGTCGTGCGGCGTGAAGAAGCCGTCTGCGGGCGTCAGCCGTACCAGTCCGGCAACCTCTTCCCTTTGTAATCGGAACATTTCAGGGAGTTTTGGGTCGTTGGTCAGGTCCTTGAGCAGTTCTTCGGCTTGTATGTCGGTATCTGCTTCCGTGAGTATCGGACCTTCCACGAGTTGTAGCGTGTGGAAAATCCTCTTGTTAAGGCTGACTGACCTCATGTTTCTCATCATCGTCGTCATCCTCTTCGCCGTGGCTTTCCGATGGAAGTCGCTCATCGAGAGGTAGAATGAGATGCCTTTCACACCTTCGAGACATGACTTCTTCACCACTCTCTCATAGGCTTCCGGGGAGATGATAATATGCACTCCGTCAGGGAAGCGGAATACGAGTGAGTGGATCGCCTGGGAGGAGGATGGGTCGAATCCGACTCTTGAGATGTCGAGTATCAGGGCACTTTCAGCCGCAATCCTTGGTAAGACCTCATATTTGAGGAATTGCTTGGCATTGCGGCAGGTCAGCTTCTTCTTGAGAGCGAACACTGGCACCGTTCCGGAGCCTTCCATGTGCTCGCTCCTTGGATTATACGATAGTTTCATTTTCATTACTTCGTCAATATTGGCGTTTTTCTGTTTTGAAAAGAGCGACACCCTCGAACCTTGTTCACGTTCCTCAAAGGACGTGGATGGTGTGGGTGTCTCGTGTCAGAAATTTTTTCATAATACTACAATCCTTGGCCAGAAGGCCAGTATTCCTAACAGTATCGCGTTCAATGCGGCTAGCAGGTACAAACCGTTCTTCAATTGTTTCTTGTCCAAGCCGATTAACTTGACCTGCGGTCCGGGTTGGTTCTCGTCCTCGGTCCATCGGTTGATGTATCCGATGCTTAGGTATGCTTGGTATCCAAAGTAAGCTGCTATTAAAAGCTGGAGGAATGGGATGATAGATCTTGATTCTCCTATCCATGAAAGATATATTAGCGCAGAGTAATATATGAAATTCAACGATAGCAGCGCGAAGAGCGAGGCTATAACTGCTATACTAGGACCACCGTAGCGTTTCTCGAAGCCGAGCTTATTGATAGAGATTACCAATATCAGGACTGTTGTGAACAATGAGAGTATGACTGCAGCCCCGTGGCGTACCTGTGATGAGAGGCGCTCTGGGATGTCGATATCTCCCAGGCTTGTGAGCAGGCTCATCGGCTGCAGTAATAGTATGAAGAGTGCGGCAGTGGCAAGTACTATGATGACGCCTCTTGATAAAAGGCTCTTCTTGGTGATTGTGGCGTGTTGTTGCATGTATCTTTATGTTTTGGTGCGTTATCGTTTGTCCTTATTCGCTTTTTCCCCGAATTTCACCCTTATCCTTCGTAACTCCCGTACCTGTTCTTCCGCGAGGAGTATCATGGCGGTGTCTGCCGGGTTGTCCGCGTCGAAGTGCACTGCCGGCTGTTCCGAATACAGGTCGGCGACGTAGTATCGTTTGATCTTCGTGCCGTCCCCCATGGACACCGTGTACACCGCTAGGTGGTCTTCCGCGACTTTCCAGTAGTATTCTTCTCCTTCTTCAGGGGCGGGGTCGTAGGTGAACGCCAGTGTGGAGTCGGAGGTGTCATAGTATCTCTCTATGTCGCCTGTTTGCTGGCAATAGTACGTCGGTTCTTGTTGTTCTGGCTGTGCTTGCTGGCAGCCGATGATGATTAGTCCTAGTAGGATGAGTGTTTGTCTCATAAGATTCATTTTTTTTGTTAATACGTTTTTTTTTAGGGACTTCTGGAAAAGTATCCTTGTGAGGGGGCGCTTCCCTCTTTGGTTGGCGCCCCGTCACGAGCGGAGGTCTGCGTTATTGTGGCGGCCTCTTGGGTACGATGAAGACCTTCTCGTGCTCTGAATCGTCCAGCAGGTAGTCCTTTAGTGATGCTGCGTAGACTCCCATGTAGTCGTCATAGGCTTCGAGGGTGTCGTTTATGGCATGTTTGTACACCACCTGGTAGACATCCTCGTCTGCATCTATGGTTGTTATGTAGAGTTCGTAGAAGCCGTCGACGAAGTCTTCGCTTGCCGTTCCTGAGAGGAGCAGGTCTACTATCTTTGAGTCTGCTGGGGAGTAGAGGTCTGCTGCCGTATTGACGGTCTTTTTCGTGTCTTTCTCCACCTGTCCGTAGCTTGTTGCTATGGTGGCGAGCATGATTGTTATTATGATGATGTTTTTTCTCATGAGTTTTTTGCAGTTTTGTTAATATCTTTCGAAAAAGGACACTTGTTAAAAGTGCCCTTCCTCAGGAATTGTTTAGTTTGCAGAAGAATCCTTTGACGTGTAATCAAGTTTTTCTGCATTGCTGATGACGTGGTTTCCGATCGGATGCTCTAGTGCGATGCTTTCCTGATGTTCACTTTATTGGGAACCAGTCCAGGTGTAAGTGTATTCTTCACAGGCTGAAAGAGTGTAAGATCTTGTGTGCCAAGTGTGCTGGTATCCTGTCGTGGAAGCCCAGAGCGTGATGCTTCCTGCGTCGATATCTTTGTAAGTTGTGAAGCTTCCAGGGTTTATCCATCTTTCATCATTCATTTCGCTTGACCCGTAGGTGACATCTACTACGATTTTCGTGCTGGTGTTGTTTTCGACAACAACAGTGCCGTGGTTGTATTTTTCGCAGTCTTCCTCTTGCTCGCAACTAATGGCGAATATTGCAATCGTTGCAATGAGGACTGTTGAAATAGTGCTTGTAAGTTTCATAAGCTGTTGATTTTTTTGGTTGAACAATGGTTTGACCTACCTGGCAAGGTATTTTGGGTTTTTGGAGTATCTGTATAGGTTTTTTATAACGAGAACCCGATAGAGATGTCTATCGCAGCGCCGTCATAAACTCTTGAATAAAGGTATCCTATGCCTATCTTGAAATCGATGTTTTCTCCGCCCCACCTATATCCTCCTATGAAGTTTACTGTGCCGCTCACATCATCCACTTCTCCGTTGATCGTCTGGACAGCATTAGTCGTGCTGTAGCCCAATGCTGTATACCATCCGTCTTGAAAATAGTCTTGAATCCCATACCAATAGAGTGAGATATCAAAACATCCGTAGGATGCATCAGCTATGGAAGGGGCAAATTTATGCCAACCGAACGCTATGCTAGTGTTATCAACAAAATATTCTATACCTACAAAACCTGTCATGTCTGAAAGGCCTGCTCTTAGATAAGTGTTCTCGTTTTGAATGTCACTTTGGGCATTTGCTTCAGTTGTAGAGACTAAAGCCAAAGCGATGACAACTGTTGAAATGATAATTGTAAGTTTCATAAGCCGTTAAATTTTTGGTTGAACAATGGTTTGACCTACCAGGGACGGTAGTTTGGGTTTTTTGGAATAGTTTTTGAAATGCAATACCTCCTTTCTTATTTTAAGAGTTTTTTGATGAAATAGAAGAGGTGGGCGTAGATAGAAAGAACGCCCAACCTCCTGAAAAAGAATCGCTTGAAGTTCATTGAGAATTTGAACCGAATGTGTTGTTCTTTATTAAGAATGAGAGCCTAAAGCGGTTCTAGGAAGTAATCTACTCTTTCACCGCCGAACAGCGTTCTCTTCCTCCTTACGCTTCCTCGGGAACCTCTTCCTTGTTTTGCGAATTCGGCTGCAGCTGGAGCGAGGGTGTCTTTAGCAACCTCGTCTTGTGAAGTCCTTTCAAGGACTTTGGCTGCCCGGTCCGCATCTTTTTCGGCGATTGTCGTCTTAACATCCGGTATGATGACTGGATTTGTGTTGATGTGGGGAGTGGAAGGACATGTTGTATTAGGTATTAGTCTTCCGTTTTCCCATACATAATGTAACATATTGCTTTTCCTCCTTTCTTTTTGTTCTGTTTGTCGCTTTTTTCCTCTTTCTCTTCCTGGTTGATTTGGGAAGTCGCTCCAGCGGTGGCGAGAGCGCCGAGAGGAGTTGCGAATAAGCTCAGACCGCCGGTAAAGGGAGCGGCCACTATGGTCGCTATAGTCCATGCTATGCCATATCCCTTCACATCTCTCCTTTCTTCATTATAATCGCGTGCCATTTTCAAAGCCTCCTTTCTTTTTTGTCAATTTGGTTATTATTAAATTGAAAACTGTATGTAGTGTGAGGAAAATATCTATGAGAGACTTGCGCGGATAGGAAGAAATGTCCGGCATCATTAGAAAGGATCATTTGAGGACCTCGTTGACTCCTCTCTTTTTCCTCGGCGTCTCTCTCCGTTGCTAATGCCTCAAAGATATCCTTCTTGTTGTTCTCTAGGCCGACAGTCCCGCTTTCTCCATGAGGTATTCCCACAAGGGTGGTATCGTGATGTCGAATCCGCTTTCCTCATGGAGGTTTTGCGTGTACTCGCTCGCTTTCTCCAGCATCTCTATCCAGTTGCCGCTCACATTTTCGAATAGCGAGTTACTTCCTTGTACCAGTATGATGGCATGATCGTCGGAGCAGAGCGCCAGCGTCATGCATTCTGCCTTCTCATCCTTGTCGTCGGGCCAGAATCTTCCTGCGGCGACTTGTGCTGTCGTGATCGGCAGGGTCACTGTCAACAATACCTCGTTGCCTATCCAGTCGCGGTAGGTGTCCATCTGGTCATGGATCGGCCAGATGCCTTCTACAGAGCAGGCTTCGATGTCGTCTCCTTTCTCCATCATGGTTTGTATCTTCTCTTCCATCTCGTTGATGTCAAAAATGCTTCGTAGGACTCCTTCGAAATACTCGTCTATCCATTCTCTCAGGATGATTACTTTCTTTGCGTTCTCTTGGTCTTTCGGAGTTTGCTGTAGATTTTTCATAACTCTATTTTTAGGTGTTTAACAATATTTGATATTTAGTCTGGCGGTACGCCCTTTTCTTGTCCGTCCAGGGCGAGGATAGGTGTCTTACACCGTACCGGCCGGTGGTTCGTCGTGGTTCAGTCGTTCGTCTTTCGGTATGGGCAGATGAGTTCGTCGACGCCTTCGTATGCGTCTTCGTTGACGAGTTCCTCTAGGGATCGTTCGTCCGTGGGTGCTAGGGTCGTCGGGTGTTCGTCCACCATTGGTGGCCATTCGTGTGCTTGTGAAAACAATGGGTATTCTTCTATCATATCTGGTGATTTTGCTTGTTGCTGTTTTTCCGTCGTGAGAGCTGTTTTTTCGGTGGTTTTCCGTCGTATCTCTTGTTTTGATAGTGCTCTCGCTAAGAATTCTGGGTGTCCCAGAGCCGTTCTCGAGGGGTTTTTCACCGTTGGTCTCGATCTTTGTGGCTGTGGGTTTGCGACGCATGTCTTTGGCTTGTTGTCTTCGCGAATCGTGGTTCGTTCTGGCGACAATGCCTGTGGTTGGTGTAGAGTCCCTCGTTAGGGATTCTTGCGTTTGTGCGGCGTCGCTGTGGTTGTGTGATGTGTTGTTGAGTGTGAGTTCGTCGTGAAAGACGAGGTGATATATAAGGATTGCGATTTGTAACTACTTATTGGTGGCTAAAACTTTATCCACTTGTGCCGTGTGGTTCACCCGGGCGTACTTGGTCCAACCCTTCTCAGACCGTTCCTCCTCGACGAGGATGGCGTCCTTCTCCTCCAGGGACTTCTTCACCTCGTTCCCCTTCCGGGGAGAGAAACCCGCTTCCTTATACAATTGCGATATCGGCATGCCGGGCTTGTCCTTCGCCGCCTTGAGGAATGCCAGCTCCTCCGCAGAAAGGCTGAGGGGCTTCTCTGCTCGAGCAGCAGCCTTTCTCGCCAGTCTCTTCGCCAGGCCTGACCGTTTGATGTACTGGAACGTGTGCATGACATCCGCCCGTTTGAATCCTGCTTGCAGGAACCATTTCCGCAGTTCGTCGAAGCCTTCCCCGTTGAGCATGCGCTTCTTCGCCTGGTCGAGAATCTTCTGCTGCAAATGATTGCGGATACCATAGCCCGCCGGCCCGTCCTGCACCTTCTTGTGGTGCTCGTCCTGCGCCTGCTGCGCCGCTTTACGCGCCTCGTCGAATTGCAGGTGTTCTTTCAGCACGGTCCTGTTCGGCTCGGTCCCGCTCTTGATGAACGTGTACTCGAGCTTTGAGAGTTTCCGCGCCAGTTCTTCTTCTTTCACGCTTTTCTCGAAGACTTCTTTGCGTCTCTTCGTCTTGAGCAGCGCCTTCATCCGCTCTCGCAGATCGTCATCGTCGATGGCCTGGCTTTTCAGCCTCATCAAGGGTGCCTTGATGACGAACGGCTCGTGGTGGCGTTCCACCAGTCGCACGAGCGCCTCACCCACTGGCAACTTGGTGAAGAACTCTTTCTGGTCGCGTAGTTGCATGAGCCTGCTGATGGCTTCCACGTCCGCCGGGAGCATCTGTTGGAAGGCGATGTTCGTCGCCGAGTTACCTGACACGACGTCGGACAGCTTGCTGACGTGCTGGTCCAGCGTTATCAATGAGACGCCGTACTCTCGGATCTCTCGGAAGATGACGTCGGATATCGATTCGGAGATGAAGTTGGGGCGTTCCTTGAGGAAGATGTTGTGCGCCTCGTCCACCAATACCGCGTAGCGGAACTTCTCGGTCGGGTCGATGTTGCCGGCTTTCGCGTACTTGTAGATGTAGGAGAGCATGAACTGGGTGAAGAACTTCTTCTCAGTGTTGGACAGCGCCGCCAGTTCCATGACGGTCTCTTCGCGGAAGAGCTCTTCGATGCTGCTCTCCTCAGGCCCCTTGTAGCAGATGGCTTTCCCGAAGTTGCCGAACGTCAAGGCATAGGCGACTCGCAACGCTGATTCGAGCCATTCCGACTCGCGTGTCTTCCGAGTCTGGGCTTGCGCCTTCTCTTCCAGCCGGTCCCTGATCTGGTACCATGTCGGGTAGTTTTCCGAGCCCGCGTAGACTCCGAAGTCCTTGTACGCCTTGTCCAGGGTTTCGACGACTATCTTGTGGACGCCGAACGATCCTGCGAACACTTCTGTGATGATGTCTGCCAGGAGGCTGACCCATTCCAGTGGTTCGACGCCTTTGGGTGGCTTGTTGATGTTGAGCTTGAAGTTGGCGACCTTGTCGTTGCCGACCGTGTACACCCTGAGCTTGTCGTTCAGCTTTACGAGTGGCCGGAAGCTTTTCTTCCAGTCGAAGACGAGGAATGGTTTCTTGTTGAAGATGAAGTTCCCTAGGACTTGGAATGCGAAGGTGGTCTTGCCGGATCCCGACATGCCAGTCACACAAACATGCCGCATCCAGTCCTGTTCTCGCAAACCAAAAGGATAGAGTTCTTTCTTACCGTACATCACCGTGCCGAGGGGGTACTTGCCTTGGATGACGTCTTTCTTCGGCGGTTCCAGGAGCAGTTGCTCGTTCAACAGACTGTCGGTCAGGTGTTTTTGGTACAGGGCGTTGATGGCTTGTTCCATCTCGGCTTTGGCGTCCCTGTCCGTGGTGAGGACGTATTTGAGGTAGAGTTGGTCGATTCTCTTGCCGAATATCGGCCTGAGCCGCCTGCAGATGTCCTCGACGCTGTTCGTCCGGCTGTGCATTCTTATGCCTCCGGGCCGTTGAGGAGGCCGTCGATCATGCTGGCGTTGTTCTCTTGTTCTCGGAACTCGTGCATCCGGTCCCTGAGCTCTTTCTTGAGGTCTGCGATGTCTCGGAACGCGTTGATCTTCTCGTTGAGCTTGAATGATTCTATGTCGAGCATCTTCTCCTTGAGCTCGGCCCGTTTGACCTCGTCGATCTTATCGCCTGCCGCTGCGAGGAAGTTGTTCATGTTCATCATGATCTGTTCGACATCCTTGAACACGTCTTTCTGGAGGTCCTTGCGCTCGTCGATGAGGCTTTCGATGTCGTCGATGACCTCTTTCGTGTTCATGATCTTGGCGCCTTGGATGTCTTTCAGGACGGAGTCCATGGACGTGTCAGTGTAGTTCTCCTTGACGTCGTCTACAGTGGGCATGAGCTTGTAGTCCTTAGAGGGTTCCTCGTTGCGCAGGAAGCCGTCCAGGAGTTCGTTGTCGAGCGTGTCAGCCATTGTCGTGCCTCTTTTTTACTGTTTGGAGTCGGGAAAACCCTGAAAAACCGAGGGAAACGGTTTCTTTCTTACCGAGTGATAGAGAAGGTCCTATATAAAACTTTCCTTTTTTGTTTCACTTAGTAGTGACGAAATCTACGCAGAACCTGTAGATGTGCGGCGCTTGCTGGCCGCACCGCACCGTCTCGCGGATGTCGCAGCCGACGCCGGCGGCCTCGCACGCCTCGCGGATCCAAGAATATGCGCTATCGACCTTGTCCTCGTGGAGAAAGGCGTAGAAATGTATCGTCGCCGTGTCGTTCGCAGCCTTCAAAGCCACGTCGAGGAAGGTCTCTGCCCCTTTGGGCAGGGGCATGAGGATGCGGTCGAAGCCGCCTTTCTCCGAGACCAGCGTCGGCACGACCTCTCGGGCGTCCCCGACGTGCGTCGTGGCGTTGGAGAGCTTGTTCCGCTGGATGTTCTTGAGGGCGAGCTCGTGGCCACGCGGGTTGATCTCCACCCCGACGACCTCCGACGCATCGGTGTTCTTGCCCAGGACGCAAGTGTAGGGTCCGCAGCCCGAGAACATGACGAGCACCCGCTCGTCCGGCTTCACGAGTCCCATGATGCGTTTCCGCTCGGTCGACAGCCTCACGGAGAAGTAGACATCCTCGACATCGACCTCGAGCGTGACGCCGTTCTCCTTGTGGAGCGTCACCCGCTTGTCCTCGCCCGCCAGCAACCGCATCTTCTGCGTCCGGTACGTACCCTCATGACTGGCGTCCTTGGCCAGCGCCGTGGACACGCGAGGGTTGGTCTCGAGCAGAGTCGCACCTATAACCTTGTCGTATTGTTTCAGGTCCTCATCGACTTCCAGGATGGCGATGTCGCCCACCTGGTCGTACGCCGTCTTGAGCCTTTCCAGGACGTCCGAGGGCAGCTTGCCTTGCAGGGCTTCGCGGAGGCTCTTGGGCCGTTCCTGCTGTCCCGGCAGGTCGCGCTCCTCGAACTCATAGGACGTGTCGAACCGTTCCTTGACCGGCAGGTAGAGGTGGCCGTCCTCCTTGACCGCCTTGTAGCCCGGCAGGAAGAGCCCTCGTTCTACGAGGTCTTTCCGGGCCTGTTCTGCGTCCTTCAAAGGCACCTTGAGCGCGAGCATGGGCGTCGTGAGCCAACGGGCGTTTTTAAGGTTATCCATAATTAGTTTCAATAAAGAAAAGAAAAGAGTCTGAAAAATCAGAGAACGCCTGCTGCTCGAACACACGAAAGCATAACGGGCTCTCCGGAAAAACTAGTGGACCCGTTGACACAAGGCATATATTCATCCGGACATATCTCCAAATAAGGAAAGGAACACAACAGTTATATACCTGCTATAACTACCTATAAGGTGATGAAGACTACAATCCAGCTCGACAAGCAGACCATCAGTCGCCTGCAGGAGCACAAGCTCTATCCGAGGGAGCCATACGACGCCATCGTCAACCGGCTCATTGACGAAGCAGAGGATGACGAAGAACTCACCCCTGATGAGATCAAGGATATCGAGGTTGCCCTGGAGCAGGTGAAGCAGGGTAAGACTATCAGAATCGAGGACCTCGCGAAGGAGTTGGGTGTGAAGCTCTGATGTACGCTCTCGAATTCTCGGATGAGGCCGCGAAGACTATCAGGAAACTACCCAGGAACGAGCGCGACCGCATCCTCAAGAAGATACAGAGCATCCGCGACTACCCCTTCGCGCATCTCAAGAAGCTGGAAGGCAATACGTTCTGGCGCCTCCATATCGGCAAGTACCGCGCCATCGTGGATGTCATCGTGTCCGGCAGGCGCATCATCGTCCTCAGGATCGGGAAGCGTGGCGATGTCTACGACCGCTGAGAACCCAACCTACAAGAGCAGCAGCTCTTCTACACGACGACGAGCACGACACCCACGAGCATGACGCAGCACGCCATGAGCTTCAATCCCAGCCGGTGCTCGTGGAACAACCGACCCCCTATCAAGGAGGTGAAGAACGTCGACAAGCGCCTGACAGGGATTATGAGGCTGACCAGCGCTCCGGGAACACCCATGGCGAAGAGCAGAGCCACGTCGGACATGAAGCTGGAGAATGTGCTGCTGAATATCTGCATCCCATCCTGCCTGATATCCCTGAGAATCTCGTTGAAGCCATGCTTGGCAGTCTCGAACGCCACATAGTTGAAGCCCATGAAGAGCCTCACGAGGACGACGATAGTGAACACGTCGATACCCCAGTTCACCACAGCCTTCTGCATAGTGACTGTAAAGCTGAAGATGAGCATGGCGAATATCATGTACAGGGCGTACCGCGACCTCGCCAGGATTCTGAACGGCGACCAGATGCCATTGTACCGGCCAGCCGTAGCCATCTGGAGAAGGTATGTCCCCATGACGAGGAGGAACACGCCGATGATAGCGAGGGCGTCGGGCGACTCTCCCAGCAGGACGAACGCTATGACGAGGAGGAATAACGGACTGATATTCATCAACGGCATGCAACTGGACAGTTCGGAGTGACGCAGGCTCCTCAAATAGTAGAGGTTGCCGGCCGCGAGGATGATACTGATCACGTACAACGCTACGAAGACGCGCCAGTCGTATGCTAGGTTGATGAACGGCAGGACGAATATGAGCAACAAGAGGTATATCCCTTGGGACGCGCCGTATTCGAGGGCGTGCTCGTGCTGGAGCACTTTCTTCCCGACGATGCTTGCCATGGCGTGGAAGACGGCCGATGCGAATGCGTAGGCTACCCAGAGCATGAGCCCTTCACCGCAACCATTCATTTATAAACGTTACTGTCACTCCAGATAATGACAGGATGCCGCGAGAACGCCTGCTGCTCGAGCAGAAGCCCTTTTCAGAAATAATCGCCGAGTCCTTTCTGGGCTCGTTCCTGGCCGTGCTTGGCGAGCTGCTCCACCGTTTTCTGGACGCGTTCGGGCGAGAAGTCGTGGCGTTCCACCAGGATCTCGTGCAGCGCGTCGCCATCCACCCCTTTCCATTGCAGGTCGTACTCGTCCGTGACTGGCATCTGCTTGAACAGGGCGAAGGCTTCCTGCCATGAGGATTGGAACTCTTCTCGCCAGTTGACGTCTGCGAACACCTTGCCGACGTCTTCCTGGGCTTTGACGAGCTTGAGGCCTTTCTTCGGCCCTATCCCTTTGATGCCGCCGACGTTGAAGTCCGTGCCTATCAGCAATCCTAGGGCTATGAGCTGGTCCCTTGTGATCTCTAGCTTCTGCAGCACGTCCTGGAGTGTTATGAGTTCGGGCTTGATGCCTTCGGTGGCGTAGGCGCCTTTCTTCTTGCGCCGGGCGGTGATGCTGAGGTTCTTCACCATCCGCGGGGTTCCGAACAGGAGGCAGTCGTAGTCTTGGCTGATGAGCGCCCACGCGTCGCCCTTGTAGACCATGTGGGCTGCTTGTGCCTCTCCTTCAGAGGGTGCTTGGATGGTCGGGATGCCTAATGCTGTGAGGAGCTCTTTCGCCTCGTCCACCATGTCTCTCGTCAGCCTCGAGGTGCGGCCGGCGTATTTCTTCATGCCTTCTACATCCTCGGCTTCCTTGGCGGCGTCGTATGATGCTTGGGCGTCCTGCTTGAGCTTCTGCCGCCGCTCCTGCTCTTTCCGTTTGAGCTCTGGGGCTTTGCCGTCGAAGACGAAGACGAGCCTGAGGCCTTCTCGCATGAGTTTGGTGGTCCTTGAGAAGAGGCCTACGAGGTGGCTGGTGACGTTGCCGTGCTTGTCCGAGAGCGGCGCGCCGTCCGGGCCTCGGATGGTGGTGAGGAACTGGTAGAGGACGTTGTACGCGTCGACGACGAAGGTCTTGCCTGACAGGTCTGCCAGGCTGACCGGTTCTCCTTTGACGAGTTCTGAGAGCGAGACGCCCATGGCGGTGGTGAGAATATGGTTCTTCTTAAGGGTTTGGATGGTGGTTCTCTAGAAAACCAGTTGAATATTAAAAAAACCAATTGGTTTCCAAAAAGTTTATATAGTTTCGAACGAAACCAAAAGAATATGGAAGGAGTCAATAAGGAAAGCTATGAAGAAGAGGACGCTTATACGAAGGTGTTGTACTGGTTCTTCGCCCACCCCACCATTGAAGTCAGCCTCAACGACCTCGTCGAGGCGGTGAACATCTCCAAGACCTCGGCGAACAAGGCCGTGCACAGGCTCGTGGATGAAGGATTCCTTCGCCTCAAGCAGCTGGGACGGCTGTGGCGCATCACTTGTAACCAAGAGCACGAGTACAACATCACCAGGAAAGTCCCGTTCAACCTCCAGACAGTCTACCAGGCAGGCATCCTCGAAGAGATTCGCAAGCGCATCCCGAACCCCCGCGCAGTCGTGCTCTTCGGCAGTTATCGCAAGGGCGACGACACGGAGGAGAGCGACATCGACATCGCAGTGGAAGTGATGGATGACAAGGATTACAGGATAGTGGAATTAGGGGTCCTCACGACCTTAGGTTTCCGCGAGCACGTGCCCGTCAACCTGCACGTATTCTCACGCAACCATGTGGACCTCAACCTGTTCGCCAACATCGCCAACGGCATCGTCCTTGAAGGGTTCCTGGAGGTGCGACCATGAGGAGGAAACGTCCCGATATCAAGAACGCCGACAGCCTGCTGGAGGCCAGCAAGAACACCCTGAGGTTCACCATGAAGCTGGAGGTGTCGGAGGAGTCGGCCGACACTATCATCAGGAACGTGCACGAGGCGTTCCGGATGCTCGGCGAGGCATTGCTTCTCAAGCAAGGAGGGGTCGCCGTCGATCACACCCAGCCGATCGAGGCCCTCATCCGCACGAACGTCCAAACAGAGAGGCCCTTGTCGGTGTTGACGACCATCAGGAAGACGAGGCATTCCATCAATTACTACGGCTACCGGCCGACGGTGGCGGAAGCGCGGGATGCGGTGTCTGTGGCCGAGGCTTGTTTCGACAAGCTGGCAGAACATGTCAAGAGCCTATAGCTGTACCAACAATAATCCTTTGAATTCGTGGTTGAGCTTCTCCTTCGCTTTCTTCGTCACGTCGCCTGTCGTGAGGTAGATGACCGGTAGCTTCTTCATCTGTCCTTGGACGTACGCGTTGGAGAGGTCGCCGTCGTTGCTCTTCTTCTTGTTCTTCGCCTTGCAGAAATAGGTGACGCGACCGACGGCTGTCGGTACTGAGATCTCGAATTCGATGTCCGAGTTCTTGCGCTGGACCTCTTTGGCGATGACCTGGATTCGCTTCTCGGCGAAGTATTCCAGGACTTGTTTGAGGAAGTCGTCGCCGGTGTCGTCCTGTTGCTTGAGGAGTGTCTTTGCGGGCACCGCTTCGGGCGTTCCGGAGGGTTCTTCCGACCCACTCTCTTCTTGCATCTCAGGCTCTGCTGCTTTTGTATGCTCGTGTTTCACGGCTTCTGACTGTTCTTGCGTTGCTGGTTTCGGGGCTTGTCTCGTGGATTTTTGTGGCGCTTGCTCAGGAGATTGCCGGGCGTCTTGCGAGGGTTCTGTCGGTGACGCTTCCTTGGACTGTTCTTCCTGGATTGGTGCTGGTTGTTCTGCTGGCTTGGTCTGCTTGGGCGTGATGCCTAATGCCTGTTTGATGAGCGGCTCCGCCTCTTTCGTCTGGAGCTGGTACCATTTCCAGAACAGGACGGTGCCGTCTTTCGTCTTGACTTCCAGTGGTACGGCGAAGTCTTTGACCTGTCGGAGGCTGACCCTGGCGAGGGGTTCTTGCTCGTCGTCTTTGAGTATCTGTTTCTGCTTGAGGAGTTCTGCCGTCCGCCTGTCCTTCTCGCCGAGGTATTGTATGAGTTTGGTCAGCTTGTCGGCGTGTTCCGGGATGTAGTAGAAAGGCCCTCCGCGTTTGGTGTTGCTCACCTTGACCTTCCCTGCGCCTTTGAGCTCTGACAGGACGGCGCCGATGGTGAACGAGTCGCCTTCGCCGAGGGCTTTCCTGATGTGGAGGGGTTGGCACGGGCCTTTCTGTCGGAGGACTTGCAGGACGGCGTCTCTGTTGAGCATGTTTTCTTCGAGGTGTCGGTGATTTATAATCCTGTTGCTTGCCACATAGATAATTTCTATAGTGAAAATAATCTGTAAAACAAAAATAGTCTTATAGTACACTACTATCGCGTCAATATGGCAGGAGACAGGCTCATCCACGAGGAATTCATACAGGCCAAGACAGACCCCCTCATGAGAGAGGCAGTGATGGGCAAGGTGTGGACGAAAGCATACCACATCGCGTCGAGATACACCCGCTCATCAGCAGAGGCGGAGGACATCGCCCAGGAAGCCTCGTTGAATGTCCACAAGAACTTCCACGTCTACGGCAGCAAGAGGCAGAACAACCCATACGCATGGGTGCACACCATCACCACGAACATCTGCGTAAATCACTACCGGAGGCGGCCGAAAACCCCCATCATAAGCCTCGACGAGGAGGAAAGGGCAGAGGGCCATACCAGGATGAAGAGGGATGTCCCGGACGAGCGCAACAACATCGAGGACTACCTCAACCTCAAGGAGTGCGAGGAGGTGTTGGCCAGCCTGCCTGAAAAGAAAGGGAAGGCCTACCTGTTGTCCTATCTCGAAGGATACAAGTACGACGAGATCGCAGCGATCACCAAGGAGCGGATGGGCACCGTGAAAAGCAGCATCCATAGGATGAGAGAACGGGCGAAAGAGCTGTTCCAGGAACGCGCTCCCGTCTACATCAGGAAGTGAACCACATGCAGGCAGTCATCATCAGCGGAGGGTTGGGGACGCGGTTGAAGCCCCTGACAGATACCATTCCGAAAGGCCTCGTCGAAGTGCAGGGGCGGCCGTTGTTGGAGCACGTCCTCGACCTGCTCAAGGAAGCCGGTGTGGACGACGTCATCATTTCCATCGGCTATCTCGGCGATAGGATAAAAGAGCATTTCCAGGACGGGAACAGCCATGGCGTCCGCATCAGGTACGTGGAGGAGGATAAGCCCCTAGGGACGGGTGGCTGGCTCCACAAAGCAAGAGGGATGCTGTCAGGCGATTTCCTCGTCGTCAACGGCGACAACCTCTTCGCCTTGGACCTCCACGAGATGCTGCGGTTCCACCGGGAGCGGGGAGCGACGGCGACGATAGGCCTCACCAGGGTGAGCGACCCGTCGTCGTTCGGCATCGCTGCGATGGACGGCGACCGTATCGCGAGGTTCGTGGAGAAGCCTTCGCGAGAAGACGCTCCTTCTGACTTGGCGAACGGCGGCTACTACGTCTTCAACGAATCGGTTTTCGGCATGATACCGTCGCGAGAGCGTTTCATGCTCGAGCAGGACGTCTTCCCAGCACTTGCGGGAAAAGGTAGGTTGTTCGGCTTCCCCTCAGGTGCGCAGTGGTTCGACACCGGCACGTTCGAACGCCTCCAAGAAGTGGAATCCTTCTGGCGGAAAGGCAGCAACGTTTAAAAAGGGAAGGGTGTTGGGTTTCCTCAAGCCATGATACAGCAACGACACGTTGACGAGTGCAAGCGACAGCTCATAAGGGCGGGCTGGGCGTGTGACATCGACAACACCGTCTCCGCCACGGCTGAAGCGTTCTTCGACCGCATGGATGGGCTGTTCCCCCGCCCTGAAGGGGATGAGGGCCTCTCCGTGAGTGAGCTCGTGCGGAAATATGTGAGCGATGACCAAGTACCGACTTGGCAGACACCTGAGGCCCGTGCCGCCAGCAAGGCTATCATCTCAGACCCCGAGTTCTATCGGGAACTGCCTCCCATAGCGGGTTCTGATACGGTCTTGAGGAGGTTCACGGAAGCCTTGCCTTTCACGTGTTTCATCACCGCCCGTCCTAATGTGGTGGCTGATGAGACGAGGGCTTGGCTGGAGAGCCGCTTCCCCACCCTGCCGCTCATCACCAAGCCTGACAGCGTGGATCCTTCTCGGAACAATGAGTGGAAGGCTCGGCTGCTGGAAGCGTTGTATCCGCAGGTGCGAGGTATCGTCGACGACGATCCGCGCCTGGTAGAGCATCTCTCGCCTGGTTATGGGGGGACGGTCATCATCTTCGGCGCGTCAAGTGTGGAGCACGATCACGTCGAGGCTTATGCTTGCTTGACGTGGAAGGATGTGGAGAGGAAGCTGGAGGAGCTGGCGAGTCTCAAGGCCGCATCCATTTGATCTCCCAGTACGACACGTCGCCTTCGTCGTCGACGACGCCGATGAGCAGCCTTTTCTTCGTCGAGTGGGCCACGCGGTTCTTGGCTGCGAACTCGTACCATGTCAGCGTCGAGCCTTCGTGGACGGGGTAGACAACCCATCTTGCGTGGTCTTCGCCTGGCTTGACGCCGCGGTCGTACACGCGGAAGTCGGCTCCGAACTTCAGGGCTGTCTTGACGATGTAGCCTCTGTTCCTGAGGTCTTTGAAGACGGAGTAGCGTATCCAGAACTGCGGTTCGATGCGTTTGGCCTTGCGGAGGAATTGCTGGAAGTCGAGGGTCTTGCCGTGGTAGTCTTTCACGTGGAGGCGTCCTTTCTCGAGGAGGTAGAGGGCTTCGTGGAGGCTGAGCTGGACCTTGCCGTCTTCCAGCATGACGCCGTAGCGGCTCTGCGCGTAGAGGTCTCGCGCCGCGTCGGTGTTCTCGGTGATGACTCGTTCCTTGGCGAAGATGGCGTTGACCTTGACCTTCTTGCGGCCGTTGCTCACGGCTTTGGGGATGATGCCTTTGAAGTCTTCCTCGTGGTTGAGCGGGTCTTCGAAGGTGAACTCGTCCTCGTGGAGGTGGATGCCGCTCTCGTCCTTCTTCTTGGCCATGGCTGTGGAGAGGAGAGGGTGCTTTATAAATATTTGGCAGAATATATTACTATATAGAAAATAATTTGTGTAAAAAAAAGGCTGCGGAGATGCAGCCTTTGATTTGCAGAGTTCAACGATCCACAGGCACGAACTCGAATTCTATCTCATCAGTATCATTGAAGCCGAGCTCGGAAAAAAAGAACAATGCATGATGATTATCATCAAGCGGTCTTTGGAAGATGACACGGAAACCCCTGCCATCCTCATCGACATCTCCAGTACATCTGAGCTTGCACTCTTCGTATGAGTATTCAGGAGAACGTGAGTATCTGCTCCTATACCTATCATATTTGATATCATAGATGCGATTGAAATGCCAACCTATCAGACCGCCTCGGTGTTTCATCGTTGCAGGGTGGATTTCGGCTTGTTTGACAAAATAAATCTTCTCGCCATACGTGTACCTCGAAAGGTACTTGCGATATATCTTATCGAATGAATCCTTCCACCCATCCGAAATTGTGTTCCGTTTCCTGATGGTCCAAGCGAAGACTCCGGACCCGTCAACAGGATCGACATCAGCGTACGCTATGATACAGGTTTGTTCCATATAGTTATCGCGGCGGAACAGAGAGGACTTCTCTTCCTCCTTATAGACACCAACATAATATCCGCGTGGACGCGGAAATACGGGTTCGAACGAAGAGGTAGAGAACTCGAAATAGTTTACTCCTTCCTCGACATGGATCGTGTGCTCTTCTATAGAGCCGTCACCTGACTTGATAGCGAGCGTGTGCTTGCCAGTATCGACATCTCTGATAGGGAGCCTGCCATACACCTTCTTGACATTGAATGATGAGTCGATCACATCGTATTCGTTAGATGTGAATCCCTTAAATTCCCCATCGAGGTAGACCCCACAGCCAGGATCGCCTGAAACACCTAGCGTTTGCGCGACCCCTTCGATGCTGAGCATCGCGAGAAGGAGTCCGAATGAACTGATAAGAAATGATGTTTTCATAATTATTATTTTTGTGAGTTTATTACAATTAGTTTTATTTGATGTTCTGGACGTCAAGACGCCTTTTCTCAGCGAGAGATTCAATAGGGTGAAGAAGGCATCGGCACGAACTCGAAAGTCAGCTCCTTATTGTCGAATATCTTATCATACCCTTTCGTGGAGCGCAGGCGAAGGGTGAAACCCTCGCCATCCTCTTTTATCCGGCCATTCCCGATCAGGATAGGCTTGCTACCGCTATGCTGGCTGGCAGATAATATCATACGGACACTCACATCGCCAGAAGAAGCCACTTTCATCTCCCCTGAGAAGAGGGTCGTATAACGCTTCTGACGCAAGTCCTCGATGTCATAGACATCGAGAAAGAAACCGTAGAACATGTCCTTGAAGGTGTAGGAGTTCCTGCTTTCATCCCCATACCTCGAAAAAGGCGCCCACGTGAATTCGATGTTTTTAGTGGTCGTGTCGTCCTCACCCATATAGAGCATGAGGTGATGGTGTATCGTGGTTGATTTGAACAACGATTTCTTCTCCTCTACATTGTAGGAAGCGACATAGTAACCGTCCTTGCGAGGGAAACCAGCACTCTTATCGATGTTGACCACAAGTTCGTTCACGCCTTCATGGATGTCGAGAGAGTAGCGTTTCACGAATCCCGTGCTTTTCTTCACCGTGAGTTCATGAGCCCCTAGGGCTACATCGTCGATGAACAGACCGTCCTGCGCGTCGCTCGTGACGCCTTTGAGCGTGTCATCGAGGTAGACCCTGTAGCCCGGCTCGCAGATGACAAAAAGTTGTTGTGATACTCCTTCGCTCCAGAGAGCGAAGAGCATGATAATAAAGATTAGATGTTTCATGAATCATAAGATTTGAAGTTTGACAAATGTTTTGAAAGATACGCCGTAGGTTCCGACTGCTCCGAGAACCACCCCCCATCATTGAGCCAACCCGAAGGTGGTGTCGAAGGATGGTATCACGACACCTCCACCATAGTGATGGCGCCGTGATTGCTTTCATAAGCATTGTTTGTTTCATAAGCTAACGAGCGATACAATAATTGTTTATAACTATCAGTAGGAGATGACCCCCCATCCGAGACTGACCTCGAACGCAGGGACTATTTCAGGCGCCCCGAAAGCGACACCACCTCCAAACCTGAAGTCGAAGTTTTCTCCTAAGATAAAACGGTAGCCGGTGACGACGGCGATAACATCATAATACGTGTCAGACGCGTCCTCAGTCACCATGACGTAGTTCGTTAAATTAGAGGCAAATAAGAAGTAGCCTGACTGAAACGGATCGGGTTCGAAGAAAAAATTGACACCTACTCCGGTTACAACATCACCATTCGGTTTCCGTCCTCCATATCCTAATGAATAGCTCAAAGAGTAATTGTTTGAGACGTCAAGGAAGTGTTCGAGGCCAAAGACACCTGTGATAGTAGAGGCTCCTCCCCGGAAATACCAGATATCTTGAGATTGCGCTGGTCGCGCCATCAGCAACGTGATGGCCGTGATTGCGATGATAAGGATTGTTTTTTTCATGATGTAAAGGTTTTTGAGTTATACAATGTGTTCTCGTGAATTGATGTAGGGTTATTTCAGCCACGGCTTCCACAGCGCGAACCCTGCTCTGATTTCGAGGTAGAGTCCGCTTGCGATGTAGCTGTGCCTGTAGCCGGCTCCCGCTTTTATGAAGTAGTGGTCTCCTGCGAACCTGTAGCCGAGCGTTGCCGTGATGGCTGGAGTCCAGCCTTCGGTCTCGCCGTCGTGCGTCCGTTTGTAGGTGCCTTGTTCTGCGTTCGTCAGGAATCCCGCGCTGAGGTATGAGCCGTCGTTCAGGATTGCGCCGTTGATCGCGAGGTCGAATCCGAAGGACCATCGGTCTTCGAGAGGTCCTGGTTTCCCGAGCCTGACGTCGAGGGCTACCCGGTCGTAGTTGAATGATACTCCTCCGTAGGGGATGGTGTACCAGTCGAGGCCTCCCATGAGGTATATCTGGGTTTCGGCTCTCGTTTCCGGCAGTCCATGGTTGTAGTATCGCGGACGGTGCACTTTCTTAGGGGTGTAGTTCCGTCCGAACTTGCTCTTCTCGTCCTCTTGTGAGGATGCTTGCTGTGCTCCTGCGATGAGCAGGAGTGATGCGATCGCTGTGATGAGTGTGCTTTTCATATCTGTGGTTTTTCGGGTTTTTACTGTGTTTGTTAGAGATATCTCTAGCGCTTCGTGCGCGGCGAGAGCCTCTCTGTCAGGGTTTTCCGGTGTTTTTGGCTCTCTGTCTGTCGCTGGTGTTCGCGTTGGCGTAGGGTTTCCCTTTTTTCTGCGCTTTCGCGTTGTGCCAGGCGTTGACGGCGGGCGTGTGCAAGGGCATGGTTCATGCTGGTGTTCTTGTTGGCCCTGTGGCCGTCGTGCGTGTTTGGTGGTTTATAGTGACTACCAGAGGATGACGAATAGTATAAAAATGTTTACGTGAAACAGGATAAATTCTATATAGAAATTAATTCCCGCAACTCATTTAAACCACCTCTCCGCCGCCGAAGACATGCTCGGCAACAAGCGGAAAGAAGAGCTCGAAAAGCTCAAGCAGGACGTCACGGAGAAGGCAGAAGAAACAAAAAAGCTACAAGAGGACGCCAAGGCCCAACGCTCGAGTATACAAGAGCAGCAGGCCTTCCTGGAGAAACTCAGCAAGAAGCAGGATGACCTCATCAACGCGTTCTCAGGGGAGCTCGACACCCTGCGCCGGACGAACGAGCAGGCCAAGGCAGAGGTCCATAACCTGAAGACCACCCGGGTCGAGCTCAAGGACGACGTGGCGGAACGGTTCCAGCAGCAATTGTCAAAGTCGTTGAAGGCCATGGAGGGCAAGCTGGAAGCGGACACCGGCAGGATAGATGCCTTGTCGGAGTCATTCCAGGCCATCACCAAGGAGCTCAAGGACGCGAGGGCGCAGATCGGCAAGTTCAAGGACCTCGCCGAGACCATCAAGGAGTCGGACTACAGGCTGAAAGAGCACGCCAAGGCCTTGGAGCAGGCGGACCAGGAGAAGCTGCGGCTGATGAAGCGCGTGGACGAGCTGGAATCCATGATGGCGAAGATGAAAAGACGTCACTGAACAGTGATAAAAAATAGAAATATTTATATAATGTTATTACCATAAGATAGTTATGAAAGTCCTGTTGGAACAAGCCACGCCGGACCTCGCCGCCAAGGCGCAAAAGGAATACGACGCGCTCTTCTCACAACAACCGGACAAGTACCGCACACACCTCAACAACTACGACCTCGACAACCCCGAGAAGGCGGAGCTCGAACCGGACGAGGACGAGGACCTCTACCTCATCAAGGACCAGCAGGACAACCTCCTCGGATACCTGCAAGCGTGTCAAGAACAGCCAGGAACCCCCGCCCCCGACGCGCCAGTGCTGAGAGACTACACCAACCAAGGCGACAGCCTCACCATCAACAAGCTCGAGATCTTCAAGAAATACCAAGGGATAGGACTCGGCAGCGAAGTCATGGAACAACTGCAAGGACGAGGCTACGAGCTCATAGACCTCACGGCAAGGGAGAGCGCCGAGAGGTTCTACCTCAAGCACGGCTTCAAAGACACCGGCCTGAGGGATGAAGGGAAGAAGGTGCTGGCCTGGCACAACCCGGAGTACGAATCCCGAGAAGCATCCCTGCTTGAGCAGCAAGCCTTCTAACGGTATTTGAGTATGAGAACGAGGGATAGCACCGAACCCCCGACGCCGAACCCGAACCCGATGATGATCGGCCACGCGCCAAGCACCAAGCCATACGCCAACCACACGCTCGTCCCGAGCGAGAAGATTATGTACGTCCACAGGCTGACGTCATGGGATGACTTGCGCTGCCAGAGCCGCCACGCCTGCAACCAGTGGCCGAAGCTCATGAGCACGCCGAAGACAGACGCCACCACCTCCAGAACGGCCAGGAACATCCCCCACCAGAACAAGAGCCTTTTTAAATAATCTTCGCTTCCCGAACCTTATGAAGATCGTCTTCCTCGGCACCGGCGGCATGGTGCCGACCAAGGACCGGAACGTGCAATCGACCTACCTCGAATACCGGGGAGAAGGCATCCTGATGGACTGCGGCGAAGGCACGCAGCGCCAGATGAACCTCGCAGGCATCAACCGGATCAAAGTAAGGAAGATACTCATCAGCCACTGGCACGGCGACCACGTCGCAGGCCTCATCGGCCTCATCCAGACCCTCGGCAACATCGACGAGCCAGGCACGGTACGGCTGTACGGCCCGGAAGGCACGAAGGACTACCTGGACCACATGCTGAAGTGCTGCTCGTTCGACATGCGCCTCGACCTCCAAGTACAGGAGATCAGGCCCGAGGACGACGAGCCCGTCACGTTCTTCGAGAACGACCGGTACGAACTCCAAGCAGTGAGGCTGCGCCACAGCACCCCTTGCCTAGGCTACGCCTTCGTCGAGAAGGACCAGCGCAACATCAGCATGGCAAAGGCCGAGAAACTAGGACTCGAAGAGGGCCCGGTCCTCGGCAGGCTCCAGAAAGGGGAGACGATAACGAAGGACGGCGAGACCATAAGCCCGGACGACGTCTCCACCATCAAGAAGGGCCGGAAGGTCTCGTTCGCACTGGACACCGAGCCGTGCCCCGGCCTGAACAACCTCGCCCGGGACGCGGACATCTTCATCGCGGAAGCCACGTACGAATCATCCTTGGATGAGAAGGCCGAGGAGTACAAGCACCTCACCGCCCAGCTCGTCGCCCAGGTCGCCTCGCAGGAGAACGTCAAGAAACTCTACCTCACTCACTTCTCCCAACGCTACAAGACACCTGAGAAGCTGGAGGAGGACGCCAGGAAGGTCTTCCCAGACACGGTGTGCGCGTACGACTTCCTCCAGGTCAAATTATGAGCGGTCCTTGACGACGAGCCTGATGTCCTCGTCCTTGATAGTCTTGCGGCCGGCGTGCTGCGCGACGCGCGCCGCCTTCTCAGCGATATCTTCCGCGACGCGCTCCATCTCCATCTTCAAGGCGGCCTTAGCCCCCTCGCTAATGCGGAGACCGGTGAAATCCCTCAATAATCGCTCCATCGCGGCCAATGGAAGTCCTTTTTTCATGACCATGGTCGAATCACCCGCAATTCCGTAAAAGGAGGTTGTTCTAAAGCTTTTCGGCCCACTGGACAGGGACGGGCGAAGGGTTTAAGAAGAGCTTTTTCTAAAGGACAGGGGAAAACAAAAATAGCCGGGAATCCCGGGAAAAACAAAAAAACCACCTAATCCCGGGAAAACTATATAAATGAGAGACCATTACGACCACTATGCGCATACACCTACCTAACAGCGCGTTCCTCGGCAACATCGACCCAGTCCTCAAAAGATTCGACCCGAGCGCACCCGACAAGCTCACCATCACAGCGAACGAGCACTGGATATCGATCCATCCTATCGTCGTAGCGATGATAGGCGCTCTAGGCCATGGAATGGAAAGAGAGAACATCGAGTGGCAGAACAGGACCGCAAAGTCGTTCCACTACCTCCAGCGCATCGGGCTGACCAAACACATCCCGACGAAAGCCCAGGACGACATCACGGAGCACGAGCCCGCGGGACGTTTCATACCCCTTACCAACATCAGGGACGCAGAAGGGCAGACGAGGTTCATCAATGATATGATACCACTCCTACACCTCGATTACGAGCAGGCAGAACCAATCAAGTATGTCATCAGCGAACTCCTCCGGAACGTCCTCGAACACGCCCACACAGCAGCAGGCGCATGGGTGTGCGCCCAGTACTACCCCAAGACCAAGAGAGTGGGCATCGGCATCGCAGACACCGGCATCGGGCTGAAAGCCAGCCTCGAAAGAACCCACCCTATCACGACGGACCTCGAAGCCATAAGGTACGCCCTCATGCCAGGCGTATCGGGCTCCGCAGAGCAAGACCTCAACGCAGGAGCAGGATTATTCTTCACCAAGACCATCGCCAAGGCGAACAAGGACTTCTTCGTCACCTACACCGGCAACGCGTCGTACAAGCTCCTCAAACCCGACAGTAAGACAAGGCGGCCGAGATACTATGCGGACCCGTTCAAGGACCGCCACAACACCAACGAAGGCCTGCCATACTGGCAAGGCACGGTCATCGGCATCGACATCTCCACGGACAACACCACCGCATTCTCAGAACTCATGCAGGAGATGAGAGAACTCTACACAGAGAAGCTGAAGGAGAAGAAAGAGATAATCAAGGTGAGGCCGAAGTTCACATGAACATCAACATACGGGAAGAAGCAGGAACATTCGCCGAGAACAAGGATAAGGCAGCCGCCATGAGAGAGAGGATGCTGCCAACCCTAAAAGATGGAAAAGAAGTGACCCTCGACTTCGGAGGGGTTGACGGAGCGACACAGTCGTTCATCCACGCCCTACTTGCCAAGCCGATGAGGGAACTGTCATCAACGGTCCTTAACCGCATAGAGTTCAAGCGCTGCAACGACCGTGTGAAGGCCATCATCAGCACCGTCACAGACTACCTCCAGGAGTGAAATCATGTCGCACAAGAGCAGAGGCATCAACGCCGAGCGGGACCTCATCCACAAGTTCTGGGAGCAAGGCTGGGCAGCCCTCAGGGCGGCCGGCTCGGGCTCCTCGCAATTCCCTGCGCCCGACGTGGTGGCGAGCAACAACGTGCGCAAGCTGGCCATGGAGGTCAAGCTCACCACGGAGTCGAGGAAGTACTTCACGCAGAAGGAGATCCGGGAACTACTCTACTTCGCCGAGAAGTTCGGCGCCGAGGCGTGGGTGGGCGTCAAGTTCTTCCGCCGACCGTGGGCGTTCCTCGCGGTGGAAGACCTTGAGGAGACGGGGAAGTCGCACGCCGTCACGCCGGAGATCGCGGAGCGGCGCGGACTCTCCTTCGAAGAGCTGATAGGGTAGAAATCAGGAACAAAAAAAATGTTTTTCACTTCTTCTTTTTCGGGCGGCCACGCTTCTTCGTCGTCTTCTTCGTGGTCGTCTTCTTAGCGGAGCCGCGGCGGTGCTTGAGCATGTCCTCAATCTCTTCCTCATCCTTGAGGATGCTCTTCGCCATGAGCTCTATGTGCGTGTCGATCCTCGCGATGCGCCGCTCCAACAGGATGAGGACGCGCAAGGAGTACACTATCGCCGCCAACGTACCGATGATGATTGCCAGAATGACAGCCGCTTCGTTTTCCCAAGCCATTGTGATTGAACACCTCTTTACCTACGGACTGACACCATTAATATATAAAGCTTTTGTTGTCGACCTCACGAAGAGTCTTTTGACGAGGGAGAACCAATGGAAAGGTTTAAATAAGAGCCGGAGTTAGAGGGATTCATCAACACAAGGTGGTTCACATGCTGAAGATGAACAGGATCACGGACACGTACGACATGCGCGTATTCACCGACAACGGCGACTACTTCGGAGACGTCGAAGAGGCCATAGTCACCAACACGAAGATATTCGGATGGAAGGTCCGGGCGACGAAGAATAGCTTCCTCAACCGCGTCCTCGGATCCGCCAAAGGCGTCATCGTCCCGCACCAGCTGGTGAAGAGCATGGGCGACATCATCATCATCAGCAAACAGGCCATGCCGTCGTACAACCCGGACGAGGACGACGCGGCATAAAACTTTTTTCCCAGACCTCTTCCTTGCTCAGACCTTTTCAGAGCCAGCCTAAAATAGGTCTAAATTCAGGAACCGCTACCAGTCTTTTTTAAACCGTCCTCTCTCGCAACCTTTAAGAAACAAGACCCCGTCCTGACACCAGCCATGCCGACTCACCGGAAGGACAAGGCAGCCACAATCACGCTCTGGACCCTCTTCCTCGTCATAGCAGCCATCAGGGTAACCCTCGCGTTCCAGTCAGGACTGCCGGACTTCGAGGCGTACGACCAGCTGCGCCACGTCGAGAGCATCCGCGAGACAGGGACACCCCTGTTCCAGGACGACCTCGGCTTCGGCGGACGCGAACAGCTCTTCTCACCTCTCTACCACTACCTCCTCGCAGGCCTCAGCTTCCTCCTCCCGACCGTATGGCTCGTCAAGGTAGTCCCGACAATCCTCACCGCAGCCATCGTCTTCCCGGCCTACAAGCTAGGCACGCTGCTGACGGGCAAGCGCCGCCTCGCACTCATCACAGCCCTCTTCGCAGGCGCGGTCCCGGCGTTGTTCTTCATCAGCGTGAACGACGCCTCACCCCTCGGGCTCGTCCTCACGCTTTTCTACACGACGTGGTATCTCCTCCTCAAGAGCCGCAAGACCGGCCGGCACCTCAAGTGGCTCCTAGCGGCCTTCATAACCCTCACCCTCATCCACCCCTTCGCTATAGTCTTCGTCGTCAGCGTCGCGCTCTACCTAGTACTCCTCCAGCTCCAGGGCGTAAAGACCACGCCGAAGGAGAGCGAACTACTCCTGTTCTTCACACTCTTCAGCACGTGGTTCCTCCTCATCCTGTACAAGCGGGCGTTCGTCGCACACGGCGCGGCCGTGATATGGCAGAACATCCCATCGGTCGAGCTCAACCTCATATTCACCAACATCACGCTCCTGGAAGCCATCGCCAGCACGGGCCTCGTCGTCCTCGTCCTCGGAGCCATAGCCCTGTACAACGGCATCACCTCGGTGAAGCGGAAACCCCTCCTCGCCATGACCGCCGTCATCGCGACAGCCCTCCTACTCCTCGGATTCCGACTCGCGCCCCTACGCGTCGGCCTAGCCCTCCTCAGCACGTCCCTCGCAGTCGCAGGCGCCCACGCCCTGGAATCCCTGGACGGCTACCTGCGCAAGACGCGAGCCCCAGCCCTGGCGAACTGGAGCCTCGCAGGCCTCGTCATCCTCTTCGGACTCGCCACCCTTCCCACACTGGCGGGCCAGGCCATGGTCGACCCACCCTCGCAAGGGACGGTGGACGTCCTGGAATGGGCCCGGCAAAACACTGACGAAGACGCGGTCATCCTCGCCACCCCGCGGGAAGGAGACCTCATAGCCGCGGTGGGGGAGCGGCAGACGGTCATCGACGACAACTACCTCCTCATACCACGAGCCGAGGAGCGCTACCGAGACGCGAGGGAGACCTACACCTCGTTCTTCAAGACCGACGCCATCGGGCTGATGCAGCGCTACGGCGCCACACACCTGCTCGTCAGTCCTGAGACGCGGGCGTGGAGCGGCAAGGACGAGCCAGCCTACCTCGACGACGACTGCTTCAGACGCGTCATAGCCTCCACCGACGATCGGGGGCGGACGACGAGGCTCTACGAGCGGACATGCACCTTGAGGGGTGAGCACGATGCGTGAGCCCAAGAAAGCCTTGGTGATAACGGTCATTATAGCCTTGGCTGCGGTATTCCTCGCCACGCCATTCATCGTGCGCTCGGCGATGGGCAACGACGCGCTTGTCGGCGAGGCGAGCTACTTCCACCTCGGCGTGGCGCAGAACATCCTCCAGCCGGGAAGCTACCCTCTGCCGGATGTCACCCCAACCCTGTTCGACTGGTTCCTCGCAGGATTCCTCACCATCACCTCTCCCGCTGTTTTGAGCAAGGCAGTCCCTCTAGTCTTAGGATTGCTGGCGGCGTGGCTGTTTGCGAGCAAGGCAGGCAGTCTCGTCTCGGATGAGAAGGAGCGCGCCCTAGCAGGGCTATTCTTTGTCATCTCGCCGTTGTTCATCGTCACGTTCACCTCACTCTCCCCGTTCAGCCTCGCCCTCGTCCTCGGGCTCGCGGCGTGGCGGCTGCAGGATTCCTCGAGGGTAGGCTCAGGCCTCTTGCTCCTGTCGGTCCTCTTCGTCGACGCGCAGGCGTTCATCCTCACGACCCTCCTCATGACAGCTTACGGCCTCCTCAAGGGGTCGTGGCGCGGCCCTGTGGCTACCGGCGTGCTCGGAATACTTGTCATGGCGGCGCTCGACGCCTTCAAAGGGTTCCTCGCGTCGGAGCAGCTCGCCCTCGGCTCAGCGATGGGCGGCTTCTTCGTCAGCCTCGGCGCCGACATGGGGTACTCGTTTTTCATACTCCTCCTCGCCCTTATAGGGCTCATGGCGCGGTGGTCGCGGCAGCGGTCAGCAGTGGCCGCATCCCTCATAATGGTAGGGGTGTTCATCTTCTCGTTCTCAGACCCCTTGACCCGTATACTGATGGCGCCGGTCCTGGCAATCCTTGCCTCCAGGGGTGGTGTGGAGTTGTTGGAGCGGCAGTGGAGCGTCAGACTCGTCCGGGACGTCACGCTGTTCCTCGTCGCGCTCAGCCTGTTGTTCACGCTCGTCCTCACCTTGTCGGAGCAGGCTGAGGAAGAGCCTTCATTGGCCAAGCTGGAGGCGTTGCAGTTCCTCCGCACGGTACCTGAAGACGAGGTGGTGCTGTCGAGCCCTGAGAACGGCGTGTTCATCCAGCGCATCGCGCGCCGCCAGGCGTTCCTCGACCATGTGGAGATGGACCAGCACGTAGAGGCCGAGCGCCGTCGTGCCGCAGACAACATCTTTTCGGCCCAACGCCTCGACCCTGCTGCGTCCTTGCTGGAGTCGCATGGTATCTCGCACGTCCTTGTCGATCAGGACATGCGTCATGGGGGTGTCTGGACGGCTGAGGAGCAGGGGTTGCTGTTCTTGATGGAGCACAACGACCGGTTCGTCAAGGTGTACGATCGTAAGAGTGTCGCGGTGTACCGTTTCTTCGACGGTTGACCGTCGAGAAATAGTCGAAACCTTTATTAACGTTCCTGCCTTTTCGGCCACCATATGGGATTCGTCAGCGTGCTCGTCTGGGTGAGTTACGTCCTCACGCTCTACTTTCTGGTCTACTGGTTGCTATTGTTCTTCGAGAACCGGAGCCGTATCAAGGAGGAGTGGTCCGAGGAGGTCTCGTTCAAGCGGTACCCGTTCGTCAGCGTCGTCGTCCCCGCATATAATGAGGAGGCGACTATCCGTCAGACCGTCGAGTCCCTCTTCGCCTTGGACTGGCCTAAGGATAGGGTGGAGTTCCTCGTCATCGATGATGGCAGCAGGGATCGGACGGGCGCTATCGTGAAGGCTATGAAGCGGGAGTTCCCTCAGGAGCCTTTGAAGCTGGTCCGGCAGAAGAACCAGGGCAAGGCTGTCGCGTTGAACAACGGGCTCGATGTCGTCAAGGGTGAGTATTATGCTTGCTTGGATGCGGATTCCTTCGTCGACCCGCAAGCTCTCAAGCATATCATTTATTGGCATGAGAAGTACCCTGACATGGCGATCGCCACGCCGGTGATGAAGATAGCCTCTCCCAAGACGTGGGTTCAGAAGTTCCAGCGCCTCGAGTACATGGCTGGCATGTTCCTCACCAGGCTGATGAGCTATGTCCATTCCAACTACGTCGCCCCCGGTCCTTTCTCCGTCTACAAGAAGGATGTCGTGAAGAAGCTTGGCGGCTTCGATAAGGAGAGCCTGGTCGAGGATCAGGAGATCGCTTACCGCGCCCAGATGGAGCATTATCGTATCATGCAGGTTCCTAACGCGTTCGTCCACACCGTCGGGCCTTACACGGTGAAGCAGTTGCAGGACCAGCGTAACCGTTGGATGAAGGGGACGTTGATGAACCTGGTGAAGTATCGTAAGGCGATCTTCAACCGCAAGTATGGCGACTTCGGCATCTTCCAGCTTCCTCTCAACATGGCCCAGTTCGCCTTGTCCTTGGTGGCCGTCGTCGCCTTCCTCTATTATGTGGTCAAGCCGTTGGCGCGTCACGTCCACGAGCTCTGGCTCGTCAACTTCGACCTCATCCCTTACATCCAGTCCTTGTCCTTCAACCTTCACATACTCCAGCTCCGTGTCACGCCGGTCTTCATCCTCGCTTTGATGCTCTTGCTCGGCGCGACGTTCCTCTTCCTCGCCGGCCGTATCAACAAGGATAGGGTCCGGCAGTATGGGACGCTTCACATCGTGCCGTACTTCTTGGTGTTCTACCTCATCATCGCGTTCATCGCGATCAAGGTGATGGCCGAGCTGGCCGTCGGTAAGAAGCAGAAATGGTGACACTCTAAATGGTAAAACGTTCTATCTCTAAGCAGCGGTACCTGACGGCCGCCATCATCACAGTCCTCGTCTTCGCCTTAGGGGTGTTGTTGGGCATGGTGATGGATTACGAGCGCGTCCAGTACCTCGAGAACCAGTATGAGAAGCACGAGCTTGATTATCGTAGCTTGCAGTTGCAGTTCTCCTTCTTGGACATGGCGACGCAGGAAGATAGCTGCGCGGCGTTCGAGGCTGCGATGGAGGATGCCGTGACCGAGCTGTCGGATTCTTTGCAGGAGGTGGAGCAGTACCAAGGGTTCTCCCAGACGCAACAGGGGAATTTCGATTCTATCAAGCGTCGTTACACTCTTGATAACATCCGTTATTGGATATTGGTGAAGGAGGCTCAGGAGCGCTGCCCGATGGATCGGTTGAGCATCTTGTACTTCTTCAGCACGGATGATTGTCCTCGTTGTCCTGACCAGGGCGTCATACTCACGTATTTCAAGAAGAAGTATGGGGATTCCTTGCTGGTCTTCCCGATCGACGTTGACCTTGCTGATGATGAGCCTATCGTCGACATGTTGGGGAGCCATTTCAACATATCTAGATATCCTTCCATCGTCATGGGTGACGAGACGTTCAATGGCGTCAAGTCTCAGCAAGAGCTCGCACCCCTGATATGTGAGGGCTTGAACAGAGGTGATTGCTGATGTCTCGTTGGTGGAAGTCGTGGCCGTTTCTCGTCATCGCCTGTACGTTTGTCCTGGCGTTGGCGTTGAGGATTTGGTATGCGTCCTTGCCGGCTGTTGCGTGGTGGGATGAGACTATCTATGTCAGTATGGCGAAGCACCTTTTCTCCAGCGGCTCTTTGGGGTATTGGGAGGTGTTCCGTCCTCCTATCATGCCTGTCTTGATGGGGTTTGGCTGGTGGCTTGGCTTGCCCGCTTTGGCTGTGGGCAAGGTCGTCGGTGTCGTCGCCAGCCTCGGCGTGCTCGTATTCACGTATCTTATCGGCGAGCGCTTGTATAAGAACGCGGGTCTCGTGGCTGTGGCCGTCCTGGCGTTCATCCCGACCTTCTTTCGTTTCGGTGGCATGGCGCTCTCCGCCATCCCCGCTACGTTCCTGTCCTTCTTGGGCTTGTGGTTGGTCCTCAATAAGAAGTGGTATTGGGCTGGCTTGGCGTTCGGCGTCGCCTTCCTGACGAGGTTCGTCCTCGCGTTGTTCGGTGTCGGCGTAGCTTTGGCGTTGGTCGTGGCGTGGTTGTCGTCCGGCCGGCTCCGGGTCGAGTGGCGTTCTTGGCTGAATAGCATCTCGTTGTTCGTAGTCGGTGGGTTCTCTGTTCTCATCCCTTACTTGCTCGTCCATCTCATCATCATAGGAGACCCTCTCTTCCCTATTTTGGAGGCGAGCCAGGTGTTCACCCAGTACAACAATTGGGTGTATGATTATGGTAATTGGTATTACGTGGTCGAGGTGCTCAAGAACAGCGTGTTCTTCCTCTTCTCGTTGTTGGGCCTGTATCTTTTTGTGAGGTGGCGGAAGTGGCGCGACACCGCTTGGATGGGCGTGCTCGTCCCGTTGGTGTTGCTCGTAGCGTACTTCTTGACCGTGCAGCACAAGGAGATCAGGTTCTTCACGCCGATGTTCCCTATGTTGGCCATCCTGGCAGGGGTGGGGGTCTCGTGGCTCTTGGGTCGTTTCCGTCGTTGCGGTGATCGGTGTGTGGCGCTCGTCCTGTTTGGCATCGTGGCCTTATCGTTGTTCGTCGGTTGGCAGGGCTTGTCTTCCGAGGCGATGCCTGCTGACCTTGAGGGTGATAAGAGGGACTTCTATCATTATTTCGAGAACGCTTCGAAGGAGGATGACATGTTGATCGCGTCCAACCCGTTGTTCGTGGTCTATTCCGACAAGCCTATCACGTTCGTCAGGAACTGGGATTTGTCCAAAGAGATTATGCGTCGTTACGGTGACCGCGCGGATTATGTTGCGGTGGACTTGTGCGACCATCCGTGTCAGCCTGGTTCGGAGTGCGAGTCGAATCGTGAGTCTTTCGTCGAGCGTCGGTCTTCTGATGAGCTCGTGTTCGAGGGATCGTATACCAATTGGGATGATGAGGTGTGCGACTTGCGTATCTGGCGTCTCAACGCTTCTTGATGAGGTCTCCGATGGTGACTGGTCCGGTCTGGCGCTTGTCGCTCTTCGGCCGCTTCTCTTCGTGGTGTTCGACGAGCGTGATGCCTAGTTTCTTCTCGAGTTTTCGGGCTAGTTTCATGCTGGGCTCGTGCTTGCCGCTCTCGATGGCGTGGAGGACGCTTTCTTTTTCGGCTAGTTGTTGAGCCAGTTGTTCTTGCTTGAGAGCTCTTTTCTCTCGGGCTTGCTTGACGCGCGTGGAGTAGTCGGGTGTGATCATCTGTATGATCTCTCCTCGTTCTTCCTGTTCCGGTTCTTGTTCCGGGGTTGCTCGTTTCTTTTTCTTCTTCTGCGGTTGTGGTTCCCGCAGTTGGCGGGCTTCGGTGGCGTAGCGCTTGCAGTTCTGGCATACGCGCATGCTTGTGCCTTCCACCTTGGCGTTGTAGAATGGTCCTTTCTCTGTGCCGCACATGTCGCAGGTCGTCATGCTGTGTCCCCTCCTCGTTGTTTTTGAGGTTCTTTGGGTTTTAAGCTTAATCGTAACGAAGAATTATTTTCAGTATAGAATTTAAAAGTGCTGAAAAACCCCTGTCCAAATCCCACCCCAAATATGAATCAGAAAATATTATATACTAAGTAGATAATATTATATTTATGATGATTAAAAATAATCCTGAATACAAAATGATAGGAGCGCTCCTGAAGCAGCCGCTAGAAAGCAGGACTCTCCGCCAAGCAGCCCTGGAAGCAGGCATCACGTACGCGACAGCCCATAAGAACCTCACACGACTCCTCGAGACAGGAATGGTACGAGAGCGACGGAAAGGCAAGGCACGCCTCATCAGCGTCGACTTCGAGCACGCACCTACGGACGCGTTGTGCACGGCAGCAATACACGTCAGGGAAGCCTTCAAGAGGCACCACCCGAACATCGCCGTCCTCGCCAACGACCTCGAACGAGCCCTGGCCGGCCGGTTCTACACCCTAATACTCTTCGGATCGAGAGCCCTCGACAATGAGGAGCAGGACTCCGACGTGGACCTCATCATCATCACGCCGTCCCGGAAACTGTCCGAGGACTACGACGCAACGATTAACAAGACATTGGAGCTCTCGCCTTTGGAGGCGGACGTCAAGGTAGTGACGACGAACGACTTTGAGGAGATGCTCAATCAGAAGTACAGCGTCGGCAGGGAAGCGTTCGAGAACGGCATCGTACTCTTCGGGGTTGAGCAGTATTACGCCACGGTGAAAAGACATGCTCAGACCAAAGGATTGTGAGGACGCGAAAGGACTTTTCAAGGACTGGGACCTCAAAAGACGATGGGCAACACCTACACAAGCGTTCATCGAACACACGAGGAGGAAGGCGAAGGACTCGTTGGAACTAGCGAACTACCTCATGGAGAAGGTGGAAGGCACGAGCGAACTCTCCCAAAACAGTACAGCTACCATCTGGGTGGTGACCGTCGCGTACTACTCGATGTTCTTCCAAGCGGAATACCTGCTCGGCCTGGACGGAAGGAAGTTCCCGAGAGGGACAAAGGACACGCATAAGACGGTGTACCTCGCATTCATCTACTATTACCTTATCAAAGGGTCTGACCAGGAGCGGACGACGAGCACAAAAACGACCACCAGTAGGATGTCACGCGCACTGGCGCTCTTCAAGGAACTGCAGGATGAGACCATGGAATTGCAGCGGGTGGAGAGAAAGGCGGAAGACCTGGACCGACAACGACGGAAGAGGCAGGATTTCACCTACGAGATGAACCGGACGGCAAAGATATCAGAGGCGAAGAACAGCTTGATGAAGGCCAAGGAATTCCGGACCCTCATAGAAGAGTGCCTGTTGGCACGCAAGACAGGCATCACTTCCGCACGAACCTGACGACCCATTGCGGCAGCTTGCCCGTGAACACCTGTTCCTGCGTGTCCACGACGAAGCCGTACTCGTCAGCGGCGGACGTGAGGTCTTCCGGCTTCTGGCACAGGAACGTCAAGGAGCCAGCCTTGGCGAGGACGAAGTCGGCCTGGTAGAAGAGCTGCTTGTTCAGGTCCGACACCTTCTTCTGCGGGACGTGCTTGCTCGCCTCGATGGGCTGCGTGACGATGCAATCGACCGACTTCTCCGTCAGCTTCGTGTCCAGCCACTCGACGTCCATCTTGGAGAACTCGACCGCCTTGTCGACACCGGCGATCTTCGCGTTCTTCTTCGCAGCGGTGATGTTCCGCAGCTGCGCGTCGAAGCAGTGCACAGTCTTGTCCGCCACGTCGACGATGGCCTTGTCCATCTCTGCCAACACCTTGTCGGCGTGCTCGACGAAGAAGTGATGCTTCTTCACCAAGAGGTCCTTCTCGTAATACCGCAATGACTTGCCGGAGGCCATGAGCGCCGCCTCGATAGGGACTTCGCCGCCGCCGGCGTACGGGTCGACGAGCACCTTGCCGGGCGTCCAGCCGGACGCCATGAGGAGCGACGCCGCGGTCGGCCCTTTCATGCTGTGCGGGTTGTTGAACACCTTGTACGGGCGTTTGGAAGCGTCATATCCGAGGAGGTCGAGGCTGAGCCACGCCTGGTCCTCGTCGACGTGGAGGTAGAGTAATATGTCAGGCTTCTTGATATCAACCCGCGGAGCCTCTCCGAGCGACTCCTTGGCCAATCGTCGGATGACGCGTCCGGTCTCCTGGGCGAGGTCGATGCTGTTGTAGTCGTGCGTGCCCTCGCGGCTGCACACGACGGAGAACGACTTGTCCTTGCTGAGGAATCGTTCGAAGTCGAGCGATCCGATGGCGGTCTCGAGGTTGTGCAATGACTCCTCCAGGGAGGGCGTCACCTCGGCGCTGCAGAGCAACGCGCCTACACGGGTGGGCGTCTGCATGAGGTAGGCGGCGGCGAGGAGGTCTCGGACTGATGACTCGTGGAACACGACGCACGTGTCACCCTTGGTCACCTCGTGGCCGAAGCTCCGCAGTCGGGCTTCCGCCTCGACGTAGGGGCTGCAGCCGCGCTCGCACGCGAGGAACAGGTCTTTCATAAGGTGGCGGGAAGAAGAAGGGGTTTTTAAAGGTGATGGGGGAATCTATATGTAGCACCACATTCCTATGAGACTTCATGGAAGGATTGGAGGAGGCGTTGGCAAGTATAAGGGAGGACCTCGAGTTCAGGCACGCGTACAACGTCGCGCGGCAGAACAGCTTGAAGGCGTACCTCGTGGGCGACTTCCTGGTCCGAAACATCGCCCACGTCCTGTACGGTACGTCCAGGCCGGAGCACGACGTCGACCTCCTCGTGGAGGGAATGGACGAGAATTTGAAGCTACCTCCTGGCTGGAAGGAGGGGCAGAACCGTTTTGGAAACCCGAAGATTATCAGTGCCACGACCGTGGCAGACATCATCCCGTTGGAGAATGTAGACTTCATCAAAAGAAAGGGGTTGGAGCCTTCTTTGGACGCATACCTCACAGGCGTGCCGCTTACCATACAATCCTTGGCGTATGATGTCGAGAACGACGAGCTCAGAGGGAACGTAGGCCTGAAAGCGCTCAAGGAACGAAAAGTGGCCGTGAACAACCACTACTTCGCGGACCTGACTGCGAGGAAGTACGGCAGATTCATCGAGGACTACGTGCAGGAGCAGGCGCAGAGACTCGGCTTCACACCGTTTTTTTCCCCTTGGTACTCCTGACGACCACAAATGATTTCAATCAGTGAGACCTTCTCTTCCGTAGAGCCTCCCGATTACCGGCCGGCCTCCGCGCCCGGTCCTCAAAGGCGCGGTCAGTCTCTTTTTTTTGAGGCGTAACTGATGAAGTCCTTCACCGATAAGACCTCGTCGACCAACCCTCTCACTGACAGTTCCCCGACCGGTTCTGAGGAGATGATGGTCACGCCTCTCGCGTGCGCGTATGCCGCTTCCATGGCGACCGTCTTGCCGACGTAGCCGTCCTCGGCGAGGATGTAGAGGGTGTCCGCGTCGTCGATGCCTCGGAATGCGCGCAGGAGCGCGTCGCGTTGGTTCTCAAGCGTGTCTTCCTGGGTCTGCTCCCATTTCCCTGACGTCAGCGCCGTGACCCCTCGTGCGTCGAGCTCGTCCTTCAATCGTTCTATCTCGTGGTAGAACTTCCTGCTGCCTGCGATGAATATCATATCTTCTTCGAGAGAGGATGTCGCTTGCTTTTTAAGTTTTTGAATCGAAACGACAGGCTTAAAAGACTCTTTCTGATAACACATGTATATGCGCTACCTCGACGAGCTCAAAGCCCTCGACCTGCCGCCAGACCGGTACGTCGTGTCCGGCAGCGGCCCCCTCGCCGTCCGCGGCATCCGGGAGAACAGGGATATCGACCTCGTCTTGTCAGCCGGGTTGTGGGAGGCGCTCAAGGAGGATTATCCTTTCAACCGGAATGGCGGGCTCCAGTTGTCGGAGCATGTGGAAGCGTTCCCGCGCTGGCCTGGTGTGGAAAAGCCTTGGAAGCTGATAGAGCGTGCTGAGATTATCGACGGCGTCCCGTTCGCCCTTCTGGAAGACGTCGAGGCGTGGAAGGTGAGAAGCAGTGATTCCAAGGATGTGGAGGACGTCAGGCTTATCCGGAACTACCGAGAGGGACACGGATGACCTTCACATGCCATCGTTGAGAGGTCTGACCGACAGTCTCGAGGCGAGTTCTCGGATGGCTTCCGCGGCTTTCGACGTCGGGTAGGCGTGGAGGTGCGCTACCCGTCTGGCTTGCGCTTCTTCGAACGTGTCGTCGTGCGGTATGGCTGCCAGGACCGGTGTTTCGAGGAATTCTTCCACTTGTTCCTTGGTGAGGCCGTGCGGCGCGCCGTCCCTGTTGACGATGATTCCTAGCAGCATCTTCCTGCTCCGTTCCAGTTCTTTCAATGCCCGTTTGGCTTCGAGTATTGAGGGATAGTGCGGCGTCGTGATGATGAATGCTTGGTCGCACGCGTCCAGTACGTGGCTGTAGTCGCCTGGCGGGGCGTCGAACAGGACCGTGTCGGCGGCGTGCTTGTACTTGCCGATGGCGGAGGTGTCGTATTCTCGCGGCCTCGCTCCGATGGAGCCCGGGACGATCTTGAGTCCTGAGTCGTGGAGGTGGACTGCTTTGGAGTAGGGGGTGCGGTTGGCTAGTACGTCGTGGAGTGTGTCGGTGAACCTGCCCGGCCCTAGTGCGGTGCCGACGTGCGGCGCTTGCAGGTTGCCGTCGACCAGCAGGGTGTTCTCGCCGAGCTCGTGCAGCGCCGCTGCCAGGTTGATGGCGAGCGTCGTCTTGCCCGTGCCTCCTTTGCCGTTCAGGATTCCGATGTTCCGTCCGATGCTTCCTCACCTTCTTTTCCGGCCTCGTAGTTCTTCACGAGTTCTTGCACGCGCCGGTAGAATTGGAGCATGTACTGGTAGTAGTTGGTGATGATGTCGATGTTGACGATCTCTTCCCGGCCTTCGACGACGGTCCTCATGGTGACGTTGCGGCGGTATTCCTGTTCCCGTTGCGGGTTGCTTCGGAACAGTTTTCGGAGTAGGAAGAAGAGTCCTATGTTGTCGATGATGACCTCGTCGTCGGGGTAGAGCTCTTTCACGAGGTTTCCTCGTTCGATGGGTGACGCCGGTATGCGTTCCACCTTGCCTTCCTCGATGCGTATCTTGAGCAGTGCTTGTATGAGGTATTCGTAGCCGTCGATCATCCTATTGAGGATGTTGAGGAGGACGTCAACCGTCCGCGTGTATTTGAGGCTGACGTAGATCTGGTGGTCTACCCTTTTGAGTTCTTCTTGCGCGTCTTCGAGGCTTTGCATCATTTTGCGGTCACCAGTTGTAGGAGCTCGTGGACCAGCTCCTTGGTCTTCTTCAGGTAGTCTTTGAGGAGTGCTTCGTCGAGGGTTTTGAGGCGGTAGTCCTTGTCTGCCATGACGTATTTGCCCTTGCGGGGGAATTCCGTGGTCGATTGTTGGTGTTCTTGCACGGCTTCTCGTAGCTCTGCGATGAACCGGACCCATTTGAGATCGAGGCCGTGTTGGTGCACCACCTTGCTCTTGAAGGTGGAGAACTTGCTGTCGAACGTCTCGTTGAAGGCTGGGACGCGCTTGTGCAGTCGTTCGTAGTGGAGGACTGATGCCATGCTGTTGGTGACGGCCATGAACAGGTTCTCCAGGACTCCGAGTAGTATCTTTGGGTCTTTCACGAGCGGGTAGGTCATCGTGAGCATGTGGTCCGCCAACTGTATGTTGCGCCGCGCCTTGTCCTTGTACTGGACGAATCGTTCCATGGAGAAGTTCTTCCTACTCAGTGGAGGTTTATATATGTTTGGGTGGTGTGTATTGTGAGGTTCGGCTGGTGTTCGATCTCTTTGTGGTAGCGGGCGAAGCGTTCGGGCGTGTTGTCCTTGAGGAGACCGTTTATGTGCTCTTCCAGCAGTCTATAGAACTCCTTCACCGGTGGTTCGTGCCAGTAGTTCTCGAAGAAGTTCTTCTTCGGGTCGAGTTCGCCGTGCATAGGCCATGTCCCTTTGGTAGTGACGTCTTGCGGGTTCTGGTAGGGGGTGGGTTTGATGATGACGTTGGTGCGGTCTCGGAAGTCGATGATCTGGTTTCCGTCTCTGAGGAAGTAATGGAGGCCTTCGCGGCCGTTGTTGTGGTCGTGGAGGTGTTCCATGAAGAGTTCGGGCTTGCGGCCTGCTAGTTGGAGGTACCATTGGGTGAGGAGTGTGCGGTCGAGGCAGGCTCCCATGAAGCTGGTGTCCTTGTCTTGGAGCAGTTGGTGGACGCTCCGTTGTGAGAATTTCTGCTTGAATTCGTCAGGCGTCCAGAGCTTGGTCTCAAGGTTCTCGTTCATCCAGCCTTCGATGAAGGGTTCGAGGAGTCTCTTGAGGTACGCTTCGGATGCGGCGCTCATGGCTCGTCGGGAAAGAAAGGGTGTTTTTTAAGGTTTTCACTCGCTTTGGAGGTCCATGATGGCTTGTGCGAGGTCGCCGTCCGCCTCTTCGATGGCTTTTCGGGCTTCCTCTTCGGAGACGCCTGCTTGTTCCTTGACGGTCTCGACGTCCTCGTCCGAGATTTCAGGGGTTGTTTCTAGGGCTCGTTCTTGTGGTTCTCCGATGACTTGATAGGTCTGCTGGCCCATCATGTTGATCTTCGCCACTTGGGGTTGGTCGAAGACGTATTCCTTGTCTTCCGTCCGGATGATGACTTGCGTGGCAGGCATGTCTTCTTGCTGCATGCCCATGCGTTTCATGGCTTGTTTCATCTGTCTGGAGTTCATGCCGGGCATCATGGGTATCACAACGAGAGCCAGAGGAGCAGTTCTATAAGGATGACGACGACGGCGAAGATGACGATGTGGATCGGCTGGAAGACTATCTTGGATTTGTAGTCGTCGAAGTATTGCGTGATGCCTGCGCCGCTGGAGGGCATCCTGACCTTGTCGTTCTTGGCCATGTCTTTGAGTAAACCCTTGTTGTTTAAAAATGTAATGGATGACGGAAGCTTCTTATAGGAGTGATGGAGAGTATAGGATATGGCCGAGGCTTCCCCATCGCAGCTGGTCCAGTACGTGAAAGGCACGTTGCGGCAAGGCTATTCTGAGCAGCAGGTCCGGCAGACGCTGCTGCAGAACGGCTACGATCAGGCTTCCGTCGACCAGGCGTTCTCCCTGGCGAAGGGCGAGAGGCAGCAGGGTCCTGCCAGGCCGGCTTCTTCCCGTACGAACAGGCTGGGTATAGTCGCGTTCGTCCTCGCCTTCGTCGGCCCTCTGTTTATCGGCGCTAGCCCTTCCTTCTTCCTTCAGGGTGTTGTCACTCCGGTGCTGGCAGGGTTGGGTGTCTTGGCGGTGCTAGCGACACTCATATTGGGTATAGTCTCGTTACGTCAGGTCCGTCGTCGAGGGGAGAAGGGTAAGGTGTTGTCCATCCTGTCCATAATCTTCGGCGGTCTTCAGGTTCTAGGCGTGATTCTTCTCGTCGTGGGTTTATTCTTTATGAGAAGTCTTTTCAGTGCCGGTGCCGATAGTATGGGAGGTCTTTTGGAGTCGCAGTCCGTCCAAGGGAGTGTGGACGGAGCGGATTCTGGAGACGCGCTCTCAGGTTTGATGGAGTCTCCTGATTTAGGGTGTAAGGAGGCTGGCGGCAGGTGTCTTACGCAAGAGATATGCGATGCGACGAACGGGACTGTCTTGGATTCCTTCAATGAAGGTTGCAAGGATGATGGTGAGAGTTACGTTTGTTGTGAGTCGTCGTCCGGCTGAAAAAAAAGGTGTCGGGTGGCGGTAAGCTGCCTTGTGTGCGGCCCCGGAGCACCGCCTTGGTGGTGCCGTCGGGCCTGACGACATTCGACTGAGCGTCTTTGTGGACTTGCACAGGCGGGGGCTCGCCGTTTCATCCTTTCCATGGGCGTCGTCGGCAGGTTATCTCACACCGGTTGCCTGGTGCTTCGCGTGCGTCATCCCATGCCCGTGGGGGTCTCGTTTCGGGGCGGTTGCCGCGGCTTTCGCCGCCTCCCCACTACGGGGAGCCGCCGTTGTCCAGCGACGACCCTGGCTTGTTGCAGCCAGTGGTTGTCATCGCGTTGTGTGGGCAGACTTTCCTCAGCGCGTTGGCCGTGGGTCGTCTCGCCACCCGACGTGTTGGTGGAAGATTGATTGATTTATAAGAGTATATTATTTTCAATAAAGAAAAATAAGAAACGACAGGATAACAACAAAGAATACAAAAACCAATTAATTTCCATAAAGAAACAATATAGTTTTAAACCAACACGAACCAACAAGAAACCATGGACAAGGTGAAAGCCCTCCAACAAAAAATCCTCGACTTCTACAAGCAACGAGGAAGAAGCCTGCCCTGGAGGGACACGACAGACCGCTACAAGGTCCTCGTCTCAGAGATCATGCTCCAACAGACCCAGGTCGACCGCGTCACCCAAAAATACGAGGCGTGGATGAAGAGATACCCCACAGTCAAAGCACTGGCGGAAGCACCCCTCTCGGAAGTCCTCAAGCTCTGGTCAGGCCTCGGCTACAACAACCGCGCCAAACGGCTCCACGACGCCGCCAAGAAAGTCATGGAAGAACACGACGGAGAAATACCTGACGAAGAAGAAGACCTCAAGCAGTTACCAGGCATCGGACCCTACACCGCCCGGAGCGTACTCATCTTCGCAGACAACCGAGACCTAGCGACGGTGGACACGAACATCAGGCGGATACTCATCCACGAGCTCGGACTATCAGAAACGACCACTGACAAGGAACTCTTCAAGCAAGCAGAAAAACTGCTGCCGAAAGGCCGGTCGAGGGACTGGCACAACGCCCTGATGGACTACGGCGCGCTAGAACTCACGAGCAGGAAGTCAGGGATAAGACCGAAAACAAGACAAAGCAAGTTCGAAGGCTCGAGAAGACAGGTCCGCAGCACCCTCCTCAAGCACGCGCTAGAGAAAGGAAGCATCAACGGACGAGAAGCGAAAAAGCACTTCCCAGACACGGAGCACGACCCTAGAGAAGTATTGGAAGAACTCCGAGAAGAAGGACTCGTGGAAAGACACGGAAAGACATACAAGCCTAAAGGATGACTAATCCTTCCCGAGCTTCTTCACGCAGTGCTCGATCTGCGCGGGCGTCCAACCCTTGTCCAACAGCAGGGGACGCAAGTGGTCCATGAGGTATCCTTTCTCGAAAGCCTTACGGAGGAAATCAGTAAGCATCTCCTCATCGTTATCGACGAACAAAGGCTCCTCCATATGTTCCTCTGAAGCGGATGGCTTCTCCTCCGCTTCAGCCTCGGACCCTTCGACGACGGCAGGCTTGCCAGAACCCTCGTCATGAGGCTTTTCCTTCTCGCTGGCCCCGCCATGTTCTTGCTTGCCGTCAGCCTCGCCGGGTTTTTCCTCTTGAGCCTTGGAATCCTCGCCTTCACCCTGCTCGTCCTCCTTGCTCTTACGCCGCTTCATCTGGACGACGAGTCCGATGACGACCGCGGCAACAACGAGCAACCCTGCCCCGAGCCACAACGGGTTAGCGCCGCCGCTCGCGTCGGAAGAAGTGCCGTAAGGGTCCTCCTCGGGAGCGGTTTCCTGCGGCGGTGCAGACTCGTTACCAGGAGCGGCAGACTCGTTAACATCCTCGGAGGCGTTCTCGGACACGGCGTTGCCCGTCACCGAGGACGGGTCGTCATCGCCTTCCGCGCCGACGAGGAACGTGCTCAGGCCAGGCGACTCGGCCTCGTAGAACACGAACGTCATGTTCTCATCCACCTCCTCCGTCTCCAAGGAGTCCCACTCGAAGCCGTCGTAGCGGAACAGGACGACCTCGTCCTCAGCGACACCCTCCCCCTCGAGCCAGTCCTTGTCGACCTTGAACGACAGCTGAGCCGACGATATATCATCACCTGACACGTCGTCGTGGTCGATGTCGAACAGGCGGTACAGCCGGCCGTCGAAGGAGGACGTCTCCTGACGGCTGGCGGCGTCGACCGCCTCCACCACCTTGATGCGCGCGTTGCTCACCTCGGCCTTGACGGAGACCTCCATGGCGGCGAACGACATGTCGCTACGCGGGTTCGACACACGGAGAGAGTCATTGACAGAATCGGCATAGCTGGTGAACGACCGTGCCGTCTCGGCAGGCTCCGGTTCCGAACCCCCAGACGGGTAGAACGTGCCGCCACCACTACCGCTACTGCTGCTATCGTCATCGTCACCATCATCCTCAGGTGGAGGTGGCATGTCCGCGTCCGCGTCGAACGAGTAGGACGAGCCTTCGAGCGTGTAGTTGGACGAGTTGCCCGACACCACGACAGTGCCAGTCCCTGCAGTAGCGGTGTAGTTCGACGAGTTACCGCTGGTCGCGACCCCGTCAGTCGTGGCCGTGCCGGTGTACTCCTCGGCGGAAGCCGCTGCCAGGAGCAGCAGGGCCATGACGATTATGGTAGTCGCGGTTCTCATAAGGCACCTTCAACAGGTCGCGGAGTTGTTGTCGAAACGCACCCACGCCGTGCCGTTGCAGTAGCACGGGTAGACGGTCGAGGTGTTGTCGTACATGATGACGGATCCTGCGGAACATGAGGGTTGGTTCGTCGAGGGGACGAGTTCAAGCACTTCTCCGATAGTGGCGTTCTCCGTCACGTTGAGGCTCCCGTTGATGAGCACATCCAGCGAAGTGTTCGTCACGGTAGACGTGTTCGCCCAACCACCGTCAAGGTCTGCGGGGATGCGCTCGTCGATGGTCTCGTTCAACTTCACCTCATCGAAATGGATAGTCGTCGTGTCATTCCACAAGTAAGGACCCGAAGCGTTCTTCTGGGTATCCGTTCCAGACATGTTCACATCAGCCCAATCAGTGATTGCCTGGCCGTTGAGCGTGAGGTTGCCAGAGACGTTCACTTCATCCGCATGGACCGCCTGCGCGAACAGGCCCGTTATCTTTTGAGAGAGCGTGCCGAGCCAGCCGAAAAAACCTGTTCCGTTAACACTGAGGTTGTTCTGAGCAATCACGTTCAGGCTCGTCGTGGTGTTCGCGGAGTCATTCACCCAACCAGCATCATAGTCAGTAGGTATATGGGCATCGATAGTAGAGTTCAACTTTGTCTCGCTGAAACCGATGGTCGTGGAATTAATAGAGAGATAATCCCCAGACACATTCCTCTGCGTGTCGACAGGCCACGAGGTCCGACAAGTATCGTTGAGGCATAGTTCCGGAAAGGAAGCGTTGGTGCCGACGGCGAGGTTGTCGATGGAGACGTCCTGTAACGACGAGATAGCCCCGACGTTCGACGTGAACGCTCTCCTTTCAGCCCCGTCGAAGTCGAGGTCTTCCCCGTTCACCCGCATGTCGAGGTAGTAGTCGGTCCCGAACGACAGGTCCAAGGGTTCAGAACCGTTCCCGAGCATGACGGCGTACGCGCCGTCGTTGACAGCGTCGTCGAAACTCTCGTTGTACAATAAAGAACCGTCTGACGCATGGTCGTAGATGAGGACTCGTAGGTCGCCGGAGGCTCCGTCCCCGCTGCTGTTGAGCACGGTGCCGTGCAATCCCATCGTGGCCGCTTGGGCCGCTGGTATGAGGACTAGCAGGAACATGATGCTGCAGATAAGATGTCGTTTCACTGTTCACCCACCACTTACAGGTGTATGAGAAGACAGTCCTATAAAAAACTTATCGTTCGCGGCGGTGTAAGAGCTTGGGAAGCCCTATGAGGAGTAGCGCCACGAGCGGTATGAGGAGCATGGGGAGGACGACGAGCCACGTCGAGTGGCGGTCACGCACGCCTTCGGCGACGGCGAGGGTGTTGCCGGTCACCTCAGCCTCTCCGTGCGTCTCGTAGGAGAGGTCCACCCGGTCGTCGACGGCTGAGAAGTGCCACATGATGAGGGGGTCGTCACGCACGACGACCGGGTCGTGGCTGAACACGACGTCCTCGACTGAAGCCGCCAACTCTTTCGGAAGGTATTCGACGACGGTGAGGTCTGCCACCTCGACGCCAGGGCGTGGTTCGATCGTCACGCTGAAGACCGTCCTATTGCTCTTCTCATCGTACTTCGGTGTCTTCGTGACTGTGACGTGCTGGGGGGTCTCCTCCAACACGCCGATGAAGGAGTCCTGGTCGAGCCCGGTCAACCCGTCTTCGAAGAGTTCGCGATGGATGCTCTTGACGAGGACCTCTTCCCGAGGCGTCAACCCGTCTATATCCTTCCCCACGACCGGGGCTTCTGCGGCTTGGGGCGCGAAGGGCCGTTCGGCTATGGTGAAGCTGACGGGGAGGTCTTCTGAGATGACGCCGGACCCGGCGTCGTAGGTGAAGGTGAGGTTTGCGGAGTGCTCTCCGGCGCGGCTCGTCCGGAGATGCCATGAGGCCGTGCAGAAGAGGATGTCCTCGTCCTCGCCGCAGTAGGCGTCCTGCCTCTCCAGAACCGTCCCGTCCTGCACGAGGTCTACGTCGATCTCCTTGCGCTCGCCGCCTTCGAGTATGAAGAGGGCGCGGAACAACGCTTCCTCGTCCTGCGAGATGTCGGCGGGGTGGGCGTAGGTGAGCGTGGCGTCGGTGAGGTGGAATGTCTGCGTCGTGCCGACGAGCGTCGGGAGCGGTTTCCCGTCACTCTCGTTGCCGCCCGTGACGTTGCCGGTCTCGTTGGGCACGTAGCCGCACACCGGCGAGTTGACGGTCAATTCAGGGTCGCACGAGTACTCCACGACGCGCCCATCCCGGCATGTTGAGAACCCGTCGGGCGGGTAGTCATAATGGTTGTAGCCGACGCACTTGTCCTCAGGGCATTCCGTGACCGGGCCGTCGAAAGAGGCTTCCCGTATCTCGAGGACTGAGCCGTGGCAGTAGAAGGAAATGCAAGGGTTTTCAGTGTCGATGAGTTCCTCTATCTGGTCGCACGAGCATCCGGCGTAGTCGAGGTTGTCGGAGGGGTCGATGGTCGTAGCGTCCTTAGGGGTGTCGGGACAGGCGTCGCGCTCATCTAACACCCCGTCCCCATCGGCGTCCGCGGCGAGGCCAACAGCAGGCAGGAGCAGCAGTGCGAGTCCGAGGAGTAGCGCTTGACGCATGGTCTCACGCAAGGCGAGAGTGTATTTATAGTTTTCCCCCTCAACCATGGTTTGTAGATACGCTCGCTCTTGCCGTGGCACCTGAACGACTCTTGCAAGGATTCTTCTTATGAACCAGAACGGGTTTCTTGCCGAACGCGGAAGCAATCCATGCTTCTTACTCGGACTATTTCTACAACTCCCAATCGGAAGCTTTTAATGTGAGTTGGTCCTGGGTGGCGTCATGGTGCGACGGAGCCTCGGCTGGATCGATGTCTTCCTCTTCCTCATCATCGTACTCAACATCATGGACTTCTTTGAGGTGATCGGGCCGGTCCTCGACTATGTGAAGAAGCTCGTTAGCTGGTCATTGCTCGGACACCTCCTGTACAAGGCCAGTCTCTCCAGGGTGTTCTTCGGACACCGCAGGCCACGCCTTGACATCGCGCTCGTACTGGCCTACTTCCTCCTCGTCGTGAAGAACCTCGTCTCCTACGCGAGCGTCGCCCTACGCCAGGAGGAGGGAGCAGGGCTCCTCCACGAGTTCTACGTCCACCTCGTACAGCACTACGCGGCTTATGAGTGGTGGACGTTCATGGCAGGCATCGCGGCGCTCACGGCCATGGCGGTCTACGTCGCCGTCAACGTGCCGTTCTCGAAGCGCAGCGTCATGGGAGTCTTGCACGAGCAAAGCACCCCTCAAGAAGGCAAGCTGGCCGTCAGGTTCGCGGTCACACTCCTCGTCCTCTTCGGATTCTTCCTCACAGTGTTCAACATGATGATGGAGTGGCTCGCGATAGCAGTCGATGCCACCTTCCTGCTCGCAGCCCTCCTCGTATACAGCATCATCCTCACCACGCGCAAGTTCTCAATCCACGGGTTCCTCGAGCGCGTCGGCAACGCGGGGAACGGTTTCTTCCGCTCGTTCATCGACCACTTCCGTTACAAGCACTTGTTCCTCCTCGGCATCCTGGGCTTGCTCGTACTCCACCTCCTCACGGATATCGGAAACTTCCTCATCCCATATCTCACAGGGGTTCGGGACGCGCTCTACTTCGGACACCTCGGACCGGGCCATGCGAGCGCGTGGAGCGTGCTCCGCACCGACTGGGGCCTGCTAGCATCCCCTGCCACGAGGGGCGCCCTCGTCCTCGTCTTCCTGGGCAACGTGGCGGGATTCCTCGGACTCTTCCTCTCACCTGCAGTCCTGTGGTGGAGGTTCTACCGTCGGAGGAGTCCTCGTCTGCCGCGGTGGGCGCTCACATCCCTGTTAGTCTCCCTCCCGGCAGTGATCTTCTCGCCGTTGTTCGGCATCAGCCGGCTCGGCGCCAGGAACCTGCTCGGAGTCGATGTCCAGACGTCGTCGATGCTGTCAGGAGGGTTGCCGGTCACCGTCACCGCAGGCCTCATGCTCGGTGTCGCAGTCCTCTTCCTCAAGCCTCTACGCAAGGGTGCGAAGCGCCGCCTCGACCAGCTCTGGGTGGCCGTCACGACCGTGTTCTTCGGCGCGTACCTCTGGACATACTCCAAAGACGTCCTCCTCTACTACAGCGATGTCGTGGCTGGCGCATGGATGCTCGGACAGTATCTCCTCGCGACGGTCTTCACGGTCTTCGCACTCATCCTGGCGGCGTTCTACCTCGGAGGGTTCGTCATCCTCGTCCTCGAGCTCGGCCGTCGGCGGAAGAAAGCTTTATATTCTTCGGATGAGAAGAGAGTGTGATGAGGTCCACCCTCAAGACGCCGAAGCGCAAGACGCTGCTCCTCTTCACAGCTTCTCAGGTCCCCATAGCCTTGCTCATGGCGATTTTCCTACAGCTACCTCAGATTTCCAGGCTCCATAGGGCGATGGCGCTCATCACGGTCATGGTCGAGGCGGTGCTCATCTTCGAGATCACAGGCAACATCGTGCAGAAGGTGCGCGTGGATGATGACGCCGTGACGGTCAGGCTCGTGTTGGAACGGCAGAGGATCCGGTGGGAGCACGTGAAGGGCTTGCGACAGGTGTTGGTGTCGCCTTTGGGGCGGAACTCGTTGAGGGCTCCGGTGAAGCTCTTCCTCATCAAGGCGGAGAAGGTGCCTAAGGCCCTCGCCGACGCCGAGGACTGGTGGGTTCGGAAAGGGGCTTTGGCGAACGGCCGCTCCTCGTTGGGGGATTTGGTGGAGCGGTATGATTCCTGGGTGCGATCCCACCTCAAGGGTTGGCACGTCCTGTGGGAGATACGTGGTTTGAAGCCTCAGGACCCGTCGGAGGATGCGCGGTCGGTTTACTTCTCATTGGATGGCCGGGAGAAGGTGATCGTCGAGGATCTCAAGGCGTTCGGCAAGCGTAAGGCGTCGCAGTTGGAGGAGGTCGACGACCTCACGTATCCTGGTTTCGTGAAGGCGAAGGGCGGGAAGTACGCGAGGGATGTCGGGCACGTGTGGGACACCTTGGTGTCGTGACTGCGACCTCGTCTGGAGCCTTGGAAGGTTTTATAAGGGAGCGCTTCTTCTCGGGAGAGTATGGCTGACGAGTCCTTCATGCTCCTCTCTCTCAAGGAGGGGCAGTCGAAAAGGTTGGCGCAGGTGATCGGCAACGAGACGTGCCGTCGCATCCTCGACTACCTGGCGGACCGTGACTACACGACTGAGAGCACGGCTGCCAAGGACCTCGGCCTGCCGTTGTCCACGGTGCATTACAATCTCAAGTCGTTGCGCGAGAGCGGCCTCGTCGTGGCTGACGAGTTCCATTATTCTGATAAGGGCAAGGAGGTGCCTCATTACCGGCTGGCCAAGAAGTACATCATCATCGCGCCGCGGGAGGAGCAGGGCTTCCTCGACCGTCTGAAGAAGCTCTGGCCACTCGCCGCCATCGCCGTGGGCGTAGCCGCGGTCATGGAGCTCGTGCAGCGTTTCCTCTTGGATTCCGGTGAGAAGGTGGCTTCCACTGCCGACGCAGGGGTGCGCATGCTCGCGGAGTCGGCCCCGGCTGCTGCCGAGGAGGCGTCGCGCTTCCCCAGCCCCGTCACGGCGTGGTTTCTCGTCGGGGCGTTGTTCGCTATCGTCGCGTTCGCCCTCAAGGACTTGGTCCGAAAGCGATGAGCCCGTCGGAACCGAACAAAACATTTAAAAACTCTTTTCTCTGTTGTACCACCGCAAAAGAGGTGCGCCGGTGACAGAACTGTTTTTCCGAGTGAGAAACCTGAAGAAGGCCTATGGAAACCATGTCGTCCTGTCCGGCGTGAACTTCGACATCTACAAGGGCGAGATCCTCGGCGTCATCGGCACGTCGGGCAGCGGCAAGACCACCCTGTTGCATTCGCTCATCGGCTTCCTCAGGCCTGACCAAGGAGAGGTGCGCATCCTCGTCGAGCCGTCCCACCGGGCGTTGGGACAGCCGGCGTACAAGGACGTCCACAACCATCCCACTATCGTCAAGCGAGTGTTCGGCTTCGCATCACAAGCCCCTTCGTTCTACGACGACCTCACCGTGGCCGAGAACCTCAAGTACTTCGGCTCGCTCTACGAGCTGCCCAAGCACACGATCGAGACGAACATGCACATACTCCTCCACCTCATGGACCTCGACCTCGCCCGCAAATCCTTGGGGAAGAACCTCTCCGGCGGGATGGAGCGTCGCCTCGACATCGCCTGCGCCTTGATGCACGACCCAGCGGTCCTCATACTCGACGAGCCGACGGCAGACCTCGACCCGGTCTTGCGGAACAACATCTACGACCTTATCAAGAAAATCAACAGCAAGGAGACCACCATCGTGCTGGCGAGCCACCACTTGGCGGATCTGGAACGGGTGTGCGACCGCATCGCCATCCTCAAGGAAGGCAAGATATTCGCCGTCGGAACCCTCGCCGAGATAAAGCGGCAGTTCTCAGACTACTCACAGGTCCGCGTACGCCTCGCCAAGGAGTTGTACGAGGAGGTTGAGGATGGCATGGAGGACGAGGAGGACCTCTACATCCACAGCGAGAAGCAACCCAACGGCCTCGTGTTCTACACGGACAGGCCTAACGAGTGCGCCCGCGCAGTCATCAGGGTGTCCAAGCAGGAGGGCGACAAGGTGGAGGACCTCCACATCGGCAAGCCGTCGCTGGATGACATCTTCATCTCCATCATGAAGGATGACAAGAAGAAGTCTCCTGAGAAGAAATCGTCCTCCAAGAAGCGGAAGCGCAGGAAGAGCTCTCAGAAGAAGCACGAGCAGAAGGACGACAAGAAGGCTCCGGAGAAGAAGGACCGCTCCAAGAAACCCTCTGAGAAGGAGAGCGGTAAATCCGAAGGCGACGAGGAGGAGCCTTTGGAGGCCATGCTGGCTGATGGCGAGGTCAAGCAAGAGCTCAAGGGAGGCGGGTCCAAGTGAGCAAGCTCGGACACATCATCCGGAAAAACCTCCTGCTCTTGTTCAGGAAGAAGTCCACCGCCTTCGTCATCCTCTTCGGCCCCCTCGCCATCATACTCCTCATAGGGCTCGCGTTCACCACGTCATCTTCTTACGACCTCGCGTTGGGCTATTACACCCCCGAAGACACCGAGCTCGTCGGACGGTTCGTCGAGAACATGAGGGACAGCGGCTTCATCATCGAGGAGTTCGACCGGCCGGATGTCTGCGTCGAGGCGATCCAGACCGGCAGCCTCCAGACGTGCATCGAGTTCCCGGAGGACTTCGCCATCACAAACAACAAGTCAAACGAGATCAAGTTCTACGTCGACCAGAGCCGCACCAACTTCGTCTACCAGATCATCGAGTCGGTCTCGTCGAACCTCGGTGTCGAGTCGGAGGAGTTGTCGCAAGACCTGACGAGCAACATCCTCAACGTCCTCTCAAACACCCGCGCCGGCGTGGACAAGGCAGTGGAGGATCTCGTCAAGGCGAAGGCCTCCGCCGCAGGCCTAGCGAGCGATGCCGACGACGCGCATAGCACGGCCGCAGGGATGAACCTGTCCTCTGATGGTGTGGACACGAGCCTGGTCGAGACATATTATGAGGAGCTCGACACCGCCATGGTCGACCTCCGGGAGGAGGCGGACGCACTCATCACGACGTCTAAGGACTTACAGGATGAAATCGGCGATTCGATGAACGACAGCCAGACGTACGACGACTTCTTATCGGCCGTCGACACCCTCGAATCGGAGATAGACACCAACGAGGAGGACGAGGAGATGCTCCTCAACAGCTTCGACGACGCCATAGGCCTCCTCAAGGTCAGCCTGGATGAGTTGGAGTCGAAGCTCGAGGACGCTGAGGACACCCAGCAGGCGACGCTCGACCGGATCGACGCGCTCCAGGAGGAGGCGGACGCGGTGCTTGAGGACTTGGATGGCTTGAAGTCGTCTCTGGAAGGCCTCATCGCCAACATCGACCGGCTCGAGGTGACGTCGAGCGAGACCATCACCAACCCCATCACGACGACTATAGAGCACATCACGAGCCGCAACAGCAAGCTCACCTACATGTTCCCCTACCTCCTCATGCTCGTCGCCATGTTCGTCGGACTGCTCTTGTCGGGCACGCTCATCATGATGGAGAAGAATTCGAAGTCCTCGTTCAGGACGTTCTGCACCCCTACCAAGGAGGAGCTCCTCATGCTGGGCAACTTCCTCACCTCGTTCATCGTCGTACTCGTCCAGATGGTGATTATCGTCGGCATCGCGTACTATTTCATCGGCGACAGCCTGCTCGGCAACGTGCCGGTCTCGTTGCTCATCGTCGTCCTCGGCGTCGTCGTGTTCATCATACTCGGCATGGCGCTCGGCTACCTGCTCAGCTCCCAGGAAGCCGTGACGATGATCTCTATCAGCTTGGCGAGCGTGTTCCTCTTCCTCTCAAACCTCATACTCCCTCTTGAGACTTTGAGCCGGCAGCTGCAGCAGGCGGTGTCGTTCAACCCGTACGTCATCACGTCGGAGGCTTTGCGCAAGGCGTTGTTGTTCCACACCAAGCAGAGCAAGCTCAACGCCGAGCTCTGGACCCTCGTCGGCTACAGCGTGGCGGTGTTCGTGCTGCTCGTCCTCGTGAGAGAGCTGATGCGGAGCAAGATCTCCAGGCGGCTCACCTTCGCGCGCAACGCGCGCCTGTTCGACGATCCGAGCGAGCTCTACCTCCACATCCAGGGCAAGGATATCAGGAACCTCCGCGAGCTCATGGAATGGTTGGAAGCCGTTGATGACAAGACGTTCCGGGAGCACTTGGCGTGGCACGACCTCCGGGCGTGGCTGAAGAAGAATAAGATGCGGAAGATGCTCCGCGTCAAGCTGGCGGGCAAGACACGTCAGCAGATGGTCGACATCCTCGAGAAGGAGGTCGAGAAGCGGAAGCGTTGAAATACGGAGAGCGGTGGTTTATGAGGATCGCTGGCAAGGATGTGGAGTTCTACTGGAAGGCTATACGGATACCGTTGCTCATACTCGTGGCGTGGCACGTCGCCAGCCTCTTGGCGGGCGTCTTCTGGTTCGAAACGGTCTATCAGCAGGTCTTCACGAACGCGCTCGTCGGCAACGTGGTGCCGTTGGCGTTGTTCATCGTGGCGGGCTACCTCGCCGTGGCGGAACACCAGGCGGAGAACCGCCAGGCGACGTGGAGTGGTGCCTTGACTGGATTGCTCGGCGGGGCTGCGGCCGCCATCGTAGGCATCTTGGCTATCAAGCTCACGCCCGTGCTGGAGTGGAGCGTGGAGCAGGCGTTGGCGCAGGCCGCCGCATCGGGACAGGCGGTCGATAGGGGGATGGTCCGGGGCCTCACGAGGGTCATGATGACTATAGGGCTCGTCCTGTCACCGTTCATCAGCGCCTTGATAGGCGCCTTGGCCGGGTGGGTCGGAGGCCTCTTGGCGCGCAAAGTGGAGAAATAGGTTCTTCATTCGTCGAGGTCGTCGAGGTCTTCGATGTCCTCCAATGAGAACAGTTCGTCCTCTTCGGCTTCCACCTTCTCTTCCTTCTTGACCGAGACCGATTTCTTGCCGGTGTCCTCGTCCGTCGTGGCGGTGACTGTGGTCTTGGACTCGACGGGCGGGTCTTCCTTCTTCGCGGCGGGCTCTTCCTTGCCTGACTCCTTGGCGGGCTTGGCCTCGTCGGGGTCGACATCCTTCTCAAGCTCGTACGCTACGAACTCTAGCCTTCCGAACGCCTCGTTGTTCTTCACCTTGCCGCGGGCCTTGACGACGATGCCTAGCAGGTCGGTCTTGGCGTCCTCAAACGCTCCTCCTTGGTCTTTCATCTTGAGGAGTTCGTCCCTGTTCTTGCCGAGCAGAGCTTCTATCTGCTCCCGCCAGAGCACGCACCGGATGTTGTCCGTGCTGTCGTCGAGGTAGAGGTTCATGACGTAGTTGTACGTCGGCTCCACCTCGCCGTGCCGGGGGCAGGTGTGCTTGCCGTCCTCTTCCTTTGCCCGCGCGTTGCACTCGGGGCAGACTGCGAAGAAGTGTGGGTCGAAGACCTGTACGATGGTGGCGACGATGACCGCGTTGCCGTCGTCTTCGGAGAGCTCTGCGATCTGCTTCACCTCCGCCGGCGGCCTGGAGGATTGCGTGACGTCGACGTCCACCGTCACTCCTTCCGGGTTGACCTGTAGCTTGGCGTCGCTGCCGAGGTGTAGCTCTGTCCGGCCGTTGTTCTCGCGGACGTAGGCCCCTTGGATGCGGATGACGTCGCCTTGCTTGATGTCTGAGAGCTGGTCGGCCTGGTCGTTCCACAACACCACGCGGGTGACGCCGGTCTCGTCCTGGAGTAGGAAGTTGCCTACCTTGCCGCTGCGGCGCTCGTTGGAGAACTCCCTGACTTCGAAGACCTGCCGCGCCTTGCCTTTTATGATGAGGTTTCGCATGCCTGAGGCGAGCTTGTCGATGGTGAGGGGCTTGTCAGGGTCTTGGAGCTTGACGTCGTGCTCGTTCGCGATGATGTGAGCCGCGCCCTCTTCTGAGATGAGTCCTGAGAGCTCTTCGAGCTTCTGGCTGATCTTCTCCCTCACCTGGGCTTCGGTGAGGTCTGTCTCTTCGGTGATGCGTTCGATGATGGTGTCGAGCGGGAGGTCTATCATGGGTATCGGGTTGCCGGAACGAGCGGAGATTTATATAGTTTGTGTGGTCCGACCAGGTCATTTTTCCGACCTGCTCGGTCTCAGGTGAGTTTGTTGTAGTCCAGGATGGCTTGGGCTTTGAAGGGGTCCGGGTCTATCTCGAGTCCGTGGAGGTGGTCCAAAGGTTGTATGAGGGCTGGGGCTGTCATCGTGGATAACTGGGGTGTGAGGGTGTAGCGGTTGTAGGTGTGGTTGTACTGGCCCGCGCCGTCTACCGGTACGACGGCGACGCTTACCGATCCTCGACCGACGGGTTCTTCTCCGCAGTTGAGGAGTGGTATGCGGAACTCGTAACCGCTGAAAGAGCTTGTCGTGAACGGTTGGCCGTCGCTTCTCGTGATGGTGTGGGTGAGCGCTTCTTGCGGTAGAGGCCCGCTCGCGGGCAGGCCTGACGTTGAACAGTATACGCGGTAGCTCTCGATGTCCGGGACATCGTCGCCGTCGTCGTAGCGCGTGGCGGCTTCCCATGAGATGAAGTATGCTGATATCTTGGGGAGGTATGTGGATGACAGGCTTTCCACGGGCGGCGGGATTTGGTCACGGAGCGTGAGGGCGAACCTCGTGGGGTTTTCTTCCAGCGTGCAGAATGAGTGCGAGGAAACGTATGGCTTCCAGCCAGTCTCTCCTTCCCGCCGGCCGTAGGCCAGTCCTTGCTTGAGCCTTGTGAAGACTAGTGGCTCGTCCTCGTGCAAGTCTTGGTTTTTCAAGCGTTCTTTTCCGTCGGCTGCCCGTATGGTGATGTCGACTTCTTCCGAGCCTTCTTTGAAACGGAGAGAGATGTTGGCACGGGCCGGTCGTTCCGGGTCTTTGAGGTAGCGGTCCATCTCCTCTCCAGGGAGCATGAGCATAGGTCCGGATGGTTGTGGGGACCAGGGCCAGAGTCTTTGTAGGAAGTTGGCAGGGGTGTCGGTCTCCACCCATACGCCGGTGCTGTTGATGACTATCTCGTAGTTCGTCGTCGGTGCTTCTGCTGGCGCTTCGAGTTCGCAAGTGGTGTCTGGTTGGGCTTGTAGGCAACCGGACAGTTGTCCGAGGATTGTTTGGGCGTGCGTTGGTTGGAAGCAGTCTTCCGTGAGGTTGTAGCCGTCCTTGGTGGTACGATTGTGTTCTGCGAGCGCTTGTCCGAGGCATGCTTTGGTGTCGTCAGTGCATGCCTGCGCTTCCTTGGCGAACCTCTCGAATGATTGGAATCGTTCGAGGTCTATAGGTATGGGTTTTTCGAAGTGCGCTTGGAAGGAGTATGTTCCCGGATACGTGCCTTCCCCTTCCTTGTTGAACTGTGCGGCATTCCCGCCGAAGAACTCGTAGAGTGTCATGACGTCTTCGACGAAGTCCGGGTCGGCCCATGGTTCGCACTTGCCGGTGTTGTAGCGCCTGGCGGCTATCTCGTAGGGTTGTGTGTACGTCTCCTTGACGCAGATGTCCTGGTCGAAATTCTGCCCACAGCACTCCCATGAGATGGGTTTCTTCGTGGCGAGTTCCGCGACGAGGCTCGCTCCGCAACAGATGTTCTTGTCGGGGTCGAAGTAGTCTTCCTTGTCAAGGTCCTTTGAGAAGTCGCATTCCGGGACGCACCTTGATTCGTGGTGGTAGCTGGGTATTATCTGCATGAGTCCTAGGGCTCCCGTAGGGCTCTCAGCGTCCGCTATACCTCTCGACTCGTGGGCTATGAAAGCTTTGAGGATTGCTGGTTCGAGTCCTTGACGGGCCGCATGCTCTTTGATGGAGTCATCGTAATCTTCGAGTCGTTCCTCCACTTTGGGCGTGACGCTGGATGTGTAGTCCTTGGCGGGCGCGTTAGTCCTCCCAGGGCTAGCTTCTTGCGCTTCAGTATATGGTATCTTTTCCGGTTGGTTCTTGATGGCTGTGTTGATGCGGCTACGGTAGTCTTTGAGTTTTCGTTCGAAAGCTGGTCCGGGGTCGGTCTTGTCGTCCGTGATGTCTGAGTGCATGACGAGCGCTTCTTCGCTGAGGACTTCTTGGTCGTCGAGCAGGTTTTCGTGACGTCTTGTGAGGTCTGCGACGAGCTTGACGAAGCTCTCTATCTGCTCTTCAGTATATGGTTCCCAGCACTGTTCGTCGTCGACGTTGGCGCATGAGGGGTTCCTCCCTTCGCATTCTTTCTTGTAGCCGCAGTTGACGAAGCTGATGCCGATGCTGGGTTGGTTCGAACCCGGACGCTTGCAGTTCTCATCGTCCCGCTTGCAACCGGCGTGGTAGGCCGCTTTGTCTTCTGGTACGTGTTGTTGGACCGTGCCATCATGGTCTATGATGTAGTGGTAGCTGAAGCCTGCGTCCTGCAGAGTCCTGACGGCTCCTTCTAACGTGCCTGAAGCGGTGTAGTGCACGACTACGAAATCGACGTCATTTCCTCCTCGCCCGCCGAGGTTGAGGGGTGCGCCTCTCTGGGCGGCGTAGTGGTCGGGGGTGAAGGCGTCTCCGGCCAGGCTCATCATCTGGTCTCCTCCGCCGGTGAATCGTATGGTGGCTGGTGAGGAACCCCTGGCAGTGAGTTTGGTGGCCCCTGGTATCGTGGCGGTCTCTAGTGCGAAGGAGGGATAGTGGTAGGTGTCTTGGGCGTTGAGCTTGAGGAATAGGATAGCCCTGAAGGCTGTCTTGAGGTTGTCTTCGAAGTCCGGGATGCAGTTTTTTTCGGGCACGCTCCATAGGGGTGTGTCGAGGTAGGTGTCGCAGGGGTACGCTCCGCCTTCGTAGTCTTTCTGGAGTCCTCCTCGGGCTCGGAACCGTTCGGCGGCTTCGATGGATGATTGCCGTGCGGCTTCGTCGAGGTAGGTGAGCGCTTTCTGGGCTTCATCCTCTGCTTGTAGGATTGCGAATTGGGCGCTTCCGAGCGGTCGGTCGCTGACGACGAGCTTCTCCGCTTGCGTGGTGATGAGGATGCTCATGACGGTTATGAATATGGCGAGCGCTAGTAGGAAGTGGAAGTTGAGCCCTTTTTTTGTTCGTCTCATCTTGCTATTCCTCACAATGGCGTATAAACACTGATGAAAAACCTTGCCTTGTTCGCGTAGGTGACGCCTACCAGGAGGTGTACCTCGACTAGTCCGCCGTCCCTGGCAGGGAGGGTTGCTTGCGCTACGGTTCTCTTGTCGCCTTTTGCAGGCCCTGCGATCTCGAGCGTGTCCTCCCCTGTGTTCTCTGCTTCGTATGGGTAGTTGATGACGAGGCTCCAGGGGGTCTCGCTCCCTAGCTCTTCGCTGAAGTGTTGTCCGGCCCAGTGCTTGAGTAGTTCTGGGGCGTGCTTGTTCTCGGTGTCGGTGATGACTTGCGCGGCGGTGGTGTGGGAGAGTTCGGATGTGAGGAATTCGTTCAGGCTTCTGCTCATCTTGTGTTCGAAAGAGCTGGTCCGGTAGGTGCCGATGCTTTGCGACTCGCTGGCTTGGTAGGCGGCTATGATTATGAGTAGTGTGATGAGCATGATGACTAGTGCGAAGAGGTCGTCTGCGAACTCGTCCAGGAGTCCTCGTCTGCGGTTGCGGCGTGGTGGTGTCATTCGCTGTTCACCAGGGGTTGACGTGTATGATGATGGTTGCTTGGCGTTCTTCTTCGTCTTCTCGGAGGGCGACTTCCTGTTTGAAGGTCGTCGTTGAGGATCTTTCGCCGGTCCAGGGTGTCGTGTGTAGTGAGCTCGGCCTGCTGGCCTCGGGGTCTATGATGGTGACTTTGACGGGCACTAGCTTGTACGGCGGTTCGGTCGAGAGTGTCGAGCACTTTTCGAGGTGTTCCTGGTCGAGCTTGGTGACGTCGAGGACTCTGTGGTCGATCCTGCCTGATGGTTGTTCGTAGGCGAAGCAGAGGTGGTTGTTGAGCAGTTGTTCGGCGTAGAGGGTCATCTGGAGGTCTCGGATCCGGTCCTTGTCTACGCTCGCTGTGTTGAGGGTGAAGAGCACGAGGAATATCCCTATGACTAGTATGAAGATGGTTTTGAAGACTGAGAGGAACTTCCTTGCAGTGAGGTATTGCCCTTTGCGGTCCATCAGGATTCCACCTCTTCTTCACCGAGGTGCGCCCATGCTTCCGCGATTGAACTGAGGAACCGGTTTTGATCTAAGGCGTCTGCTTGGTCTTTGGTGAACGCTAGTTCTATCCTTACTTCGTAGCTTTCGGTCTCTGCTCCTTTTTCTTCTTTGAGCGCGAGGCTGGTTCCTTGTAGTTCTTTTTTGAGCGTGCAGTAGAGGTGCTGGTAGGCTTGTTCTCGAGCCCCTTCGGCTTCCGGCCTTTTGAAGGTGAGTCTTCCGTCGTCGTCTGGCTCGCGCGATGTCAGCTTGAGGGCGAGGAATGACCCTTGGTTTCCGGCGAGTCCTTCGTCCTCGAGGTGTTTTGCGTTGAGGACGTCCGCCATGGCTTTGAGTTCGCTCTTCGTAAAGGCTGCTCCGGTGGTGGCGGTTCCTGCTTGCGCCCGGATGGTGTGCTCTCCTTCCGTACTCGGCATCGGGGGGCATTCGGTGTCCATAGCGGTTATGGTGTCTTCCTTCCCGAAGGATATGGTTCTTGAGTGCTTGGTGAGGTGTACGACGTCGCTTGCTTCTCCTTCCTTGTACGTCATGTCTTCGAGGGGCCTGTATGGTTGTGTCTGGGTGACTCCGCTACGGGTGTTCCTCACGGTCACCGCGTCCCGTTCCAGGCTTGCTTCGAAGTCTTCTTCGAGGGGGTATCGTATCGTGACGTCTCCTGGTACCGCTTGCGTGGCTTCTATGAGTAGTGCGAGGTCGTGGCTGTAGAAGTCTGCGAGGTATCGGTGTTGTGTGTCGGCGTCTGCCGCCGCGGCTATGAAGATGGTGAGCGCTACGGCTACGATGGTGATGCTGATTATTATGAGGTTGAGCCTTTCGGATCCTTTCTTGCTTGCCATGAGTATCCTCGCTAGTCTTCCGGCGGGTAGTCCATGCCTGCTTCTTCGCAAAAGCTGATGCAGGTTTCTCGTATGAGATCCTCTTCGTCTCCCGTGCACTCGTTGCACTTGTATTCTGCGAGTCCGTCTGGCGCTATGAATTCTCCGTCCGGGCCTTTGACGAGGCTTGGCTGGTAGGCCACTTCGTAGGCTGCTATGCGGTCGAGGCATTCTCTCGTGAGGCAGACCGCAATCCGTCCTTGCTCGAGCTTGGCGATGGTGGTGGGGAATGATTCTGGTAGGAAGTCGTAATGGCCGTAGGTGAACGGCCTGTCTTTCTTCTCGCGGGCGCGGTAGATGAGGAATCCGTTCTCGTGGATGAGGAAGGGTAGTTCTTTCTTTTTTGTTGACTCGAGTATGTTGAAAAGGGGATTGTCAGCTTCCTCCGGTCGTTGTTTGAAGTCGAAGGCTGTGAGCGGCGTGGCTATCGTGGCTCCAGATACCTGTTCGCATTGGACTCGCTCGCACTCGAGCGTGGCTTGCTCGTCGAGTCCGCGGAGGTATGCTTCTTGCCACAAATCGTTGGTATACAGTGGTTGTAGTGGTTCTCCTATGTCGACGTCGAGTCCTTCCTTGTAGTCTTCCGCGACGGTGGTGTTGATGCTGGCTCCTTCGCAGAGGCAGAGGCAGGTCTCCTCTTCGGCGCATTCACCCGGTCTTTTGAAGTGGAGGGCGTCTTGATAACCTCCACTCGTCTCCTTGCCGGGCGTGGTGAACGTGGATTTATCCCAGGCTTTGTTGAGTATGAGGTGTAGGTCTCCGTCCCCTAACCGTCCGTTGCGCTCTTCCTCCTCCATGCGTGGGTTGAGCCCTATGAGGGCGTTTCCTGGATCAAGGTCGACCTGGGGTGTTTGTATGGCTCCTTTGGGTTCGTCGGCTATGGCTGCGACCTGCTGGTGGAATGTTCGGAAATCCTCCTCGTTCCCGCGGTTCCTGGAGAGTTCGCTCCCTATCAGGCTGAAGGGTGCTATGAGGATGACTGCTCCTATGATTATCCCTATCAGGGTTTGCAGCATGAGGCCTCTCTTGTCGAGTCTCACCCGTCCTCCATAAGCCTTCCTGCTCATGAGTTCTCCCTTGCTCTTTTCTTCTCGTAGCTTTCTTTCAGCGCCTTGGCGCAGCCCTCCTCTTCCAGGATGCAGACTTGCTTGCCGGTCGAGGATTCTTTCTTCAGGGTGATTTCGTAGTCGAGGTCTCCGGTATCGAAGTGGTCGCAACTTCCGTCACGCGGGTCTCCGAAGTAGTAGTAGTCTCTGCCGTCCTCGGCCGTTATCACTTCTTGCCCTGAGACGCAAGGGCTGTCGTCATTGAAGTCCTTGATGCCATCTCCATCGTAGTCGCTGCTCACCGATTCGATGTAGCCGCTCAGGACGTTGTCCACGCTTCCTCCCGTCTTCTTCACTAATACGAGCATGACGATAGCGAAGACTGCGAGTATGATGAGTCCTATCATGAGGTTCGAGACTTTGTCTCCTTTCTTTCCGCGCATGTCGGCATCAACTCCTGTTGGTTTTCTTTTTTGTGGCTGTGGAGGCGTTCACCACGATATTTGGCACTCCTCAGCATGAGGGTCCCATACGAGGGCTTGTTCGTTCGAGGGCACTTGTTCATATATCGAGTCGTCAGCCCCTTCTTGGAAACAGTCGTCGTCGAGGATTTGACGATTCTTCCGTACTTTGCAGTTCCCCCAACCGTCCACAGTGGGTATGAGGCATATCGAGTCTCCGCTCTTGTAGATGACGTACCGCCCTGGTTTTCTCTGATTGTTAGCAGGGTCAACGCCTTTTTCCGTCTCCCATTCCTCCTCTTCATCTGCGAAACGCAGCTCTTCGTACGTTATCTCGAGATCTCCGTCTCCGAGGCTGTGGCAGTCTCCATCCTCGAGGGAGAACCCATCGTCCTCGCGGGCTTTCTCATCGAGGTAGTTGTAGTAGAAGCGTGACGACTCATCGCTATAGACGACGCCTACGCTCAAGTCTCCCTCTGCATCGACCTTCTTGGGATCTGTTATGGGGTTGTGGTCGCCCTCATCTTCTCTGTCGAACAGGAGCTGGAGCGACAGGCCATCATCGACCGGTTGGACCAGTATCTTGTGTTTTTTCAGGGACTTGTAGGGCAGCCCTCGAGGGAGGTAGTAGAGGCATTGGTCGGCGTCGTCTCCCGCGAGGGCGACGAACGCTTGGTGGACTTCGTTGAAGACCTCTACGGCATTGTCTTGTTCTGGCCTAGCGTCGTATTTTGGATCCTGATAGCCATCGTTCCCCAAGTACTCGTTCGGGTCGGGGAACACTGCCTTGATGCGGTTGTAGAGGGCTGCGGGTCCTATGAAGAGTATGGAGGTCAGGAGGGCTAGGAAGGCGAGCGCTATGATGAACTTGATGAACGTGCTGACGACGAGTCCTCGTTTGTCCGACCGGTGAGCCATGGGTTGTCCTTTCCTTGTCTTTTTCATAAGCGTTTGAAAAAGTCTATGATAGTGGATGAGTTGTCCGTGAATATCGCCAGTACGGCCACGATGACCAGTATCGCCAGTATCATACCGATTATCATGTATGCTTCCATGCCTTTCTTGCGCATCTGTCTAGTCATGGTTTTCAATCCTCATGTAGGTTGCAGGGCGCGTTGTTCATGAAGTCTTCTGTGTAGGCGAATCCTATCGAGGGCGCATTGAGGTGATGCTCTCTCTTGAAGTGCGTGTTGTACCATTCAGGCGATGTGAAGGTGATGATGTGACTCCCTCCTCCACGTATGAGGAAGGGGTCCTCGTCTTCGCCCGTGAACGTTATCGAGCCTTTCGGCCGGATATCATCGCTTGTCAATACGCCTTCGATGAGCGTGGACCCTGTGCGTCCGCCGGTGATGTAGGCGGTGTACGTCCTTTGGAACTGCATCAACTCCTCTGAGTCCTCTTCTGAGTTGTCGAGTGTTTTCTCGAGCTCCTCTGCGAAGTTGAGGAGCGCTTCTCGCGGTTCGCCGCTCGCCGCGTCCGGCTTGAAGTGCTCTTCCAAGAGCGCTTCCACCACGTAAGGGGGGAGGACTGCTGAGGAGCCGACGTCGTTGGCGTATTGCAGCTTCCCGTCGTTGAAGGAGAACAGGAAGACGTACCCGTTATCGAGCGTCTCAGAGCCTACGCTCCACTCGTTGAGGATGTTCCTGGCTACTGGTTGCTCCTCGTCCCAGACGTCTGCGGGGAGGCTTGGGATGAGGATGAAGGCTGGTGCGATGCCGTGCGCCGTGTCGATCGTTTCTAGCTGTGTGCGGAGCGTGTTGAGGGCTCGCTGGTCTTCTGAGAACAGCCCTGTGAAGTCCGCCACGTGCCGTTCGAGGCGTCGCTTGCTGTTGAGGAGCCTTTGAGGGTTCATCCGGCGTGATTCACGGCTGCTCTCGGCCAGGGTTTGGGGTTCGAACTCGTAGAAGCGGTTGTCGGCGTTCGACGCTCCGCCCGCCCGCAGGAGTCCTGGCGCGTAGTTGTGCGTGTCAAGGTAGTTTTTGAACTCCTCCGTCGTTATGGGTTCGTCCAATGCTTCGACGTCCTTGACCTTGACGATGTAGCAGGCGTGGCAGAGGTTTTCGGGAGCCCATTTGTTCGCGAAGACGTCGTTGTATTCTCCGTTGCCGAACATCCACCAGCACGTGGCGGCTAGATCCGCCATTTCTTCCATGGTCTGGAGGCGTACGTCGTTGTCGTCCATCCTCTTCGTGAGTTCTTGGGGTATGGTGACCTCTTCGGTCTCGCACGCTAATGGTATCTTCCTGGCGACGGTGTCGTCAGCGTAACCCGGAAGATTATCTTTGATGTTCATCCGTCCCATGACCGAGCTGCGGCAGGCTTGCGGTCCTGTTTCCTGTCCGAGGATCGAGAAGAGCGTGTTGAGGAGGAAGATGATGATGGCGAGCCCTGCGAGCGCGAGTATCATCTTGCCGAGGCGTTCCATAGACCACATCCCTGTTTGCCGGCTCATGGCGAGCCCCCTCCGAAGAGCCCTCCGCTTCTCATGAGCCTCATCACGGTCATTATCACGAGTGCGAGGAACGCTATGCCTGCTATCATGAGGACGAGGTAGCTGGTGGCCATCCCTCGTGTTGCTCTCGCTCTCATGCCCTCTTCAGAGAGAAGATTGTTTTTAAATGTTGCTGTCGGGTGTTTTATAGAGGCTTAATGGGAGCCACGTGAAGGCCTGTGCGGCCTATAAACAATCTTTCCGGTTCATAAGCAGAATCCTTGCAAGAGTGGGTCCTCTGCACACCTCGTCTAGCCGCAACAAACCTTTTCCTCATCAGGGCAGGACGCTTCGAGTTCCTGGTCATCGTTCGAGCACGCATCCATGCAAGCCCCTCCACTCTCGACGCACTCGTTCTCGGCACCCTCGACTGGTGTGCAGCAGACCAGGCCCTCTTCGCAATCAGCGGTCGACTCCCGCTCTCCCTCCTCGCACCCCTCGTCCGGTTCTCTGCACTCGCCGTTGACGTCCTCGCACTCCAGACCGGTGCCTTGGATGCCGGTGACGTCCTCCGTGTCCATGCAACAGACGTCCTGGGACTCAGGACAGTCGTAGGCGGACATGCGGGTCATGCCTGACGAGCAGAGCGGTAGGCAGTGGCCGCCGTTCTTCTCGCAGGACTTGAGGTCTGCAGAGGTGTCTACGATGTAATCTTTTATCAGGGCGAAGTACACGACGATGAGTACTGCGAGGATGATGAAGGTGATGACGAGGTTGAGCGCCTTGCTAGCTCCGCGTCGTCCTCTCATCAAGTCACCTCTGTGGTACGAGTCCGCAGCACTCGTAGCCTGATTGCTTGCAGAGCCTTTCGTCACCGTCCGGCTCTATCACCTTGTCGGAGTCGCACGTGCCTTGCTCGACGCACTGGCCGCTCTTCTTCGCGCACGCCGTGCTCTCTTTGAAGTTGCCGGTGCTGTCGCTCACCAGGTATATCAGCAATGCGAGGACGAGGAGCCCTAGGGCTGCGATGATGATGGTGTTGAACGAGAGCGAGACTCCGTGACGCTTCATAGCCATCACTGGTCGCTGTGCAGCGGGATGCAGCAGTATTGTCCTTCTTCGTCGCAGCCGTGCGAGGGGTCTCTGATGTAGTCTCCACCCCGGTCCTGACCGAGGTCTCTGCAGCTGGCGTAGCTGCTCGTTCCGCCTACGCACACGCCGTTCACGCCTTGGCAGCCCGTGCTCTCGTTCACGTTGCCGCCCGCCCGGAGGACGAGGACGCTGATGATGACGAGCACGAGCAGTGAGATGGCCGCGATGATGATGACGTTCATCGAGAGGCCTTGGGCTTTAGTAGTCATGATGTTTTCCACCTCGATAATGGTTAGTAGTTTTTCGACGAACGGCTATTTAAATCTTGCGGTGCTCATCGGCAGAGGTGGAGCTCGAGGACAGCCCTTCCAGGCGCCACTCGGAACAGGCTGACTGGTTGTACGCCCGCGCCTGCGGTCTCGCCGTCGCAGGTTTCTCCGAGTTCGACGAGCGTTTCCGAATCTTCGTCTTCTCCCGGACGGTAGGTGTAGGTGAAGTGATAGTCCTCGCCCCATGGTTCCAACGTCCTGCTGAATATCTCTTCCGTGATGTTGCCGAAGGCTTGGCACGAGCTTTTGCCGTCGAGCCTGTACTTGCCGTCGCCGCGGTGGGAGCGTACGCAGTCCACCGCTACTTCACGCACCTTCAGGTCGTATCCTTGCACGTCTGCTTCGAGGAGTGTTATGAGGAGGTTTCCGGCCATCTTCTCGTCGGTGTAGACCTCGACGTTCTTCTTCGTCTCGGGCTTTGGCTGGAGGGCTATGCTGAAGAACAGTCCTAGCGTGACGAGTATCACGACGACGACGAGCCCCATCATCTCGACTTGCGCTTTCTTCACGAGCCCACCCCTTTGTGGTATCGTTCTATGTGCAGTATGCCGAAGGCCATGGTGTCTGCCGAGGCGTTGTGGATGCTGACCGGTATGAGGAATGGTTGTGAGACTTGTGTCTGGTCCGTGGCGTTGTGTTCGTACAGGGTGAGGTTTTGCCCTGGCGGGTAGATCTGGTTGAGGACTACCTTGCTGTCGAAGAAGAGTTGCGAGTAGTATCCTTTGGCGGTCTCGTTGTCCTCGAGGAGGTTTGCGAACGCCATGGCTTTGTGCTTGTCGATGCACGTCGTCTTGAGGCCTTCCTTGTCGCATTTGAGCTCGAACAGGTTCGTCACGGTCTGTGCTGTCTCGACGGAGTCTCCTTCTTGGAACCCTGAGACTTGCACCTTGTATTTCTCTTCGGCCATCCTGGCGCTGAACACGAGCGCTATGACGAGTATGATGAGTATGAGTATTATGACGATTATCGATTCTCCGATCTGGAGTTGTCCTCTCTTCAGTATATCAGCGGGCATCGTGGTCCTCTCTTGATGAGCTCGTTGGTGGACTCGACACTCCTCATAGCGTCAGCCATGTCTTTGAGGGGGTCGCCGCCTGCCAGCTTTTTCAGCGGATCGTTCGCGGAGCCGAGGTATGTCCAGCAGTTGGTGTCTTCCAACTCCTCTTCAAGCCTGTCGAGGCGTCCTTTGATGATGGTGGCGAGCATGCGCTGCCTCGTCCGGGCCTTCGCGACGGTGCAGTCGTACGTATCCGCGTCTTCGGTGAAGATGGCGCCCCAGAGCATCGGTTCCGTGACGTAATCTCCATCCTCCTCCGTACCGTCGTGCTTGAACGTGACCTCGCCCGTCGGGTACTGGCCGTTGCCTGAAGTGATGACCCTGACGTGCGCCTTGTCCTCGATACCGGTAGGCACGTCCAGGTCGTCGTCGGTGGTGATGATGACGTACCGGTCATAGCCGGCTTCCGACACGCCTTCGAGCTGCGCCTCGGTGAGGAGGTGCTTGTCGAACTCGTCAGGCATCTCTTCGTAGAGCTTCTCCTCGATCGAGGTATCTGTATCGTTGACGAAGAGGAAGGTCACGCGGTCGCTGGCGAGGTGCGTGATGACCATGACCGGGAACGGTGCGTGCCATGTCTGGGTCCACATCGTCACCTCCTTGCCTTCAACGGTTGCGGGTACGAAGAGTGCTTGGTGCTTCGTGTCGACCGGCCCCGCCCCTTGTATGTAGTATTGGGAGAGCCCTGGCTCGCAGTCGAACCTGATGTCGGCGTCGCTCAGCCTGAAGGTCTCTACCGTGTCAGGGTTGCTCGAGATGGCCGTGAACACGTTGTCGACGGTCTTGACGAGCTCCGTCGCCTCTTCCGCGTCGGCGCGCTTCTCCTGGTTGTTGATGACGGTGAGGAAGAACGCCAGGATGACGGCTCCTATGATGAGGATGAATATCCAGTTGAACTGGAGGCTTATCTGTCCTCGAGAGTCACATACCATGAGGCGTTCACCCGTCGTAGAGGTAGATACCGTTCTTGCCGTACCCTTCCATCCAGAAGGAGAACTGCTTGTTCGTGCTGTTGATGCAGAGGAGCTCTTCCCCTGACCCGTCTTCGGGGTTGATAGTCCTTATCCGCTCGTCGAACAGGACGGGTGTGGTGACGCCGTCGTTGCTCTCGTCGATGAGGTACACGTTGTACTCGATGCCATCCCGGGTGTTAGCCCATATCATCGGGTAGTCCGTCTCGATGTCGGAGCCGAGGTCGCTCTCCCCGGTCACGTTCGGCGCGTTGACGAAGCAGAGCTTGTGGAAGTCGCAGGGCGCGTGGAGCACGCTGTTCGTACGGCTCAGGTACCTGACGGAATCGTCGAGGTCGTCCTGCAGCCTCGTCATGAACTGCTGGTCCGCGACCTCGCATTGCTGGTTGAGCAGCTTGTCGATCATCTGGTATCCGAAGAGTATGAGGAATCCTATGACTAGTATGGCCATGATGTAGATGAAAACCTGCTTCACTTGCCCTTTCCGTCCCATTACTTGCCCTCCTTGAGCGCTTCGAGGTCGTCGAGTATCTTCGTCTTCTGGTTCTCCGTGAGCTTGTCCGCTTCGGCGAGCTTGTGGACTGCCTGGTGGGCGACGTGGTGTTCCAGCTTGCCCTTGCTGATGAGCTCCTTGAAGACGGGCGTGATCGTCGTGGGCTTGACGTCGCGCTTCTGGGCGTTCTCGAACAGCCTGGCGATCGCGTCCGACGTCGCGCCTTTCCTCAACGTGGTCTGTATCCGGTTGTGAGACGAGCCCGAGAGTTCCGAGAGCTCCTTGAATATCTCCTTGTTCGTCCTCGTCGTCGCGAGCGACGCTTGGGGTTTCTGCTTTGAGAGGGTGGAGAGCTCGTCGAACACGTCTTTACCCGCAGGCTTCTTCGGGGCCTGCTTCTTGGTAGCGGGTTGTTCGGCTGCCGGTTCGGGCTTGGAGGCCTTCCCCGGACCCGCCGCTTCGGCAGGAGCTTTTCCAGACTCTTCACCGGAGGCTTCCTTCCCGTCAGAAGACCCCTTCTCGGAGAGCTCGTCGTTCTTGAAGCTGGACAGCAATGAGCGGCGCTGCTTCTCCTTCTCCCTCTGCGCTCTCCGACGGGCCTCTTCCTGCATGCGGCGCTTGCGTCGTTCCTCCTCGAGCCTCGCCGCCTTCGCCGCAGGGTCTTCCTGCGGTTGTTGTGGTTGCTGGGGTGAGGGTTGCTGTGATTGTGCAGGCGTGGGCGGCGGGTTGATGAACGTGGTGTACGCGAGGTAGCCTCCGCCTCCGAGCATGAAGACGAGCCCTGCGATGAGGAACACGAGGCCGAGGGTGTGGTCTTCTTCGGGCGGGGTGGACGGCGGGCGGGTGTAGTTGTCGTCCTGGCCTTCCGAACCATCTTCGGGTTCGGGGCTGACGTCGATGCACTCGTAGTCTTCGCACTCCTCGTCCGGGCCGCAATCGTCGTCGCTCAGGCACTCCGGCTCGGTGCCTTGGCACGTGCTGGTGTCGAAGTGGCAGTTGCGGCAGGTCGGCATGCCGCCGGTGAACGTGTCTGCGATGTCCTCGCACGTCTCGACGTCGCCCCAGTTGAGGCCGTCGCAGCTCTCACCTTGGTCTATCTCGCCGTCGCCGCAGTAGCCGCTGTAGCAGCCGCTCGTGTCGACCTCGCAGTCTGTGCAGGAGAGCTCCCCGCTGGTGAGTCCGAAGTCCTCGCACGTCAAGCCGGCGAGGTTGTCGCCGTCGCAGGTCTCGCCCGACCCGATGATGCCGTCGCCGCAGTAACCGTCTTCCAACCCTTCACATGTGGAGGTGTCTGCCTTGCAGTTGTCGCAGGAGAGCTCCCCGTTGGTGAGTCCGAAGTCCTCGCACGTCAAGCCGGCGAGGTTGTCGCCGTCGCAGTCCTCTCCAGGGTCTATGGTGCCGTCGCCGCAATAGCCGGTCTGGTCTTGTTGGCAGTCGCCGGTGTCGATGCGGCAGTGCTCGCACGAGGTGGTGCCTCCCGTGAAGCCGAGCTCTTCGCATGTGAGGCCGCTCTGGCCGTCGCACTCCTCTCCGGGTTCGACGTAGCCGTTGCCGCAGCTCGAGCTGCAGCTCTGCGGGCAGACGCCGCCGCAGTCGACGCCTTCCTCGTCAGGGTCTTGCTTGCCGTTGTTGCACGTGTCGCACGAGGCCGGGCAGGGGCCTCCGCAGTCGACGCCTTCCTCTTCAGGGTCTCGGAGGCCGTTGCTGCAGTGCGCTATGATGGTGAAGCTCTCGCTGGCGGTGTCGTCGTTGCCGGCCTGGTCGTACACCTTGGCGCAGGCGGTGCCGCTGGTTTCCAGCGTGATGGGTCGTTGCGTGTACGGGTATGACTGGTAGCTGTCGTTGCAGTCTTGGAGCGCGTGTTGGAAGTCGTAGTATTCGGTGCAGCCCGTGCCGTCGTCCTGGCATTCGACGTATGCGTCGACTCCTCCGTAGACGTCTTCTACGTTGAGGATTGCTGTCGGGTCTTCGAAGTCGCAGTCAGGGTGTGATTCGTCCTCTGCCTGGACGCTCTTCGAGAGTATAGAGCTTTTCCGTCCGAACTCGTCGATGGCTTGTGCTTGCCAGGTGTAGGTCTCGCCGGCGGTGAGGGTGAATGTTTCGGTGGCTGTGGCCGTGCCTGTTGCTGGTAGTAGTGTCCAGTCGGTGAGCGCTTCTCCTCGCGCGTCGGTGATGGTGTAGTTGTACGCGTCCAGTCCTATGATGGTGGCGTTGCTGACGAGCTTGGCTTCGAGTTCTGTCAGGCTGCAGGTCTGGTCTTGCGCTATGATGTCGAGCATTTTTGGCCCTGTGGAGTCGACGGCTAGTTTCTTGGTCGTGCTCGCCGCGTAGGGTCCTGAGACCGCTTCGCAGGCTATGGAGAGCGTGTAGGTCCCGTCGTCTCTGAAGCCGTGTGATTGTACGTGGCTGGTGCCGCCCGTGGTGTGGAACTTCTTCGGGGGGTGGTCTGGGTTGAACGTGTAGGTGCACTCAGCTTCGAGGTCGGTGGTGGCGTTGAGCGTGACTGATCGGGTGTCGTGCTTTGCGGGGGTGTGGATGGTGATGCCTACCTCGTTGGTCGGGGCTACTGTGAGGTCGACGTCCCTCGTGGCTTGGGTTCCTGCGAGGTTGACGCACGTCACCTTGTAGGGGGCTGTGTAGCTCGTCTCTCCTTCCGCTGGTGGTGTGAAGTAGCCGAGGTGTTTCTCGTGGTCGGGCTTGTATTGTGTCCGGTCTTCAATGTCGGGGTTTGGGCTGAAGCTCTCCGACTCGCCGGTGTCGTCTCGTTCGTACCGGCACCACACGTCGTCGTCGCTCTCGGCGTACAGGGTTGATTGTAGGTTTCCGGGTTCCCTGACAGGGTTGGGTCGTGCGCGGGCGTTGAGGCTCGGTGCGGTCTTGTCGTAGCCGAGCCGGTCGACGGTGTAGTGGTAGCGGTCGTTCTCGGTGCAGATGACCGCCATTGCTTGCGTGCACTCGTCTTCGCCTTGGCAGGCGGTGGCGCCCGCTTCTGTGATGCTGAAGTTTTCTATGACGTGGCGGGAGCCTCCTGTCCGGTCGAATGCTATGGGTAGTTGTCCGTACCATTCGCTGAGCGTGGAGGGGTGGTTCGGGTTGAGGAATCCTATCTTGCACTCGGCCGCCCTGCTCGTCGTGTAGGCGAGCCTGTAGGTCTCCTCGGCGCCGATGCCGAAGCTTGGCTCTTCCGCTTCTATGTCGAGGCTGACGGTGATGTCGAGCGGTTGTCCTGGCGTGTAGGTGTTGCCGGCCTCGTCCTTGACGCGCCAGCAGAGCCGTTGGTCTTGTGTGATGGTGACGGGCTCGTCGTACGCGTCGCCTGTCATGCCGGGGCTGCTGCTCTGGTACTGGGCGTCGTCGCACGTCTGTCCTTGGTTGATGAGGGCGTACTCGTAGGAGTCGGCGCACCCGCTCTCGTCATCGGTGCAGTGGATGGTGATGTCCGCGCCGCTCGACGTGTCTTGGCGTTCGGGCCAGCCTGTCGGGGCGGTCTCGTCGCATCGGATGTCGTTCTCGTCCGTCGCTTCGATGGTGGCTTCTTTTGACCATGCTCCTTGGTTGCCGGCGTCGTCGACCGCCCTGGCTTTGACTTGGTAGGTGTCTCCTTGTTGGAGCGGCGTGCTGAGGGGTAGTTCTATCCGTTCCTGGCTGGTCGTGCGCGTCTCGGTCTCGCCTCCCGCTGTGAGTTCGTACTCGTAGTGGTGGATGCCGGTGCCGTCTCCGTCGCTGGATTGCATCCTGATGCTGGGTGCTTCGTCGAGGCCGCAGGTGGCTCCGACGGCGGTGATGTTCGTCCTGGTCGGGGGTTTCGTGTCGACCCGGATGGATTTCTCGGCCGATCCTGAGAGTTGTGCGCTCGTGGTCGATTGGCAGTTGATGACGAGCCGGTAGGGGTTTTTCCGGTCTTCGAGCCTGGTGTTCGTCTCGTGGTGGTGGTTCTCGTCGGTCGCTCGGAGTGTTTGGGCTTCGGCGCCGTCGATGCTGTAGGTGCACTCTGCTTGGAGGACTGTGGTGGCGTTGATGCGGACGTTGTTGGTCGAGACCTGGTTTGGCGTGTGGATGGTGACTGCGAGGCCGTTGGGCGGGTCGACGATGACGTCTTCCGTGGCTCTCGCCTCCCTGCCTGCCAGGTTGGTGCACGTGACGTCGTAGAGGTAGGTGGTGTAGGCGCCGGTGTAGAGGAAGTAGGCGTCGTCTTCGGGTATCCGGGTCTGGTAGCTCGTCTGGTACTGGTCTCGGTCGTCCAGGTCTGTGTGGCTGTTGCTGTCCGGGTCGTTGAAGTTGTACCTGTACGGGACTGGCGTCATGCCTGGAAGGGGGTAGGGGTTGCTCGCTGGCTGGAGGTAGGTGCAGAGGGCTGGCTCGTCGGTCTCGATGGTGAGGGTGGCGTGGTCGTGGTCTGGTTCGACGAGGGGGTTGGGTTCTGCTGTGATGGTGATGTTAGGCCCGGTGGTGTCGTAGCCGAGGCTGTACGTTTCGGAGCCGTAGAGCTCCCCGTCGTTTGACGTGCAGGTGACGAGCCAGTCGACTGTCCTTGACTCTGCGCCTGTGCTGAGCTCGTCGAAGCCCGTGACGGTGTGGGTGGTGCCGCCGGTGGTGTCGAACTCCCTGTCGTCGGGGATGCTGTTGTAGAGTTGTTGGTCGTTCCGGTCGTCGTACTGGTCTAGGTGTTCTGCGTGCTTGCACGTGGCTTCTTGGGCTGTGCTGACGCTGAAGGCGAATTCCTTGTCTGGGCTGATGCCGAACTGCGGCTCTTCGAGGGTGATGCCGAGGTCTCCGGTGAGTGAGGTGTCTCCGAACCCTTGGTTGGGCGGTTGGGCTTGGTCTTCCACGTACCAGCACAGCTTGGCGTTCTCTCGTAGGGTGAATGGTTGGCCGACGGTGCGGGTCGTGCCGGTGTAGGCTGTCGTGTTCGCCGTGTCGCAGTCTTCCGTGGGAGAGAGGGTGTAGGTTTTTGCCTGGTCGTTCTCAGCGCACCCGCTGCCTGCGTCTTCGCATCGTATCGTCACGTTGATGCCTTCTCCCGCTTCGGCTGGTTCGGTGTCAGCCCATGTTTCAGGGGGTGTGCGGTCGCAGTGCGGGTCTTCTGGTGTCGTGTAGGTGGCAGTCCTGGTCTTCTCCGGGCCTTCGTTGCCGGCCTTGTCGACTGCTTTCGCGGTGATGGTGATCTCGCTGCCTTCCTCTTGGATGATAGCGACGCTGACGCCGTCGTCGGCCTCGCCTTCGTCGAGCGTATCTCCTTGCTGTTCGATGGTGTAGTTGTAGTGGTCGATGCCTGAGCCGTCCTCGTTGTCTTCCGCTTCGAACGTGGCGTCTAGGGCGTCACCCCCGCAGATGTAGTCGTCCGTGGTGATGTTGACGTCTCCCGGGGGTTGGTCGTCGATCGTGAGCGTGTATGTTTCGGTGGTGGATGGGCGTGTGACGTGGTCGCACGTCACGGTGTAGTCGTGGGTCCCTGCCGTGACAGGGAGTGTTTCTGAGTGCGTGGTTCCTTCTCGTTCCAGGTCGTGTTCTTCGTCGTCGAGTGTGAGGGTGCAGTTCACTGATCGCCAGTTGGTCTCGAACTCGAAGTCGATGTTCTTTTCTGACGCGTAGCGCGGCGGTTGGCTCTTGGTGATGGTGATGCCGGCGTCGTATTCTATCGTGACGGGGGTCGTCGTCGTGGTTGTGAAGCCTGCGATGTTCTCGCATGTCGTGTCGAACTCGTACTCGTAGGGAGGGTTTTGAGGGGGTGGTTCTTGCTTGAGCATGTTGAAGTCGAGCGTCGTCAGGATGTTCGTGGTGTAGTCGTGGATGTCTCTGACCGTGGCTGGCGGGAAGTCGAGCTGGTAGCGCTCGTCATCTGAGGGATAGGTCGTCGTGGTGTGGTTGCAGACCGTTTGGTCGTCGGTGGTGACGTTGAGGGTGCTCTCGACGTGGTTGGGGTCGTCGATGGTGGAAGGTTGTGCTCGTGCTGTGATGTCCGGCGGTGTGGTGTCGTAGCCGGTGCTGACGACTCCCCGGGTGTAGTTGCCGGTGACTTCCTTGCAGACGATGAGGACTGGGTAGAGGGTTCCTTCCTGGTATCCTGACGGTTGGCGGTCGAAGTCCTCGTTGTAGAAGGTCTTGTTGTCAGGGCCGTGGTTTTCGAAATCCGCTTCTGATCCGAGGAAGTTGTACAGGCTCTCCGGTTCGAGGTTGCCGTCGTCTATCACGCCTGCGAGGGCCCACTTGCAGTTCTCCGCCGGGATGTCCGGCAGTCGTATGGAGAGGTTGAAGGGTGGCGTGTGGTTCGCGACGCCGAACGTGGTGTTTTCCAGGTGGTGGTTGACGGGCTTATCCAGGTATATGGGTTGTTCTTGGGTCTCGACCGTGAAGAGGATGTTGATTGTGACGATGTTGTTGTCAGCGTCTTCGGCTTCGGCGGTGAAGCGGTAGTCTTCTGAGATGAGGTATTTGTCATCTGGGAGCGTGAATTCGTAGTTGCGTTGGTCATCAGTATGTTGTTCTAGGTTTGGGAGTGTTGAGATGTCGTATCCTTCCTTGTCGTAGGCGAGGTTGTAGCTCGTGACGTCGACCGGTTCTTCTCCGAAGCCGACCTTGATCGTGGGTTGGGCGTTCGGGAAGGGTTCTTCGAGCTCGTAGGTGATGACCTCCGAGTCGGCGTAGCTGTCCCCTTCTTGTCCGCTTACAACTAGTGCTAGGGCGACGAGTAGGATGAGTATACCTGCGGCTCTGGTTGCTGACATGATTGCCTCTTTTTTGTCATGGTTCACTCGGGCTGTGTTTGCGGATAGAAGCATTCTCCTTCTGACGTGCAAATCTCGACTCCTTGTAGGTAGACTTGGAGGTCTCGTAGCCAGAGGCTTTCGACGTTCTCTTCTTCCTCGTTCCCGTGCCTGTCTTGGGAGTAGAAGTGGATGTGCGTGCCTGGCCTGTCATCTGCCGTCAGGCGGAATGGTTCTTCGTATGCTTCGAACTCGCACGAGCCCGGCTGAGGGTTGTAGTTGAAGCAGTAGTGGGTGGTCGTCTCGCCGGCGTTGCCGTCCCAGAGGACTTCTCCGTCGACGGTCTGTAGCTGTAGTGAGGGGTCTTTGTCTTCGGCAGCGAGGCTGAGTTGTCGGGTGTCGTTCCAGTAGGACGGTCCGAAAGGCTCGTCGTGGTAGTCGTCCCATAGCGTGGTGGCCGGTGGCGTGTCATCGATGCTGAACAGTATCATGTCGCCTCCGTTGCCTTCTGTCACCTTGCCGTCTTCGAACTCGCATCCGGTGTGGTAGTAGTATAATCCTGGCTCGAGATCTTCCAGGGTGTATTCGTGGTGGTGGCCGTCCTCGGTTGTGAATTCCTCGGCACCGGTTTCTTGGGTCGCTGGCTCGTCGTGCTGTTTGCTGAAGCGGCACTCGGCTTGTTTGCGTGGCGTCTCGATGCTGATGGTCACGTTGGTGGTGTCTCCAGGGTAGACTTCGCGGTGCGGTTGCGGGTCGGTGATGCTCTTGTCCGCTTCGATGGTGATGTCGTGCGTGTAGGTTTCGCTGTTGTTGAGGGATTCGTGGTCGGTGCAGGTGAGTTTGAAGGTGTAGGTGGAGTCGGGTAGTTGGTGGTAGTCCTGCGTGAACTCGACGCTGCCTGAGGCTTGGCTGGCGTGGTAGGTCCGGTCGCCGCCCAGGTCTGTCTGGCCGTCGGAGTAGAGTCGTCCTTCGCACGTGATGGGTCCGTGGGGTTCTTTGACGGTGTAGGTTATCGTGAGGTTGGTGCGCCACTCGTCTTCTGCTATGAGGTAGGGTGTGGTCTCGTTCCCGATGCTCTCGAGCTCCGGTGGGGTGTTGTCGAACGTGACGGTGTGAGTTTGGACTTCTTCGAGGTTCTGGCTGGCGTCTTTGCTGTAGTAGGCCAGGTTGTATGTTCCGTCAAGGTCTTGTGCGTACGCGTTTTCGAAATTGTCTGCTTCAAGGTCGGGGTAGTCGTGGCCGGTCTCGTTATAGCTGATATAGGTGTCTATCTCTTTTTGGGGGAAGAGGTTGTCGCTGGCGCGGAAGGTGAAGAGGTTGTGGGCGCTGTAGACAGGGTGCTCGAGGTTCCAGGGCTGGTCTGATGGTGTGAGGAAGTCGACGTGCGTTTCGGGTTGTTCGGTGTCTCGGACGCAGTCGGGGTATGATCTCCTCGTCTTGGGAGTGCAGTCGGTTTCCTCGTAGTGGTCGGCGTTCTTCACGCAGGACTGTTCTTCCTGGTCCCACTCGCACACGCCGAATGCGAAGGGGTCTTCCGTGAGGCTCGTCCGTTCGTGCGTACCTCCGACGGGTTTTGATTCGTATCCTTCTTCGGTGCTGTAGGTGATGTTGAGCTCGTACGTCTGGCTGCCGGTGCAGTCTTGCTTGTTGTTGTATGATTCGCAGCTGGCTTCGGCTTTGGAGAGGCATGCTCCTCCGCTGCCGTCTCCCGAGTAGTAGCACTTCTCGTCAGGGTTTGTTCCGGTGGCGTAGAGTCCGCATAGTTGTTCCGTGCATGCTGGGAGGACGTGGTCGTCCTCGTTGCAGCGGGAGCATGCGGGCGCTCCTTCTGCGGGCTTGCACACGCCTAGTCCCAGCTCGTCGGATTCCTCTGGGAAGGGTTGCCATTCGCAGTTCTCGAGGCCTTCCTTGTTGCACTGGTTGTCGGTGCAGGAGCCTTTGGTGGTGTAGTCGTAGCACGTGTGGACGTTCCCGCAGGTGTCTAGCTCGTCGGTGGCCGTCCGTGTGCGGTCGTCCCGACAGGCAGGGAGGTCGTCGCCTCCTTGCGGGTAGATTCGGTAGTCGTCGCAATCGGTAGAGAGGGTCTCGTCAGCGTCTGGTCGTAGGAAGGGTACCTCGAAAGTTCTTCCTTGCGGTGTGAGGTAGCCGTACATGCCGAACAGCCCGTTGCAGAGCTGGCAGACGGTCTTGTCGGAGCAGGCGGTCTTCTCTTGGGCGTCCGGTCCGAAGCAGAGCTGGTTTTCCTCCGCGCAGTCCTTGAATGGGTCGAGGTTGTTGTGGTCGTCGCACCTGTTCCGGACGTCTCCGATGCAGAACTCGTCGGGGTGTGGTTGCATGCACTCCTCGTCACCGGTCTTGGAGCACTCCTCGTCTGAGGTCGTGGTGTCTTCCTGGCCGTTCTCTTGAAGGCTGGCTTCGACGGTGTAGCAGTAGTTGGTGTCCTCGTCGAGCCCGCTTATCTCGTCGTATGAGAAGGTCGAGGTCGCTCCTCCTGTGAAGACGTCGTTGTCAGTGTTCGGTATGACGATGTCCTTGTAGGGTTCGGAGTCGTCTTCTATGCGGATGGTGAATGACCGTATGGCGTCGTAGCACTCCTGGTCGAAGGTCCATGTGACGATGGCTTCGTCCGTCTCTTCAGGGTATCGTATGCTCTGGATTTCAGGGCTGGTTTCGAGGCATTCTGTCTGTCCGCAGACGTCTTCGCACACTTCGCACTCGTTGCATTGCGTCTCGGTGCAGTAGTCGGGGTCGGACTGCGGGCAGGCGTCGCACCCGCTGAGGTCTACCCTGCAGTCGTTGCACGACAGGTCTCCCCCGTCGTAGCCGTAGTCCTCGCAGGCGTCCTTGCCATCCCTGTACTCGTCGCCGTCGCAGGCTTCCCCTTCATCCAGCGTCCCGTCGTCGTTGCACGTGTCAGGGGTCACGGGGCAGGGATTGAAAGGTAGCGGCTTCGTCTCGCCGTGGACTTCCTCGTAGTAGTCCTGGTATGAGTAGTCGGTGCAGTCCGAGGCGTCGTTGCAGTAGTCGTACCTCCGGCCGCATTCCGTGTCGTCGTCGTAACCGCACTCCCAGTCAGGGGTGCAGGCGTCTTCGCCTCCGCCGGCCGTGCAGTTGAGCGTTATGGTGTAGTCGAGGTCTTGGTTGACGTAGGGGTGTTCTGTTTGCGTGCAGGTGCCGTTGTCGGCTTTCAGGATTTTTCCCCCTGGTTCGACATCATTGAATGTCAAGGTGCCGTCAGGCCCGGTCTCTTTTTTTATGGATGGCACGTCGAGCGTGACGTTCACGCCTGCGAGCGGGGACCCGTCAGGGCCTTCGACGACAACATCGATGGTGTAGGTTTCCTCCGAGTCGCTGCACGCGGTGATGCAATCGTCGTCCTCGTTCGCAGGGACGAATTTGCTCGTGTCGTCTGACTCTTCGTCGCATGATGCTTGTGCGATGAAGCTCCACCCTCCCGTGTTGTCGCAGCAGCATCCTGTCGTGCACTCCTCGACTTCGGTGCAGTTTTGGTCTTCCCATTCGTACCCTATGTCACCGCACGCTGACTCGTTCATATCATCTCCTATGAGGGAGGAGTATTGGTCCTCGTCCACGCATTCTCCTGGGTACTCTTTGTCAGGGATGCAGCACCCTTCGGCCGTGGCGGTCGCCGCTCCGAGTATGGTGAACGCTAGGAGGAAGAGTAATAGCTGAGAGTGCTTATGATGGACGCGTACCATGGGATTTGCCGCTCACACCGGTGATAGGTTTTTTAGGAGCATTTCCCTTTATAAAACTTACGGGTTTAGCGCGGTTCGAAACAATCATCGTCTTCCTCGTCGCAGCACTCGACGCCTGTCGGGGTGCACGTCACGCCAGTCTGACCCGTATCTAGGCAGTCCTCGTGGTCGTCTTCCACGTCGTCCGTGTAGAGGCGACACACTCCCGAGGAGGTGCACCGCTGGTTGAAGTCGTCGCCGTCAGCGGTGTAGTAGCACGTGTTCAAGTTCTGGTTCGTCGTCCCCATCGAGCCGGGGGCGGGGCATTCTGCTCCTTCGACCCGTCCTTGTTGGAGTGTGCAGGTGTCGCAGAAGTCTGCTCTGAGCTCTTCGGTTTTGGGGAGGCGACAGCCATGTTGGGTGCATACGGCTGAGAAGTCCCCGCTATCGATCACGCCTTGGTGATAGTGGCAGTAGGCGTCCTCTGTGAAGTCGGTCCGGGTGTAGGCGCAGTCCTCGTAGCTGTCAGGGTTTTGGTCTGTGTGGATGCAGTACGGCGGGCAAGGTTCGTCGGTAACCTTATATTCGCAGTCATCATTGTTGCAGCTGTGGTCGCAGGAGGCCTGGCCTAGGTCTTGGGGTGAAAAGGATGAAGGATGGTTGTACGTCGAGTCGCCTGGTTCGCACTCGGCGCCGCACGTGTCGATGTCACACTGGCACTCTACGGGTGCGACGCATCCTTGTTCTTCGGCGCAGCCTCCTCGGCAGAGGTGTACTCCATCGCTCGGGTCGTTATCATAGCTGTAGCCGTTGGTTTCCATAGGGTCTGCGCATTGCTCGTGGTCGTTGCAGATGCCGTCGGCAGTGTTGCCGTCTATGTCAGGGAGTTTGTGTTCTTGTTCGAATGTCCTAGGATAACCATCACTATAGCTGTAATACTTGCAGGTTTGTCCTTCGGCTCCGGAGCACCGCTCGTCCTGGCCTTCCTCCTCGTAGTCATCGCATTCTTGCAGTTGCCGGTACTCTTCTTCCGCGTCGCCGGTGCAGGTGTTCCCTCTCTTGCCGTCGCAGTGGCGCGTGAAGGTGAGGTTGAAGGGGTCGTTCTGGTACTCCTTCTGAGCTTCCGAAGCATCGTGAAAATTTCTTTCAAGGTTCTGAAGGGCTTCGATCTGACTGGAAGAATATCTCAAGTACGTCGTGTCATCATCGATATTATTAGGGAATTGAATCTCAGGATTGTTGTAAAGACTTTCTAATCCTTTATGGACATCCCATAGATCGTCGAGGATTCCTGTCTCGGAGTGTGTGAAGCACGCGGTGCTTTCTAGTGCGATCTCGCCCCATTCATTGGAGTCTGGCTCGCCTTCAGGATCGGTATCTCCGAGGCAGCACGCGTGCTCGTAGGAGGTGCTGTCCGTGTCGTTGTACGGGTAGGGGTGGGGGTGTGTGTCGTTGCGTACCGGGAGGCATTGCCTGACGTCGAGTGTGAAGCTTGAGGGGTCGCTGAAGAAGTTCGAGGATCCGACGGTGAGGTTGACCGTGTAGTCAAGACCTTCGATAAGGCTGTTATGGGTGGTGTTGAAAGGGTGTTGGGTGATGTCGTCCGAACCCAAGTCTCCATCTTGCAGGTGGTAGAAGGTGCCTGTTCCTGGCAGGAGGTAGAGGTGGTCGTTGTCTTTTATCGTGAAGGTGCGCTCGCCGTCGTGCCCCCCGGTCCATATCCACGTAGTGAGGGGTTCGTTCATGACCTGGCTGGCGGTGCTCTCGCTCCCGTTGAGGAGGTAGGGGTCTTCGAGGCTGGCGTACTCGTCGCTGATGCCTGGTATCATGTTGGTGCCGTTCGGCCGTGCGACCGGGAGGTCGTACACGAGTATCCTGACGACCTGGAAGTCTTCCAACCCGGTGTCGTCTCGTACCGTGATCGTGACGTTGTGGAGTCCGGTGTCGTTGCGCGTGAGGTTTATCTTCGCGTCCTGCTTGGTGTCAATGTATGGTTGCGATTCGGTCCAGTTGTGTGGCTCGACGCTTTCGTCGACGTCGACGCACTCTGTCCTGAGACACTCCGTCGTAGTGCAACTCGCGGCGCATTCGAAGTTGTACTGCGCGTCCCAGGTCTCCTTCCACCCTTTGTAGTGGTATGAGACTCCTCGGTCGTCGGGGTCGTAGCCTTCCGGGGTGAGCCAGAGCGTGTCGTCTTCCCGTGCTTGGAGGTCGTAGTCAGAGTTCCCCGTCTCGTGGATGTAGTCGAGTGCCGGCCGGCGGTTCCTGATGGCGGCGTGGAACACGAGTGTCCGGTTGTCGACGCGGGCGTCTTCCCGCCGGTCTTCTAAGCGTATGACGTCGTCGTATAAGGGTCCGTTCTCGGGGCAGTCCTCGTGGTCTGCGCAGGGGTCTTGGATGACGGTGACGTCGAATGAGGGGTCGTAGCCGTCGACGTCGTCGTAGCTCTCCGTGAGGTTGAAATCGTAGCGTTTGTTGTCGTTCTTCACCAGGTTGATGAGGTATTCGTAGACCTGTTTGAGACGGTAGGGTGACGTGTAGGAGAACTCTCTCATGGCGACGACCGTCTGGCCGTCGGACACCCTGACGGTGAACGGGTAGGTGGCGGTGACGTGGACCTTGTCCTGGCCGTAGATGACCGTCGTGTTCGCTTCGTCCTCGTGGACCGTGATGTTGTGTCCGAGGATGTCTTCGTAGAGCGAGAAGTCGGCGCAGGTCTTGAGCCCTTCGGTGATGTTCCTCTGAAGGTCGTTCTGGATGTTGTCGTCTCGTAGCGTGTAGGCGTTGGTCTTGCACGCCAAGGCCGAATGTCCGGGGGTCTCTCGGAACGCGTTCGCGCCTTTCAGGTAGCAGAGCTTGGGCAGGGCGGCTTTGCCGAGGAATCCTGAGAGCCGGTCGCTCTTGCACGAGGACCCCTCGTAGATGCCGTAGAGGTCTTCGAGCTCTGTTCGGGGGCGCGGGTACGGGGGCGGGTCGAGGGAGACCTCGTCGCACCGGTCGTTCGGCTTGATGGCGTACGCCACCTCGTATACTTGTCCGGTGTCGTTGTAGAGGAAGTGGTCTTGCCATGGATCGCCTTCGTGGTCTGAGGACAACCCCCCTCTGGCTGCCGCGTGCCGGATGGCGTCCGCGCTGACGTCTTCCAGGCAGTTCTCGACGTAGTAGTTGATGCTGTTCGTCTGGATGACGTCCGTCAGTATCCGTTCGGCTTCCTGCTGGGCCCGGTCGGTGGTGAGGAGGCTGCGCGCGTAGAGTGCGAATGCGAAGACCGCTACGAGCACTAGTCCTAGGACGACGAATATCGTCGCTTGGCCTTTGAGCCGGCGCCACCTCTTCTTTGGCATGGTTCTTGCTTGGGAGACGCTTGTTTTTAAGGGTTATCCTTTGTCCTTGTTTGAAGCACGCCCTGTCCTTGCCGTGGCCGTAGCGTCTGGATGCCTCTTGCAAGTATTTTTCTTATAGTTCGGAAAGGTTGTTTATAGAACGCGAAGGCTTGCGTAACTCTTGGTAGATATTCGACAACTCATTGTTATCGGAAGACCACGCTGGCGTAGCTCACCGAGTTGCGCTCGTCGCCCGTGACGACGGCTGACGTGTAGTATTGTTCGAGGTGCGCTCTGGAGAACTTGACCGTCTTGAGCAGTAGTGCGATGGCGTCGGAGCCGCAGATGGTGGCGAGGTGTTCTTCCACGTAGGCTTGGAGTCCTTCCGCGTCTCCTTGCTTGATGAGGTCCAACGCGCCCTTGTCGAGCCTGGCGATGTTCTCTTGGATGTTGCTGCTGAACGGGACGTAGCGGTAGTTCCGTCCGTAGTGGGTGAAGTCGGTGCTGACGATGAACACGGCTTTCTTGCCCGTGTCGACCAACACCTCCTTAAGGTCGATGCTGAACTGCTGTAGGTCGAGGTCGTGGCTGACCAGGACCGGCAATATCTTTATCTGTTCCTTCACGTCGGACTGCACGAATTGGAGGAACGGCAACTGCACCTCGATGGCGTGCTCCTCCTCGTGGAGCCCGTCGTCCTCTCGTATGGTGCCTTTCTCGAGGAGCCGTCGGGCGAGGTCCTGGTCGGTTCGGACCATGCCGAGGGGTGTCTCGAACGTCTGCTGGGTGAGTCCTGAGCGCAACGCCTTGTGGCTCGGCGCGAGGATGACGTACACGTCAGCCTTGGGGGCGTCGCCGACCGCCTTGTACGCCCACGCCGCGCACTCTCCGGAGTAGTCGTAGCCCGCGTGGGGTGCGATGACCGCTTTCGGCGGCTCCGACTGCTTCTGCTTCTGGAGCGCTGGCGGGACGGCGCCCGGGCCGCGCTCCCCCTCGAAGCATCCTTGGACTTGTCGTTGGAGGCTGACCTCTCCTTTCTGGTAGAACATTCCCGCGACGGCTGGCTTGCGCATAGGAAAACCATAGGGAAGACGCGTTTTAAAGTTCTTCGCTTCGCAAAGGGCTTGTAGAAAATGCTGGTCTGACCAGTGGCCTGCACAGGAGGGTTCTTATAAGCATTCTTCTTATAGGTTCGGAATCGTCTCTTGCCCTCTTATCAAGAACCCTGCTCTTTCACTGAGAATCCCCGACCGGCACGAGGCAGTGGAGGTGACGTTCGTCATCGCAGCTATCAACGCTACTGAAGAGCCAACTGCCATCCACAGAGTAAGAGGACGAGCCGTACACGCCGTAGACATCTCGCGACGAGGAGGTCCACTCGTCGCAGTGGTTTCCTGAACTATGGGTTGAGCCGTCGCTACTAGACCCGGTCCAGAACTCGGCGGTGCTCATCAGATCACCGTACTCGTCGTAAAAGAACGATCTGCCGCCGCTGCCGACTGAAAAGCCTTGTTTGCGGAAAAGGTCTGTGACATACGTGTCGCTACCGAAGGGGTCGTTCTTCGAGCAAGGCACGTCGACGTTGGAGCACACATGGACTTCGTCTTCGAAACGGGAGTCCGCGCCGAGCGTGCCGTCTGAGATGACTGCCTGCGCGGCTCGTGTGATGACATCGTCGCCCATCGACCCTTGCCGGGCGGCTGCGCGGCACTTCTCGTCAGCTCCCATGACGCCGCCGAGGTCTCCGGTATAGGGGTCGCTCGTGACGTAGAGCCGGTAGCTGTCGATGCCGCAGGACGCGTCGCTGAGTTCTCCGTCGATGCAGAGCTTCTCAATTGCTTGCGCATTCGTACAGTATTCCTTACCCTCATATTCATCGGCGATGGCGACTATCTCGTAAGGCTGGTCGTACGTGTCGTCGCACTCCTCGTCAAGGTCTATCCGGCCGTTGTGAAGCCAGCACGAGGAGTCCGAGGCGAAGTTGCCGGGATCGCCCTCGCCGTCGAGGCGTATGTTACTGGTGAGGTATCGCCAGTCAACCCCTGCGGCGTCGTCATCCTTGAAACTGAGGAAGACCGTCTGGTTGGGGCCGGAACTGCAACGCTTCGCGTCGCTCGGGGTGAATCCTGAAGCCCTGTACCCTTCGACGAGCGGTTCCACGCTCCCGCTGAGGTTTTCGTAGTCGACGCGTACGAACCAATCCTCTTTGTTCTCGTCGTGTTCCATGATGCCGCGTACCCGTTTGGAACCGTTCTCGGACAGGTAGAGGTAGGTGTAATCGCCTTGGATTGATTGGAAGGGGAGGGTGGTGGGTTCGGCGTCGCTTGTGCCTTCGCCTTCTCCGAGGAACATGTCGATGAAGAATCCTTTGACCGACTCCCAGAGCGAGGCCAGGAATCCTTGTGTGGGTGGCTCGTCGATGCTGAGGAGTAGTAGTTCGAGCGGCTTGTTGTAGGAGGCGTGGAGCTCGTCTGAACCCATGCACTCCACGAAGAAGTCGTCGGAGGATCCTTGTAGTATGATGTCGTCCGGCATGGTGTTGCCTTCGCCGTCTAGCGCGCAGTCAGGAGGGTCGTCGCTGCCGTTGAGCGGGTAGTACGTCCGGTAGAGCGATGCTATGAACTCGTTGACGTCGGTCGCCTGGTGGAGGGGTAGTGCGAGGTAGACTCGCTGGCCGTCGTCAGTCTCGTTGCGCAGCACGCAGGCGTGGGTGGCGTTGTCGCCCGGTGTTCCTAGCGGCGTCCCGAGAGCCGCGAGGCTCGTGCTGTTGAGAGGTTGCGCTTCGAGGTCGTAGTAGTCGCAGTGGAGGGTGTAGTCGTCGCCGGCCATGCCGTACAGCTTTGAGGCGAGGGCTTTGACGCGGGCGACGTCGCCCAGCGGCTTCCACTGGTCTGAGGGGTCGCAGTACCAGTGTCCGAGGATGCTGAAGTGGTCTACCTCTTCGACCACGAGGTCTTGGGCACTACCGCTGCCTCCTACCTGGCTGATGGTGTAGGTGCCGTCATCATTCTCATCGATACCGTACGCACTCATATCATCTTCATAAGGGGCTTCGAAGGATCCTTCGCCGCAACTCCACATCTTCCCCTCGCCACCCGCCTTCTTGTAGAGGAGGTGTGACCAGTAGCCGGGGTTGTTGCCGTACGCCCGGCTGACCGGGGTGTCATCCTTGACGCGGACGCCCCCCCAGCAAGCCGCTTCGGTGTCGAGGAAGTACTCTCCTCGTGTGAAGTCTGTCTCGTCAGGATTGACGTCGGCCTCGTCCTCGTAGGTGCGGCCGCAGCACGAAGTCCCGGTCCAGCCCGCGCTGAGCTGGGCGTTGCACGCGAAGCGCTCGGCATGGGTTTCTTCAAGGTTTGATCCTTCTTCGACTATCAGGTCTTCCAGCCACTCGTTCGCCGGCCCGGCGCAGTACATGGGGTCTTCGCCGCCTGGTTTGAGGACGACGTTGTCGACGACGACCCTGGTCTCGTCGCCTTCGCGGAGCGGCGTGACGTTCTTGACGTAGAGGTATAGCTCTTCGGCGTCAGGCAGGTCTTCTTCGAATGTTATCTCGACGTGGTGCCAGTGGTTCGGGATGAGCCTGTCGAGGACGAGGTGGTCTTCGAGCTCGAAGGAAGAATCCGCATCATCACCATTTCCTCGTAGGATGAGGTTCCTTGGCTTGTGAGGGCCTTGGTATCGGAGGTCGAAGGCGAGGACGTCGTCTTCTTTCCAGGTCCCTTTCATGAGATCGGGAACCGCTCCGAGACGGACATCGGATTCATGTTCCTCATCACTTATGGTGATACTCCTCATATAATCCGTGAGGTTCCCATACCCTCCGAAGGAAGCCTGGTCGAAGCTGAGCACGGTGTGCAGTTGGGTGCCGGTGCCGAAGACGCGCCCGTTGTCGGGGCCGAGGGCTCGGGACAGGGAGCTCCACGTGTCGATGTTGTAGCACTGGCTCTCGTGGCAGCACTCGGCGTACATCGGCCGGCCGTCGAGTCCTTCGTAGCACGTGATGGCGGGTGTTTCTCCCTCGGACTCGTCTTCCGAGGTGGCATAGCCCCAACGCCCGACGCAACAATCGCCGTCGGCGCTGTCTACGATATCCCCATGGCAGACGAAGTCTTCTGAACCTTCAGGTATGACGACTGAGTCGCCGGCTCCTCCGAGCTCGGAACAAGTTTGATCACCAGGGCTTTCCTCGCAGTACCCTCCGAAGCAGCACTTACCGTCTCTAGCATCGACGAGGAATCCTAGGTTTGGGTCGAGAGAGACGCACACCTCATCGCATGGCTCGGAGGGCTGGTTGAAAGAGGCTCCGAACTCAGCGCACGATAAACCGGTCTGACGCGGGTAGGAGTGGCCGAACCCTTCGTCCTTGAGGATGTCATCAGACGCTGGCGGATTACCATTGTCTTCATCCTCTGTTTCAAAGTCCCGCAGGGGCCTGCACTCGAAGCCGTCGCAACTGACACTCACGGAGGGTTCGAAGAATTCCTCGAAGTCATGGGTGGTTTCTGCGTTTGGGTGGTAGCAGCACCCCATGAATTCTTCAGCCAGAGCCGACACATCCTCTTCAGTGAGCTCATTTTCGAATTTTTCGACATAATGTTCTAGTTCACCCTGCAACTCATCTTCATCAAGTTCTGCGAGCGGTTCACAAAAATTGTTCTCGTTCGTCAGGACGTAGTTGCTCCAACCCTCGATTTGAGAGAGCGAGAATGAAGGCAATGATTCGTCGACGTCATCAGCCTTCCGCAACGGGCACAAAGAATCGAAAGCGATATCGGTATCGGTAGGAGGTAAGACTTCGTACTCATCAGACTCGATTGCGTTGCCCTCGTAGCCATTATCAGCGTCGCAGGCGAACCATGATTCAGCGTTGGAGACGAAGTCCCGCTCCAAGCCGGCGTGGATCCTGAAAGGATGCCTTAGGCCTTCTGCAGACCACCACTTCCAGGCACCGTCGTCGGCGTAGGTGATGCCGTTGTTGGCTCCTGACTTATCGCTGTAATCCTGGTTGCAGAAGTATTGCTGGTCTGATGAGACGTAGGCATGGTCTGAACTGGTGGTCTCGACCGGCGCACTTTGCTTGAGGGTGCAGGCAGGATTCTCCTGACAGTCTTCTGAACCGATATCATCGCAGATGTCAGGCCGTATCTTGCGGTTCTCGGATTCTCCTTGAAAGATTCCTTGGTCGTTGTCAGCAACACATGCAGACACGACGCGGCATAAACCACCGCAATCCTCAGTGCTGTAATAACTGCATATCCAATTAGATATTGGTTCGATACCCTTACACGTTTCAGATACAGAACAGCCTTCCACAGAACTGCACTCTTCCATATCAAGATCGGCGCACTCCTCGACCGAGAGGTTTCGGATACAGTTCTCTTCCAGGATATTGATATAGGGATGTTCACATTGGTTGTAGTCATCCAGGGATGGTTCTGAACAGGTTAATGATACGGAACAGGATTCATGATTGATGGCTTCTTGGGGGTCGACGTCGTCACAGCTCGTTTGTTCATCGCATTCCCAGGAGCAAGGGTTAGAGTTGGTATGGGGGTTCCCTGAAACATCCTCGCAGATATATGGGTCATCAAAGCCATCACAAACAAAAGTTCCTTGCACCGTCTGACAACTATAATCTGAGCAGAAGGAACCTTCAGCTGTGACCTCCGCTTCGCAACCCATAGCTTGACAAGCGGTGTCAAGCTCGTAAGAGTAAATGTCGCTGGAGTAATCGTCACAGGAGGCGTCCTCCATAGGCTTTCTGCAGACCGCGTAGCCTCCCCAGACAGAGCATTCGTCGAATGATTCCGGATCGTCACGAGTACTGCAAGACGTCGAGTCTTGGCATTCCCAAGAACAAGCGTAATCACCGGAGTTATCTTCCACAGTCTTACAATCTTCTTCATTATTATAATCAGCACAACTACAGGTATTAGGACCGCAATCGAATTCGCCGCCTTGACATTTATATTCCAGACAAGCATCCCCTTCTATATTTGGAGGAATATACTCGCAACCATTATCTTCGCAGGAGTCTTCATCCCCTAGCCAGTCATCAATGTCGCCGGAGTACTGGTTGCAGTCGTCACCACCCTCAGATCCATCGCTGTAGGGGTGTCCACATATGAATGCGTCGTCTCCGCAGCAGCCGTCAGAGCCATCATTCAAGCTATTGATGTCATGAGAGGTTATACTTTCTGAGCCTTCCAAGAAGAAAGGCGTGCTGTGAGATTGCCGGATATTATCCTCACAGTAACTTTCGGCATTGTTTTCTTTCCATCGTCCATCAGCACAGACTAAATCATTGTGTATGTGACTGTCATCCTCGTCGTCACCGCAGCAATGATATCGTTCCGGGATATCGTCATAGTCGTCCGTGTGGGTGCCTATCCAGGAGTCGTCTCCGTACGCGGCTTTGCAGAATTCTCCGACTTCGTCGAAATCGCGGAATTGCTCGAGCTTTGAGGCCAGATCTCCTGTTCCTATAGCGTTGTGGGAGATGACAAATTCGTCCGAGGTGAACTCTTCCCCATCATTCAAATCCTGCAAGGAGTGGTCATCAAACTGGATGTCCATGTTGACGTTTTCTCCTTTTTTCTTATCATTTTCCTCGTCGTCAAGATCCAAGCCGACGGCTATATAGTAGACTCCAGGGTCAAGTGACATTTCCTTCGACTCATAGGTGTAACTACCGCCGCAGTTTCCAGGATCGTGGTTATAGAAGTATCTTGATGAGTTGAGGTCGTCATTGTTTGGAGGAACACTCGAGTCTGAGAAGGTGAGGGGATGGATGTAGATGTGGGCTGTAGATTTTATATTGTGAGAATTGTGACAATATGTGTCCAGACCTAGTTTGACGGTTTCGATTGGCTCGAATACGTAAAGATATCCTTGGTGGGCTGTACTGGCTGTCGTCCAAATTCTGGTACTGAGGCGTAATTCCTCACTCGCATCGAAGCACTCGTCTTGGCGGTCGCTGCTAGCATAGTGCTTGTTCCGGAACGCGTTCCAGAAATCCTCGACATTATCAACACCAGCATCATTCTTATGGAAATAATTCTCTTGTACAGAACCATCGCCCTCGCCGGTATTTCCTTCAGTGACCACTTTGAAAGTGTAGGGTTGCTCAGAGCATGAGACCAATGGATGGAGTTCCGCATTCCCTAACTCGGCAGCCATGACGAGCGATAGCGTAAGGAGTAGGACGAGTAGCAATCTTTGAGAGGTATGCTTTTCGCTCACCACGTAGCATCACACCAGTATGACACGCACAGTACCGTCCAGGGCACTCACAAGCTTCTCCTCCCAGCTATCATATTTAAACCTTTCGAGAACCTTACAGGTTCTCTCTGAAGAATTCCCTTTCTTTCGGCGGCCGCACGCCAGTCCATGTTTGCGCGTGGCTGTACGCTCTCGTCTTGCAGCCATACTTGTCCAGTATCGTCTTGTTCTGCCGCATCCGTCCGAGCATTTTGGCGCGTTCCTTCCCGTCGAGGACGAGCGACAGGTCTAACGCGTACGTCTTCTCCTTCTCCTTGACGAGCTTGGCCGCGACCTGGTTGAGCCCTGAGCCGCGCCGGTGGGTCTTGTCCTTCTTCTCGAGGAGCTCTGCGTGGTAGATGATGTCGACGGCTTTGGATTCGAGGCAGTCCCTCGTCGCCGGCGCGATGATGACATCATACTTCTGCTCGTAGCGTTGCGCTTCCCGCCCGTCCTTCACGACGAGCCCTGACTTCACGGTCAAGCCTTCGACCGCGAGGTGTGACAGGACTTCCTTGTTGCCGTTCTCGTGCTTGGCGAACGCCACCACCACCTCTGTTTCGCCGAGCTTCCGCTGGAAGCCGAGCGTTGCCAGCGTCGTCTTGGGGTCGGTGTAGAGGATGACGTCCATGAGAGCAAGAAAAAGAGACTGACTATTTAAATGTTCATGCCACGCCGAGCGCTTTCCGCAGGCTGAACGACAAGGCGATGCTGAACACGATGTAGATGCCGATCCACCCCCAGTTGCCGACGAGCGGCGCGCCTTCGAGCGGCCGGATCTTCTCGTTCCCCAAAACCAGCTGTTTGTAAGGCTCCGCGTCGAGCTTCTGGACCGGTTGGACGTAGTTGCCCGTCTCGGACGTGATGGTGATGGTCTGAGACGCCTCTGCGCCTGACGAGTGGGTGAAGGCCAACTGGTAATCCCCCGGGTCGCCCCGTAGCGTCCACAACAGCTTGTCATCGTCGATGGCCTGCGTGGCGCCCTGGTCCTGGGCGATCTGCAATGCCGGCGTCGTCGAGAGCGTGACGTTGCCAGCGACGTCGTCGTCCACCACGAGGGTGACGTTGAACGGCTGTCCCGGCTCGAGAGGATGGTAGGCCATGTGGGCGTTGAGCCATCCGAAGATGATAATAAGCGGAATCAGCGTGTACAGGGTCGGTTTGAAGCTGTGCTTCATGAGCTCCATGTTCTTCCCCATCATCTCCTTCTGGAGCGCCATCGCCTTCTTGGGGTCTTCCTTGGAGAGCTTCTTCAGCTTCTTCTGGTACTCCTTCATCTCCTTCTTCAGGGCTTTCATCCGTTTCTGGTCGGTGAGGTACTTGTACGCCAGTGTAGTGAGTACCGTGATGACCGCGCTGATGACGAGGATGGCCGCCCACGAGGGCAAGCTGAGAAGCGGTGACAATAACGGGTCGAGGACGCCTTCGAGTACCATGACAGGCTGGGAAGCCTCGGCTTATTTAAACCTAATGGAAAACGTAACGGGTGGAAAAAACGCTCTTGCCACGTCCCTGCCGCTGACGGCTCTTGCAAGGGACGACCTTGACGTGTATTTAAGAGAGAAAGGAAAAAAATGTTTTATTCGCCGCCCATGAACTTCCGCATCATCGGGTTCATGTCGTACATGTGCTCTTTCGCGATCTCCTCGTAGAGCCTGTACACGATCATGACTGTCAACAGGATGCCGGTTCCCGAGCCGATGGCACCGGTCAAATCGGCGAGTCCGGCCAACAATCCGATGGCGATGCCGCCCATGACCGTCAACGGCTGGATGTACCGGTTCAGCAGTCGTTCCAGCACTCGCTGGTCCTTCCTGAAACCCGGTATCGACAAGCCGGAGGACATGATCTGCTTGGCCTGGCTCCTGGCATCAAGGCCTGATGTTTGCACCCAGAACCAGCTGAACAATACCGCGCCGCCAGTCATTATCATGAGGTAGACGAACCCTTGCGCGAGCATGACGCCGCTGATGCTGCCCGTCAGACCGGCGTTCAAGAGGTTTGGCGCGCTCACCCAGTTCGCCAGGGTGGAGTTGGCGCTGCCGGTGATGAGCCGCGCGAACAACTGTATGTTCGCCAGCAACGCAGCCACCAATATCACCGGGATGTTGGATGTGTAGAGGAAGTTGAGAGGCCAGCGTATGCCGTGACCCCTGATGCGTCCGAACGACAATGGTATCTCCACCTTCATGCTCTGGACGTAGACGACGAATGCGAACACGCCTATCGTCGCCAGGATGGCGCCGAGAGCCAGGCCTGCGGTCTGGCCGTCGAGGTTGAGGAATGCCTGGAAGACCTGCCACACCTTTCCGATGAAGTACGGGCTGCCCTGCTCGCTGATGAAGCTGAACAGCTGTGTGAAGATCGTCTTTGACACGCCCGCGGCGATGAACAATGAGATGCCCGAGCCGAAGCCCCACTTGGATATGACTTCGTCCATGAACATGATCATGATGCCGCCCAGGAACAATTGGAACACCAACAATAATGGCGACACCCCCGCCCGCGGCGCGATGCCTCCGAGGTTGACGTAGATGAAAGCCTCGAGGATGATGAAGAATATGCTGAGGATTTTCTGGAAGCCCTGGAAGCGCTTCTTGCCTTCCGGCGTGGTCATGTCGAACTTGAACAACCCGCTGCCGTTGAGCAGCTGCAGGATGATGCTCGCCGTGACGATGGGGCCGATGCCGAGGCTGATGATGCTGCCGAACTGGGCTCCCAGGACGATGCTCATGAACTCCAGTTGCTGGAGGGTGCTCTCGCCCGCCCCGAACACCGGGATGAGTCCTAGCACGAAGTAGATGACGAGTATGGTGAGCGTCCAGGTCAGCTTCTTCTTGAAGCCGAGCCGCTTCTCCTTCGGAGAGGCGACTTCGGGGAGGTTGTTCAGGAACCCGTCATACCATGCCATCGTTTACGCTCCTTCGTCGCTCGCCTCTTCAGAGGCGTTCGTCACGGTGACGGTGCCGCCGGCTTTTTTAACCTTTTCGATGGCGCCGTCGGTCGCGTTCGGCACGGTGATGGCCCATTTCCTCGTGGCTTGGCCCGTTCCCAACAATTTGGTGTAGCCCGCCTTGCCGAGGTCTATCGAGTGGGAGCCGTCCTTGACGGAGAGGTATCCTTCGTCCTGGAGCGTCCTGGTGAACCGTTCGAGGTGCGCCAGGGTGACCGGGGCGTTCCGCGTCCTCGTCTTGGAGACGAAACCGTGGTTGCCCGCGTAGCGGGTGTTCTTCCAGATGCTCGGCTTCTTCGCGTCTCCGCGCTTGCCAGAGCCGGCCGCTCCGCGTCCTCCGCGGTGGCCTGCTCCTCGTCGCTTCTTCATGGAGCCGCCGCCGTGCGTCTTGCTCCCGCGGTATCGTGAGTTCTTGCTGCGCTTGGTAGTGGTCATGGTGGATCACAACATCTTCTTGATGAGCTCGTTGATCTTTTCGCCGCGGTCGCCGAGGGCTCCGCCGTTCCTGTAGGCTTGCTTGATGCCCTTCCGCTCGAACCCCCCTCTAGGCGGGTTGAGGTGGAGGTGCTTCTTGGTCTCGCCGTCAGCGCCTTTCACGCCGCGCTTGTCGAGGAGCTCTTTCTCGGTCTCGGCGTCGATGACGCCCCAGGTGATGGCGTCCTTGACCTTCTGGAGCATGCCTCTCGTCGTCGGGTTGTCGTCGAGGATGACGCAGGTGTGCTTCCGTTCCAGGCCTAGCTGGTCGAGCGTCCGCTTCGCCTGCTGGCTGAAGCCGATGCGTCCTCGGAGGAGGATGGCTGCGAGTCTCTTGGCGTCGCTCATGCCTGCTCACCTTCCTTGGGTTCTTCTGCGTTCTCCGCCGCGGCTGCGGCTTCCTCATCCTTGCCAGAGGCGGTCTTGCGCTCAGCGCCTTCGACGATGGCGAACTTCTCCATCTGGTCGTGCTTGATCTTCATCTTCGCCAGCTGTCTGAGAGCGGCTTCGGTGGCTTTGATGACGTTGACCTTGTTCTTCGCCTGTCCTCGCGTCTTGGCCCAGCAGTTCTTGATGCCGGCCATCTCGAGGATCTTGGCGACCTCCCGGTCCACTACCAGTCCTTTGCCTTTCGGGGCTGGCATGAGCTTGACGACGACGGAGCCGCACTTGCCTTCGACTGCGAAGGGGATGCTGTGCGGCTCTGCTGCGGCGTCTTCCCAGCTGCCCGAGCCGCGTCTGATCTTGAAGAGGCTGAGCTTGGCGTTCCTGACAGCTTTCTCGCGGGCGGGGATGGTCTCCTTGCTCCGGCCGTGGCCGACGCCGATGAACCCGTCCTTGTTGCCCACGACGGCGTAGGCTGCGAAGGTCGGCTTGTTGCCTTCCATCGTCTTCTTCTGGGTCTGCCTGAAGGCCCGTCGCTGGCCGCCGCCGAACTTTCCTTTCGACTGGCCGATGAGGATGAGGTCTGACTCGACGTTGAGGAGCGTGTCGACTATCTCGGGCTCGAGTATCCTGTAGCCCTTGTCGAGGATCTCGTCGATCTCGGTGATCTCCTTGTTCTTCACCTTCATGCCCATCTCTGTCTTGGGCTTCCAGTTGTCGAGATCCTCTCGCGGGTCCCGTCGGGGGTCCTTCCTTGGTGATCGTTTGTCTTTCATGATAAAGCCCTTCCGTTCATTGTTTTTCGATGGTCGCCTTGAGCTTGGTGAAGCTTTCCTGCACCTGCTCGTCGGCGACGTGCGATCCTTTGAGCCGGTCCTCGGTCGGGAACACTTCTTCCGACGCCGGGACGTCGAGTCCTCCGTCGATGGCGCCTTTGAGGGCTGCGTACAGCCTGGAGCCCTTGAGGGGTGTCTGGAGTCCGAGGTCGAGGATGGCGCCTTTGACGCCTTTCTCCTGCGCCTTCTTGGCGAGCAGCAGTCCTGTCAGGTAGCTGGCGGGCAGGTTCTTGGTGGAGTGCTTCCACCCCATGCCTTCGAGCGCCTTGCTGCTCACGCCCACGACGACCTTGTCGCCGTCCGGGTCGTAGCCGGTGACTTGCAGGACGATGTGCTTGTTCGTCCTCCTGATGACGAGCCGGTGCTGTCGGCTCTTGAGCATCTCGAGACGCTTCTTGTAGTTCGTCTTCCCTTCGCGCTTGCGGCGGTAGGGGATGGTCCTCCTCGTGGTCTGTTGCGTCATGGGAGCATCACTCTTTCTTGACGAGGCGGTGCTCGTCGATGTATAGCTTGATGTGCTTCTTGCTTCGGAAGAAGCCTCCTTTCGCCTTCTTGTAGAGGTCTGAGAAGGTCTTCCGGTCTATCAGCCCTTTCTCGCGGAGTTCTTGGAGGAATCCTCGTTGGGCTCTGATCTTGGCCATCCAGGTGTCCTTCTTCGGCGTGTGCGTGGTCTGCTTGCCCTTGCGGTGGCCTGGGCCTTTGCGCTGGCCTTTGGACTTCTGCCTGAGCAGCTTGTTCGTCCGCGACCGGGAGCTGCCTTTCTTCTGCACTTTCTTGATGGCGCCGTCTCCGACGAGTCCTCGCAGGTCGGTCTTCGTGATGGCTTCCTTGAGGTCCGGGGCCCTGGTCGGGTCGAGCTTCACCCGTTTGGGTGAGACTTTCAGGAGCGCCGCCGCGATTCGTTTCTGGATGTTGGTCTTCATGGGTGATCACTTCAGTAGCCTTTCTTGCTGGTGAGGACCTTGTCCTTCTCCTCTTTCTCCTGCTGCTTCTTGTCCTCTTCAGGAGTGGCTTGGTCCTGCTGGGCTGCCTTGTCGTCGGAGGGCTTCTCCTCCGCCTGTTGCTCGGCGGGGGCTTCCTCCTGTGTGGCTTCCTCTTCTTTCTTCGCCTTCTCGGCCTTCTTCTTGGCTTCAGCCTTCTGCTTCAGGGTTTCCTTCTTCTTTTGCTTGAGCTCCTGGAGCTTCTTGGTCTGTTCCTGATATGCCTTGACGGCGAGGTTTGCGAGCGTGATGCCTTTCTCCTGGGCTGTCTTGATGAGCTCTTCCTTCTTCCTGCGGCCGAGGTTTCCGATGAGGGCCGCGTCGGTCTTGGGGTCGAGCTGTTCGAGGTCCTTGAGGTTGTCGACGCGCTTGATGGTGAGGCCGTCCTTCGTCGTGCCTCTCAGGGCTGCGGGGGTGCCGTAGCCCGTGTCGACGGTCCGGTGGTAGCCTTTCTTGTGGAGTCGCATCTTGCTCTGGAGGCCTTTAGGCCTGCGCCAGGTGCCCGCTTTCACGCGGTCCTTCTTGTGGGAGTCGGTCCTGGTGAACTTGGGCTTGCGCGCCTTGGCGTCCCTTTTCGCTTTGATGAGTTTGTCGTCTGCCATTTGTGATCACACTTCTCGGGCTGGTTTCTCGGTGATGTAGATGCCGTCCTGGAAGACGCGCCTGTCGAAGCCCGGCCTGCGGGTGATGTTCTCGATGTCCGCCGCCACCTGGCCTGCGACTTCGCGGTCGGCTGCCTTGACGGTGATCTCCTCTCCGTTGACCTTGACGTCAGCCCCTTCCTTGAGGCGGAGGACTCGCGGCACCTTCTCGCCGAGGTAGTTCTTGATCTCGAGCTTGCCGTCCTTGGCTGCGACGGTCATGGGGAAGTGTCCGGAGCACGCCTTGAGCTTGTAGGTGAATCCTTCCTTGGCGCCGTGCACCATGTTCTTGAGGTGCGCCTTGAACGTTAGCAACAGGTTCTTGATGGGTTTGGTCACCTGCGTGGCTTCCAGGGTGATGGATTCCTGGTCTGCCTTGATGGTGACGCCTTTCGCCTGGAACTCTCTGGTGAGTTCTCCTTCAGGCCCTTTGACGGTGACTGCCGGGGGGTTCACGGTCGCCGTGACTCCTTCCGGGAGCGGGATGGTCTCGTGGAGGTCTATTCGTGCCATTGTCGTTCACTTCTAGTAGCAGTAGCTGATGAGCGTGCCGCCGATGCCTTTCTCTTTGGCTTCGACGTGGGTCATCAGCCCTTGGTTGGTGCTGACGACGAGGAATCCGAAGTCCTTGCTCGGCAGGTATCGCTTCTCGTACTTCTCGTAGTCGTCCTTTCCTATCTGGAACCGCGGCTTGATGACGCCGCACTTGTTGACGGCTCCGATGAGGTTGATGGTGAGCGTGTTGCCCTTGCTGTCCTCGGTCTCCTCGTATCCGCCGACGTAGCCGTGGTCCTGCATGAGTTGTAGGACTCCTTTGATGAGCTTGCTGTTGTCCTTGGTCGTCACGGCTTGCTTGCCGCTCCGCTCGTAGTTGAGGATGTGTGAGAGGACGTTTGCGAGTGGGTCGTTGTTCATATCGGTCACCTTTAGCTGTATTTCTTGAAGCCGAGGTCTGTGGCTATCTCTCGGAAGCACTGCCTGCACAGGCTCATGCCGTACTTGCTGATGTGCCCGCCGGTCCGGCCGCACCTGGAGCAGGGCTTGGAGGCTTCTCCGTGCTTCCTGTCTTTCGGCGTGTTGTGCTTGAGGTAGCGGTCGTGCTTCGCTTTCTTGTTCTGGATCTGCTGGAGGACTTTGGCGTGGTTGGATGTGGTCATGCTTCCTCACCTGTGGTGACGCCGTACTTCTCTTTCATGAAGGCTATGGCGTCTTGCTTGCCGACCTTGTGGGTGGCCGGGATCTTGCCTTTCTGGAGCTTGCGCTTCTTCACCCTGTAGCCGGCCCGGTCGAGCGTCACGCTGGCCTGGAGGCCTATGATGCCGATGTCCGGGTCGTACTTGGCGTCCTCGATGTCGACGTATTCCGGGATGCCGAAGCTGACGTTGCCGTGATCGTCGAAGCAGGTCTCTTTCAGGACGTTCTCCTTTGCTGAGAGGAGTTTGGGGAGGAGTTCCTCCGCCTGCGCTCCTCGCAGGGTGATCTTGACGCCTATGGGGAGTCCTGGCCTGAGGTGCCATGCCTGGACGCGCTTGTTCGTGACGGTCTTGACCGGCTCGATGCCTGTGAGGTTCTTGAGGAGCTTGGCCCCTTTCTCGAGCATCTTCTGGTCCTTGCCTGCCCCTACGTTGAGGGTGAGCTTCTCTATCCGGACGTTCTGCATGGGGTTCATCGTGAACACTTGATCGCTGGTTTTTTCTCGCCGGTGACGTACGCGTACGCCCGGCTGGTGTTGACCTGCCCTTCAGGGGTCTCTATCTCGACCGAGTCTCCTTCGAGCTTCTTGATGACGCCGTGGGCGCCGGTGTGCTTGCCCTTGTAGACGGTCACGCTGGCGCCTTCCTTGAGCGGGAGGTGCTGCTTGACCTCCTGCCCCGGCACGGTGATGAGGAGCGAGTCCCCGACGGTGTAGTCGGCCTTGTCGAGCTTGAGGTTGCGGCCGTCGTTGCACTGGACCTGTATCTTGCCGCCCTTGACGTGCTGCTTGCCGACGACGCGGGTGAGCTTGAGGCCCGCTTCCTTCTCAGGGATGTCGAAGGCTGTGAGCTTGCCCTTCTCGGTGAAGCCGAGCCTGTAGTGCTGCTTCGTGGAGGGGATGCTGATGACGTCCATGAAGCCGACGTTGAAGCGCTCGTCGTGGCGCCTCTTGCCGTCCACCAGGACTTCCTTCTCGTGCAGCGCCCTCTTCGTCTCCTTCGTCGTCCTCGTCAGCCCTATGAGTTCTTTGAGGGCGGTGTTGAGCGAGGTGGCGTGCGTGTAGGCGTGCGCCCCCGCGTCCGGCCTCGTGATGAACGTGTGGCTCTTCCTGAGGATGTTCCACGTCTTGGGTGTCGCGATGCGTTTGAGGTGTTGTTTGACCATGATTGCTCACTCCTTCTTCTCCGGTTGTTCGAGCTTCGCCTTGCGCTTCTTGTCGCTGAGGTCGAGCTCTGTTATCATGAGGTTCGAGGGGTTGAACGCGACGGGCGTGCTGGTGCCGTCCATCTTCCGCGCCTCGACCCGTGTGAGGTAGACCTTGCCGCGTTGGGCGTCGACCTTCTCAGCCTTTGCTTCCCGGCCCTTGTACGTGCCTCGGAGGACCTTGACCTTGTCGCCTTTCCTCACCCTGACAGAGCGCTTCCCATGCTTCTCCTTGAGTTCTTTGGAGAGGTGTGCTGAGAGGAAGCGTCCCTTGACGTGATAGGGGGCGTTGTACGCGTACTTGCGCTGCTTGCGCGTCTGCACGCTTTTCTTCCAGGTGGTTGCGAATGCGGATCTCATTTTGTCTTCACACGATGATGCTTGCTACTTTGGCCACGCCCGGCCACCTGCTCGTGGCTTCCTTGGCGATGGGCCCCTTGAAGATGGTTCCTTTCGGGTTGCCCTTGTCATCCTTGAGGACGACGGCCGCGTTGTCTTCGAACTTGATGCGCGTCCCGTCGGGGCGCTTGTACTCCTTCCGTTGGCGTACGATGACTGCGAACACGACCTGTTTCCGCATGTCGGGCCTGCCCTTGACCACGCTGGCCTGGACGAGGTCGCCGACGCCTGCGGCTGGCGTCTGCCCTTTCACCGTCTTGTGGCCTTTGACGGCGAATATCCTGAGCACCTTGGCGCCGCTGTTGTCGGATGTGGGGACTTCGCTGCCGACGGGGAGTCCTTTCGTGATGGTGGCGTTGACGGCTTTCATGATCATTCACTCTTCTTGGCGGCCTTCTTCGTCGAAGATTTCTTCGTGGTTTTCTTCGTCGTCTTCTTCGTGGCCTTCTTGGTGGAGGTCGTCTTCTTCGTCGTGGACTTCTTGGTCGCTTTCTTGGCGTCCTTGTCTTCGGAGGGCTTGGCTTCGGCCTTCTTCTCTGGCTTGGCCACTTCCTTCACGGCTTCTTCGGCCTTCTCGTCCGCGCCGACCTTCCTGATGATGGTGAAGTGCTTGGTCTTCGACATCGGTCTGGTCTCTTTGATGACGACCTCGTCGCCGACCCGGGCGTCCACCTCTGGGGGGTTGTGCGCCTTGACGCGGGTGCGTCGCTTCTCGTATCGTTCGTACTTCGGGATGTAGTGGCGCCTGTTCCACTCCACGGTGACCGTCTTTCTCATGCTGTCACTCGTGACGACGCCTGTGAACGTCCTTCCTCGTGTGCTCGTGTTCGTCATGGTTTGTGCACCTTGATCCTTTCTGTGGGTGTCTTCGCGATGGTCCGGCCGTCGATGACGGCTCCGTCGACCTTGATCGTGACTTGCTCCTTGATGACTTTCTTGCGTCCGATGGTGAGCGTGTGTTTCGTCTCGTCCCGCACGACCCCTTCGTGGCCTTTGAGGCTCGGGTTGCGCGCCTCCGTGATGGCGGCGCGTTTCCCGATAAGCGGTCGTTGGTGCGGTCTCATCGTCGTCGCGGGTAGCTGCTCTTCTTGACCTCGATCGTGTCCGGGGCGAAGCCGAGCTTGACGAGCTCGCCTTTGATATCCTTGGTGTGGTTGCCTTGCAGCTCGATGGTCCCGTCCTTCGCGGTCCCGCCGCAGGCGAACTTGGCCTTGAGCTTCTTCGCCAGGTCTTTCATGTCGAGTTCGTGTTCGTTGATGCCTTCGACCACGGTGTATTCCTTGCCGAACTTCTTCTTGGTGATCGACACCGTGACCTTCTGGTTCTCCTTCGCGAGGTTCTCGAAGGTCCCTAGTTCTTTTGGTAGTCCCGTGATGGGATCAATTTCCGGCATCCTGGTCTTGTACCTCCTCCTTTTGTTGGGGGTTGTTCCTCAGCGTGTTGATGCGCGCGAGGATCTTCTTGAGCTGTCGTATCTGGCCGGGGCTCTTCGGCGTGGTGCCGGCCGCGGCCTGTGATTGGAGCTTGGTGAGCTCTACTTTGGTCTCCTTTTCCTTCTGTTCCAGGTCTTTCTGGCTGAGGTCGGCGAGGTCCTTGTACTTCATGCGGCGTCACCTTCCTTCTTAGGTTCTTCCTCAGGCTCGGGTTCCTTAGCTTCGGGTTCCTCTTCGGTCTCGGCTTCCGCCTCACCCTCAGATTTTTCCTCTTTGGCCTCAGACTCCTTCTTCTCAGAGGCCTCTTCCGCCGGGGCTTCGACCTTCTCGTCCGTCTCTTCGACGACTTGTTTGGGTTGTTCGAGGAGTTCGACGCGGTCGGGCAGCTTGGTGTCGCCCGGCATGATGCTGACCTTAATGCCCACGGACCCCGTCTTGAGGAACGCGGTGGTGAAGGCTGTGTTGACGCCTGTCATGGCGATGTCGCCGCACTTCTTGAGGTAGCCTTCGTAGAAGCGCCACGTCTTCGATCGCTGGCTCGGTACCTTGCCGCTGATGAGGATCTCGACCCCGAGGGCGCCGGCTGACATGACGTTCCTGAGGGACCGGTAGCCGGAGCCCTTGAACTGCCTGGCGCCGAAGCGTTCCATCGAGGATGCGATGCTCTCCGCGACGATGGCGGGATCGAGGTTGACGTCCTTGATCTCCTCGATCTCGATCTGCGGGTTCTCGAGCTTGAACTTCGCCTTGAGATCCTTGGTGAGCTTCTGGATGTTGCTGCCTCCGCGTCCGACGACGAGGCCGGGCCTGCTGGCTGAGACGACGATCTTCTCGCCGAGCGGGGTTCGTTGGAGCTTGACGTCGCTGAGTCCGACCCTGCTGAGGTTCTGGGCGACGAATTCCTTGATGCGGAACTCCTTGAAGTTTTCTGAGACGAATTTGCGTTCGATCATTGTTGAGCGCTCTCCTTCTTCTGTTGTGATTGTGCATCTTTCTTAGGGGCTGCCTTCGCCGGCTTCTTCTTCACGGTGTCGGTCTTCTTGGGCTGCTCCTTCTTGGACTCTGGCTTCTGCTCGGCGGGCTTGGACTCCTGCTCGGGCTCCGGCTTCTTTGGGGTTTGCGCCTTGGATTCCTGTTTCTGCGCGGGCTGTTTGGGAGTTGTCTTCTTCGCCTGCTTCTTCTCGGCCTTCTTGGCGTTCGGGTCTTCCTTCACGGCGATCTCGACGTGCGACTGCTTGACCTGTCGTCGTCGTTGACGGCCGTAGCGGAAGGGCCTGCTCGCCTCGTGGGCGGCGAGGTGCTTGATGACGAGCTCTTCGGCGAGGCCTGCCTGGGCTGCGTTGGCCTCGACCGACTCGAGGAGGCTGAGGAATGCCTTCGAGGCCTTCTCAGGGTATCGTCCTGCGCTTACGCCCTTGCCGGGCTTGTGGCCGACGCCGTCGGTGAACCGCTTGTATGGGATGGCTTCCTCGTGCTTGAGGACTCGTTCGAGGATGGCCTTGGCGGCGGCGGTGCTCCTGCCTCGGAGGTGGTTGCTGATCTCGATGGCTACCTTGATGGAGATAGGCGCGTCCTTGAGGACCGCTTTCGCCACTCCTTCTTGGGGGCCGTTGTATGCGTATCTGTAGTCAGCCATTTTGATTCACTCACCTTACGGAGACGCTCGCGCTTGACTTCGTCGCTCCCACTCCTGGTCCGCCGTGCGAGACGCGCTTCCTGCTCGGGACGAGCTGTCCGAAGCGCATGCCTATCATCTCCGGTTGGACGTGGACGTCGACGAAGGCCTTGCCGTTGTGTACCTTGATGACTTTCCCCACCATGTGCGGGAAGACTATCATCTCGCGGTGGTGCGTCTTGACGTTGTCCTTGTTCTTCGTCTTCTCGTAGACCTGCTTGAGCTCTTCGCTCATGCGGTCGACTGTCCTGCGTTCTCGTGAGGGCAGGAGGTGGACGAACTCATCGAAGGAGAGTTCTTGGAGCTCCTTGACGGTCTTGCCGCGGTAGGTGTGTTCTTTACGTGCCATCTTGCATCAGTTTTATCGTTTTCTGCCGGTGCGCTTGGCGGCGATCGCGCCCACCTTCCTTCCGGGCGGGGCGTGCCTGCTGGTCGGCTTGGCTTTGGATTTACGTAGCGACCTCTTGTTTCCGAAGGGGTGCGCCACCGCGTTCATCGCCGATCCTGAGACTATCGGGTAGTACTTGTTGCGGGCTTTCATGGCGTGGTGCTTGGTGCCGGCTTTGAGGAACGGTTTCTCCGTCCTGCCGCCGCCTGCCACGAAGCCTATAATCGCTTTGCATTCCGGGTGGAATGTCTTGTTCCTTTTGGAGGGGAGCTTGACGGTGACTCCTTTCTCCGTCCGGTTGACGAGTCTTCCTGCGGCTCCGCTTGATTTGATGAACTTGCCGCCGTCTCCGGGTCTGTTCTCGATGTTGAACACCGGGGTCCCTTCGGGGATGTCTTTGAGGGCGAGCGCGTTGCCGTAGTCCACCGGCGCTTCCTCACCGATGGCGTATTGCTTGCCGACGAACAGTCCTTCGGCGGCTATGATGAGGCCGTTGGTGTTGTCTTCGTACTGCACTCTCGCGAGCGGTGCGCTGTGGCCTGCGCTGTTGATGAGGTCGAGGACGGTGTATGATTGCTTGCCTTTGAGTGCGGCGTCGCCTGCTGAGGCGAAGCTTCGCGCTCGGAAGCGTGTCGTCCCTTTTCCTCGTCGTTGTTGGATGAGGTTCTTGCCCATTTATGTCACCTTTACATGAGGCCGAGGTCTGTGGCGATGTCGATCGCCGGCGTCTCGTCGCTGAACGTGATGTATGCCCGTTTCTTGTTGTCCGGGGTGTGCAGCGTCCTGACGGCCGTCACCTTGGCGTTGAATTGTTCTTCGATGGCTTTCTTGATCTCTGGCTTGGTGGCTTTCTCGTCTACGACGAAGATGAGCTTGTTCTGTGATTCCATGAGCCTGATGCTCTTCTCTGTGGAGAGGGGGTATTTGATGGTGCTCATGCTTTCACCTCGGCTGTTTTCTTCGTCGTCTTCTTCGTGGTCTTCTTAGCGGTTTTCTCTTGCTTGGGTTGCCGCTTCTTGTCCGTGAAGAGCTTTTCGTCGTCCATGCGCTTGAGCGCCGCGTCCGTGTACAGTGTGAGCCTGCCTGGTTCTGCGCCCGGCGCGAGGAGGCCTGCGTTGAGCTCGTCGATCGTGGCGACGTCGACTCCTTGCAGGTTGATGGCCGCCGCTTGGAGCGGGCAGTCCTTGCTGGTCACGATGAGCGCGCTGGTGGCGTGCTTGCGCCTCCTGCCTCTCATGGTGCCTTTGCCTGCGCGGATGGCTCGCTTCTCGGCCCTGGCGAGGTCGTCGCCGAGTCCGAGCGCTTCCATCATGGCCTTGACGTCTTTCGTCTTGGCGAGCTGTTCGGCTTCAGCGGAGAGTATGAAAGGGTATGCTTCGGGGGTCTTGTGTCCTCTGGCCGCGACGATTTCCTTGTCGACTGTGGCTGCGAGGGCTGCCCTGATGGCTTTCTTGCGCTCTTTCGTGTTGATGGCTTTCGTCCAGATCTTGCTGGCTTTGGGCGGGTGGGCCCGTCGTCCGCCGACGGTCTGGGGTGCGAAGGCGCCGGTCCACATGAACCTGCTTCCGCGGTAGTTCATCGCTTTCCTCGGCGTCCTTGATTGTCCGATGCCGTACGTGCCCCTGTAGTCGTGGCGTCGCTTGCTGATGCGGACGCTGTGTCTGAGGCCTGCTTCTTCGTCGGCGCCGTAGGGTTGTCTGGCGTTGCTCTGGAGCGCTTGGACCGCTCGCTTGATGAGGTCTGGCCTGACCTGCTCCTCGAACTGTGTGGGGAGCTTGACCTCTCCGGCCGCCTTGTTGTCTTTCGTGACGAGTTTGAGCTTCATCGTTATCGTCCTTGTTTCGACTCCGTGCTGATGGCTTTGATCGCGGGTAGCGGGTGCGCCTTGGCGTCCGGCCTGACCGGTTTTGCCATGATGATGGCTCGCTTCTTGGCTCCCGGTACCGTCCCTTTCACGAGGATGTAGGTCGTCTTGACGTTGCCGTAGTTGACGAGTCCTCCTTTCGGGTTGACTTCTTCCGGGTTGTCGCTGATCTTGAGTATCTGGTTGTTGTATTGGACGCGCTGGTGGTATCCTGTCTGTCCTGCGTGGGCGACCCGGTACATGAAGTGCGCGTGTCCTTTCCAGCCGCCGAGGCTTCCGGGTGTCCGTCGGCCTTTCTCTGACTTGTGTGGTGTGAGTCCGATGCCGAATCGCTTGACGGCTCCTTGGAATCCTTTGCCTTTGGTGACGGCGTGGATGTCCATGTAGTCCCCTTCCTGGTAGAGGTCGGTGACTGGGATGTCCTTGCCGGCGTGCTCCTTTATGTATTGGAGCTTGTCTTCGTTGCTGCCTCCGAGTTTGACTTCGAAGAGGTCCGGGCTCTTCTTGAATCCTATCTTGCCTGGTTGGGTGTGGCAGATGATGGTGATGTCCTCGTATTCTTCCGGTTTGAGGTCGTCGAGCTTGCCTTCTTTCTTGGCTTGCGGGACTTTCCGGGCGAGGTCTTTCTCGGTGCTGAGGACGACTTCTTTGGCGACGCCGGTGCCGTACCCGTTGGGCTTGTAGCCTCTCGCGCTGTAGATGCGGATGGGTGGGCATTCGATGATGGTCGCTGGGATGGTGATGGCTTGGTTCTTGCTCGTGCTGCTCTTGCGCGTGTCGGTGGCGGTGACGTGGGTCATGCCTGCCTTGTAGCCTGCGGTGGCGAGTGGTTGGGCGTCTTTTGTTTCCGCCCAGGATCGCACGCGGGCTACGCTGCGCTTGGCTCTTTTTCGGGGCCAGAACTGCATGCTGCCGAATCGTGGTCTCTTGGTGGTTGGCATTTGCTGTCTTCCTCTTGGGTCACGGGTCCCTTCTTGTCGGATTGCCGTGTGTCTGCTTTCGTACGTGCAGCCTTTTGCTGAAAGACTCCTTTGAGAATACGCGTTTGATGCGTACTGAAAAGGGCTTTCTTTTCAGGCTGCGGGTGTGCTCGTCACAATCTGTTGAAGGTGACGTGGGTCGGGGAGAATCCTGCGGGTTTTATAAAGGTTGCGTATGGAAAAGAAAGTCGAAGAAATAATTTCTATATAGTAATTTCTTTATAGAAAATAAATTGTGAAGAGACCAGGATGGCCGAAAAGAGATAGCTGCAGAATCAAAAATAAGAGAAAGACTCAACAGGTGCCTGCCTCGACACAATCATTCTTACTGGCACACCACTCGCAATTACCATATCTGCTACAGGCTTCCTCGGAAGCGCCGTTGCACTGGTGGTCGCTAGCGAGAGATTCGGCATACATCAGGTGCCTGTAGGACTCCCCGGCGACGTTGTCTGACGGGACCATGACTACCGACTGCGCAGACCCTTGCATCAGCGTGACGACGCCGACGACAGCCACGACAGCCACCATACCCACTACTGCCAGCATACTTTGCTTGTCATCCATTCGTTGATCACCTCTGGAAACACCAACGGCAAGAACTCTTTTTAAACCTTTTCGGAATCCTCTGAGGATTCCTTCGCCTTCTTCCGCTCCCTGTACTTCCGCCGCATCTCCTTCTGCTCGTCCGTGAGCTTCTGCCGGCCGCCTTTCTTCTGGCCGTGGCCCGCCCTGGCAGCCTTCTTCTTCGCGTACTGCAAAGGATTCTTGATCGTGTTGCAGAACTCGTCAGGCCTGCACACCCCGAAGTCCTGGTAGTACTGCTTGCAATTATGCGGGGGCATGACCTCTTTCTTCGACTTCTCGTACCGGACGCGGCCTTTTATCTCGACCTCCCGCAAGGGTTCCTCATTACGCTGGTTCCACTCCATCAACGTCGCCTCGATGGCGTCGAACGACCAGCCCGCGCCGCGGAGGAAGTTGATCAGGGTGAACAACGCTCTCTTGCGACCGTCCTTCAGGCCTTCGAGCATCAGCCTGATGCATGGCGGGAAGTAGTCCTCAGGGATGGCCTCCTCGGGCAGGGCGTACTCCTTCGGCCCCTCGTCCTTGTCCGACAGGTCAGGGTCGTGGTCATACGCCTGGGTCAACAGTGAGGCCGCCTCGCCGGGCTCCGCCGAGTCGCGGTCGAGGAACGGCACGTCGAAGCCGACCTTGTCCGGCTCCGCCTCCTCCTTGCTGAACGACAACACCCTCTCCAAAGGGATGGGGACGCTGACGAGCTGGCTCTTCTCATGGAAGCTGTACGGCATCCGGTAGAGGTGCCGGTGAGCCAGCAGTATCGTGTCGACCTCGACGACGGACAACGGGTCGAACGCCTCCCGGTGGACCGGGTTGAACCGCGAGTCGTTAGGACTGTACTTCTTGTGGCAGTCGCACACCGCCGTGTCCTTCAGCACCTGCTCCTGCATGAGGTTGTGGCACGCCGGGCAGGTCGGCACGTCCATGCGCTCGTCGACCACTTGCCGGTGGCCGCAGTGGCCGCACGTGTAGGCGTACTTGTCCTGGGCTTCCCGCACCGTGGCGCCGCACGTGTCGCACACCGTGATGAAGAACTCCGACGACGGCTTGCCGAAGTGCTCCGACAACGCCTCCTTAGTCACCGCAACCTTCTTACCGCCGACGGAGAAGCGTATCTCGTCGTTGCCAACCTCGGTGTACTCCTTGACGATGTAGTCCAACAGGTACTTGGCGATCTTCTTCGGCGCTTCTGGGAAGAGGTCTTTCGTCTCCTGATTGTTGAACTCCCCAGGGAACGCTTCGAACGGGACCGCGACGTGAAAGCCCTTGTTCCCGCTGAACTTCACGCTGACCGCCTTCACCCCATGGTCCTGCAATGCCCTGATGAAGAGGTGGGTGATCAATTTGGATAGCGGCCAGTACGGGCAGTCGACGTCCAGTATGAGGTCCCACCCGGTCCGGAGCTCCGCGATATCCTTCTTGCCCATACCGGTCTCGATGTGGAGCGGGTTGCTCCACAACTCTTCGGAGCAGTGGAATGATGAGGCCTTCCTCTTCGCGAATTCCAGGACGTCCCCTTCCGTGAACAGCGCGTCCGGCCTCTTTCCGAAGTAGGTCTGGAACCGCACCGAGACCTCCTTGTCGCGCGCCTGCTCCACCAGGGCGCGCTGCACTTCCGGGCGCTTGTAGAACGAGAGCGTCTTGGCGATGAACATACTAGGGTGGTGATGGAGTGGTATTTATGCGTTGCGCGACGGGTGGCCAGTGGAAAGAAAAAGAAATGGTTCAGATGACGCGTTCGCCGGTCTCGTTGTCCACGATGTGTATCACACCCACAGGACAGCTCTCCGCCGCTTGCTTGTTCGCTTCCAGTTCGGATTCTTCTATCTCCTTCTTGAGCAGGTTGGCCTTGCCGTCGTCGCCCATCTGCCAGTTGTCCGGGTCCGCGCTGACGCAGCCGCCGGCTCCGATGCATCCGTCCCTGTCGTATTCTATCGTGTATTTCGCCATTGCTAACACCTATGATTCTCAACGCCAACTCCTATTTATATGTGTTTGCGTGGGGTAGCGCCAGATTTTTCAATGTCGAATGGTTTCCCTGCAAGCATGTCCTACGAGCGCGTCTATGATGAGATAGAAGGCATTAGGAAGTGGTATCTCCGTGAATTGGCTCCGAAGAGTTCCCAGGAGGAGACTGATGATTTCCTCAGGGAGCTGGAGACGTTGGAGGACATGCTCGAACACCATGAGTTCCCCGAGGCCAAGGCTATCGTGAAGCACCAAGAGAAATATTTCAGTGACAACAACTATTTGGGGATCATGGATAATTACAAGTCATTGCGTAAAGGGCTCGAGACCGTCCACGCCCAGTACAACAAAAAGAGTCAGGACGGCAAGATATGATTACCTGCCGGGAGGGATGGTCATCTTGAACGTGGTGCCTTCGTCGGGCGCTGTGCGTTCGATTTCTAGCGTGCCGCCTCGTTCTTCCACGTAGGCTTTCGCGAGGTAGAGTCCTTTGCCGTGGTCGTCTCCTTCTCCTGCGCGGCTTGACTCCCGGTATCCGAACACGCTGTCGGGGTTATTGAAGTGGTTGGTGTCTATGCCTTTCCCGTTGTCCGAAAATAAGAGGGTGTACGTCCTGTCGTCGTTGTTCTTGCCTCTGATTGTGATTTGTCGGTCTTCCTGCTCTGGAGGGAATGCGTGGTCGACTGTGTTGTCGAGGAGTGTCTTGAGGACGTTGCCGACGTAGTCCCCTTCAGTCTTCCTCGTTTCCATCCTGTAGTCCAGGGCGATGCCGTGGCGGTCGAGGAGTGGTTGGATGTCTTTGGCGTGGTGGTGGAATGCCTGGTCTATGAAGTGTTCCTTGGAGTTTTTGCCGAAGAAGGTGTTGCCTGCGTAGGCGAGCTTTTCGATGGAGTCGACGAGGTGTGTGTGGAGTTCTTGCTCCTTCTCGCGTCCTGGCCTGTTCTCCTTGACGTCCGGCAGGTAGGCGAGGATCGCTTTGAGGTTGTCGCGGTAGTCGCGGGCCGCCTCTTCCAGCAGGGGGTCTTCGAGCGTTTGGGGTGCGGAGATGGTTTCGGCCATCGCGTCGCAGGACTTGGCATACTCGTGACCCAGGGTGGAGAGTGCGTCTGTGAGGCCGAGCCGTTCATACTTCGGGATGAAGTTGGCGAGTTCGAGGCCGTTGGCCGGTGATTTGAGGTCGTGGTTGAGCCTCTCGATGACGCGCGCTTTCCGCTCGCCTTCCGTTTGTTGGCCTCGCTTGAGCTCTTCCATGACGTCTTCTACCGTGAATTCGAGGTCCATGGTATTCCACAACCAAGCAGTATTTAAAAAAATTCCTAATAATGACTACTGGAAGATAGTAAATTATCCATACATGGTTCTGAGCCGCTTGACACGCTCCTTCACCGGCGGGTGCGTCGAGAACAACCTGGTGAGACCTTGCCGCGAGAAAGGGTTGACGATGAACATCGACGCCCCGGCTTCCGTGGAGGCGCGCATCGGCCGGCGCTTGTTCGCACCTTCCAGCTTCTCCAACGCCCGCGCGAGGTATTCGCCATGCCCGACGATCCTAGCACCACCCGCGTCAGCAGCGTACTCCCTGCTCCGGGATATCGCCAGCTGGATGATGGTCGCCAGTATTGGTGTCAAGATGGCCAGGACGAGCAACGACAGGATGTTCTCCCCGTCGCCGTCACCCCCCATGCCGCCGAAGATGGCCGCCCACCGGGCCATGAACGCCACGTAGCTTATGATGCCGGCTATCGTCGCGGCCACCGTGGCGATGAGGACGTCGCGGTGCTTGACGTGAGCCAGTTCGTGCGCTATCACGCCTTTGAGCTCGTGCTTGGACAAGAGGTGCAGGATGCCTTCGGTCGCCGCCACCGAGGCTTTCTTCGGGCCGCGGCCGGTGGCGAACGCGTTCGGCGTCTGGGACGGCACGACGTAGACCGACGGCATCGGGATGTCGGCTTTCTGCGACAGCTCCCGCACGATGTCGATGAGTTGTTTGTGCTTCCTAGGGTCGGCTTTCTGGGCGCGGTACATCTTCAGGGCAATCTTGTCGCTCCACAGGTACATGCCGAAATTCATCAGCACCGACAGCACGATGGCTATCGTCAGCCCGCTGGCTCCGCCGACGAGGTAGCCGACACCTAAGAGGATGCCTGTCAGTACCGCCAACAACAAGGCCGTCTTGAACGCATAACTCATACTATTGGGGAAGGATGTGTGTTTTTTAAACTTGACGTAACCGGCGACAAGAAAGATACCTCCCAAGACCTTCGACCTGCCGGAGCTCGGTCTGCCACAACGCGTCCCGCGGCTTGTCCTCGACCTTGACGCCGTGTTGCGACAGGTAGGCGCGGAGCTTGCCGTACAGCCGTTTCCCTTCCGCGTCGAGATCCGTCAGGATGACCGCTTTCCCGTAGCGCCCAGCGACCCGTTCCGAGAACAGGTAGAGGTTGGTGTCGACCTCCTCGACGTTCGCCACGCCGACATCCTTAAGGGCTGCGACGTCGCGCCGGCCTTCGACGACGAAGCACGTGTCGCCGTCGTCAAACTCCTCCAAGGCGTCGAGGAATTCTGAAAGGGAGTGTTGTCCCATGACAGGAAGATGAAGAGAAAAGCATTTAAAGTTGTTACGAAGTGGTAAATCCATAATGGACGCTCACGAACGAGAGAAATACGCGCGGTACAACCGCAGGCTCCTACGGGCACTCCAACACTTCTACAACCAACGGCTCGACACCATCAAGAAAGCTGATATGGAGTCGAAGAAGGAATTCGTCACAGGACTCAAGGACGTCCTTGACAAGGCGGCAGTCATCAAGCGGCGGATGCCGCGGAAGTACGTCCCGATGAGGGGGTTGTTCAAGCGGCTCTACGACGACCTCTACGGCGGCAAGGGCTCGTACCTCTCAGCCTTGGAGTCGGGCGATGAGAAAGCGATAAGGGATGCCGAGGAAAAGGTCCTTCATAGGATGGATAAGGGCATGCGACACCTCAAGCCGCCGAGAGGCTTGGACATGGATGACGTCGAGGAGCTGTATCACGAGGTCGGACTGCAGGCCCGTCACAAGGCCCGTGCCAAGTCATCCAGCCCGTTCGTACGGACGGCTGCGCTCATCGCGGTCTTCCTCGTCATGAGCAGCTTCACCCCAGTCATAGCCCAGACGGCTGAGAAGCCATTCACCACGGACGAGAAGAAGACGTCGATGTTTGAAGAGATAAAACAAGACATCAAGGGCGTCGTCGCCAGTGCCATCAACCTCGCCGAGACCGGCTCTGACGGCATGTCCGGGCGGATGCACCTCGTCCGCGAGGCGGGAGACGTCGGTGACGAGGCGGAGTCGGACCTGTCGGAGCGCAAGGCCGAGGTGACGGCGTGGGCTGACGCTCTCAACCTCCTGGACAAGGATTTCGTAGGGAAGATACTGGACCAGGACGCGGTCAAGGCCGGCAAGGCGTTGGCGAACACGTGGAAGAAGCTATTGCCGAAAGGCTATAACGTGAAGGTGAAGACGTTCGACAGCGCGAAGGACTCCATCAAGGTTCCTTTGGAGTACAGGCCTGTCGAGGAGTTGAAGGGCCGGTTGGCGAGGGACCGGACATCATTGGAGAAGGACGTACAGTGGGGTCCTGAGACGAGCGTCCGTCGTGTGAAAGAGATTTTCTTAGGGCTCAACGAGAAGGAGGATTTCGTGTTCGTCATCCGCGAGCACGTGAAGAGCCAGAAGGATGACGACTCGAGGACCCAGACACGCCAGGTCAACGTCTTCATCAGCTACGAGGATTGAGTCAGCGGAGTTCTCGGATTGCTGATCGCCGCTTGTCGGTCCACTCCTGGTGTTCGGTCGTGGGCAGCCAGGCGTCGCCGCTCGTGGCGACCGTGACGAGTTCTTCGAGGAGGCCGTGGGCGTACGCGGCGTAGCCTTCGAGGCCTTCGCCCGACGTCTTGGCGACACGTGCAGGTCCTAGCGCGCGGAGGTGTGCGTGGAGCGGTGACGGGCCTGACGGTTCCCGCTTGAGGCCTGCGGTGACGTCCATGCCGTCCAAGGCGGTGTTCGCCGCCCGCATCGGGTAGCGCGTGGCGTGCTCGCCGTCCACGCTCTTCTCAGGTCCTCGTCGCATCTCTTCAGAGGTGAATTTCTTGAGGGGTTCTCGTGCTGTGACTGGCTCCATGTCCGACGGTTAAGACTGCGTCGCATAAAAAGGTTTGCTAAAATTATATATAGGATGACCGCTCACTCGGGATTGATGGAAGTCGCCTACATCCTCGTCGATTGCCGTCACGGCAAGCTGAAGATCGCGGCGAACGCCCTGCGCCGCCACGAGGAGGTTGAGGAGTTGCACGAGGTGTTCGGAAGCGCAGACCTCGTCGTCAAGATCGTCTGCGAGGATCGCGAGGAGTTGAAGGCGTTCATCCAGAACAAGCTCCAGATCACCGAGGGTATCCGGACGACGGAGACCTTGGTCGTGAGCGACCTCGAAGGCTAACCCTCGTAAGGCCGGTCCAGCACGTCCTGTATCGTCTTGGCTTTCTTCTCGCCGATGAGCTCGACGTCCTGGAGTTCTTCTTCCGTGGCTTCCAACACCTGCCTGACCGTCCCGAAGTGTTTGAGCAAGGGCTTCGCCAGCTTGGGGCCGATGCCCGGCAGGCTCCCCACGACGTACTCCTGGCGTTCCTTCAAAGTCCAGGGCTTCGCGCTGTGCGGCGTGTGGCTCCGGTCGTCGTGCTGTTGCACCCGCTTCGCCATGGCCAGTAGGACGCCGGCGGTGTCTTGCGCCGACGCCGTCCGTAGCAATGGTATGTGGTATGAGAGCATGATGGTAGCGAGCATGCCTCTGATGGCCGCCGGGCTCACCCTTCGTTGCGCGTACAGGTCTTCCTGTCCTTCGAGTATGAGGACTGGCTTGTACACCGACCGTAGCGCGGAGAGTTGCGATAACAGCCGTCCGTCGACGATGCTGTCGACGAAGTCCTTCACCGTCTTGTATTCCACCACGACGTCGTCGCCTACCTGGTAGTCGCCGACTTCCAGTTGTTTGAGGTCGAGCGCGGCGTCCCCTGCCAATAACGCTTTCATGACTGCCGAGCCTTTCTCCCTGTAGTCGGCGGTGATGGTTATCTTCTGGGGCTTCTCGTACGATGACAACGTCGGTCGGCCTTTGGGCGGCTCCTGCTTGGTGGGGCCTGTGAAATTCTTCTTCAGCTTGGCGATGGTGCGGTACATGCGTTTCTCCTTGTGGTGCGCCGACCACCTGTAGCCCTCGTCGCGCGTGTCCTTGGCGATGAGGATGGCGACGCTCCCCGCACTGTGCCTTCCCGTCCGGCCACGGCGCTGTACCGTCCTGATCGCGCTGGGGATAGGCTCGTAGAAGATGACGCCCTCCACGGCCGGGATGTCGAGTCCTTCTTCCGCCACGCTCGTGGCGATGAGGATGTTGAACTCCCCTTCCCTGAAACGTTCCACCATCCGCTTCTGCTCTTTCTGCGACAGCCCGGTCGTGCCTTTCTTGGCCTGGCCGACGAAGATCTCCGCGGAGGCGAGGTCTTTCAATTCCTCTTTCAGCACCGTGCCCGTGATCCTGAACTGCGTGAAGATGATGAACTTCTTGTCCTGGCCCGTCATGAAGGCTTTCGTCAGGTAGTCCTTGAGCCGAGCCACCTTGGGGTGTTCGACGCCTTCCTCCACGGCGCGGTCGGCGAGTATCACGGCTGCTTTGAAATCTGCGTCCTTGACGAGGTTCTGCACGGCTTTCGTCTTGCTCGTCCGCGACAGTGATTGGAGTTGGTGGAGGTATGCCGACAACGCCCTGACCGTCTGGGTCTCGCACAGCTCGAGGGCGTGCTGGACCTTCAACGCCTCCGCCAACAGGCTGATGGTCTTGAGGACGTCGAACCCCTTGTCGCCTCTGGCGGTCTGGGCGTGGAGTTCCGCTTGCATCTTGAGCAGGGTCGTCTTGTTGTAGTTCCTCGTGTCGCCTTTGAGGACGCCGAGGCTTTTCGCGTCGTCGAGCTTGCGCTGATAGCATTTCTGAAGGTAGCTTTGGATGCGTTTGAGGTAGCTGTCGAGAGTGACCTCGAGGAAGCGGGTGTCGACGTCCTGCGTGTACTCCTTGAGCTCCGCGTCGTCCGGCGATCTCAGCTCGATAGCCTCTATGTGGAGGTTCTCGCACACCGTCTTGATAGTCTCCTCGTCGGATCCCGGCGAGGCGGTGAGGGCTAATACGCGTTCGTGCAGGGCTTTCTTGTGGTACTGGTCGGCTATGTAGACGTACGCGTAGTCGCCCGTCGCCCGGTGCGCCTCGTCGAACACGAGCAGTCCAACGTCTCGCATTGATATCTTGTTGCTGATGAGGTCGTTCTCCAGGCCTTGCGGCGTGCTGAAGATGAATCGCGACTCGTTCCACAGCTTGACTCGTTTGGCCGGCGTGACGCTGCCTGTCAACAAGGAGAATTCTTCCTCGGGCAGGTCGAAGAGTTCGGTGAAGGTGTCGAGGTGTTGCTGCACCAACGGTTTCGTCGGTGCGAGGAAGACTATCTTGGCGTCGTCGTTCTGGTCGAGCCGGTGGGCTGCCATCATGGCTGCGATGGCGGTCTTCCCCATGCCTGTCGGGAGGACGACGAGGGTGTTATGTCTCGCCGCTGTGGCGAGTATGGTCTCCTGGTAGCGCCGCGGCGTGAACCCTGGTTTGAGAAGAGCCATGGCTAGGGAGAACGAGCGCCTGGTTTAAATGCGTTGTGACGTCGTGGCCAGTGCTTCATGCACGGCCGCGGGCCATCTTAGCCTTGCTGATGTCTCCGTCCTTGTCGACGAAGTACAGGTAGCCGGGCTCTTTCCGGACGTTGGCGCGCGCGACCTTCTCGGCCCGTCCTTTCGCGCCCTTGCCGCCTCTGACCATGGGCGCCTTGCTGACGTCCCCTTGCTTGTCGACGAAGTAGAGGTAGCCGCGTTCCTTACGCACGCCCACTCGAGCAACTTTGTCTGCCATGTGCTTTTACACCCCCATGTGCACTGTTTTGTGGGTGATTCCCGGCGACGTTGGTATATAAAACTTCCGATTTTCTCGAGGAGAAGGGCTGAAATGGGGTCTCTGGAAACGCAGAGGAACTTTTTTATAAACAGGTCTTCTCCTTGACAACTATGCTCCTGGTGAAGTTCTTCGGCCTCATGGACATCTTCAGCGCGGTCGTCATGCTCCTCGTCCAGTTCGACGTCACGCCGTGGCGTGTCATCCTCACGGCGGCCGGGTGGCTGTTCCTCAAGGGATTCCTGTTCCGGGGTGAGCTGGCGAGCATGATCGACATGGGCATCGGCGGGTATCACATCCTCATGGTCGTCCTGCCCATCCCGTTCGTCACGTACGTGGCGGCGGCCTATCTTTTCATCAAGGGCATCGTCTCCATCTTCTAGTCGTACGTACGCTTGTAGAACCACGTGGCTGCGAAGGCGAGGATGGCGGCGACGACGTAGCTGAACACGCCTCCGAGGAGTATGAGGAGGAAGTAGACGCCGACGAAGATGGTGACGAACACCCAGAGCCAGCGCCGGTAGTAGAGGATGTGGAAGCCTTCTTGGCCGTTGATCGGTATCAGGCCGAAGAACGCGATGGCGGCGGTGGCTTGGAGTATCTTGGTGATGAGGATGCTGTCCGTCGCGAGTGCGATCGGCTTGAGCGGTATCATGAGGAGGACGCACGCCGCCGGCGCCGCGATGCCGATGCTGGCGAGGTGCTTGTAGTTCAACCCGTACCGGAAGGCTCCGAGCCTGAGGCGTTTGGATTCCGTGATGCGGAGGTGTCCTGGCGCGACGTAGGGGATGATTCCTTTGAGGAAGAGGGCGAGGAAGATGCTGATGGGGAGGCCGTACTTGTGGGCGGTATACCGGGTCAGGTAGCCGAGCCTGAGCGCCAGCCATTTCTGCGCGACTGTGCGGAGCATGATGACGGCGAACGACGCCCCTGCGACGGCGAGGAACGTCCAGAGGAGGTAGCTCACCGTGACTTCTCCTTGTCGTATCCAGTCGAGCAGGTTGACGATGAAGCCTATGCTGAGGGCTGTGACGAGCATGGCGACGAGTTCTTTGAGGGTGAATTCTTTCGCCTTGGCTGACGCGCGTCGGTACATGCCTCTTCCCTTGGGAGGATTCTTTAAGAATGTTGCGCTTGCTCTTCCAATAGTTGGCGGTAGCGGCCCTGGACTCCTTGGAGGTGTCCTGCGCCGAGGACTGCGAGCATCTTCTTGTCAGGGTGTTGGAGCGTCGCGGCTGCGAGCCGTCGGGCCATGAACTCGTTGCGTTCTTCCACGAGGATGCGGTGCATGGTGGGGTAGCGTCCTTTGAGCTCGTCGAGGAGCAGGGTGACGAGCTTTCTCGGCGGGACTTTCTTGAGGTCTATCTTCATCCGCTTGGCGCGCCGCTTGCCGAACAGGAGGTCTCCGAGGAAGCGCCACTTCTCCTTCCTCGTCAGCTGTTTGGAGAACCGTTTGAGCGTGGTCTGGAGGTTGCGGTCCATGAGCAGGACCTGTTTCTGGTTGTTCTTCGCCAGCACCACCGCTTGTTTCATGTCAGACCCTGGCTGGACGCCGACCATGCGTCCGAGTTTCCGTTGGAAGTAGCTGCCGATGATGGCGAACAGGTATCCTTTCAGGCCTATCCTGCCTATCATCCTGGGCGAGTAGCTCGGCTTCTGGTCTGACAGGAGCGCGTGGAGTCGTTGCCGGTCGAGCTCCACGGCCACGATGTCGGGGTCTTGCTCGAGGAAGGCTTTCTTGATCTCGTTGACGCTGTCCTCGGCGATGTGGCTGGTGCCGATGAAGGTGACGGGCATGGTGGGGTGTAAGGAAGACTGGCTTTTAAATTGTTGCATCCTAGACCTTCACCCAGTCGGCGAGGCCGAGCTGTTTCTCCTTGTCCTTGCCGAAGTAGGATTCTATACGCACTCTCGTGAGTTCTAATGTCTGTCGTAGGAATGCCGGCACGTCGTAGTTGCGCGCCAGCATGAGCGACGGTTCCAGGTATTTGGTGACTGAGCCTTCGCTGATGGTGAAGATGACCTTGCCGTTGCACTTCGTGCATCGCCCGTTGAGTGGCGGCCGTCGGAACTTCTCGTTGCAGTGGACGCATCTGAACTGCTGTAGTGAGAACTTCCTCAGGTTTCCTTTCGTGTCGCGTATGAAGTGCTTCTCGATGACGAGCCGGGCGACGTCGACGGCGTCGACCGCCCGTATCTTCTTGGCGAGGCTCATCTGGGCTTCGATCTTCTCCGCCATCGACGGCAGGAGCTTGTACGCGCTGCAGAGCACGCCGTCGTTGATGTCGCTCATGTCGTGCGTGTACCCCATGCCTTCGAACTGTCCTGGCTTGAACAGGTCGTCCTCGATGCGCTTGAGCTTGACGTCCCACGGCGCCTTGTACTCTTCCGCCGCTTTGTAGAACTCGAGGGGGTAGCGCCATTGGATGCCGGTGTTGAAGGCCTGGTCGTCCACTTCTGCCGGGTTGAGCAGCGTGGTGAGGACTAGGGGTGCGTCCATCGTGCTCCCTCTGCTCGTGCCGAGGAATTTCTGTGAGAAGTTGAGGAAGGCGTCTATGAGGAGGAAGAAGCAGCTCTCGTCGCCGTCGCAGTCCCTGCGCATGCCTGCGTGGTACAGCGGGTGTGCGAGCATTCCTTGTGTCTGGCTGAAGCCTATGATGCGTCCGACCATGCCTGCCGAGGTGTGCGGTGCCAGGCCTATGATGAGGTGTCCGACGAGGTCTTCGCGTTTCTTCGCGTTGAAGTACGGTTCGAGGCCGTACAGGTAGGTGAGTTCCTCGTCGATGAACCTCGCGGTGTTGAGGAGGACTGTGTCGCTGGCCGGCTCCGGTGATTCGGGGCAGGCCGGTAGCACGAGGTCTTGGGTCTTGAGCTCGAGGACCTGGTCGTCTCGTTCCAAGGGTTTGCCGTGGACGTCCTTGTCGTACCCGAGCTCTTTGAGTTTCTCCACGCTGGTGCCGACCTCTTTCGGCTTGAAGTGGGTGAGCGTTATCTCGGACGCGTCGTACCGGACCGTGCCGTCCTTGTTGACGTGGACGTCGTTCCTCGCCCGGAGGATTCCTTTGAGGAGGTGTTCTGGCGTGTGGTCCGAGCCGACCGTTCCGCGGACGCCTTTGACGAGGTCTGGGTAGACTTTCGTGTCGAGCTTCTTCAGGCAGCTGTCGAAGACCTCCCTGATGGGGACTTCCCAACGCTTGTACTGCCTGTACTCAAGCTCCTTGTCCTGTTCGGCTTGCTGTCTCGGGATGGGTTCGTACGTCTGCGGGTGGATGGCTTGCCGTTCCGTGCGTTCGTCGCACTTGTGGCATCGCCGCAGGGGTGTGTGCGTGCCGCAGGAAGGGCATATCTGGACTGGGAAGTCTGCCGTGACCTTGCCTTTCTCCAGGGCTGACTGGAAGCTTCGGAGCCGTCCCCCTTCGTCGCCGACCGGGAAGAGGGTGTGCGGCGAGCCTGTCATCTTCCGCATCTTCGCCTTCTCGGGCCGCCCCATCCGGGCCCCTATGAAGCTTCCTGACTTGTCCTTCACCTCGTACGGCGCCCACGCCTTGGCCGCGTCGAGGCCTGTGGCGTCGTCCGGCAAGTCCTTGAGCTTTTCGGCTTTTGTCTGCGCGTCCTCCCTCGTCCTGACGCCTAGCGTGGTGGTGAGGGCTTCGGCGTGGTCGTCTTCGATGATGACCGAGCCGTCTTCCACGTCGTGCGGGATGGCGAGCAGTTCCAGGGCGTTCTTCGCTTCCTCGTAGCCTTCGGTGTAGGGGAGTGTCACTCGTTCGTCGGTGTAGGTGGCTTTCGTCAGCCAGTCGAGGAGGGCTCCGACCTGTCCTTTCGTGACTTCCTTGTAGAATGGTGTGTGCGCCGGGTGTAGCGGTACCGAGAGGTTGTCCGATACCTGTCTGGCTTGCTTGAACGTGAGCCTGGTGGTGAGTGGGTGTTCCAATAATCCTTTGACGAGGCTTTCGGGCAGTTGGAGTAGCTTGGCGTGGGATCGGGTGTCGCCTTCGGGGTCTTTCTCGGCGAGGGCTTTCTTGACGTCTAGTATCCACCACTCCTCGCAGTAGCCTGCCGGTATGAGCGGGTGCGCCCTGTCGAAGAAGTCTCCGTAGTCTATGAGCGCGTCTCCCAGGTAGAGTATCTGGTCGACGTGCTTGCTCACCTTGTCGGCTTCTTCCCGGCTGTCGAGGTACTTGACCGAGCCGTCTTTCAGCCTGACCGTCGGCCCCATCACCTGGTCGCAGGGCGTGAACAGCGCCCCTTTGCCTGGCCGTTCGACTTTCATCTGCGTGCCGATGGCGATGAGGTCGTTGAGCACTGCCATCGTGGCGGGGTGTGCTGACTGCGTCATGAGCCCGCTGGCGCGGCTCCGTCCGTATCGTAATCTGAACGAGCCGCTCCTCATCGGGTGCCCTAGGACTGGCCGGCCGCCGACGATGTCCTTGACGAACGTCCAGTCAGGCTTGACTTTGGGCTCGTCCTTGTCCTGCTTCTCGTCCTCTTTGCCGCCACCTTTGGACTTGAGGTCTTTCTGGAGCTTGATGTGGTCTTCGAGGAAGTCCCAGTCTTCCATCCCCATGTCGTGGCCCCACTTGCTCAGCTTCTTCCACAGCTTCGGCGCTTTGAGGGGTATGCAGCTGGAGTGTATGAGGCAGTAGCCGCTCCGGAGGTGGTTGGTCTCTATCCGTGGCAGGTCTTTCAGGCCCGCGTTGGAGAGCTCCCTCTTTTCGGAGGGGTCGCCTGCGATCTCGACCGGGATGTGCTTCATGAGGAATTCTGATTCCTCCTTGAACGGGTAGTATTGCAGGTTGGCGACGTATTGGTGGTAGTCTTCCAGTTCTGCGGCGCATCTTTGCACTTCCTTGTCGTCCGGGTCGTACTTGGCGTAGCCCATGCGTTTCCTCACGTAGTCCGCGATGAGCACGCTCGTCGCCGCGGCCGTGCCGCCCGCGTTCCTGATCGGGCCGGCGTAGTTGAGCCTGAAGTAGTTGCCCTGGCCGTCCCTTCGCGGTTTGATGTCGATGCTCGTCAACCCTTCCAGGGGTGATGAGACGACGCCTACCGTGACGTAGGCGAACCCCGTCCTGACGCCTATCTCGATGGCTTCCTTCTCATCCTCGAACGTGCAGTATTTCTGCTGTGCGATCTCGTGGGCTATGATGAAGGCTACGCGCCAGTCTTGAGAGCCGTACTCGTTCTCCAATTCTATGATGCGTTTTGTGACGCCGCTGTCCACTATCTGGGGTGCCATGACCGAGATGATGCCGACGACGCGCTCCGCCATGTTCTTCGCCAGTTTTATCTCGACGTGGTCTTCCGGGTCGTAGGACTTCTTCCTCGCCTGTTCCGCCAGGTCGTAGGCTTTTTGCGTGTGGTCTACGAGGTAGTCGAAGTACTGATTGGTAGAATCGCTGGCGGCCATGCCGTAGTCTGTCATCGTAAGCTCACACCGTAGACGGGCGTTGTTTACGGAAGGGGAGGATTATGGTGTATTTAAAATGTGTGGCTGTGGGTGGCTTGTGGGAGGGAAAGCTTGAAATGCTTCTTTCGTATGAGAATCAGAGTTTTGGGTGAGGGTGGTAACCGTCGCGTCAGGTTCCAAGGTGTGGTGAGCTTGTCCTCCACTCCTCGTTGCGAAATCCTTTCTTTGAGAAGGGGTTGACGCTTGTGGTTGCTCTTTTTTAAGCATTGATATTGTTGAACACTGTTTGAAAATCCGCTTTTTTTTTCTCGATATGATATCGGTGTAATCATTTCGCAAGCCATTTCCATACTGGTTTTACTTTGATGGTCTTGCCGTCACGTTCGAACTGGTCTTCTTCATCGAGCGTGAGCAATAGCCCTCTTTTCAGCTTGAACATCTCCATCGCTTCGAACAGACCGTTGATTTCTCTATCCTGATTCTCCTCATCAAGTCGTGTGCAGACCTGTATTGCTTGTGTGATCTCTTCTTTCTCTTTTATCAGGAAGTCGCACTCTCCTTTTTCTTGGAAGTAGAATATGGTGTTGTGGTGTCGCCGGAGTTCTGTGAATACGTCATTCTCCAGCATTTTGCCCGTGTCTTTCGAGAAGGATATCGTATTCGCTTTTGAAAGCCCGTTATCTATCGAGAACGCTTTTTTCGGGTTGACTTGTTGTTTCTTGTAGGAATAGCTGAATTTCGGTATTGTGAAGATGAGGTATGAATCTTCGAAGTATGAGATGTAATCGATGACGCTTTGGATGGCTTTCATGTGGAACGTGTGTTTGAGGGAGTTGTATGAATATTCATTGCCAGTATGGCTGAGAAGGTATAATGCTATCTTTTCAAGGATTGCTGTATTTCGTATATTCTGCCTGGCGGCTATATCTCTCATGATGATGTCTTTGAGCAGTTCGTGGAGGTCTGTCTCGTCCCTTTCTTTGATGTATTCGGGGAATCCTCCTGTGTGCAGATACTCTTTGTATGTCGCTTCTGATGGTTTCTTGCCTGTCATATCAAGGAATTCCCTGTATGAGAGCGGATATAATCCCACTTGTTTATGACGTCCTGTCAATTTGCTTCCTAGTTCTCTACTGAGTAGTGATGCGTTCGATCCTGTTAGTGCAACCTTCTTTTTCCTGTCGACCAGATATCTGATGAATGTCTCCCAATGAGGAATGTTTTGGATCTCGTCGAAAAAGTACACTCCTGATTTTCCGTAGGTTTCTTCGAATATCTCTTGGACTTTGGTAAAATCCTTGCTTTCAAAACCTTCGAGTCGTGGGTCTTCCAGGTTCAGATAGTAGAATTCTTTTTGTTGTTCCATAATTTGCTTGAGTAGCGTGCTCTTCCCGCATCGTCTGATGCCTGAAATCACTACTGCTTTTGTAGGTGAGAGTCTTATTGTCTTGAGTGCTTCTCTTCGGATGCCACTATCGAGATGTTGTATCCATTCTCGCTGGCTTTCGATGAGTTCTTTGAGTATCTCTTTGCGTATCATGTGGTTCTGGAAAGAGAACAAAATATTTAAAAGTTTCTATTAGAAATAGAAAGAAGTTTCTATTAGTAGAAGAAATACTTCTTCCTGGACCTGGAGGAGGATGTATGAAACCCCAGATATCGCTACGCTCGCAATAATCACTTCTCCTGGTCGCTCCCTCTGCTGATGGCTTTTGAGGGTTCTTTCTTGAAGTTCATCACCTTGGCTTGCCGCGTCTTCAGGTTGAGTATCGGCAGCTTGGCTGGCTGCGGTTCCAGTCCTCGTTTCACTTGGTCTTCCGTGGTCTCCGTCCAGCAGCCGCTGTTGATGCACGTCACGTTCCTGTAGGTGCTCACGGACGGCCGGTGGATGTGTCCTGTGATGAATAGATCAGGCACTTTGTCGATGAGGAGCCAGTCCTTGTCCGTCGTGGGTATGGTCATGGCGGCGTTGTGCGTCGGCGCCAGGTGGCGTCGTTGCAACAGGTATTTCATGATGAGGTCTACCCGTTTCTGGCCGCCCGCGGCTCGGACGCTGGGGATGTTGTCCGCGTAGTAGATGAGGGATCCGCCATGGTATAATAGGCAGTCGAGTCCTGGGAAGCTGTCCGTGGCTGCGATGTTGACCATGCCTGGGTTGCTGACGATCGTCGTGTTGGGGAGGTCGTAGAGTGGCTGTGCGAATTCCTTCAGCAATGGTTCTTGTGGTTCTGACAGCCTGCCGGCGTCGTGGTTGCCCGTGTATATTATTATCTGCATGTGTTCCGGAATCCTCTTGAGCCACCTGACGCACTCCTCGTATTGTTCGGTGATGTCCTCTATCTCGAGGTCGTGTTCCTGGCCCGGGTAGACGCCCACTCCTTCCACGAGGTCTCCGGTGAACACCACGTATTTCACCTTGCTCGCTATCCGTTTCTGTTCCTCGTTGCCTGTCTTGCCGTTCAGCCAGAGGAGCATTCGTTCGAAGTCTTCCTTGAGGAACACCTTGCTGCCGAAGTGGGGGTCTCCGATGAATATCGCGTATTCTTCCTTCGGCGCTTTCTTGAGTTCTTTCGTCAGTGGTATGTCTGGGTAGAGGAGCTGGTCCGCGAAGACTATCTCGCCGGCGCCCATGCCGGTGATGCCGATGACCTCGTCGAGCTGGACGTCCTTGGCGAGTTCGAACAGGTCTTTGTCCTTCTGCGTCACCAGGACTTTTATCTGTCCTGACATGTCTTCGACCGTGAATATGTAGTTCTTGTTCGCGGTCTCGTTCTTCTCCACCACCATGGCTATGAAGCTGACCCGTTCCCGGTCCTTCTTGGCCTGTATCCTCGACACGGATGTCGTGGTGGAGAGCTCTTGCCGTTGCTTGAGCATCCGCTCGATGGCCCGGTAGCGTATCTGGAGCGCCTTGACGAAGTGGTCGTACGTCCGTTTCCGGGGTTTCTCCTCGTAGGACCAGACGACTTCGACGTTGCCGCCTTCCTCTTTCGGTTTCTTGACGGTCTGGAGGTTGTCCAGCAGTTCTTGGTCTACCACGAGGAGGTCGTCGCCGTGCTCTCGCACCGCCGCGTCGAGCTGTTCTTGCGGGATGCCTTGCTTGACGAGTTCCGGGTCTATGAGGACTCCTTGGTCGAGGAGTTCTTGCGTGGTGACCATTTTCCGTTCATGCGATGCCGAGGTCTTCTTCGAGCAGTTTCTTGATCTTGGGTTCTATCTGGTTGGGGATGGCGAGGGCTATCTCTCTCGTCCGTCCGAACCGTCCTTTGCTGATGACCTTTGCGTTGATGATGCCTAGCATGTCGAGCTCCGCCACGATGTCTGAGATGCGTCGTTGCGTCAGTGGTCGTAGTCCGATGTCCCTGCACAGGTCCTTGTAGATGTCGTATATCTCCCCGGTGTAGATGGTCTTGTTCTTTTTCTTCTCGCTCGTGACGAGGATGGGGTAGAGGGTGGCTTGGAACTGTTTCGGTTGGGTCTTGACGATGTCGAGTATCCTGTCCCGTTCGATCTTCTCTTCCGCGTCGTCGATGTGTTCCATCTTGATGGCTTGCGACCCTTTGCGTTCCGCGAGCTCTCCCGCCACGCGCAACAGTTCCAGTGCTCTTCTCGCGTCGCCGTGCTCTCTTGCGGCGTAGGCTGCGCACTTGCTGATGACGCCGTCTTCCACCGCGTCTTCCTTGATGGCTTCCTGCGCCCTGCGGTGTAGTATGTCTTGTATCTGTACCGCGTTGTATGGTGGGAAGACTATCTCTTCTTCTGACAACGATGATTTCACTCTCGGGTCGAGGTTGTTGGCGAACATGAGGTCGTTGCTGATGCCTATGATGCTGACTTGGCTCCTCTTGAGTTCTGAGTTGATGCGGGTGAGGTTGTAGATGATCTCGTCGCCCGCTTTCCTGACGAGCTGGTCGATCTCGTCCAGTACCAATAGTACTATGCGTTCTTCCTGGTCGAGCGCTTTGAAGAAGACGTTGTACACCTCGTCCGTCGGTAGGCCTGTGCTCGGGACCGCTTTTCCGAAGAATCGGGCGAGTTCCGCTATGAGCCGGTATTCCGTGTCTGCGATCTTCTTGAGCTTGCAGTTGAGGTAGAAGATGTTGATGGGTATTTCTCGTTGTTTTGCTATCTGGTCTATCTGGTCTGCCGTGTACTTGATGCTGAGCGTCTTGCCTGTCCCTGTCTTGCCGTAGATGAAGAGGTTTGAGGGTTTGTCTTTCCTCAGGCTCGGTGCGAGTATCTCTGCGATGGTGTTTATCTGTTCGTCCCTGTGTTTGATGTCGTCTGGGATGTACGTCGACTGGAGGACTTTCTTGTTCTTGAATAGTGATTCCTTGACGAGGAATTGTTCGAAGTAGTCACTGAGATTGTTCTTTACCATTGGTTCACCTCACCCATTTCCAGAGGAAAACAAGGTGGTTTTTAAGTTTTATACTTGTGTGAGTGGGTGTTTCTGAATATATGTTTGTCAGTATATCTATTGGAAATAGAGACCCTCACCCCTTCTTTGCGTATGGAAATAGTGGTAGTATGATTTGATGTATATGGCTTCTTTTTTCTGTTCTGTTGGTTTTCACTGGTTCTGTTGTTTTGTCGTCGGGTTTCTTTCTTCTTTCTATTTACTTTCTATATAGTAATAATAATTATAATAATATAATAATAAGATATATATAAGAAAAATTATGAAGGAATATAGCTAGAATTAAAAGTTATTTTCAATTATGAATTAAGAATTCTTGCTTGAGAACGAGTGAAACATCATTATTCTGAAAACCATATCTTCCTTTGTTTCCACTGAAGCTCTCTACAGGAAATCAACGGGTGAGGGTCATTTCCGCATTCATTGTTCCTATTATTTGAGGTATTCCTTGTTCTTGATGATCTCATACAACTCATATGTTGCTGGGGATTTCTCAATTCCGTGCCGTATCTTGAGGATGAATTCAGGGTGTGTTCGCCCCCTATTACTAGTGTTGATGGATATGGGTTCGAGCCGATAAAATGTTCCGGTCACACCACTCCTCCCGAAAGAGATGTCGATGTCGTTATACCATTTCTCTTCCGTTCGTGGTTTCGCTCTTTGTTTTCGTGTCGTGACGCGTGTTTCGAGATCGTGCCTGTTCTTCATACCATCATATTGTGGGTTGGTATTTGTCTGGAGAGAGGTGGTGCACGCGCTGATGTAGAGTATAACGCTGGTGATGAGTGGAGTCAAGAAGGAGTTCGGTTGCTTCATCACATATTGGTAATTTCTCCAAGAATAAGAATATTTCTTATAACATTTATTTTTCTATAATGAAATTAATTATTGTTTTTCCATGTATTTTGTTTTCACTTAAGAATGGTAATTTTAGAAACGTTTATAAATTTCCTTCCTCTCCCCTAAACATCCCTTACTCGGAGGCAACACTACATGATCGTGCAGGAGGACTTTTTGAAGAAGATCAAGGATTTCGGCCTCAACTCCTACGAGGCGAAGATATGGACAGCACTACTCTCACGAGGGGTCGCCACCGCCGGCGAGCTCTCCGACATCTCCAACGTCCCGCGCTCCCGATCCTACGACATCCTGGAGTCACTGGAGAAGAAGGGCTTCATCGTCATGAAGGTCGGCAAGCCGATCAAGTACATCGCCGTCTCGCCGGAGGAAGTGGTGGAGCGCGTCAAGAAGAAAGTCCAGGAGGACGCCCAGACCACGCTCAAGACCATGGACGAGCTCAAGGGCAGCGACGTCCTGGAAGAATTGACGCAACTGCACAACAACGGCATCGACACCGTCTCACCTGAAGACCTGACAGGCTCGATGAAAGGTCAGGGCAACATCTACGACCACCTCAACCTCATGCTCAAGGAAGCCGAGAAGCGCATCATCATGGTGACGAGCGAGGAAGGCCTCAACCGGAAAGGACAGTCGTTGATGCGGCAGCTCAAGAAGGCTCATTCGAGAGGGGTCGAGGTCCAGGTCGCAGCCCCGCTCACCAAGAACAACAAGGAGACTGCAGCGCAGCTGTCGGAGTTCGCAGAGGTCCGAGACCTGAAAGACCTCAGGGCGCGGTTCATCATCATCGACAACCAACAGCTCTTGTTCATGCTCGCCCACGACGAGGACATCCACCCCTCCTACGACGTAGGGGTGTGGGTGAACACGCCGTTCTTCGCAGACGCCCTCGCGCAACTGTTCGAGCTGGCGTGGAAGGAGATGACGCCGCTCAAGGTCAAGGCGTGAATTATTTCTTATTATTCTGTTTGCCTTTTGATATGGTAAGTATGAATAAGGTTATGAAGATGAGCGGATTTTCTTTTTGTTGCTCTTGTAGCATTCCAGCCAACCTATAGTATTCTGATGGCGGCTCGCTACAAATAATTTTTATCTTTCTGATGATAGAAGTTCAGATCTTCGACGTGAACGTGTACCTGGCTCCGCACGCCTGGCACTTGAAGTAGTACACGTCGCCATCCTTGTCGAGCTTGGTATCGGGCTTGCCGCACTCCTTGCAGAACACGAATTCCTGTGCGTAGGCGTCGATCTTCTCGTTGATCTTGCTGGCTGAGATTTTCGAGCCGAAGATGGTGAGCTGCTTCACCTGCTCTGCCGTGGTGGCGAGTTCTCGCGTCAGGTATTTGATGAGGTGTTTGACCGGACGTCCGAGGGTTGTTGCTATCTGGTTGAGGTTGCTGATGACGGTCTTGCCGCCTTGGATGTGGCCCTTCACCTTCGGTATCTGGAAGCGCTCTTCAGATTGCTTGACTTCCGGCAGGGTCTCCTTTGCCTTTTTCAGCAAAGCCTCGTAGTCGTCGACCATGTCTGTGCGAGAAACAGGGCTTGTTTATAAATGTTGGTGTGTCTTCGTTTTGAAAAATAATGAATAAAATAATATGTTGAAATAAAAGGTTCTCTTATTCCATCATCGGCATGAGGCCTTCTGCCGTTTTTGCACAGCAGTCGCCGGCATCGCTAGCGCCTATTGATGCACAGGTGTAGTATCCTACTCTGCCGAAGTCGCATGCCGCGTAGTGCGCGTTCCCAGCGACGTTGTAACCTTCCTTGTCTTGGGTGGGGGTTGCTTCCGACGAGCTCGGAACTACGGTCGTGCCTGCATTGCCGGAGTTCATGAAGATGAGTCCGACGATTCCTACCACTGCGACTATCCCTACGAGGGAGAGCATCGCGAAATTGTTGTTGTTCTCTGCCATGTTATGCTGCACCTCACAAAAGTTTTGTTTATATACTACCCTCTCTTCTTTTTATAAAGGTTTCGTTTTTATCATAAGAAAACCTATTTAAACCAACCATCTGTCCTCTCGCTTCGAGGGCTCGTAGCTCAGCCTGGTAGAGCGCAACGTTCGCAACGTTGAAGCCGCGGGTTCGAATCCCGCCGAGTCCATCCTTTCTCTCGCTTATCTTCGTTTCTTCCCACCCATAAATTATGTGCAATAATGAAAATTATTCTGAACCACACATCAATTTTTATAATTTCGAATCAAAATCCTATACTATGAGCATGACCGGCCATACCAACTACCTGTTCACCATCAAGGTAGCCTGTGGCCTGCGCATGTGGACCACGTGCTGAACACCCTCCATAACAAAGGGATGCGACGCGCGTGGGACGACAGACTTCTACGACGCGGAGCACCACCGTACGAGGGTGTACGGCGCACAACCGACAGAGGTGGTGAAAGTGCACGAATGTGTGGAATGCGGGGACGTCATCACGAACCCCGTCAGCGAGCGACGCCTGGCCCTGCAGTTCAGGACCTGGCTGGGAGAGACAGACCCTGCCTTGGAGGAGAAGTTCACCGACGAGTACGTCTCCCGGGAGGACTTCATCACAGAGGAGGACAACCATTGCATCCTCACCAAGCGCAAGATGGATGTCTGCCCCTATTGCGCGACCGCACAGTTCGTGGACTGGCTGCACAACCAGACCGTCTCGCCCAAAGTGTTGGAGTGGGCGCTGGATTTTTTCGTCGCCCGGCGGGACGAGAAACACCTCCTCAAAGGGCTGCGGAAAGGTCGGCGGGGCGTGAGGATCACGCTCGACCCGGCCACGTCACTGCGTGAGGAGTCGGTCGTGTTGTGACGCTATTTTTTTATATTCTTGTCTGCGAGGTCTTGACATGATCACTAGTAAGAAGTAGCTCAAGCCCGCGTGACTGTTCCACCCGAAACATCTTCTGACCATTTTGATTTCCGAGAAGCGCTCTACCCAAACAATCTCCAGTGGAAATTAAGGGGTGTTTTCCCTATACCAAAGTATTTTTTACGTGCTTTAAAAACATTTTTTCCAACGAGACAACCTCTCGAGAACGCTTCCAGACGAAACAGAGGGGGTATACAGCCTCTGAAACCCTATAAAGCGACATATGGGTTATTTAAAAAAAAGTTTTATAAAGGAGTAGTGTTTCCTATTATAAAGGCCTGGCGCGACAGGGGGAGTAAGCCCGGGCCACCAAGGTGATACGACATGGCTGGAGCCAATGAACCGAAACCACAGGATGTGCAGGTGGTCAACATAGTCGTCTCTACCAGCCTGGGACATGACATCCCGCTGGAGAAGATGGCAGCCACGCTGTCTAACACGGAATACAATCCCGAGCAGTTCCCGGGACTCGTCATCAGGATAAAAGAACCCAAGACGAGCGCCCTGATCTTCAGCTCCGGCAACGTCGTATGCACCGGCGCCCGATCGCTCCCGAAAGTCGAGGAAAGCATCCAGCGCATCATCGAGTCGCTGGACAAGATAGGCATCAAGATCACGATCAAGCCGAAGATCAACATCCAGAACATCGTGGCCAGCGGCAACATCGGGACCGACCTCAACCTGAACACCCTGGCCATGCGCCTCGACAACACCGAGTACGAGCCGGAACAGTTCCCAGGACTCGTGTTCAAGCTGAAAGAGGCGAAGGCGACCTTCCTACTCTTCTCCAACGGGAAGGTGGTCTGCACCGGCACCAAGTCGGAAGACGCGGTGGAAAAGGCACTGGACAAGCTGGTCGAAAAGCTTAAGACCGTGATGTGATTCACGGCAAACCAGGTCTTGACTTCATTTTTTAATAGGCCTAGATAGCACGCTGAAGGTGGACCTAGATGGACGCGACGGAACAGGTGACGAAATTCAAGGAGTTCTTCGAAACCCTGTTCTACCGCCCACTATTGGAAGCGGTCAACCGCGGCGACAAGCACCTCTCCATAGAGTTCGCAGAACTCTCGAAATACAGCGTCGAACTGGCCGAAGACCTCCTGGAAGACCCCGAGAACACCCTCCAGGCAGCCAAGCACACCATAGAGCAGATGGACCTCGGCGGAGACACCAAAGGGTTCGAGGTACGCTTCTCAGACCTCCCCGAGACCAGCCACGTCATGGTCCGGAACGTCCGGAGCAAGCACATCGGCAAGTTCGTCCAGATGGAAGGCATCGTACGACAGAAATCAGACGTCAGACCCCAAGTGACGAGCGCGCGGTTCGAGTGCCCGAGCTGCGGCAACATTATACCAATACTCCAGCTCGACCAGAAGTTCAAGGAACCCCACATGTGCGCGTGCGGCCGGAAAGGACAGTTCCGGCTCATCCACAAGGAGCTCGTCGACGCCCAGAAGATAGTCCTGGAAGAATCCCCGGACGACATGGAAGGCGGCGAGCAGCCGAAAAGGCTCGACATGTTCCTACGCAACGACCTCGTCAGCCCCATCACAGACAAGAAGACCAACCCCGGCAGCAAGGTCAGGGTCACCGGCCTGGTGAAAGAGGTCCCCATCACACTCGCCACCGGCGGCAAATCCACGCGGTTCGATCTCATCTACGAGTGCAACTACGTCGAACCAGTCCAGGAAGAGTTCACCAACCTCGTCTTCACCGAAGAGGAGGTCGAGGAGATACGAGACCTCGCCCAAAAACCCGACGCGTTCTCGAGGCTCACCAACTCGCTAGCGCCGACCATCTACGGCCACGAACGCATCAAGGAAGCCCTCCTGTTGCAACTCTTCAGCGGCCTCCGCAAGACGAACGACGACGGCGTCAGCCGGAGAGGCGACATCCACATACTACTCATAGGAGACCCTGGCAGCGGCAAGTGCGTCCGGGGAGACACCAAGGTGTGCTTGGGGGACGGCACCATCACCACGATGGAATCACTGGCGGAAGAGCACGGCCTCGACCAGGAGCAGCAGCCCATCACCCCCACCACCATACCATCGCTCCAGCTCAACGGCGCCATGGGAGGGCAGTCCGCGGTGAGGGTGTGGAAGCGCGAGGAAGAGGAACTCCTCAAACTCACGCTCGCCTCCGGCAAGACCCTTCACGTCACGAGGAACCACCCCCTCTTCCACCATTCCAACGGCCACATCGTCGCCAAGCAAGCAGGGGACTTCACCCCTGGCGAGCGGATAGCCACACCGAGGAAGCTCTCGATCGAGGGAGCGCTCCAGACCTTCGAGGAAGAACCCATCCTTGCGTACAACAACCACGGCAAGCGCTACACCTTCCCACAGGCGCTCGACGCAGGCTTCGCAAGGATCCTGGGCTACTGGTGCGGCGACGGCCACCTCAACAGGACGCCGACCTCAGCGTGGATCAGCTTCACCAACAGCGAGGAGGAAGTCCTGGAGGACTACCGGCAGCTCTTCACCGCCTGCTTCGGCCAGGAGCCGACGAGGAGGTATCCGCACGCGAAGAAGTCGGCGAGCGAGTACTACGTCACCGCGAGGAGGCTGTACGACAAGCTACACCACTACTTCCCGGAGGTCTGCACCGGCTCGCAACGGAAATCAATCCCGGAACTCGTCACCAGATCACCTGATGGCATCCTCGCGGAGTTCATCAGAGGACTGTTCGAATGCGACGGCCACGTCAACAAGTCCAAGCGACAGGTAGAGTTCTCCACCATCAGCGGAGAGCTCGCCGAGACCCTCCAGCTGGCCCTGCTCCGGTTCGGCGTCGTCTCCTCGCGTAAGGAGAAGTCCAAGCACGCCACCAACACCGAGGCGAAGCGGAAGGTGAAGGCGTACGACCTCATAATCTCAGGAGAGTTCGCAGCGGCGTACGCCGACAAGATAGGATTCGTCTCCGCCAGGAAGCGGGAAGCCCTCGAGTCCATCCGTCACGACGCGCTCAACACGAACGTAGACCTCGTCCCGGACGTGGCGGGCCTCCTCTTCTTCGTCAGGAAGTCGCTCGGCCTCACCCAGGAGGAGATGGGCGTCCCGAGGCCGACGTACGCGCACTACGAGCAGCAGAACCGGCTCCCCAGCACATCCACGCTCAGGAAGATAGCCAGGCACGTCTCCAAGATAGCCCCTGACGACCCGGCAGTCCTCCTTCTGAATCAGCTCGCCTTCGCAGACATCCACTGGGACCGCATACTATCCGTAGAACCGGTCACCCACAAGGGGGGCGTCTACGACTTCGAGGTGGAGGAGACGCACAACTTCGTCGCCGACGGCGTCATAGTCCACAACTCGCAGCTCGTCAAGCGCATGGGCGTCGTCGCTCCCAAGGCGCGGTTCGTCTCGGGGAAAGGCGCGTCAGGAGCAGGGTTGACCGCGGCCGTGGTGAAGGATGAGTTCCTCAAGGGTTGGGCCCTCGAGGCCGGCGCCCTCGTCTTGGCTAACAAGGGCTTGGCCGCCATCGACGAGATGGACAAGATGAACGACGAGGACACCAGCGCCATGCACGAGGCACTCGAACAACAGAGTATCACGATCAGCAAGGCTAACATCCAGGCCACGCTGAAGTGCGAGACGACGGTCCTCGCGGCTGCCAACCCCAAGTTCGGCCGTTTCGACCCTTACGAGCTCATCGCCAAGCAGATCGACTTGCCGTCCACGCTCATCAACCGTTTCGACCTCATATTTCCCATCAAGGATATGCCTGACTTGCAGCGTGATGATAAGATGGCGTCGTTCATCCTCAACCTCCACCGTAAGGGCCACTCATCCGTCGGTGACAACGAGGATTACCTCGACACGGAGTTCGTCCGGAAGTACATCGCGTATGCCAAGCAGCACGTCAAGCCTGACTTGACTGATGACGCCTTGGACGAGATCAAGCGTTATTACGTCCAGATGCGCAACCAGGGCGGCAACTCCGAGGGCCAGGCGTCGGCCATCCCTATCTCTGCCCGTCAGTTGGAAGCTCTCGTCAGGCTTGCCGAGGCGAGCGCCAAGTCGCGTCTTTCCGACAAGGTGACTAGGGCTGATGCCAAGCGTTCCATCGAGCTCGTCCATTACTGCCTCAGCCAGATAGGCCTTGATCCTGAGACTGGTAAGATGGATATCGATCGCATCACGACCGGCATCACCGCCAGCCAGCGGAGCAACATCGGTATCATCAAGGATGTCATCTCCGAGTTGGAGAAGGCTATCGGTAAGATGATCCCTACGGATGACGTCGTCCGCGAGGCTGAGATAAAGGGTGTGGCTCAGGAGAAGACGAACGAGATTCTCGAGCGTCTCAAGCGTTCCGGGGACTTGTTCAGTCCTAAGAACGGTTTCATCAGCAAGATATAGTGACTCATCATGGCAGATTCCCAACCGAAGCGTCAGACCGCCTACTATTGCACCGTCCGCCAGTTGTTGGATGGTTCTTATGTCGAGCGTGACGGGTGGAAGCCTAACTTCGTCGCTACCGATGTCGGCGCCGTCTCTCGTGTCAGGTTGGTTGGCGTCGTGGTGGACACGTCTGATTCTTCTTTCCTCGTGGATGACGGTTCTGGTCGTCTCCCTGTGCGGTCGTTCGACTCTTCCTTGCCTTCCGTAAAGGCTGGTGACGTGGTTCTTGTCATCGGTCGTCCTCGCTTGTTCGACAATGACTTGTACGTCTTGTCCGAGGTGGCTCGCAAGTTGCCGTCCGCCAAGTGGCTCAAGTATTATTCCGATCACAAGGACGAGTTGCAACGGCACATCCCTGGCGTGCCTGCGGAGCCCGCCCCCCTTGAGAAGCAGGAGGTCTCTGAAGAATCAGTCACTGGTTCGGCAGGTGGTTCTGGCGAGGAAGAGTCCTCTTCTTCCGAGAAGAAGCCCGCTTCTCCCAACCAGGCAGAGGCCATTATAAGTGTCATCAGGGAGCTCGACCCTGGCGACGGCGCCCCGGTGGATGAGGTCCTTTCGAAGGCTGGTTTCCCTGAGGCTGAGCAGAAGCTTCAGTCTCTTATCTCTGAGGGTGAGGTGTTCGAGCTTCGCGCTGGCAAGGTCAAGGTTCTCGAGTAGTTATTCTGTGATGTGCAGCCAGGTCTGCACCCATGCTGTCACGATAGCTTTCCGCTGCGTGCTGAGGTTCGCCAGGCGGTAGTCGTGTGTGATGGCTTCGTAGACCTTGACTCGGGTGTAGTAGTCGGTGCCTTTGATGAATGCGATCCTTACTTTTTCTTTCGCGCCTTCGATGACTTGGGTGGCTTCCTTCTCTGACATGAAGTCCGTGAGCATCTTGACGAGCTTCTGTTCCGTCTCGCCGTATTTCTCCTCTTCCTTCTTCTTCTCTCGTTGTTGCTCGCTGCGATGCTGGTATTCTTCCATGCGTTCGAGGAACCGGTCTGTCTTGTCCTGGTCTTCGTCGTACGCGTCGTAGGCGAGTTTGCGGACGTGGTGTTTCCTCACGTCGATGCCGTTCTTCTTGAGGGCTTTGACTATGCCGTCTACCTTCTCGCTGCGCTGCTCGTCGTCGAGGCCTTCGTAGATGATTCTTTTCGCTTTCTCCGGTCCGTGCTTGAGGTATTCTGCGAACACTACTGGGAGTCGTTCTTGCCACCAGGGGAATTGTTCTCCGATGTCGTGCTTTATCACGTGGCGTACGAAGGTTATCTGGTCGTAGTCGTCGAGTCGTTCGATGTCTTTCAGGTTGTACTTCTGTTCTATCTGGTTGACGAGGCTTTGTCCGAGGTCTGTTCCGAACAGGTTTTTGATGAAGTCGATGGGTGGTAGGCCTTTCATGTGCGCTGACTGGTACATGAGTTCCCGTGCCCCTTGCTTTCCGAAGAGTTGGTTGAACAGCATGACTTTCTTGGCGCGCTTCTCGTCGGGCGTCATGTGTTTTGAGATGAGGTTGTCGAACAGGAGGTTGATGAACCGTTTCTGGAGGTAGTCTGGTTCTTGCTCGAGTTGTTCGAGCCTCTCGCCGTGCCTCTTCAGCTCTTCTATCAGGCTCAGGAGGTTGATGTTGTTGTCGTGGCAGAACTTGAGGAGTGTTTCACGTATTGCCATCCGACACCTCCCTTTGCATGAGCGTGGCTTGGATGAGTTCGTCGAGCGTGTTGATGTCGAATGGTTTCTCGACGAAGGCTTCTGCGGTGACTTCGCTCGTCCCTCTTGTCAGGTTGTCCGTCTTTGCTGTCAGGATGATGACCGGTATGTCCTTGAATGACGGGTCGTTCTTGATCTTCAGTGTCACGTCGAGCCCGTCTTCGCCCGGCATCATCACGTCCATGAGGATGAGGTCTGGCTTGTCCTGGCTGATCATCTTCATGGCTTCCTCGCCGTCCTTGGCCTCTATCACTTCGTACCCTTTGTTCAGGCCTTCCAGGCCTGTCTTGACGGTGTACCTGATGTCTTGCATGTCGTCTACGATGAGCACTTTTGTCATGTTCTTCATTCCTCCTTTTGTTTGTCTGCTGTTGGTAGTGTGAATGCGATGGTTGCTCCTTTGCCTTCGCCGTCGCTCTCGGCCCAGATGTCTCCTCCGAACTGTTTGATGATTCGCTTGCAGATGGCGAGTCCGAGTCCTGATGATTGCTCGTGCCTCGCCGCGTCGACCTTGTGGAACTCGTCGAAGATTTTCTTGAGGTCTTCCTTCTTGATTCCGATGCCGGTGTCGCTCACGCGTATGGTGATTTTATCCTTGTTTTTCTTCGCTTTGAAGGTGAGCTTCTTCTCGTCTTCGGTCATGAATTTGGTCGCGTTCATGATGATGTTCTCGAAGACCTCTATGAGCTTGACCTTGTCCGCCTTGGCTGGTGGTAGGTTTTCTTTTATGTGGTTTTCTACCTTGACGTCTTTCTCGTCGAAGATTACTTGGTTGTTGTCGATGACTTCTTTCACGACGTCCTTGAGCTTGAGCGGTTCGGGGTTGAACTCCGCCCTGCCGGCGTCGAGCCGTGCGATGTTGAGCGTGTCTGACACGAGTTGTGCCAGGTATTTCGCGTTGTTTATCACGACGTCGAGCTTTTTCAGGTCGTCGTCCGACAGCTTGCCTTCGGCTTCCTTCTTCACCGCGGGGAGGAGCACGCTGATGGGTGTGAGTGGTGTCCGGAGGTCGTGTGCGACCTGGTTGACGAACTGCGTCTTCGTCTCCAGGAGGTCCCGTACCTTCTCGTTCGCTTCCCGGAGCTCTTTCGTGCGTTCCTCAACCTTTTCCTCGAGTTGCTTGTTGAAGTCTTCGATGTCTTTTTTGGCTTTCTTGAGTTGCTTCTCGGCCTTCTCGAGTTCGAAGACTTTCTGGGTGAGTTGGTCTGTGCGTTCTTCCCGTTCCTTCTCTAGCGCCTTCCGCTCGGTGATGTCCCTGGCGGAGGAGAGTATGGCTGGCTTGCCGTTGTAGTCTATGAGTGTCGAGGTGATGTCGACCGGTATCCTCTTGCCGTCCTTGGTGAGGTGGATTGTTTCGAATGATGCTTTGCCTTCTTTTCTTATCTTCGCAATCTTTTTTCTTATCTGGGTTGTTTTCTCGGGTGCGTCTATGGTTTTAGGGTTGCGTTTCAGGAGTTCTTCCTTGGTGTACCCTAAGCGTTCGCACGCGACGTCATTGACCTCTATGAACTTGGGTGTGAGGTCGTGTATGAAGATGGCGTCGTTGGTGTTGTTGAAGATGTTCTTGAACTTCTCCTCGCTTTGCTGGAGTTTCTGTTCAGATTCCTTCTTCTCAGTGATGTCTGTGACGAATGCTAGGTATCTTTCTCCAGGGAGCGTCACGCCGTTTATCTGTACTTGTATTGTCTTGCCGTCCTTTCTTTCCATAGGTCCTTCATAGGTGAGCTTTCCTTTTCTTTTCAGTTGTTTGAACCTCTCGTATGATATTTTATTGTGGGATTTGGGTGTGAGGTTTCCGAGTGTCATTCCGAGTATCTCGTCCTTCCTGTAGCCGAGCATCTTGCAGCCGGTCTCGTTGACGTAGGTGTAACCACCTTTTTTGTCGACGACGAATACCCCTTCGGGCGAGGATGAGATGTAGGATTTGAACTTGTTCTCGCTCTTCTTGATAGTTTCTTCTTTCTCGTGGCGCGCCATGCTGTTGCCGATGATCTCGGAGGCTGTCCTGAGGATGTTGAGGTCGTTGCGGTCCCACTCTCCTTTCGTCTCGGTGTTGTCGAGCCCTATGAAGCCCGTGGTGGTGCCTTCTTGTATTATCGGGAAGACGATGGCTGATTTGATGGCTTGCGCTTCCAGTATCTTTTTCTCCGCTCGGGCCTGTCGTGGCATCTTGGTGACGTCTGGTACGTGTATGGTCTTCTGGGCGCGCAGTTTTTTCAGCCACCAGGGGAATGTCTCCTGCGGCAGTCCTTGCAGGCGTCGTTTCTCGGGTTTCACGCCTTGGGCGCACCATTCGTGCGTGTTCGTCATCGTGCCTTCCTCGTCGTCGAAAAGGAATATGTAAGTCCTGCTCGCGCCGGTGGCTTCCCCTAGTGTTGTGAGCGCTCCATTGATGCTCTTGTCGAGGTCTTTTGTCTTGACGAACTTCGTGGAGATGTTGGCGATGGCTTTCTGGACCGTGAGCGTGCTCTCGAGCTTTCTTTCGGCTTGCTTTCGCGTCGTGATGTCTTCTGCGAACCCGTCTATGATGAATGAGCCGTCGTTGTTCTTCTGGGTGATGCGGGCTTTCAGTGAGAGGTGTATTTTCTTCTTGTCTTTCCGTTTCGCTTCTATCTCGAAGTTGTTGGTTGATCCTTTCTTCTTGAGTTGTTCGAGGAATTCCTTCCTTCTTTTTTTATTGGTGTAGAGTGTCTTCTGGAGGTCTTTGTAGCCTGTGATGGCTTCTTCCTTGTCCTTGCATCCGAGGATGCGTGCCATCTTCTTGTTGAGGTCCTCTATCCTTCCGGAGGAGGTGGATCTGAAGATGCCGACGGGTGATTTCTCGAAGAGGTGCTTGTATTTCTCCTCGCTCTTCTTGAGCGCTTCTTCCGCTTCCTTCTGTTCGCTGACGTCTCTGATTACCGCGAATATCGTTGTCGGCTTCCCTCGTTCCTTGTTCGCCGTCGCCGTCGCTTCGACAGGGAAGGGTCTCCCTTTCTTCGGCTTGTAGAGGAACTCGACGGTCTGGGGTCCTTTCCCTTGTAGCGCTCTCTTGATGGCTTTGTTCGTCTTTGCGAGGTCTTCTTCCTGTGCGAAGTACTTGCTGATGTCGTTCCCGATCTCTTTGTCGGCGTCGTAGCCGCTGAATTCCTTGGTGCTCGGGCTGCAGTACGATAGTTTCCCGTCCGCTCCGACTTCGACGACGACGTCTCGTATCTTGGCGAGTATCTGGTCTTTCTTGGTTTCTGTCGGTCTCATCGTCTTCTTTTTTATCTTCTTCTTTGTGTGAGGTTCTTGGTGATCGCTTCGTACAGCTGGTCCGCGTTGAACGGTTTTACGAGGTAGTCGACGCCGAACGTGAGTCCTAGACGTTTGCAATTCTGGTCGTCGATGCCGGTCAGGTAGATGATGGGTGTGTTGTTGGCTTTCTCGTGCCCTTTGAGCTTCATGCTGAGCTCCCATCCGTTCATGTCCGGCATCATGATGTCGAGTATGATGATGTCTGGTTCTGTGTCTTCGAGCTTTTTCAGGCATTCTTTGCCTGTCGTGGCGGTGGTGATGGTGAGGTCTCTTGCTCTCTCTTTGAGTGCTTCTTCTATCGTGTAGAGCAGGTCCTGGTTGTCGTCTACTATCATTATCGTGGGCATAAGGGTTTCCACCTCTCGTCGCTGCTTGCTATGGCGAGTCTCTTTCTTTTGAGGCGGACGTGAGTTTCGTGTTCCCTGTTGTTGTCGTGCTTCCCACTTTCCTATTTTTTGCGGTGAGAATTGGTGTGTTCGCTGTCGTTGGCTTGTCTGCGCACCAGTAGTCATATCCTGTGTGAAGGGGGTTTATAAGCTTTTTCCTCGCTTCCGCTTCTGTTTCAGGAATCCGGCGTCGTGGCGCGCTTTCACTTTGCAGTGGTGGTTCAGAAGATGAGCGGTGTCACCCAGACTTCGAGGACGCCTGCCACCAATAGGAGTCCGAGGCTTGCGAGGAAGAGGTCTGCCGAGTCGAGGATGATGTGTTCGAACTTCCTCGTGCCGAAGTCGTGTCGTATCACCGCGATGCTGATGATGCCTCCGGCTAGCCCTGCGGTGAAGTACGCCAGTATCTCGGGTACGCCGTGGATGACGTATTTCAATAGTCCGATGCTTATGATGCTGAAGTATTGTGCTGTCTTGTCGAGCCCTACGAGGTGTGCGTAGCTCGCCAGGTTGCCTCTGATGAAGTTGCCGATCGCCGCCCCTATGACTGAGGCGTTCCAGGTGAGTATGAAGATGGCGCCCGCGCCGTACAGGACTGAGAATAACGCGCAGAAGATCATGACTTTCACGTTGTTCAGGAATATCTTGGTGAAGACCTGGAACTGGTCTGCCGTGAACAGTCCTGTGATGCGTCCGTTGATGGCGTTGATCGTGCTGGTCTGGCTCTCGAACAGGGTGCTCACCGTCGCGCTGGGCAGGATGGTGTACCAGAGGACGCATGCCAGGGTGATGCCTAAGAAGAGGTACATGAACGCGCTGAGCGCCTTGCCGTGCTCTTTCAACAATGCCTTCTCGTTTAGGTCGGTGAGGTCTTTCTCCTCTTCGTACTTGATTGTGTTGTACATCAGCGGTACGGCTGCGATGGCGGTGAGGAAGACGAAGATCATGCTGGCGTAGGTGTGGAACACCCAGAGGCCTAGTCCGATGCCGAGGCTGGCGTAGACGAGTCCGAAGAGCATGAGCTTGGATGGCGTCTTCTCGGCCTTGGCCGGGTTGATGAGAGATTCCAGTACCATGGCGTGTGTCTCCGTGCGGTCAGTTTATAAATATTTCTTCGGACCGGTGTATTTTTAAGCCTCCTCTGGCTCCAGGGTCATATGAAGGTCTTTGTCGAGCGTACAGGGGGTTGGCGTGAGAGCGACGCGTCATCCGTCAGGGCGTTGTTAGACGAGGTCGGCGTGGATGCCGAGTCTGTCCTCGTCGTGCGTAATGGCTCGCTCGTGGCTGGTGACGCCTCCTTGGAGCCTGATGACGAGGTCAAGGTGTTGAGCGTCATCAGCGGGGGTTGAGCCATGGAGTGCCGTGAGTGTGGGGGTCCGGCGGTCTTTGACAGTCCTGCCTTGTGCGAGGAGCACTTCCTCTCTTACGTGGTGGATACCGTGAAGGCGACTATTGTGGAGCGTGGTCTTATCAGGCCTGGCGAGCGGGTGTGCGTCGCCGCGTCCGGCGGCAAGGACTCCGTCGCCTTGCTCGACGTCCTCTCCAGGCTCGGCTACGAGGTAGAGGCGTTGGCCGTGGACGAGGGTATCGAAGGGTATCGTGACGCCTCCCTCGATGGTTTGCGCTCGTTCTGCGGGTCCCGTGGCATCCCGTTGCGCGTTGTAAGTTTTGCAGAGGAGGTCGGCAAGCCTTTGGACTCCATGGTGGGGGGTCGTCACCCGTGCAGTGTGTGCGGCGTCTTCAGGCGTTATCTCTTGAACCGGTATGCGAGGGGTTATGATGTTTTAGCGACCGGCCACAACTTGGATGACGAGGCGCAGGCGGTCTTGATGAACCTGCTCAAGGGGAACGCCGGCCTGCTCGACCGGACGTCTCTCCGTTCGCCGCCTGCTGAAGGTTTCGTGCCTCGTGTCAAGCCGCTCGCCTTCCTGCCTGAGCGGGCGTTGCGCGCTTACACCTTGCTGCGCGGCGTCGACGTGGTGTATGATGAGTGCCCGTACGCGCCGCAGTCTCTCAGGGTGGGTGTGCGTGACGTCCTCAACCGGCACGAGTCGGAAAACCCTGGTATGAAGCGTTCCCTCGTCGAGGCAGGCCTCCGCGGGGCTTCTCACACCAATGGTGATTACATTTCCTGTCCTCGTTGCGGCGAGCCGTCTTCCGGCGGCGTGTGTCGTGCGTGCGCGTTGCGCGAGTCGATCGTGGGTGGTTCTTGATGTCTCTTCGTGCGTGGTGGCGTCGTGAGCGGTCCTTGGTTTCGGAGCGTCTCCGTCATCGTCCGTTGCTCGTCTCCTCGTTGAAGGCTGTCGGTGTCGTCCTGCTCTTCCTTGTCGTGTCGTTCTTGTTGTTCTCGTTCTTCTCCGCGCCTGGTCGGGTGGAGTCGCTCGTGGCGTCCGCCGGCGTCCTCGCCCCTCTGGTGGTGGTCTTGCTCATCGTGGTGGAGGTGGTGTTGGCGCCTGTTCCCGGTACTGCCATCATGGTGGCGTCCGGGTATGCGTTCGGCCCTTGGTTGGGTTCGTTGTACAGCTACCTCGGTAATGTCTTGGGGTCTTTGTTGGCGTTCTGGCTCGCCCGTCGTTTCGGCCGGTCGTTCGTGGAGCGCTTGTTGTCGCGCGACGCTGTCAGCAGGTATGATGCCTTCTTCCATCGTTTCCATCATTGGCTCTTGTTGTTGTACGCCTTGCCTGTCGTTCCGGTGGATATCTTGAGCTTCGTCTCGGGCTTGTCGGGTTTGCGTTGGCGTCGTTTCTTCCTCGTTGTCGCAGTGGGTTTCATCCCTAACACGTTGGCTTTGGCGTTCGTCGGTGATTCCTTCCGTGGCTTGGATGCGTTCTCCCTCGTGTTCTACGTCGTGCTTTTCGCGGTCGTGTTCGGCTTGTTGGCGTGGTTGTTCAGGGTGTTTGTTGTCCACCGCCGGAAGAAAGCTATTTAAAGGAGTTTGTTGCTGGTGTGTGTATGCGCAGGTACTTGTGGTGGGGTGGCGGCCTCGTGTTGGCCGTCGTTCTCGTGGTGGTGTTGGCGGCCGGTCTCGTGCCGAAGTACGAGGCGTGCCAGTCCTATCGTGATGGGTATCGCGGCGTCGGGCTCGGTCCTGAGACTACGGCTACCCATGTGGCTCCTGAGTGGTATGTCTCTGCTGATTGCCAGGGTGTGGAGAATGACTTGCAGGCCGCGTTCTTTTTCGTCGGCTTGGGTGCCGCGCTGGTCGGTATTGGTTTCGTGTCGAGGTGATTTTCAATGGTTTCGTTTGAGCAGTCCATCGTGAATTGGTTGGTCCTCGGCGGCTTGGTGGCCGTCTTGTACTCGTTGCGTTACCTCGTCGTGTTGGAGCGTCGCTTGGTGTCGTTGGAGAATTCGATGTGGAAGTTGTTGTCCAAGGTGGAGCAGGAGGAGCGTGATATCTTGTTGCAGGAGAAGCTTATCGGGAAGAAGGTCTTGAAGAAGGGTTCTTCTTCTGGTCGTAAGGCTTCTTCGAAGAGGCGTTCTTCTTCCCGTAAGAGGTCTTCTTCCGGTAAGCGGTAGGTTTCGGCGGGTTGTTGAGTTTTTCTATCTCTGTTTTTGTGAGTTCGCGCCACTTCCCTTCCGGGATGTCGAGTCGTAGCGGTCCGAGCCCTACTCGTTTGAGGTCTTTGACGTAGTAGCCGACGTTGGCGAAGACCCGTTTGACGATCTTGTTGCGGCCTTCGTGGATGGTGAGTTCGACGAGTTTGGGTGCTTTCTCTTTCAGCTTCGCTTTCACCCTGCGCCTGTCGACGACGACGCCGGCGTTGATGGCTTTCTTCGCTTCTTTCGTGAGTTTCTTGTCCACCCGCGCCTGATAGGTCTTGGTGATCTGGTGTTTAGGGTGGAGTATCTTCTGTGCGAAGTCCCCGTCGCTCGTCATCAATAACAGTCCTCGTGCGTCCCGGTCCAGCCGTCCGACCGGGTAGATCCGTTGCGGGACGTCTTGTACGAGTTGCATGACGCTTTTCCGGCCCCATAGGTCTGACCTCGTGGTGAGGACTCCTGAGGGCTTGTTCAGCATGATGTAGGTGTGTTGTTGCTGTTTGATCTCGTGCTGGCCGACGGTGATGACGTCCTTGTCGGGGTCTGCTTGGTCTCCGGGCGTGATGGTGTTCCCGTTCACCTTGACTTTTCCTTGTTCGATGAGCTCGTCGGCTTTCCGGCGGCTGCAGAACCCGCTGTTGCTGATGATCTTTTGGACTCGTTGCTTCATCGTTGGTCCGGACGGGTTCGGGGTTTTTATGTGTTTGCTCCTCGACATAATTATTTTCTTTATAGAAATTACTATATAGAAATCAATTCTTTATTTCCCCAAACCTTTTTAAACACCCTGTGGTTCTCCTCACGCCATGCAACACAAGCAGAAGTCCAGGACCTTGGCGAAGAAGCAGGTGAAGACCCCTGCCGCCCGTGTAGTCACACACTACAAGGAGCGAAAGCCGAAGCAGGCTGTCTGTGCTGCTTGTGGCGCGAAGCTGAAAGGCGTCCCGCGAGGGAGGCCGGCACAGGTCCGCGCGGTGCCGAAGACGCAGCGACGGCCGGAAAGGCCGTACGGCGGCGTGCTCTGCAGCGCGTGCACGCGTGCGAAGCTCAAGGAAGCAGCACGACAGTAAGACAAGATAGTGCCTCTCACGACGATCCGGCGACGGGCGTCAACGTCATTCTGACAAGGGGAGGCGGAGGACAACGAAGATGTTCGACGTAGGAAGGATTTGCGTCAAGCTCGCGGGTCGCGACGCCGGCAAGAAGTGCGTCATCGTCCAGAAGGAGGACGAGCAACACGTCCTGATAGACGGCCAGACCCGCCGCCGCAAGTGCAACGTCCGACACCTGGAACCCACCCAGCACACCGTCGACCTCAAGGAGGGCGCGAGTCACGACGAGGTCAAGCAGGTGCTGGAGAAGGCGAGCATCCAGGTGCGCGACACCAAGCCCAAGCAGGCCGGCGACAAGCCCGTGAAGCGGAAGCGCAAGAAGGAACAGCCCACGAAGAAGCCGAAGAAGCAGCCCAAGAAGGAAGCCAAGGAGCAGGAAGCGCCCGCTGAGAAGCAGGCGGAGGAGGCCAAGCAGGCCCTCGCCGGCGAGGAAAGCTCCGAAGAGCAGGCTGAGGACAAGGCGGAGACGCAGGGCCAGAAACAGTGAGTTCTCTTTTTTTTTCTTATATCTTCATCCCTTTCGGGAGCGCATCATAGAGTTTCTCGACGTCCACTTCGAAGGCCGCCACCGGCATCTCCAACAAGAAGTTCTCAAGCACGTCCGGGTTGACCTCTCCGATGACACCTATAGGCTTCTTCCCCGCTTTGATGACGCCGGCGCGTCCTTCGATGAAGAGCTCGTCCTGCACCGGCTCGACCGTCAGCTTGACGTCCAGCGCCAGTCCTAGCGAGTCCAGCACTTGCCGCGCCTTGGTGTAATCCGCGTCTTCAGAGCACATCACGACTGAGAGGTGCTTCTCCTCGCGCACCTTCGTCTCGGTCTTGTCGTCGTGGAAGAACACGTCGCCGCGCTCGAACAGGTGTTGCGGGTACTCGTGGTGCTTGTTCCGCTGCAGCGTCAACAGTCCCGAGCTGAGGAGGTTGGTCCTGAGCGTGTCGTACTCCTGTGACGCTGCCTGCGCGACTTGCACGACGTTCTCAGGCCGGTTCACTTTGCGTCCTTGCGTCTCCTTGCTGGAGAGGTTGTAGTTCTTCACCTCGACGAGGCCGTGTCCGACGATCACTTGCTGGAGCTTGTCCTGGAACCGTTCCAACGGTTGTTCCTCGGCCACGGTCGCCACGTTCGGGACTTCCCCTTCCACCTTGTCCGTGCCGTACGCGATCGCCACGTCTTCCACGAGGTCGATGGGGTGTAGCATGTCGACCCTATATGGGGGGATGAGCGCGACGCTCCCCTTAGTCGAGTCCTTGTAGCCTAGGCCCATCCTCTCGAGGAGGGCCTTGACGTCCTTTTTCGTCAGTCCCATGCCGAGGTACTTGTTGATATAACTGATGTTGAACGGCATCTCCCTGGCTTGGAGCTGCGGGCTCTGGCGCGCGCCTCCGAGCGTCTTGGGATAGTCGAGCGTCATCTCCTCTATCGCTCCACCCATGTCCGCTAGTGCCGTGGCGATGATGCTCAACGCCCCGTGGACGACGTGCCAGGCGTGGCCGGAACACTCGATGAACACGTCCCGCGTCCGGGTGGTGATGCGTCCGGTCTCTTCAGAGTTGATGATGGGCGGCATGCTCAGCACCTTGCCCGTCGCGTCGAGGAACACGGGATACGCGTCCAGGCCTTCCAGGAGGTGCCCGTATTCCCTGCCGGTCGGGTGTTGCGAGAGTATCTGGTTGCCGGTCATCTCCTTCTTGGCTTCCAGGGGTGTGAATCGTATCTCGTCAGGCTTCTTCGCCGTGTACGTTATCGGTAGCGTGATGTCTTCCAAGGGGTAGATGCCGATGGCGCACCGCTTCCGGTTCCGGCCGTACGTGACGTGGAGCTTCTCTTGTATCCGGATGACGTCTTTTATCTCACGGTCCTTGAGGTGCAGTCCTTTGACGACGGCGCACGCCGTGTACGGCCGTACCTTCTCCACGGCTTTCTCCACGACGACCTCGTGGTCTTTCGTGGCTTTCTTGGCCTTGTACGTCCTGAGTCCTGGCTTGTCGCCGACGAAGCTGGCGAACGCCCGGTTGAAGCCTTGCTGGCTGAGGAGGTCTGGCCGGTTCGGGAATATCTCGACGTCAATCTCGTCTTTTTCCAGTCGTTCCAGGTCTGTCCCTAGCAGGCTGATGCGTTCCTTCAGGTCCTCGTCGTTCCGTTTCTTCGTGCAGGCGTCCTGCAATGCTTTCTTGCTCAGGGTGATGGTGGGCATCGTCTACTTCTTCGGCTTTTTCTTCTTGGCTTTCTTCTTGACGCGGAGGTTCCAGTTCTGGTGCTCCTCGCGTTCCAGGAGTTCGAGGTCGTGCTTGGTCTTCTTCGCCTTGTGCTTGTTGATGAGGTCCAATAATAGTTCGACGCCTTCCTTGGCGCTGTCGGCGCCGTAGATCTTCTGCGTCTTGCGGATGTCGAAGTACGTGTCGCTGATCTCTTTCGCCATGCCGCCTGACGGCGTGATGCATACGGTCGGCTTGCTCTGCATGTACGCGTACGTCACTTCGTTCAGCGTCCCTGCGCCTCCTCCGACGACGATGGCGCCGTCGCAGCTGTTCAGGTTGATCGAGTTCCGGCTCCACCCGATGCCCGTCGCCACGACGTAGTCGGCGTATGCGTTGACGTGGCTCTTGTCCTCCCAGGGGACGATGGCCATGGTGTCGCCTCCTTCTTCCTTGGCGCCTTTGAGGGCTGCTTCCATGACGCCTAGTCCTCCGCCGCTGAGGACGACGCACCCGTGCTTTGCGAGGTGCTTGCCGACTTGTTCCGCGTACTTGTACGCTTTCTTCGTGCAGATGACCTTGCTGCTTCCGAGTACCACTATCTGGAGTTTTTTCGTGCTTTTCATGTTCTTGCCTCTTTTTTCATCTCGTGTCGTGCTTCATCCCTCGCAGTTGTTTGAGGTCGTTATCGTACAGTTTCCTGATGTCCGTGATGTCGTAGTAGGGCGCTATGATCCGTTCCAGTCCGAGTCCCCATGCTAATACTGGTATCTCTTCTCCTATCAGGGTCTTGGTGACTTCCGGTCGGAAGATGCCTGCGCCTCCCATCTCCACCCATTCTTTCTTCTCAGGGTGCCAGGCTTCCACTTCGATGCTCGGTTCCGTGTAGGGGAAGTGCGCCGGCCTCATCCTCACGCTGGGGAATCCCATCTTCTTGTAGAACGCTTCGAGGTATCCTTTGAGGTGTTTCAGGTTGGCGTCCGGGTCGATGACGATGCCGTCGACCTGGTGGAATTCGAACAGGTGTTTCCAGTCCAGCGCTTCGTTCCTGTAGACTTTCCCGACGCTGAAGAACTTCGCTGGGAGGTCTTCTTTCTTGATGTTCGCCAGTTTCTGCGCCGATAGCACTGTGGTGTGTGTCCGTAGCAGGTTCTTCAGTGACAAGGAGGGGTCGAACGGTGTCCGCCACCCGGTGCTGCCCGTGTCGCCGCCGTCCTCGTGGGCCGCTTTGACGCGCTTCCACGCCCGCTTGTCCTTCACCTGTCCTTTGGCGGGGTCTTTGAGGTAGTAGGTGTCCTGCATCTCCCTGGCGGGGTGGTCTTGCGGTACGAACAGCGCGTCGAGGTCCCAGAACGCTGTCTGGACGTGCGTGCCGGCCATCTCTTTGAAGCCCATCTCGAGCCAGATGCTCTTGACGTACCTGATGGCTTCGTTGACGAAGTGTTGCCGCCCCTTGTGCTTGTGCGGCACCGCCGCTTCGAGGTCGTATGGCCGGAACTTTTTCTTCTTCCAGCTGCCGTCTTTCAGCATGGTTGGTGTGAGCCGGTCGATGCCCGCGTCCTGGCTGATGCCTTGTTCTATGAGTTTCTTGCCTTTGGCGGTGGGTGTGGCGGTGATGGTCTTCTTGGTGTCTTGCTTGATGATCCTCTTTCGTTTCTTGAGGTTGTCGGCGGCGAACTTCTCTTCCGGTTTCAGTTCTTTGACTGGTTTGGGGAAGCTTCCTTTGAGGAATCGTTCTTCCAGGCTCTCTTCTTGGAGCAGTTTCTTTCCTGCGTCGGTGATGGTGAGGTGTAGCTTGCCGTCTTTCTTCTCGATGTCGATGGCTGCTTTCTTCTTGAGGGCTCCGATGACGATGTTGAGCTCGTCTTTCGCCAGCCCTTCTTTGGTGAGGTCGTCCGTCGTCTTGGTTCCTTTTGAGAGTGCTTTGAGCGCTCGTCGTTCTGGTAGGCCGTCATCCTTGTAGGTGTGGCCGTTCTCGTCGAGCTCGATGTATTCTTCTTGCTCTTCCTTGACGGCTGCCAGGCCTTTGTTGGAGAGCCATTGTAGGGCTCTTTTCGCTTCCACTTCCTGCAGGCCGCTCTTTTCCACCAGTTCTTGGAGCGATGAGTGGTGCTTGAGTAGTGGTAGGACTTTGCGTTCGAGCCTGTGGAGGCTGTCTGCCGTCGTCATCGTGGTTTGTGCATATGGGTTGCCATATAAAAGTGTTTCTTGTCGGTGTCTGGAACACCATAATTATTTTCTTTATAGAAACATATTCTTTCTTTTTTCAAGAGGGAACATTATACTATCGGCTCAAGAACACCCCACGCGCTCCCGGCTCACCACGATGTTGTCGAAATAGACATGGATGGGCGTCGACGGCAACGACCCCTCATAAGGCCCGCCGACCTCCAGCTCGTCGAAGGAGTCAGGCAACGACGCGCTTCGCTCGGCCGCAAGTGAACCGTCCAGCCACAGCCTGAAGGAATCGGTCGAGGCATCCAACTCCTCCTCGACGCAATACCACTGCCCGTTAGAAAGGACAGCCGCGTCTGACAAGTCGTCTCCGACGCCGACGAGCAGCCTGGCCTTGGACGGGTCGCCCTGCCACTGCCGCGCCTCAAGCACCGCGCCGTCCAGGATGGACAGCCGCACGCCGTCGACGGGCTGCGTGAAATCCTCCTCGAAGTATACGAAGTAGCGCAGGAACACGTTGTCCTCCGACTCGAACGTCGTCCTCGCCCTGAGGTCTGACGTCAGGCTTCCCGACTGGTACTTGAGGTCGAGGCTGTAGTCGCCGGCGTATGTCACGTCGCCGTTCACATCCGCGTAGGGGTTGAGGTAGTCCCACGTATTCCCTGACCCTGACTCGAACCCGTCGTAGAACAACACTTCGGGCGTGCCGCACGGCTGTTCCTGGTGGGTGTTGTCGCAGCAGAAACCCTCATAATACGGGTCGCCACCGCACAGGCACCCTTTCAATGTGATCTCACCTTCGCCGCACTGCTCGCACTCCGCATCGGACCCGTCGCAGTCCTGGTCGATGCCATCGCCGCAGATATCCGTTGCCATAGGATGGATGCTGCTGTTCGTGTCGTCGCAGTCCTCTGCCTGCAATGCACCGTCGCCGTCGAGGTCGTCGTCAGGCGTGCTCGGGTCGCAGTCGTCGTCCTTGCCGTTGTACACGGTCTCGTTCATACCGGGGTTCACCGCGGGGTCCGTGTCGTCGCAGTCGGTCTCGTTGAAGAAGCACTCGTCAGACCCCCTGGCGCCGTACCCGTCGCCGTCCTCGTCGATGCAGGCCTTGAACGGGCCCGTCTCGAGGTCGACGCCCTGGATGTGCCAGTACCCGCAGTCGCTCGGTGTCTTGCACCCGCAGTGCCACGTCTCGTTCTCATCGACGCATATCCATGCGCCGACGAACAGGTCGTCGCCTTCCCGCATCGGGATGTTGTCGTAGGATCCTTCGATGTCTGCCGAGACGCTGTTCTTGATCCAGTCGTTGCCGCTCAGGCTGACCGGTTTCCAGCCGTCATGGGTGTAATAATAGATGGTGGCGTAGATGGCTGTGGTCTCCGAACCGATGTCGGCCTCGACGTGGAAAGTCTCCTCGTCTATGTGGTAGTAGTGGAGCTTGATGAGGTCTTCCCCGGTGAACGCGTCGTACGGCGGCGCGAAGCTGTCAGTCTCTTCTGACTGCAGGACTGCCATGCCGGTCATCTGCCCCGGCAGGCTGAGGACGAGGAGGGCTCCGAAGAGGAGGAAGAGCCCTTGCCACACCAACGGTTCGTGGAGCCGTTCCATATGACCCTAACACCACTTCTCGTTTAAAAGCGTTGCCATAAGAAGAAGATAAGAAAAGTAAAAGGATTCATTTCTTGGCCTTGACGACCTTCATCTCCTTCCACGCCAGCTCGAACAGTTGTTCGAGGGCTGAGGCGAAGAACGGCGTGTTGATCCAGATGCCGATGTCGTACGTCGGATGGATCTCCTGGTCGTTCATCACCATGAAGACGAGCTCCTTGCCGTCCACGACCGAGAACCGGGCTTGCGCCTTGGTGTGCCTGACCTCTGCGATGCCATCGAGGTCTTTGGCCACCTCTTCGGTCTCCTTCGTCATGGGGGCCGCGAGGCGGATCTTGACGCCTCGTTTCTTGAGCTGTTCGAACACCGGCTTGAACCCTTCCACCTTACGTAGGAAGCCTTCGCTGGTCGTCATGATGGTGACCGTCTCCTCCGCGTTCCTGATCGTCAGTTCGAGGTGGTTGTACAGGTTGTGCCTGCCTCGCAGGCTGCCTGACAGGTCGCTCGGCTCCACGAGCTCCACGCCTTGCGTGTGCAGGTTGTTGAGCTCGTCGATGATGTCCGTGTCCTTGAGGTCTTCGAGCTTCTTCACTTGTTCTTGCGCGCCCTCTTTGACGTGTTTCTTCACGCGTTCCAGGACTTCCTTCGGGTTCACCGCGATGTACTTGATCGGCTTGCCCAGCTTCATGATGACGAATCCTTTCTTCTCCAATGATTCGAGCACGTCGTACGACCGGCTGCGCGGCACGTTAGCGATGTCCGACAACTCGCCGGCGGTGCTGACTCCTCGTGAGAGCAGCGCCGTCCATATCTTGACCTCATACAGGTTGAGGGAGAAATACCGTCGTAGCTTGTTCAGAAACTCTTCTTTCACAATCATCCTCACATACCCCCAAAGGGTCTGGTACTCGTTCACCCCTTTTTAATACGCACTAACTCCCACTACTATAAATATGTTACGCTTTTTCTCTATCGCGGAATGGTACTCTTTTTTTGTCATAGGGTGACAGTAAAAAACCGTTCACTCCTCGAGCGGTATGACGTAGAACTCCTCATCGGAAAGGGTGAACTGGCTCGGTTTTAAACCTTGCGCTTCCACGAACTTCGTGAACCAGTTCTCCTTGCCGCCCTGCCTGAATGCCCGTCCGCTCAGGCTCCGGAGCGAGAACGAGACGACGAGGTGTGTCAGTGTTGGGTGTTTCATGAGTGTGGTGACGAGTTTCTTGGTGACGTCCCTACGTTGGGATTCCAGCGTGTCGACGAGCTTGAACAGGAATGCTGTATCTGCATCTATGTCTTTGAGATGGCTGTGGTTGTCGGGTTCTTCGAGGTCGAGGACGAACGCCTCCCCTTCGATGCCTGTCTTTTGGAAGAACTCGTTGACGAGGCTCATGTCCTCCTCGCTCACGTCGCAGCACGTGTACTTGGGAGTGCACCCGAGCAAGGCGTAGCTGAACGGGTTGAACCCGCAGCCCAGGTCGAGGACGTGCCTTGGCGTGCCGGTGAGGGAGAATATCTTCTCGTACAATTCCTTATACTGGCCCGCTCTTTCTTTCGTGGAGCGGTGGGTGTCCAATAATCTTTGCAGTGATTCCTCCTTTTTTTCTTCGGGCGCTTCCAGGTATTCCTCCATGCGTTTCCGCTCTTCCTCGCGGGACTCGGTACGGAACATGCCGTACGCCGTCCTGAGCTTGGCACGCACTTCCTTCACTGCCTTCTTGTACGCCGTCGTCCGTTCGTCATACCCTTTCTCTTCCAAGGCTTTCTTGACACCAGGGTTGTCCGACAAGAACTGGCTGACGTATTTCTCTACGAAGCCGTCGCTGAGGTGCGAGAACTCCTTCTTCCTCTTGACGTCCTTGACGAGCGGGTTCACCATCGCGTCAGCCCCGCCACGCCGCCGAGGCCGTCGAGCTGCTTGCACGCTTCCTTGTTCGTCACGATCGTGACGTCGGCTTTGCCCCGCTCCGCGGCCTTCATGATGTCCTCTACTTTCTCATACTCGTTTTCCTCCCGCTTCCTCATGAGGAACGCGTCGCTCACCAGCAATCGTTTGAGGTTTCCTTCTTGCGCCTTGAACTCGACCTCGTCCACGCCGTACGCCCCTTGGTCCTTGGCGATGGCCGCCAATAGTTCGTCGAGGAGTTTGCGTTCCTGCGCGTTGCGGTCCTGTTCCAGCGCGTTCTTGAGTTCCGGTCTTTTGAGCACTTCCTGCAACGCCTGCTCGTTCACGTCGGACACGGTGGCGTAGATGGTCTTCTTCTGCACCTCGTCCGACAGGGCTTTCTTGAGGTAGTCCTTCCAGAAGGCGGGCGACCCTGCGATGATGCTCCGCGGCCGGTACCGTTGGTCGTACTCGTCGAGTTGTTTGGCGACGTCCTGCCAGAAGTCTCCTTTCGCCTGGTCGTCCTGGTCCTTCTTCTCCACCTGTCCTTTCATCGTGCTGATGACTTGGGCGCCCTTGCCGGTGAGCCGTGCGAACAACGCCTGTTCGCGGTCGAACAATGCCACGAGGATGTTCTCCTTCGTTCCTCGCGTGGATTCCTTTATGGCTTTCAGCTGCCATTCCATCCATGCCTGCTTCGTCACCTTGACGTCGTCGTCTGGGGTGATGGTGAGGGTGTGGTACTCGCCCCGGGCGACCTCTTCCGGGCCGTCGGTGATGGGGCCTGAGATCCTCAGAGCGTCGTGCTCGTACTCCGCCTTCTCCACCCGGACGGTGAGGGTCATCTTCTTCCGCGTCACCTTCTGGTTGCGCTCGTCCTCTCCGCCGAGCTTGAGCTTGCGCTCGGTCTGCCCTCTCGCCGAGTCTCCTATCGTGAGGACTCGGCTGAGCAGCCAGAGGTCTTCGGCGGTCTCCGCCTTGAGGTGC
>CAZKVR010000002.1:0-148821 GCA_964556395.1 uncultured Methanosarcinales archaeon
TAGGTTATCTCACAGAAATCATGACAATACCACCTCTTCTTCATAGCAAATATGGTTGGTTGATTGATATTATTGAATATAAATTCCCGTTGTTCAGATGGGGTGTTTTCTCGGTGATGGGAATTATCGGTCTTATAGTGGGTGTCTTGAACGTTTTTGGAGTAGCTTGATACCTGATTTGGAGAAAAGGCGCCGTGGCCCGGACTTTCGACCGTCTCAGGGCATGACCTTGCGGTCATAGTCGCCCCGTGGCGGGGCTGTGTGCCCTGCTCACCACGTACGGTTTCGAACCGGGAATTCCGTAAGGAACCGGTTCTCTCATGCTTTAATGGCCTTCGAGACCGGCGCTATCTCCTGCGGTACCAAGGAAACGTGGAGTGCCTTGCTACCGTACCAGGTTAAGCGACCACGGCGTGAAGAGTGTGCAACCGGACTTGATTTAAAAACCTTTGTGAATGTGAAGAAATGGTGCCCCGTCCGGGATTTGAACCCGAGTCATCGCCTCGAGAGGGCGATATGATTGGCCGGACTACACCAACGGGGCAGGGTTGTTTTTCTGGGCTCGACGGGGTTCGAACCCGCGACCTTCCGGTTAAGAGCCGGATGCTCTTCCAGCTGAGCTACGAGCCCGCACGCGGTCGAGGACACAGCGCCCATTTAAAAACGTTTTGTTGGTTTCTTGAGCATAAGGCTTATATACTTGCGACGAGCAAGGAAGCCCTGGTGGTTCGGATGGCACGACGATTCCTCATAGCAACACTTCTCATCATGGCGTCGCTCTCGTTGGCGGCTTGCGGCACTGACAGCCTCGTCCAGAACATGACGGCCGTCAACGGTTCTAACAGTACAGATAACGGGACGGGCGACGAGGCGTCGGCTCCTAGCGAACCAGTGGACGAGCCGGAAGAGGAGGAACAGCCGGCAGAGCAGGAAGAAGCTGTAGAGCAAGAAGAGCCCGAGGAGTCGTTCGAGGCTCCTGAGACCCTCGACATCCTCCTTGACGACGTCAGCGTCATGCGCGCCGCCTACGGTGAGGACGAGGACCACCGCATGAACCTCTACCTCCGTGAGGCCAAGTACGACGGCTTGGAGTCCGCTTCCCTCTCCTACGAGGCCGTGTGCAATGAGGATCCGCGATTATTGGTCACCCTCAACACCCACGTCGTCTCCGCGGGCCCGGCGGCGTGCAACGATGAGACTGTCCTCGACCTGGAGCCTGATTGGTTCCTCGAGGGCCAGAACCTCCTCCGGTTCCGGTCTGATACTGAGGAGATCTACGAGCTCGCAGACATCGCACTCTCCTTCGTGTACGAGGACGGCACGACCGAGGACATGCCTGCCGACAGCATCTTGTTCCGGCCTGAAGACGCCGGCGAGAAGGAGGTGGACGACCTCTCCATAGTGTCGATGACGAATACGGTGACGCGTAAGTTCAGCCTGAACGCTCAGGAACGCCTCCACGACCTCCACGTCTCGTTCGACGCCCGCAACCGCGAAGGCGAAGTCATAGTGCTTCTCAACGGAGAGGAACTGTTCTCTGGCCTGCCGAAGAAGGAAGGCAACAAGCTCACCTTGCCGCACGAGCTTCTCAAGGGCAAGAACGAACTCGTCTTCATAGGATTGGCGGAAGAATGAAAGGGGACGCCGTGGCCCGGATTCGAACCGGGGATCCCGTTATGGGACGAGCTCACTAGAGTGTACATAACCTGTTCCAGGCATACGCTCCCTCCAGGATCGGCCTGGAGTGATTCGCGCAATACCAGGCTATGCGACCACGGCATTCGTGTAGGTGGACCACCGCTCCTCTTATAAATATTATGCTTTCTCATCCTTTCCAGATAAGGATTTGAGCGTTGGCTTCATATCGGAGAAATCCTTTTTTCTTGTTCCGACAAGAAGGATTTTGAGATAAGAAACAAAAGGGTCTGGTAAAGAAAAAGATTTTTATGCGTCGATCATCTCGATCTCGATGTTCAGGCCTTCCGGGATGGGGACTCGCATCACCAGCCTGAGGGTGCGCTCGTCGAGGCCGAGGTCGATGAGCCGTTTGTGGACTCGCATCTCGTAGCGCTCCCATGTCGCCGTCCCGTCGCCGCACGGGCTTTTCCGGGTGGCGAGCTTGAGCTTCTTCGTCGGCAAGGGGATGGGGCCTTTCATGACCACGCCAGTCTTCTCGACGATGCTCCTGATGTAGTCACAGGTCTGGTTGATCTTGGTGATGTCGGTGCTTGCCAGTTTTATTCTTGCTTTCTGCATCTCTCTTCATCCTCTCTTGCCGGTCATGATAAGGTTCGGCTCACCATGGGGTAATTGGTAAGATAATAAAAAAATGTTTTTGGAAGCGGTTTATTGCTTCTTGACCACGTCGATGCACATGCCCGCCGCGACGGTGGAGCCGCTGTCTCGGATGGCGAACCTGCTCATCTGCGGGATCTCCTTCTGCTTCTCGATGACGAGTGGCTGCACCGGCTTGAGCCTGACGATTGCAGCGTCGCCGTTCTTGATGAAGTCAGGGTTCTCCGCGAGCACTTCGCCCGTGGCGGGGTTGAGCTTCTTCTGGATCTCGATCACCTGGCAGGCCACCTGTGCGGTGTGGATGTGGAACACCGGGGTGTAGCCGACCGTGATCACGCTGGGGTGGTTGAGCACGACCATCTGGGCCGTGAACTCTGCCGCTACCGTGGCGGGGTTGTCCGTGTGGCTCACGACGTCGCCTCGTGCGACGTCCTTCTTGCCGAAGCCTCGCACGTTGAAGCCGACGTTGTCGCCAGGCGTGGCTTCTTTGAGCTGCTCGTGGTGCATCTCGATCGTCTTGACCTCGCCTTGGACGCCTTTTCCTTCGCGTCCGGGCATGGCGACGACCTTGTCGCCTACCTTCATCACGCCGGTCTCGACCCTGCCGACGGGCACGACGCCGATTCCGGTGATGTTGTAGACGTCCTGGATGGCTACCCTGAGCGGGAGGTCGACGGGCTTCTCAGGCTCCTTAAGCGTGTCGATCGCCTCGAGGAGCGTGGGGCCCTTGTACCAGCTCATGTTCTCGCTCTTCTTCACCACGTTGTCGCCCTTGAGGGCGGCTTCCGGGATGAACTGGACCTCGGCGGGGTTGTAGCCGACGGTCTTGAGCAGCTGGGAGACCTCTTCCTTGACCTTGTTGAACTTGTCCTCGCTGAACTCCACGCCGCTGATGTCCATCTTGTTGATGGCGACGATCAGCTGGTTGACGCCGAGCGTCCTGCTGAGGAACACGTGCTCCTTCGTCTGGGCGTTGACGCCGTCGTTCGCCGCGACGACGAGCACGCCGGCGTCCGCTTGGGATGCGCCGGTGATCATGTTCTTGATGAAGTCCCTGTGGCCCGGAGCGTCGATGATGGTGAAGTAGTACTTGTCGCTCTCGAACTTCTTGTGGGCGAGGTCGATTGTCACGCCTCGTTCCTGCTCTTCCTTGAGGCCGTCCATGACGAATGCGAACTCGAAGCCCGCCTTGCCGAGCTCCTGCGCCTTGTCCTTGAGCTTGCGCAGGACCTGGTCGTCGATGTTGCCTGAGTCGAAGAGCAGTCGTCCGACAGTCGTCGACTTGCCGTGGTCCACGTGGCCTATGAAGACCAAGTTGATATGTGGTTTTGCGTTTGCCATTGTCACTCCTCCCGTTTACATACGTTTTCGTAATAGGATGCAGGGTCGGGGAACACCAAGGCCTTTATAAAGCTTTTGCTTGGTGTCCTCCAATGCCGCGTCCTCAGGCCGGCTGTGCGATGCCGTCCTCGTCCGTCTTGAGCCCTTTACGCTCGCGGATCTGGCTGATGATCTTGTTCTGCAGCTCCTCAGGGAGCTTCTCGAAGCTCTGGTCCACCAGGTACGAGCTGCCGCGGCCGCCGGTCGCGCTGCGCAGGTCGCTCGCCAGGCCGAACATCTCGGCGACGGGGAGCTTGCCTTGCACCTTGACTGAGACGCCTTCCTGCTGCATGTCGAGCAGTTGTCCGCGCTTGTTCTGGATGAGCTTTGAGATCTCGCCCATGTATTCTTCAGGCGCGTCGAACTCGAGCGTCTGGATCGGCTCGAACATCACTGGCTTGGCAGTCATCATCGCAAGCCTGATTCCATCCCTGACGGCCGGGTAGACCTGCGCCGGTCCTCGGTGGATGGCGTCCTCGTGCAGCTTGACATCCTCTAGGATGACCTTGACTCCGGTGCACGGCTCGCGGGCGATCGGCCCTTGGTCCATGACCTCCTCGAACATGTCGAGGACCATCTCGATGATCTCGTTGATGTGCACGATGCCTCTCGTCGCGTCGACGAAGATGTTCCGGTTGTAGATGTCGCGGACGTTCCTCGTCTCCTTCGAGTCCATTCCGGCCTCTTGGAGCGCGTCCCAGAGTGACGAGTCCTTCTTCTTCACGCGGCCGCTCGGCACTTTGTCTTCTTTGATGGCCTCGACCATCTGTTCGTCGAGGGGTTCCACTTTGAAGTAGAACTTGTTGTGCTTGTTCGGAGACTTGCCTTCCGCCGATTGCGGGGACTTGCCATTGATGGCTTCCCGGAACACGACGATGGGCGGGCTCGTCTCCACTTCCATGTGCTTCTCGCTCTTGATACGGTTCTCCGTGATCTCGAGGTGCAGTTCTCCCATGCCGTGGAGGAGGTGCTCACCCGTCTCCTGGTTGATCTCCACCTTGATGGAGGGGTCTTCCTTTGAGATCTGCATGAGCACGTCGACGAGCTTGGGCAGGTCGGAGGCTTTCTTCGCCTCGATCGCCTTCGTGATGACCGGGTCGAAGATGTGCTTGATCGCTTCGAATGGCTCCTGCTCGCCCTCGCTCACCGTCTCGCCAGGGTAGGCTCCTTTGAGTCCTCCGAGGCCGATGATGTTTCCTGCCGGCACGTTGTCGACGATCTCCTTCTTCGCACCGTTGTAGATGTACACCTGTTGCACGCGGAGGTCGTCCTTCGCCTTGGCGAGGTGGACCTGCATGCCTCTCTTGGCGGTGCCAGAGTACAGTCGTCCCATGGTGATCTCGCCGGCCTGCGGGTCCACCACCACTTTGGTGGCGACGAAGCCTAGCGGGCCGTTCGGGTCGGCCTTGGCGAGGGCTTTTCCGAACTCGCTCTCGGTGTCGCCGTGCCAGATCTTGGGGATCCTGTACTCCTGCGCGTCCACCGGGTTGGGGAGGTGTTTGATCACGGCGTTGAGGAGCACTTCGTGGAGCGGGGCCTTCTTGCCGAGCTCCTTTCGCTTCTCCTCATCGTCGCTCTCGTACGCGTCGATGACGTCCTTGAAGCTGATGCCTTTCTTCTTCATGTAGGGCACGCTCAAGGCCCAGTTGTGGAACGCGCTGCCGAAGCACACGCTGCCGTCATCGACCTGCACCTGCCACTTCTCGCCGTACTCCTTCTCGGCGATGTTGCGGATGTGCTTGTTCACTTCAGTGATGGTCTTGACGAAGCGTTCTTGCATCGCCTCTGGCGTGAGCTTGAGCTCTTTTATGAGGCGGTCCACCTTGTTGATGAACAGGATGGGCTTGACGCGCTCCCTCAGGGCCTGCCTGAGGACGGTCTCGGTCTGCGGCATCATGCCTTCCACCGCGCACGACAGGACGACGGCGCCGTCGACGGCCCTCATAGCCCTCGTCACGTCTCCTCCGAAGTCGACGTGTCCAGGGGTGTCGATGAGGTTGATGAGCCGGTCCTCTCCTTCCAGGGTGTGCACCATGGAGACGGCGGCCGAGTCGATCGTGATGCCTCGTTGCGCCTCGTCGTCGTGGAAGTCGAGCGCTCGTGCGTTGCCGGCGAGGTCTTCGCTCATCATCCCCGCGCCTGCGAGGAGGTTGTCTGAGAGTGTCGTCTTGCCGTGGTCGATGTGTGCGCATATCGCGATGTTCCTGATGTATGATGGCTTCTTGTTCAAGGCCATCACACGGTCAACCATCTTTGCCATTTTGGATTGATACCTCTGCTTGTCTTTATCCGGTCCTGTACAGGAGCGCCTCGTCGACGCGCTGCCAGTCGTGGATCTCGTTGTCGTTGAACCATAACTTGATCTCCCGCTCCGCTTCCTCAGGCTCGCCGGAGGCGTGGATGAGGTTCTGGATGGGTCGCTTGCTCTTGTCCGCGAGTGCGTAGCTGTCGAACGTGTAATCCCCGCGGATCGTGCCGGGGGCGGCGTCGCCAGGGCTTGTAGAGCCGACGAGCTTCCTGATGTGGGCGACGGCGTTGTGGCCTTCGAGGACGAAGGCGACGACCGGGCTCATCTTCAGGTATTCGATGAGTTGTCCTCTGATCTCGAGTCCGATCTCGCGGTTCTCCTTGTCCACTTTCACGCCGCGCTTCTCGTACGACTTCTTCGCCTTCTCGCCGACGGTGTTGAGCCAGTCCTCGTCCGCGATGTAGTGGTTGCCCGCGAGTTCCTCGTCCGGGTAGACCATCTTCATGCCGACGACCTTGAGGCCGCACCGTTCGAATCTTGAGAGTATCTCGCCGACGAGTCCTCGTTGGACGCCGTCGGGCTTGATGAGCACGAGGCTCCGTTCCTCTGCCATCATTGCTTCACCCCTTTCTTGATCTGCGTGTATTCCTTGGTCCAGCGGGTCTCACGCGGCTTGCGCTTGAGCTGGAGCGTGTTCTTCTCGCACTTGTTCGAGCAGAACCTGAGGATCTTACCGTCTTTCTGCACGTACATCTTGCCCGTGCCTTGGGTGATGGTCGTGCCGCAAAAGTCACAGCTTGTCATTCATACCACCTGTTTCTAGCCGCGGCCCGACCGGTTGAGCGGCCTGGCCTCTATCTCTGTCTCGCGGAGCATGAGGGTGTCTCCCACTTGCACCGGCCCCTTGACGTTCCGCCTGATGATCTTGTTCTTGTCGCGGCCGTCGAGGACCTTGCACCTGACCTGTATGGCTTCTCCTCGCGTCCCGGTGCGTCCGACTATCTCTTCGACGCTGGCGGGTACCGCTGGTGAGAAGTTGACTCCTTTCTCGTCTGCCATGGTCTATCACTCCTCTTTGGCTTCGGCCTTCTCGGCGCCGGCCAGGATGTCCTTCGCGTCGCCTTCGGCGGTGATGGCGACCGCGCCCGTCCCGACAGGGAGGCCTGCGGCGGCTCCGAGTTCTTCCTTGCTCGGCACCGCGCTGCAAGCGACGCCTTTCTCCTTGCACAGGAGGGGTAGGTGCATGGTGATCTCCTTCGGGCTGACGTCTTCGGCGTAGATGACGTGCTTGGCTTTGCCTCGCTCGATCATCTTGGTCACTTCGTTGATGCCTTTCTTGATCTTGCCGGTCTTCCTGGCGACTTCGATCGCCTCGTAGAGTTTCTCGCTCATTTTGTTCTTGTCCTCCGTCTCGTGTGAGGTCGCAATTCGAGAATGCGGTACCTCTCTCAGCGCGTCCGGGGACGCGCTTCATCAATCATCGGTAGGGTGGTGGAACGACAGCTTGTTTTTAAAGGTTGCTGTTGCGCTGGCAGAAACATTTAAATAGGCTCTTCTTGCTTCAGAGCCCTATGCTTTCTGTCGTCACGCACCTCGTCATGCTCGCAGGGCTTCTCTTCGGCACGGTCACCGACCTCCGGACGAGAGAGGTGCCTGACTGGCTGAACTTCAGCCTTATAGGCTCAGGTCTCGGATTAGGCATCGTTGCAGGGGTGGCTCAAGCGTCGTGGCAGCCGCTCTGGGCAAGCCTCACAGGCCTCATCCTGGGGGTCGTCATCGGCTACGTCATGTTCTACGCCGGCCAGTGGGGTGGCGGCGACGCCAAACTCATCATGGGCCTTGGAGCCCTGTTCGGACTCTCATTCGCCTCCTCTTGGTCTTGGACAAGCCTGCCGCTGCTCGTCGTCTTCCTCATCAACACCTTGCTCGTCGGGGCTGTCTACGGCCTCGGTTGGGCCGCTTCCATGGTCGTCATCCGCTGGAACGAAGTCCGGAAGGCCCTCAAGGCGTTCCTCGGGACGCCGAGAGCGAAGCTGTTCCGTAAGGCAGTCCTCGTCCTCGTGGCGCTCGCCGTCGCTGCAGCACTCCTCACAGGAGGTCTCATAGGCCTCGTCTGGCTGGTCCTCGGGGCCGCCATCTTCCTCACCTTCTACCTCTGGGCCCTCATACAGGTGGTGGAGAAGACGTGCATGGTCCGGCCGATAGCGACGTCCGCGTTGACCGAAGGGGACTGGGTAAACGCAGAGGTGCGCGCTCCGCGAGAGTACAAAAGCTTTGTTTCAGATCTTCATGAGCGTCAGAAGGAAGAGTTCGAGGAGAAGGCGGAGTATGACTTCTTCCTCGGCTGGTTCAGGCAGCTATGCCTCGGACGACTCGTTGAGAGGTGGAAGGAGCGTCTCCGTCGCAAGACGGTGAAGGAGGCAGGCCTCGTCGTGCGGGACGTCGCATCCTCTTATGAGCGGTTCGCTAAGAGAAAGCTCTCTCAAGACTTACGGGAAGAGGTCATGAAGGCGCTTGCAGGTTCTGAGAAGTCTTTGGATGCTGCCGAGAAGTCTTGCTTGAAGCATGGCTTCCCTTCCTTGCTCGCATTCCTCGAGAAGAGGTACTCTTACAGGCCTCGTGAGAAGCACCTCGCGGGTCCTGGCGACTTGGGTATCTCCCGTAGGCAGATTGCGGCGTTGCGTCACGCCGGCGTGAAAGAGGTCGCGGTGAAGGAAGGCATCCCGTTCGTGCCAAGCTTCCTCATCGCCTACCTCGTCACTATCATCCTTGGCAACTGGTTCGTCCTCTTGTTCTAGGGCAGCCGGTCGAGCTTGTCAAGGAGGTAGTTGCGCACCTTGTCATCGCCCTCTTCTTGTTCTTCGTTCCTGCTTGATTCGTGAACGGGTTTTGGTTCAGGGGCGGTTGCCTTCGCGTCATCCTCTGTCGGCGGCTGGGCGTCGATGTAGTCGCACTTGTCCTTGATCTTCGCCGCGGCCTCGTCAAGCGCCTGTTGGTCTGCGGGTTTGGCGTCCCATTGTAGATTGAGTTTGTCATCGTTCGTCCGCGTAATGACATGTGCTTTGAGGCTTCCGAGGTCGTCGACGATGATGTTCGTCCCTTCCGCCCCGCCGAGTTCGAACAGGGCGTTGGAGCTGAACAGGGCTGCGCTGCAGAGGTGCGCGAAGTCGTCCTCGCTCAGCTCGTCCATGGATTGCATGGCGCTCTTGACCGTCAAGTGGCCTTTCTTGGCCGGGAGTTCTGGTGTGGCGATGGTGACAGTGTCGTCCTTGTAGAGTTCCAGGGTCATTTGAGCACCTCGCCGATCTTGTCCAGGTCGGCCTCTCCGGACGGCTTCTTATCTTCCTCTTGCCGTTCTTGCTTGTACCTGGCGGCAGTCATGGCCTTGAGGTTGTCGCTGAGCTGGTCGATGTCCACTCCTTGGAAGAGTTCGCGCCACTTCTCTTGGGTCTTCACGGCCTCTTTCACCTCTTCGGGACGGTGTATGAGGGCGTCCTTGAGGTCATCGTTGTCGTTGATCATGGCGATGAGCTTCTCCAGTCGTTCTTCGGATACTCCAGATCCCGTTTGCCTGTCGTCGGCTTGAGCGGTTGCTTGTTCCTCGCCCGAGGTATCCTCGCTGGGTGCTTTAGGTGTTGCTATGGGCGTTTCCCGGCCGGCCTGGGTGTTGTAGGCTTGCATGAACTGCTTGAGGCGGGTTGACGTCTTGGTGCAGAACTCATCGTTGGCCGCCGCGTCGCCGTCCATGAGTGGGTCGACTGGAAGGAAGTCGTTCTTCTCCCGTGGGATGAGGTGGTAGAGGAAGTGCGGGCTCTGCTGGCCGGCCGCCGCTCCGTTGGCTATGAAGATGGTGATTCCTCGGCAGAGGAGGGCTTCCTTCATGGCCTTGACGAGCTTCTTGGTCTTTCTGAACAGGTGTTGCACTTCCTCGAATGGTATGACTGGTAACAGAGGGTAGTGTTCTTTGGGGATGACGAGGACGTGACCTTTTGTTGCAGGGTTGATGTCCATGATGGCGATGAGCTTGTCGTCCTCGTACACCTTCTTGGAGGGGATGTCTCCTTTGATTATCTTGCAGAAGATGCAGTTCTCCTTCTGCTGTTCGAGGGCTTCCTGCTCGTCCATACGCATTTCTACAGAGCAATGACATTTAAATCTTGCCCTTAGGGGGTTTGCAGAATATATTGTTCTCGTACTTGTCTTAGTGCCTGGATGACTCTTGCAAGGTCATCTTTTGTAAGTAACTATAGGTGGTTATCGCTCTTCGCATAGATTCCTTTCTCTTCCCGTATCGACTTTTTTTTACAAACACCGAAGGCAACCTTTAAATAAGGGTTATTGTCTGTGGTGTGATAAGAGGTGGGATTGCAGGTGAGCAGTAAGGAACGGTCAGGCTTCGCGTCCATGGCGGTCGACGACGCCTTGGAGGAGGTTGGTTCGAGCGACGTCGGCATCACGTCCAAGGAGGCTGCAAAACGTCTCGAGAGCCGAGGGCCTAACGAGCTCGACAAGAAACGAGGTAAGACCCCTTTCCAGATATTCCTTTCCCAGTTCAAGGGTTTCATCATCTACATGTTGTTCGCCGCCGCGTTCATCTCAGCCCTTCTAGGAGAATGGACTGATGCAATCGTCATCTTCGTCATCATCATCATCAATGCCGTCATGGGTTTCATCCAGGAGTTCAAGGCCGAGCGGAGCCTCGAGGCCTTGCAGCGGATGGCGAGCCTCAAGGCGGTCGTCCTACGGGATGGCAAACGCGTCAAGGTCGACGCACGGGAACTCGTCCCGGGCGATGTCATAGTCCTCGAGAGCGGCAGCAAGATACCTGCCGACGCCCGCCTCCTCGAAGCCGTCAACCTCCAGGTGGAGGAAGGTGCTTTGACCGGTGAGAGTGTGCCGGTCGACAAGAAGACCGGCAAGCTCAAGAAGGGCTTGTCGTTGGGCGACCAGGCCAACATGGTGTTCTCGGGCACTATCGTCACGAACGGACGTGGAAAGGCGGTCGTCACCGCCACGGGGATGGATACTCAGATAGGTCGTATCGCTGGCATGCTCGAGAGCACTGGGCGGGAGCGCACGCCGTTGCAGAAGAAGCTCGCAGAGATGGGTAAGATCCTCGGGTACATCACTATCGCCGTGTGCCTCGTCGTGTTCGTCACTGGCTGGGCCCGTGGGGGTGACGTCAAGGAGATGTTCCTCACTGCGGTCTCGCTCGCCGTCGCCGCCATTCCTTCCAGCTTGCCGGCCGTCATCACCATCGCATTGGGCTTCGGCGTGCAGCGCATGATTAAGCGTCACGTCCTCATCCGCAAGCTTCCTTCGGTTGAGACGCTCGGCGCGGTCACGGTCATCTGTTCTGACAAGACGGGTACGCTCACGCACAATCAGATGACTGTCACCAAGGTGTTCGTCGATGGAAAGGTCCATGAGGTCTCCGGCTCGGGCTACGAGCCTAAGGGTGAGGTCGAGGGTAGTCCTGATAGTATGTTGTTCTGTATCGGCGCGTTGTGCAACGACGCCCGGCTTTCCAAGAAGAAGAATAAATGGAGTGTCATCGGAGACCCTACTGAGGGGTGTCTTCTCACCGCTGCACGGAAGGCAGGCCTCGACGAGGAACGCCTTTGGAACTCTTACCCGCGCCTGGATGAGATAGGCTTTGACAGCGAGCGTAAGATGATGACTACCTTCCATGAGGTTGAGGGTAAAAAGGTCTCTTACACTAAGGGCGCTCCCGACGTAGTCCTTTCCAAGTGTTCTCGCATCCGCGTCGACGGCAAGGTGAAGCGCTTGACTGCCAAGCGGCGCCAGGCCATCCTCGACCGGAACAGGGAGTTCTCCGAGCAGGCATTGCGCGTCTTGGCCTTCGCGTACAATGAGGGCCGGTCCAAGTCTTCGGCTGAGAAGGGTATGGTGTTCGTCGGCTTGCAGGCGATGATAGACCCGCCTCGCGAGGAAGTGAAACAGTCCATCGCTAAGTGCAAGGAAGCTGGTATAAGGGTTGTTATGATTACGGGCGATCACCTGACTACTGCGAAGGCCATCGCGGATGACCTCGGCATCCCTGGCCGTGCCGTGGAGGGTAAGGACATCGCTTCCATGGACCTCTCCAAAGAGGTTGGTGACATCGGCGTCTTCGCGCGTGTCAACCCCGAGCACAAGCTAGATATAGTCCAGGCGTTGAAGAAGCAAGGCCATATAGTCGCCATGACGGGTGATGGCGTGAACGACGCGCCCGCCCTCAAGCAGTCTGACGTTGGCGTCGCTATGGGTGTCACTGGGACTGACGTCTCCAAGGAGGCGAGCAGTATGATCCTCACTGATGACAACTTCACGAGCATCGTCTCCGCCGTCGAGGAAGGGCGTAGTATCTATGATAATATCAAGAAGTTCATCAATTACTTGCTGTCGAGCAACATGGGGGAGGTGTTGTTGCTCTTCGTCGCCATGCTCATCGGCTTCACGTTCGAGGGAGCCCCTGTCTTACCGTTGGCAGCCCTCCAGATATTGTTGGTGAACCTCATCACTGATGGCTTGCCAGCGTTGGCGTTGGGCGTCGACCCGGCTGACCCTGGTATCATGAAGCGTAAGCCGCGCAATCCGAAAAGCCATATTATCAATCGTAACATGGCTTGGAACATCGGGGTCATCGGCGTCCTCATCACGGTCGCAGTATTGTTCGTGTTCGATTACGGCTTGTCGTTCGGCGTTGCGAAGGGCCAGACGATGGCGCTCACCATGCTTATTATCCTTGAGATAGTCAGGCTTGAGATGATTCGGAGCCAGTACCACACCAGCTTCTTCAGCAATAAGTGGCTGACCCTTTCCATCATCGTGGTCTTGGCGTTGCAGCTCTTCCTCATCTATGTCCCATCAAGGTTGCGCGAGATTTTCGGGCTCGTGCCTCTCTCTTGGACGGACTGGACGTGGATCCTCGTCACCGCAGCGGTGATGTTCGTCCTAGGTAAGTTCGCGTCGATCATCATCCAACGCACCACACACACGAGGGATTGAACGCTTGTTCATGAGAGGTGGTCCAGCACTTCCTTGAAGTCTTCCTGTCCTTCCGGCTGGTTGACAGCGTACGTAGTGGCTTGTTGGAGTTCTGGGGCTGCGTTGAACGCGATGGAGGTCCCTACAGCTCTTGCGAGGGGGATGTCGTTCCTGCCGTCTCCGATGAAGGCGCACTCCTCTGCCGTGAGCCCGTGCTCTTGCATGATGAGTTTCATGAAGTCGACTTTCCCTTCGTAGTCGCAGGGGAGGAGGTTCCAGTGCTCCACCTCTCCTTTCTCGTTCCAGAAGTACTCGCACGCCGCGAAGGAGTGGTCTATCTTGAGGTCTCGCTGGGCGCGGTCTGCTTGGGCCTTGAACCCTCCTGAGATGAGGGCTGTCTTGTAGCCTCGGCGTTTGAACTCTTCGAAGGCTTCCTTGACGCCTGGGTTGTATTGTATATTGCTCATGACGTTTTGGAAGAATTCTTTCGTCAGGCCGTATTCCTTGTGGATCTTGATGGATGCTTCCATCCACTCGACGAAGCCCGCGAACCCGCCTTTGTTCCATGTGTCCTTGGTCGCTTCGTCTTTGGCATGGGCTTCCGGTCCGAGGTGCTCTGCCAGGAGTTCCCACGAGCTTGGGGCAGTGTTGCCTTTGCTGTCCTTGTAGAGTTTCTTGAACAGCGTCCCTTCCATGTCGCAGAACACGAGTTTGATATGGTTGTCCATGCTTCCTTGGAGTTGGGCGTAGTATTAAATGTTTTTTGCCCGTCGTCGAAACCATTATTTATCGTGTCTGGGTTTCTCAGTGTCATGGCGCTTCCTACGCGGGCCGTCAAGGCCGTCATCGTCAAGGACTATGAGGTGTTGTTGCTTCAGCGGAACCCTGCGACTCGTGGCGTCGACAACTGGGACTTGCCGGGCGGCCTCGTCGAAGAGGGTGAGGATGAAGTTGAATCTCTTTTGCGCGAGTTGCGGGAGGAGTTGGGTGTCGATGCAGAGGTTTTGGAGAGGTCTGGTTCGTGGCGTTTCTTTCGGCCGAAGGACGGACAGTGGGTTGAGGTCTGGAACTATGCGTGCAGGCTCCTCAGCGATAATATCAGGTTGAGCGACGAGCACGTGGGGTTCGATTGGGTTTCGCCTGAAAGGTTGCGTTCGTTTCCGGTCAAGGATGCCAGCTTCTATGACGTCTTGGAAGAGTGGTTTCAGAAGGCGTCCAGCAGTTCGTCCTTGTAGAGCTTGAGCATCCTCTCTCCTTTGTTGATACACCCATTGACCTGTCCTGGTGACAGTCCGAGCATCTTCCCTATCTCCTTCTTGTCGTGTTGGCGGCCTTCGAAGCCGTAGTAGAGCTTTATAGGTTCCGCATATCTTTTGGGGAGCTTGTCTATCACGTTCTCGAAGGCGGCCCGTCGTGAATCCTCCTCGACGTGCTTGTCCGGATGGTCGGATAGAGTGTCTTCGAGCGTGTCTGCACCTGTAGCTCCGGAGTCCTCGTAGGCGTCGTCGAGCGAGGTCGCTTTGTTGTACGCGTTGATGGTGGAAGTATTAAGATATCCATGGTCTCGCTGAGAAAGGACGTGCTCTGGAGTAGGGTCTGTTGCGAGTTCTTGGGAGATTTCCTTCTCTGAGTTATGGTATTCTTTTAGTTTTTTGAGTTGATTCAGCGGGAGTCTGACCGTCCGTCCGTCATCGGCGAGGGCTTGTTGTATCGATTGGCGTATCCACCACACTGCGTATGAGATGAACCTGAAGCCGCGCGTCTCGTCGTACTTCTCGGCTGCCTTGATGAGGCCTTGGTTCCCTTCGTTGATAAGGTCTGGCAGCTCCAGCCCTTGTCCTTGGTATTGCTTGGCGACGGAGACGACGAATCGGAGGTTGCTGTTGACGAGTTTCTCCAATGCAACCTCGTCCCCTTCTTTCACCTTGCTGGCGAGGATGGTCTCTTCCTCAGGGTTGAGCAGGTCGTACTTCCTGATGTCCTCGAAGTACTTGTCGAGCGAGGGGGAACTCCTGTCGGTGGGGTGTGGTGTTATCTTGAGATGCCTCATCCTATCAAGAATATTTGAGGAGGATTTAATACTTTCTATCGACAAGTGGTGATGAAAAAGAAGCGAGGTATAAAAAAAAGGTTGTTTACTCGTCGTCTTCGCGTCTGATGACCTTGACCGCGTCCATCTTCACCGTGATGGGGATGGGCACTGCAGCTTCGAGTAGTTCGACGACGACTTCTTCCTTCTGCTTGTCGACCCGCGTGATCTTGCATTTCTCGCGCTTGAAAGGCCCTGAGATTATCTCTGCGATGTCGTTCTTCTTGATGTTGACATCTTTCTTCACCTGCTCCAGCATGTGCTCGATCTCGTTGTAACCGACCGGGGCTGCCAGGACTCCCCGAGCGTAGGGGACTCCGAATGTGGCTTGGTCCGCCGACGCCTTGTCTGCGGCTTCGAGGAAGATGTAGCCTCTCATGCCGTGAGGCCTGATGACTGAGTAGACGGGTAGTTTCTTCTTCGACGCGTTGCTCGCGACGAAGTCTGCTACCTGGTCTTCCCGGTTCGCCGTGACGCGTAGCGCGAAGATGGTGGCTTCCGGCGCGTCATCCTGTGGCTTCTCCTGTGAGGTTCCTTGTGATTCTTCGTCAGTCATGGTGTGTTCTCTCCTCTGCTTTAGAGTCCGATGGCCTGGAGCGCGTGGCTTACGAGGTTGAGGATGAAGCCTATGAGCCCTATCATGAGTATGCCTAGCCCCGCCACTTTCATGACGGTCCTGAACTCGTACTTGTCAGGCTTCTTGGTGACGCGGAAGACGCGCTTCGATTCCTTGACGAACTCTTTGAATGCCATGCTGTCTCACTCTAGTCTACGAACTCAATGCCGAGCTCGTTCGTCATCTCCTTCTTGGCCTCTCGGGACCGCTTGTCGCCGCCGATGATCTGCGGGCTGTGCACGCCGGTGACGATGAGCATCACGCGCATCGTGCCTTCGAGGTCGTCGCTGATCTGAGCCCCCCAGATGACCTTGGCGTCCTCGTCGAGCTTGACGCTTATGACCTCGACGACCTTGCGGGCTTCCTCGAGCGTCATGTCCGAGCCGCCTGCCACGTTGATGAGGGCGCCGTTGGCGCCTCCGATGTCGACGTCGAGGAGTGGGTTGTTCACTGCCTTGTCGACCGCTTCTGTGGATCGGTTCTCGCTGTCCGACTCGCCGACTCCTATGAGGGCGACGCCGCCGTCTCCCATCACGGCACGGATGTCTGCGAAGTCGAGGTTGACGAGTCCTGCCTTGGTGACCATCTCCGCGATGCCCTTGACCGCGTTGGTGAGTATCTCGTCGGCGATCTTGAACGCGGTGTGCAATGGCAGCTCAGGGGCTATTTCCAAGAGCTTGTCGTTGGGGATGACGATGAGGGTGTCGACGTTCTGCTCAAGCTTTTCGAGGCCTAGCAGGGCGTTCTGGTAACGCCTGTTGCCTTCCATCTCGAAGGGTATGGTGACGACGCCGACCGTCAACGCTCCGACTTTTCGGGCGGTTTCCGCGATGACGGGCGCGCTGCCCGTACCGGTGCCTCCTCCGAGGCCGCAGGTGATGAAGACCATGTCGGCTCCTTCGAGGGCTTTCTTGACGTCGTGTTCTGACTCACGGGCGGCGTCTTCGCCGACTTGCGGGATGCTGCCGGCTCCGAGACCCTTGGTGAGGTCTTTCCCGATGAGTATCTTCTTGTCAGCCGTCGTGTAGAGGAGGTCTTGGGCGTCCGTGTTCACGGCGATCGTCTCGGCGCCGTGGATGCCGACTTCCGTGATACGGTTGATAGTGTTGTTGCCGCCGCCTCCGGCTCCGATCACTTTGATCTTGGCCTTCTGGGAGCTGAGCAGTTCTTCCAGCTCGTCGTCGAGCACGTTTTTTGATTGATTGCTTGCTTCCTCTGTCTCCATGTGGGTGAGCACCTCCACCGTCTCTAACAACGGTGTGGTCTTCGCGGACGCAATATTTAAATCTATTGTTTTTCCTTGTTCGTGGCTGGCTGTTTCTCGTCGGGTGCCTTCGTCTTTCCTTCTGCAGCGAAGGTGACATCCTCGACTCCTGCTAGCCGGGTGAGGTCTGATTTGAAGTGGTCGAGCAGCTGCGGCGGGAGTTGTTGCGCTCCGGTCACCGTGGCTTTCCCTTCTTTGACCGTGACGTCCTCGTACGGGACGCGCATCATATCGAGCAATGCTTTGAGCTTTTCTTCCTGGCCCGTCACTTTCCGTTTCACATCCACCTCATAGGTGAGCTCTTGGCCTGCTAATGGGTGGTTGAAGTCTACGATGACGCGTCCGCCGCTGACGGAGCGGACGGTGCCGACCTGGTTGTCGACGTTGATTTCGAGTCCTGGTGTTGGTTGGACTCCTTGTTCTTTGAACTTCTTGTGCGGGATGAGTTGGAGCTTCTTGGCCGACTTCTTGCCGAAGCCTTCCTCTGGTGGGATGGTGAAGGTGTGCTTGCCGAGCCCTGCTCCTTCGAGGCGCTTGTCAATACCTGCGAGGACGTGCTGTTCTCCGACGCAGATGGTGACTGGCTTGAGGTCTTTCTTCGTTTGCAGGCCCGCCTCCTTGGCTACGTCCTTGCTCGTCGTGTCGAAGACCGTTCCGTCTGCAGTCTTGCCTGTGTAGTCGAGCTCTACGAAGTCTCCTTTGGTGATGGTCTCCGTCATTGTCTGGTAAGCCTCCTATCTACCTCTCCGGATTCTCCTGTGAGAAGTATACTAATGGGAAAAGACGGTTGTTTTATAAATATTATGGTCTGTCGTCGGGGTGATCGATAAGACCTCTCGCTATACGGCCGAGAACAATATTCTTAAAAGGCGCAGTCCTTCCTCATTCAGCTATGGGTTCCGCACAGCCTCACGACCTCACCCCCATGCCCCAGCAGCGGGCCGACCTGGTGAAACCAGCCTTCGAGGAGCGGTATCGCAAGTTGCTCGGCGATGGCGGCTATGAGCGCTTCCTCAAGTATTCCTTCTCCTACCTTCGCAAGAGCATCCGTGTCAACACGCTCAAGACGAGCGTCGAGGACCTCCTGAGACGCCTGGAGGGGCGGTGGAATCTCACGCCAGTACCATGGTGCCCTGAGGGGTTCTGGATATCCTATAAGGGTGACGGCGAGCAGGAGGAACGGTTCGACCTCGGCAACCTCCCCGAACACCCTTTGGGTTTTTTCTACGTCCAGGACGCCGCGTCGATGATCCCGCCGGTCGTCCTCGACCCCCAGCCTGGCGAGGTCGTCCTCGACCTCTGCGCCGCTCCTGGCAGCAAGACGACCCAGCTGGCGGCGATGATGCGCAACGAGGGTCTCGTGATCGCGAATGACATCCAGGGTAGCCGCCTCCCGGCCCTCGGGATTAATGTGCAGCGCGTCGGTGCCAAGAATGTCATGGTGACGCGGATGCCCGGCCAATGGTTTAAGCGTTTCGGTGGCTTCGACCGCATCCTCGTCGACGCGCCTTGCACTGGTACGGGCACTATCAGGAAGAGCATGAAAGTCCTTCAGATGTGGAGCCCTAACCTTGTGAAGCGTTTGGTGAAGGAGCAGCGCAAGCTCCTCGCTACCGCTTTCGACTCCTTGAAGCCTGGCGGCGTCGTGGTGTACAGTACCTGCACGCTCGAGCCCGAGGAGGATGAGGGTGTCGTGAGCTGGCTGCTCGAGCAGCGCTCCGACGCCGAGGTCTTGCCTATCGCGCTGGACATCGGGCGGAGCCAGCCTGTTGTGGAGTTCGATGGCGAGTCGTACCATGACTCGGTCAAGGAGTGTCTTCGCATCTATCCTCAGGATAATGACAGCGAGGGTTTCTTCGTCGCGAGGATCAGGAAGAAGCGGTGACTATCCACGCTCGTCCCGCCGCTTTCAGGTCGTGGCCGGCTTCCTTGAGATTCCTGACGAGGGGTTCCGTGTCCGTCAGGATGGCTCCGTGCAGCTTCTTCGCGAGGAGCCGTTGCTTCCCGGGCCTGTTGACGTGGTCGAGGGCGTCCGCCTCTTCTTCAGGTGTGGTGCAGGCGAGGATGAGGTTCGGGCTGATGACGAGTGCCTGGTAGTCGTTGAGGTTGAGTGTCCATCGCTTCTTGCCGCGTCTGAACGTCACGGAAGTTTTCCCTACGACGTAGCGTGTCCTGAGGGCTTCTATCACTTCGAGGGCTGCCTGCAATGCGAAGTAGGGTATGAGGAGCGTGACGAGTGTGAGTCCTGCCACGACGAGTTCTAGGGCTTGTGATGGTGATGTGGCGTTGGCTGGCGGTCCGTGGACGCGTCCCAGCCAGGTGACGAGTCCTGCGATGATGAGGAGCGATCCGCAGAGCGTGAAGAGCATGACCGGTATCGTCCGTATGAGGAACGACGCCTTGCCTGATAGGTGGTTGGAGAATCCGAGTGTGAAATATGCCAGGAGTAGTGTCCAGAGGATGGCGAGCGGCAACCATGACAGGGGCAGGAGTACGAGTCCTGCGATGAGGAGTATCGTCGAGGCGGTGACGCCTGTATGCCTGAGGCGGCGACGCCTCTTCCGCTCACCCCTTGTCAACACCATAAGCCGGTATAAGAATCTAGGATAATAAAAAGGTTGCGGCGGCTCACTTGCGCGCCTTCTCGATCTTGCCGCGGAGCAGGGCGTTGAGCGACTGGTCGTTCACCTTGATGACCTGCCACCGGATACCTGAGAGGTCTCCTTTGGAGCGTCCCATCTTGCCGCCGATGCACTCGATCGTGACCTCGTCGTGCTCGTCGATGAGCTTGGTCGCGCCGTCGCCGGGTGCGAACGCGGTGACCTGCCGACCGTTCTTGACGAGCTGGACCCGTACGCACTTCCGCATGGCGGAGTTGGGCTGTTTGGCTTCGATCTGGACCTTCTCGAGGACTATGCCGTTGGCCTGCGAGGCTCCTTGGAGCGGGTCTGACTTCTCTTTGAGGCCGAGGACTTTCTTGGCGTACCACTTGCTCTTCTTCCGGCCGTCAGTCCTCCTGGCGTGGAGCTTCTTGCCGGCGTTGATGCCTTTCGATTTCGTTGCCATGAGTATCACTTCTTCATATGATTTTGATCTCTTCGCAGTCGAAGTACATCCTCACGACGCCTTCCAGCGCCCTGAGGTTCTGCGCCTTGGCGCCTATCATGAGGCCTTTCGTCTTCGTGTCGGGTCCTTTGATGGTGACGACGCCGTTCTCGTCCTCCTCCATATCCACTATCTTGAGCGGGTAGAGGAGGTTTGCGATGAACTGGAGCTTGTCGGACTTGTACTCGACTATCTTGATGCGTTGGTCGAGGAGCCGTTCTAGCTTTAAAAGGTTTGCCCTGTTCTTGCCTAGAGCCTTCCAGAGCTGACCTTCCTCGACTATGAAGGTGGGCTTGCCTTTGAACATGACGTAGTCCTTGACGTTGGCGCTGGTGACCTTCTCGAAGAGGGAGATGAGCCTGAGCGCCTCCATGTCCACCTTTCTCGTCTGCGAGTTCATTGTTTCCGTAGCCCTATGATGCTGATGGGGAATGGCTTCTTGCATAGGGTGCCGAGCTCGTCGTTAGGCACGTCAAGCTCTACCTTCTCGAAGCCCCCTATTTCTGCGTGGCGCTCGAGGTCGGCCTTGACATCGGCTGCCGGGTTGGCGGCGAGGTAGACCTTCTCCAGGCTTCCTTGCCTTAAGGCTTTCATCGTGCGCTCCGCGCCTATGATGAGCCGTTCGTCATTGAGCAGTTTTTTTATCTCGTTGATAGCATCCATCTCTTTACACCTTTGTTCTTATCGTTTGATTTTGGTCACGAGACCTGGCAAGCCTGTCCCTGTCGGGACTGGCTGGTTGAGCATGACGTTCTCGATCACGCTGTTGAGGAAGTCGGTCTCACCTGAGATGCTCGCGTTGATCACGTGCCTCAGAGGTGTCTCGAACGACGCTCGTGCCAGGACCGATGGTTTCTCCTTGACGATACCGTACCGGTTGATACCTAGGAGTTGTCCTGACATGCACATGGTGTCGGCGACAAGCATGAAGTGCCTGAGGTCGACGTTGAGTCCTTGCGCTTCGAGGACCTTGACGATTTCTCTGATGACCGCTTCCCTGGTGGCTTCGATGCCGAAAAGCTTCTGGATCTCGTACAGGTCGTTCGACAATGACCGTGTCTTGTCGATGCGCGGGTCCTTGAACGCGTCTTTAAGATTGCTGCCTGCCGTGAGGATGACGTATTCTCCGTCGCGTTTCACCGGCAGGACTTGTGTGATGCCCTTGAGGCCGCTGACGTACACGCCTTTGAGCTTCTCCTTCAACCTGTAGAGCGTGTTGGGGTCGTCGTCCTTGCCTGACGGCTTGACGACCACCTGGTTGCCTTCGAGGGAGAATTTGATAGTCTTTGTCGCTTTGCTGAGCTTCTTGACGAGCTTGTCCGCTGTCATGCCGCTGCGTTCGAGTCGTTCCTTGCTCAGGTCGGCTTCCAATCGTGATTCGGCGAGGTTGACCCTGAGCTCCTGGAGGAAGTCTCCGAACGTGGCTTCTTTGAGGCTCTCGGCCACCTGCTTGACGTCCTCGCCCTTGTTGTGGGGCTCGTTGAGGTAGAGTTCCATCGACTTGGTCGCGATGGTCTTGCGGCCGTCGAGGATTTCGATCAGCCGTGGCAGGCCTGTAGTGACCTGCATCTCCGCGACTCCTGCGAAGTGGAACGTGTTCAGCGTCATCTGCGTGCCTGGCTCGCCGATGGATTCGGCTGCAACGAGGCCTACGCTCTCTCCCGGGTCTGCGAGGGATTTCTTGTACTCCTTGTAGACATGCTCGAGGATCTTCTTGAGCTTGGTCTTCGTGCACTTCTCGGGAAGGTGTTTCTTGACGTCTTCTAGGATGACCGACGGTATCTTATCGGTGTACTCCTTGAAGAGCTCCTCGTTCGCCATGGTTAATCCTCCATCTGTTCGATTATCTGCTTGACGTTGATCTTGCCGCCTTCGCTTTTGGACACGTCGACGCCGTCCTCTCCGTAGTCGAACTGGACTATCTTGCCCGACGCGTCTCTGACCGTGTTATCGTACTCGACCTTGAGGTCTTGCAGCGCGTTTGCCAGCCGCCTGTACAGGTAGCCTGACTTCGGCGTCCGCAACGCCGTATCCATGAGGCTGTCTCGTCCGGTCATGCTCATGAAGAACATCTCGTGCGGTTTGAGGCCGTCTCTGAAGCCTCTTGAGATGAAGCCGTGGGATGCGCTGCCGAGATCTCCTGGCTTGAAGCAGGAGAGCGTCCTGTCGCGGTAGCCTTTGGTGATGCGGCCACCGCCGAGGGATTGCTGCCCCACGCACGCTGCCATCTGGGCGAGGTTGAGGATGCCTCCTTTGGCTCCTGACATCATCATGTCGAGCATGTTTGAGGTTTGTGGGGCGTGGTCCTTCACCACGTTCCCGATCTCATTCCTGGTCTTGTTGAGCTGTTCGAGTATACGGAGCTCTAGTGTCTCTGTCAGGTCCCTTCCCGGCAATTGCTCGAGCGTGCTTTTATGGTATTGGTTGATGAGCTTCTGCACTTCATTCTCGCCTTGCTTGATGAGTGCTTGCACCTTGTCTTCTCCTTCCTTGGAGAGGTCTATGTCCGATATCTTAACGCTGAAGCCGTACCTGTTCAGGACTTCTACGCCGAGGCTGTAGAACTTGCCGAGAAGGTCTAGGGTGAAGTCCGCGCCGTATCGCTTGTGCAGGTTCCTCAATAGCAGTCCGGATCCTTCTCCGAGGTTGTTCTTGTCGAGGATCCCTTGCTTGAGCTGTCCTTTCTCGATGATGACGTAGGCTTCAGGGTCGGTGGTACCTTCCTTGTAGCGCTTGCTCCTTCCCTTGAATGAGAAGTCTTCCGGGATGAGGGCTGAGAATATCTCCTTGCCCGTCACCTTTTCCTTGTCCGGCAATCTTGAGAAGTCCGTCAGGCCTACTGCGGTGAGGATGTCGACGGCTTCCTTCTTGCTGACTTCAAATCCTTCTTTGGTGAGGATGTAGTTGCCGCTGATAGCGTCTTGGTTACAGCCGATGATGGACAAGCCGTATCTCGGACTGATAATCTGGGTTTGGACCTCCATGAGGAGTTCTGCTTCCGAGCGGGCCTCCTCGGTCTGCGGGATGTGCAGGTTCATCTCGTCACCGTCGAAGTCAGCGTTGTAGGGCGCGCACACTGCGGGTGAGATCCTCAGTGTGAGTCCTGGCAGGACTTTGACGCGGTGGCACATCATGCTCATCCGGTGCAGGCTTGGCTGCCTGTTGAACAATGCGATGTCGCCGTCCATGAGGTGTCGTTCGACGACGAAGCCTGGTTGGAGCTCTTCGAGGAGCTGCTCTTGCGTCTCGCTTGTGATCTTCTTCCTTCGTCCGTCAGGCCTGATGATATAGTTCGAGCCGGGGTATTCTTTCGGGCCTCGTTGGATGAACTTCTTCAGGTAGGTCATGTTCCATTCGGTCACCCTTTCCGGGACGGTGAGCTTCATCGCCACCTTTTGGGGGACGCCGACCTCGTTGATCTTGATCTTCGGGTCGGGGCTGATGACCGTCCTGGCTGAGAAGTTCGTCCTCTTCCCGGCCAGGTTGTGCCTGATGCGTCCTTCCTTGCTCTTGATCCTGCCTGTTATGGTCTTGAGCGGTTGGCCGCTCCGGTGCCTCGCCGGCGGTAGTTGCGGGACGTTGTTGTCGAAGAACGTCGTGATGTGGTATTGGAGCAGGTCCCAGAGGTCTTCGATGATGATCTCTGGAGCTCCGGCGTTGATGTTCTCGAACAATCGTTGGTTGATCCTGATGATGTCGCCTAGCTTGTGCGTCAGGTCGTCTTCAGAGCGCTCTCCTGATTCGAGGGTGATGGACGGCCTCATGGTCACGGGGGGGATGGTCAGCACGGTGAGTATCATCCATTCCGGCCTGGCGGCTTGCGGGTTGATGCCGAACGGTTTGAGGTCCTCGTCAGGGATACGTTCGAGCCTGCTGCGGATCTCGATGGGCGACATGCGTTTATCGTCTTCAAGGATGGTGGTGGGCTTCTCTATCCTGACCTTCTGCTGCTTGGCGTTGCAGTAAGGGCACTTGTTGATGGTCTTGAGGTTGGCGATGATCTCCTTGATCTTGTCGCGCCTCTCCGTCGGTCCTTGCTCGAGGCCGATGACTTCCAGATCGTCCAGGTACTTCCTGATCTTGTCCTGAGGGATGAGGATGTGTCCGCACTCCCTACACGTGCTCCTGAGCAGGTCCAGTATGACGTCGACGAAGGATATGTGGATGACAGGTCTGGCAATCTCGATGTAGCCGAAGTGCCCTAGTGATTCCTTGAGGCGTTGTCCGTCCGTCTTGCACTTGAGGCCGGGGTCGATGACACCGAGCCTGACGTCCATGAGACCGCCGTCGACGGGGTATCCTTCCTTGTCATAGAGTTCGGGCGTGACTATCTTGGCCTTCGCGAGGTCCTTGATCATCTTAGGCGACATCAGCGCGAACTCTATCTTGTTGACGCGGCTGTACACGAGTTTTTCGTTATCCATTTGATCCTCACCTGTTCAAAACTTCCTGCTGACGACGAGCTTAGGGTAGACGCCGAGACTCATGAACTCGTCGAGCATGAGCTTGAAGGCGTAGCTGACCTCTACGTTGTGCATGCCTTCTTCGTCGGGCATGAGCGCGCTGGTCGCCTTGCCGCCTTTCTTGGCGTCGTAGTAGCCGACCAGTCCTGACTTATCCCCGATTGGGATGACGGTCTTGTCCGAGTCGAAACGCTCCTTGAGGAGGAGGGATGCGCCATGGGCGACGAAGGTGTCCTTCTCCATCTCTCCCAGCCTGAGGCCTCCTTCCTTGGCGCGTCCTTCCGTGGGCTGCCTCGTGAGCAGCTGGATGGGTCCGCGCGCCCTGCTGTGGACCTTGTTGGCGACCATGTGCTTGAGTTTGAGGTAGTACATGTTCCCGATGTATATCTGTACCTTGTAGCGCTCGCCGGTGATGCCGTTGTACAGGGTCTCGGCGCCGTTGTCCTGGAATCCGAGTCTTTTGAGCTCCTGCCTGATGTCTTTCTCTTCTTCCGAGGAGAATACGCTGCCATCGACCGTCCTGCCGGCGAGGGCTCCGGTCTTCCCTCCGATGAGTTCTAGGAGGTGTGATACGGTCATCCTTGAGGGGATGCCGTGTGTTCCGAAGAGGATGTCCGGTTTCATGCCGGTGGCTGAGAATGGCACGTCTGCTTCGGGTGCGACGTAGCTGATGACGCCTTTCTGCCCGTGGCGGCTGGTGAACTTGTCGCCTATCTCCGGGACTCGTTGTTCTCGCAGTCGGGCCTGGACGAGCTTGTTTCCTTCAGCGTTCTCTGTGAGGAAGATGAAGTCGACGACTCCTTTCTCACCGTGCTTGAGTGCCATGCTGCTCTCGCGCCTCTGGTTTTGCGTGAGGTTGTACTCGTCGGCGCTTGAGAGGAACCTGGGTGGTGAGGTCTTGCCGATTACCACATCTCCTTCGTCCACGACGGCTTCAGGGTATATGATGCCGTCGCCTTCGAGGAAGCGGTAGTCGTGCTCGCTCTTGTAGCCTTTGACGTCCTTGTCGGGCACGCTGATCTCGTCTATGAGGCCTCCGGAGTAGCGGAGTTCCTCGGTCGTGACTGGCTTGAAGTACGTGCTCCTGGCGAGTCCTCTTTCGATAGCGCCTTTGTTGATTATGATGGCGTCTTCCATGTTGTAGCCTTGGTAGCTCATGACCGCGACTATGACGTTCTGGCCGGAGGGGTGCTTGTCGTAGTTCGAGATATGGTGCATCGCGCTCGCCACGAGGGGGAATTGCGGGTAGTGTAGGACTGACACGTCCATGTCTGTCCGTACCATATAGTTAGCGATGTAGAGTCCGAGGGCTTGCTTCTGGTTCTTGCTGCCTTGGTTCATACGGACGCCGTGGTTGTAGTTGCCGAACGGCACCATGCTCGTGCACAGGCCTACGAGGTCTATGGGGCTGACTTCGAGGTGGGTGTGCTCTTCCGTGAGGTCTTCTTCCTCGATGGCTATGAACGCGGCTTCCTCTTCCGTGGCGTCGAGGTATTCGATGACGCCTTGCTTGACGAGGTCAGACCATGTTATCTCGTTCTTCTCGAGCTGCTCCTTGTGCCTGTCGGTGAGGAGAGGTTTTCCTTCCTTGACGACGACGAGCGGCCTGATGGATCGTCCTTTCGAGGTCTCGATGAGGACTCGTCCCTTGAGCGTGTCGTTGAGGACGTTGATACCTATGGGAATGTTGCCCATTCGTCGCTCGTCGATGACCTTCTGTGTGAAGTCTATGGGGTCCTTGACGGTACCCATGAATTTTCCGTCAACGAATACGTCGGTGGTCATTATTTGATCAACTCCAAGCCGAGGTTTTTGAGGTTGCTGACGAGCGCTTTCTCGTCTACGCCTTGCGTGACGTCTGCGAGGAGCGCCAGGTTCTTCCTGAGGCCGATATTGCTGCCTTCAGGGGTTTCCGTCATGCACAGCCGTCCCATGTGGGTGCTGTGGAGCGCTCGCGCCTCGAAGTTCTCTTGCGATGCTGAGAGGGGGCTGATGACTCTTTGGAGGTGGCTGAGGGTCTGGAGGAAGTTCAGTCGTTCTATGCGTTGGCTGACTCCTTTCCGGCCGCCCACCCATGAGCCGGTGGCCATGCTGCTGTAGATGCGCTGCGTCAATAGCTTCTCCCTGATGATGACTTTGATGCTGGGGAACTTTCCTCGTTTGACGATGCGCTGGAAGTTGTACAGGAGGTCTCCGATAAGGACTTTCAAGTTGACTTTGAACAGGTCTGCCATGAGGTCGCCGCTGTACTTGACGCGCTTGTTCGCGTAGTGGTCCTTGTCGTCGACGCCCCACTCGCCCGAAGCGACTTTTATGTAGTCTTTCACGTACTTGCACAGGTTGACCGCTTTGAACTTCCGGTCCTCCTCGGTGACGCCGAGGTGTGGTAGGAGGTACTTGTCGATGATGTCGCTGACGCGTTCGATGCGGATGTCCTTGCTTTGCGTGATGCCTATCTTCTTGGCGATATGGTCGAGCGCGTCCTCAGGCGTCTTGAGGTCTATGAACTCGTAGAGGTTGAGGAACACGTCGGAGTGCTCTCCGAGGTCGATAGTCTTCATGATATCCTCGTCCTTGACCATGCCGAGGGCTTTAATGGCCGCGATGATGGGGATGCGTTTCACCCTGGTGAAGCTCAGGTATATGAGCCCGTCCCTGAGCTTTTCCATCTGGTGCGGGATCTTGTATGATCCTCGTTCTGAGAAGACTTTCCCGACGTACTTGCTCGTGCCTGACGTCTCTTCGACCATGAGCTTGTTGCTCGCCAGGTCTTCGATCTTGACGATGGCTTTCTCAGTGCCGTTGATGATGAAGTAGCCGCCGGGGTCGTCGGGGTCTTCTCCGTGCTTGATGAGGTCTTCCTTGCTCATCTTGCTGAGGTGGCAGTGCTTGCTCTTGATCATGATAGGCAGGGTCCCTATCTGGGTCTTGAAGCTTTCTCGTTGGACGCCGTTGATGTGTGCCGACACCTCGATGTGGATGGGTGCTGCGTAGGATATCTTCCGCAGCCTGGCTTCCAGAGGGTAGATGGGTCTCTTGGAGCCGTCGGCTTCCGTGATCTCTGGCTTCTCCACGGTGATGCGGTCGAACCTGATCTTGAACTCTTCCACGTCGGGCGGGATTATCGTCGGTTCGATCTCTTTGTTCTCCTCTATTATCTGTTGGAGTTCCTCTTCGATGAATTGGTTGAACGATTCCAGGTCCGCTTCGACGAAGGATCGTTCTTCGAAGTATTTCTTGAGGAGGAGTTTTTCGTTATGCATTGATGACACCTCTGTAGAAGACGGCCGTGCCGGCCGTCGTGCTCTGCCGTTCTATCTTGATGATGTCGTTCTCCTTCGCGTCTAGGTGTGCGATGGCTGGGTCATCCTTGAATATTTTCGGCAGCTCCCTGATGGTGATGTTGTATGTCTTGAAGAGGTCTTCCTTCTCCTTGTCCGAAAGCTTGGTGTGCTTCGGGATGAGAACGTGTGTGAGCGGTTCCTTGTTGCTTGCCATCAATTAATCCCCCGCGCGGTTAGTGGTTTTGTTGGTCTGGGCCGGACGGGATTCGAACCCGCGACCACCTGATTAAAAGTCAGGTGCTCTTATGCCCATCGGCGGCCGGCGCTCGCCGGCTGCTTGTTCCAGGCTGAGCTACCGGCCCTCTGTGTGGTCTGGACGCCCCGGCCGGGATTTGAACCCGGGTCGCAGCCTCGACAGGGCTGCATGATAGGCCACTACACTACCGGGGCCCGTGGTCGGGCGCAGTCCGCTCTCTGTCTCGCGTTGGTGCGTTGGAGAACGGTTATGCGCGCGTCATGGGTGAAGGCACCGAGTCCTGGCTCTTTTCGATGTTGGTGCGGAGAACCACAGTCTGTTTATAAATGTTGTGGTCGGAGAGAGAACTATCTTTACTGCCTTCTCCACAGGAGAAGTAGTATTTATAGTTTGTGATAGTGTAGGATGGTAGAAAAAAATGGTATCCCTCCTCCCAGACTCTCGAGCAGCCGGCGCCTCGCTGGCGCCGTGCTGGATTCGAACCGGGGACCTCTCGGTTCCGGCTGGTGGCCTGTCACGCCGGCCCGCTTGTACGGGGAGTCGAGGCCACCTCTACAGCCGAGCGCTCTACCGCTGAGCTAAGGAGGGATCCGACCGGATGAACCCAAGCCTGTTTATAAAGGTTATGGGTTTTCTGAGAAAGGGTGATACAAAAAAAGAAGAGTGATTATCGTCCCATCTTGGTCAAGCCTGACGTGACGACGCGTTCCCTGTTCGTCCGCCCGTGGAATTTGATCTTGGCCGGTGGCAGGACCATCTTGCCGACAATCTTGAGCTTGGATTTTATCTTGTACGAGATGATCCGCTCCTCGTACGGCTCGAGCGAGTCGATCTCCCACCGTGCGATGGTGCCTCGCCGCTCGCTCTTCGTCACCTTGCTGGGCTGGAGCGTGCCGAGGTGGGCGCTAGTGATGAACTCTGCGATGCGGGGGACGCGGTCGATGACCTTGAGCCTGTTGACTTGCCGCTTGCTCCGGTTCTTGACGAACACGCGTACTTTCATCTCGTTCATGCCTTCCTGATCCTTATGGGTGACGTGGGCTTCCTTCACGGCCACGATAGGGCTACGTAAGACGAAGTAGCCGATGATGGCGAGGATGATGGCGAGGATGACCGCCGCGAGAGGGTAGTAGTTGCGTTCCACCACTATCTCTCGGGTCTCCTGCGGCTCGAGGGTGACTGTCCAGGCGATCTTGCGTTCGCCGTCCCTGACGACGACCCCTTCCTCGCTCGTCGTAAGGAAGAGGTCTTCCCACAAGCCAACCTCGTAGGTGACTTCCTTGGTGAGCTCTTCGTTGCCGTCGTTGGTGAGCGTGATGGTCTCCGTACTGGTGAGGAACCCTTTCTCAGTCATAGCCCTGTCTGTCAGCAACCGTGCGTACGCCTTGATTTCGAAGGTTGATTCGTCACGGGCGATGACCGTGCCGTCGGTCGGCAGCGCCACCTCTACTTCGAGGACGTGCGTCCCGGGCTCTTGTTCCGGGTCGAGGTTGAACAGGAGCTTCTTACGGTACGTGGAGAGGGATTCCAGCGGCGCCTCTACCTCTTCAGAGAACAGGTCGCTCTCTGCCGTGATGACGAGATCTTCGAATTCGCGGAGGTTGTTGTTCCTGAGGAATATCGAGACAGGCATGGGTTCTCGCGGGTCGACCTGATTGGGCGCGTCGACCTGCAGCTTGACGTTGGGCGGGTAACCCTTGTCGAACAGTTCGAGCGACACCGAGAGGAAAACGCTGGTGTCGATGCGGTCGCCGCTTCTCGAACCGATAAAGGCGAGCGGTACCCGGTAGTTGCTGAGGCCGACGTTGGAGCGTGGCGTGATGAGGAGGTCGAAGGTTTTGGTCTCGTTGGCCGCCAGCGAGACTGAGCGTGGTGTGACTATCCAGTCGCCTGAGTCGGCCTTGATGTTGATGACGTCGTTTTCCGCGCTGTCGCTCGTCAGCGTGACCTGGTAGGTGGCGCTTTCCAACGGCGGTACGGTGTTGTTGATCGCTTCCACGTCGGCTTCGAGCGCGTGCGCCGCGCTGATGGTGAATAGCACCAAGAATGTGACGAGTATGGTCTTGCTGAGGGTGTTCTTCATCTCCACGCTACCTCCCGGTGTCTTTACTCCAGGGTATTATATATAAGTTTTGTTTTGGTTGTGGTCGGGAAGCCTTGTCTTCGGGACCTTGTGAGTGGGAGAGTGGGGCCACAGGGATTTGAACCCTGGTTGCCAGCTGTCCGCTTCACAGAATGCCGCCGGTGGCGGCGGCTTCTCTGCGAACCCCGAGCTGGAGTGATACCAAGCTACACTATGGCCCCTCGGTCTCCTCGCGGAAAACGGTGGGGGGTTTAAAAAACTTGTTGTTGGTGCACTAGTGATTGGTTGGCGTCCTTCTCGACCCTGATGACGTGTTCGACGAACGCTTCCATCTTGGCTTCGTGGCTGATGATGAAGAGTTGTCCGAGCCGGAGCTGGTCGAGGACGTCTCGCATCCGGTCGAGCTGGTACGTTGAGAAGCCGTCGGTGGGCTCGTCGAGTATGAGGATGTCCCGCGTCTTGATGGTGGCTATGAACTCGTTCACCACCTGGTTGAGCGCGAGGCGGTAGGCGAGCGCGACTGCGGTCTTCTCGCCTCCTGAGAGGGCTTCGAGGTCTGCGTCGTAGCCGTTGAGGTCTATGAGTGGTGTGAAGTCCTGGTCAAGGTTGACGTTGAGGTTCTCGTCGTCGATGATGGTGTCGAACCACTCGCTGAACTGGCTTGCGAACTCGTGGTGGAGGCTTGCGAACACCGTCTGCTCTATCTTGTCCGTGGCTGGTATGAATTGTTGCTTGAGCCAGTGGTTCTTGGCTTTCAGGTCGTTCATACGCTTCCGTTTGGCCTTGAGCTTCTCGAGTTCTTCGTGGAGCCGTTTGACGTCCTTGGCTGCGGATTCCGCTTGCGTGCCGAGCCTCGCTTGTTTCACTTTGAGGTCGTTGAGCTTCCGTTGCTCGTCCTCCTTGGTTTTCTGTTGCTGTTCGTGCTCCTTCACTTTCTCTTGTAGTTGTTCGAGCTTTTCCTGGACGTCCTTGAGGGTGTTTTCTGAGGCTTGCCGTTGCTTCTCGGCCTGTTCGAGGTCTTTCCCTATCTGTCCGAGGCGTTGTTCGTGCTGCTTCTTGCGTTCTTCGAGTGTGCTCTTCTTCGTCCGCTTGCGGTGGAGGTCTTGTTCTTTCTTGCGGAGTTCTGCCTGCTTGTCCTCGGCCTGCTTGGCGTAGCCTTCCAGTTTCTCGAGGTTGGCGTCGGCTTTCTTGATGAGCGCGACTTGTTTTGCGAGGAGGTCTTCCTTGTGCTCGTGCGGGATGCCTTGCCGGCACAGCGGGCATTGCTCGCCGAGTTGTTCGAGCTCTGTCTTGGTCTTCTGGGCTTGGGCTTTCCGTGCCTTGGCGTGCGCTTCCTTCTCCCGGATGGCTTGCAGTCGTCGGTCAAACTGTTCCTGCTGGCTCTTGACGTTCTCGAGCTCCTCGTCGGTCACGTCCGACAGTTGCCCTAGTTGTTCTTTCGTCTGGTCGAGCTCTTTCCGGAGCCGTTCCCGTTCCTGTTCGAGGCGTCTCTTCGTGTCTTCGTGCTGTTTCTTGGCTGATTCGGCTTTCGTGTGCTCCCGTCGTTGCTCGTGGTACTTGTCCAGGTACTCCTGGGTTTTTTTGAGCTTCTCGGCTTCCTCGTCGTACCTCTTCTGTTGCTGTTCTGCTTGCCGGGTCGTGTCCTTGAGAGCTTGCTCCGCCTCGTCCTTGACTTTCTGCGCCTGTTTGAGCTCGGCTTCCTTGTGTGGGAGCTCATCCACTTGTTGTTCGAGGGCTTTGGTCTCGCTGCGGATCTCTTTCTGCGTGGTGGTGACGTTCTCCTTGATGCGCTGGTACTGGTCGATGCCGAACACCTTCCGGAGGGTCTGGAGTCGTGACTCCGGCTTCTCTTCCAGGATCCGTTTCATCTCCTCCTGGGGCGTGTACACCGTGTACCGGAACAGGTGTGACTTGGCTTTCGTCACCATGCTCTGTGGGTATCCTATCAGGTCGAGGACCTTGGCCTTGAGCTCGACAGGGGTGAGCGACTCCTCCTTCTCAGGCGTTTTCAGCTTCCCGTTGCCTTGCTTGATGGATTGGCTCGTCCGTTCTAAAGTCCTCGTGACCGCGTACTCTTTCCCTTGGAGGGAGAACGTCAGTGAGACCGAGCCTTTCGTGGCGCCGTGGCGGAGGAGGCTGGTCGCGGGGAGCTCCCCTCTGAAGAGTCCGAAGAGGGCGAACTCCGTCGCCAACAACAATGTGGTCTTGCCCGAGCCCACGTCGCCTGAGAGGAGTATGCTGCCTTCCGGGAAGTCGACGGCGGCTTGCCGGTAGGACCGGATGTTCTGGAGCTCGAGGCGCTTGAGAAGCATGACACTCGGGGTGTGCGGGTCACTTAATAAGTTTGTCGCCGATGCTCTTCCAGTAGTTCCGGCTCCCGGCCGCTAGTCCTGTTAGGCCGGCCGCTTTGTAGCCTAATTCCTTGGCGGCGTTCCTCATGTTGTAGACTATGTCCTTGCCGGCCGCGTGGATGATAGATCCGTGGCCTTCCATCCTGGCTCGGCGCTTATAGGTGTCTCCCAGGTGGTCGAAGGTGTCTGCCACTTGCTTTATCACTGGCGCCTTCCTGATGATTGGCGTGACGGTGTCACTCATCTTGTTGAGGATGTGGCTGCTGTGCATGGCGAGGGAGCCGTAGCCGATGGCCGGGCGTGCCTTCTCATCCCTGTTGAGGAGGCGGTAGGCGTTCCAGACCGTGCTGGCTGCGGCGATGCTGAGGGTGACGTAGAGTGATTGCTCGCCGGCGTGGGCGACTGCTTCTGTCGCGCCGTACCCTCCGAGGACGAATGGGATGTGTTCGAGCGTGCTGAGGATGGCGTTCCAGTCTTGGGCTCTCTTCTTAGGGACTTTTGTAAGGGTTTCGAATTGCTCGGCGATGGGGTCGATGAACTGTCCTTGGAACACGCCCGCCATGACTGCTTCGTTGAACAGCCTGTAGGCGATGACCTTCGCATCGTCTCTCGTGGGTTCCCGCCAGCCGCCAGGTCTGAGGAGGTGCCTGGCGAGGCCACCTACAGTCATGTCCTTGTAGACGCTGTCGCTGGCTTCCATGGCGTGGTGCTCGAGCTTGGCGTGCTGTCGGAATAGGTAGCGTGAGATGGTGGTGTGCGATTCGAACCGTTTGATGTTCTCCTTTGCGCGTGTTTCCCAGGGTTTCTTCACTTCGCCTTCGAGGTCGTCCGGCATGGCTGGTCGTGGAAGGTTGGAGTATTCTTAAATCTCGCGTTCCGGCAAGAAACATTTAAAAAGGAGCTGGCATCCACTGCCTCTCGGCAGCCCCGTAGTGTAGCGGCCAAACCTCGCTCGCGTTCGGATGACCGGACGTGAGCGTCGCGGTCAATCATCGCGGACTCTGGATCCGTGGACCCCAGTTCGAATCTGGGCGGGGCTACTCTCTAACCTGTGGAAGTTTTGTGATTGGTTCTTACTAACGAAAGAATGATTCGTTTCAGCCCCGTGCCATCAAGAGGGTCAGAGGTCTGTTTCTTTCTCCATGTCGCGCGTCGTTTCATCCATTTCTGCTCCTAGGATGCTGCCTTTGTAGAGGAGGGTGTAGAGGGTGACCGTCATCAGGGTGAGGGCCGGGCTTCCTTTTTTGACATCTAGGACGAGCCCTCCTCCTGCTCGTTTGAGGGTGATTTGAGTGTTTGGACCAGTGAGGCCGACATCCTTGGTCCGTAGATGGCATGTGTAGCGCTGGCCGTCGAGGGTGAAGGGGATGTCTTCGTTCATCTTCTTCGTGCCTGGTTCTTGCCGTATCTTCTGCGTCCAGATGGTCTGTCCGTCTTTCTCGCAGGTGAGCGTCGGGCCGGTGCCGAGGTTTTTGAGGCCTTGTGTCATAGTGACCGTCCACGTCCCGTTGGCCTTGTAGGTGTAGGATACTTTTTGGAGTCCTGTTTTGCACGTCGCTGGTATTTCCTGGTTGTTGATGTAGGTGTAGACTTTCTTTGGGAATCGGAGGCCTTCGTGCTTGCTGACGCTGAAGTTGCTGTACAGTGCGAAGTGATCGTACTTGCCGGCGAGCGCGTGCCTGAGGTCTTCGCGCTTGAATCGTTCTTGACGTTTGGCTTCTATGAAGAAGATTGGGAAGCCGACGACGAGGCAGCCGATTCCTGTGAAGAGGAATGTTTGGTTGCCGGAGATTTTGAGGTAGATGAAGGAGCCAATCGCTCCTATGACTAAGATGATTGCTAGGACTGCGAGGAGCGAAGGTTTCTTGGACATTATGTGTGTCTAATTTACCCCTAGTATAAAAATGTTTTTTTGAGGATTTTTCCAACACATTTTTATATGACTCCGTTGTTTGTTTTTTGTCTGGTGGTCTTCACATGGCTGATTGTATCTTTTGCAGGATCGTGAACGGCGACGTCCCGTGCCATAAGGTGTGGGAGTCTGACTCTCACTTGGCGTTCTTGAACATCACGCCGAGCATGAGGGGGTTTACCGTCGTCGTGTCGAAGGATCATCTTCCTAGTAAGGTGGAGTCGTTGCCTGATGATGAGTATGTCTCCTTGTGGCGCGCCGCCAGGGAGGCTGCTAAGAAGCTCACCGCCGCGCTTGGTGTCGAGCGTACCGCCATGGTGGCTGAGGGTACTGGCGTGGATCACGCTCATGTCAAGCTCATCCCGCTCATCGGCACCTCTCTGGAGAAACCGTGGAGCGGTGGCGAGGCGAAGTCGCCTGTCACGTTCGACAGGTATGAGGGGTTCGTGTCGACTAGGGAGGGTCCTCGGGCCGATGACGAGGACTTGGCTGCTTTGGCTGAGAGGATTAGAGAGATGGAGGTTGATAGTGATGGATAAGGAGACGTTCGAGCCTGCGAGGATCCAGGCGTTGGAGGAGGTCGTGTATCAGACCAATGCCGCGTTGGAGACCTTGCTGCAGCTGATGATCGACAAGGGTTATTTCACCGAGCAGGAGCTCATGGAGAAGATGGATGAGCTCGCGGAGCATGAGGACGAGGATTCCGAGGAGCTCCAGCGGGATGCTGAGGCTCCCCGCGATCAGGATGAGGAGAAGCAGTAGTTTTTCCGGTTTCCGCGGATGTTTCACTGGCCATCCTGCCGGTGGTTTCTTGAATTCTTTTTCTCTTCTTCTCGTTCATGATGTATTTTCATCACGATAGGTGGTTCGATGAGGAGAAGTTGCGGCCTCTTCGCAGGGCGCTCGTCGCTGAGTTGTTGGATGAGTGCGACGGGTCGTTCGCCTTGCTGGGTTGCGAGAAGGTGGCTGACGGGGCGTGGGTCCACGAGGATTTGGATGTCGTCGTCTCGCTCAGGGTCGAGCCTCGTCTCAGGCTGTGACGTTGAAGTCTTTGTAGATGTGGCTGGGCGTGCCTTCTTCGACCTGGATGTCATCCACCTTGGCGGCTGTCGGGCCGGCTTTGCAGGCTTCGATGAGCTGCGCTACCGCCGTCTCGTCTCCTTCCGCCACGACTTCGACGCCTCCTTCGATGTTCTTGACGTAGCCTTTGACATCGAGGGCTCTGGCTTGCTGTTCGACGTATCGCCTATAGCCGACTCCTTGTACGCGACCGTCGATGTAGAGGTGCACGTGTCTCATGTTCTTTTCTCCATTCTCTCAACATATTTATTTCTTTCCATGCCTTTCGCTATACAAATACATTTATAGGACTGGCCGTCACCCGGTGCCTGGTGATGTAGTACGGCAAGGGTGAGCGCTTCTGTTCAGGACGAGCTTTCGGGCTTGAAGAAAGGTATCAGGTCCGCTTTCGGTAAGGTCCGGGAGGAGATGGACGAGCACCTTGACACTATCAATCGTAATTCTAATGAGATCCAGTCGGTCTATGAGTTCTTGATGGGTTTGGAGGAGCGTCTTGATAAGTTGTCTGAGCGTGTCGAGTCTTTGGCGTTGGAGAAGGAGCGTCCTGTCCGTGAGTATGAGCCTGTGGAGGCGTTGACGTCTCGCGAACAGGAAGTGTTCTTGTTGGTGTATACGTCTTCTTTGCCGTTGTCATCTTTCGCCATCGCTGATAGGTTGGGTTTGGATGAGCGTGCGGTGCGTCGTTACTTGGATGGGTTGATGCAGAAGGGTGTTCCGTTGTTGGAGCAGCGTTATGAGGGCCGGTTGCATTATTCTTTGGAGTTGCGGTTCAAGGATGCGCAGGCGCGTCAGTCTTTGGTCCGTATCGATGAGTCCGTGTCGCGTGAGGTGTTGCGCGAGCAGGAAACGGCTTATTGAAAATTGTTGTTTTTGCTTATAAATTATAGAAAGTATAAATAACTATTTTTGCTTAAATATATTAGAAATATTGGTTATCCAATATAATAGATTTAATTCTAAATATTATAAGCAAAAAATAAAAATTATGAAAACAAAGTATTTTCAAAAATTATGATAAAAAACCAGAAGTTTTAGATTATCGGAACACATAAATACTGGCGAAGCAAGAAAGACCGCTATGCCTGGCAAAGATGATCGCGAAGCAGAGAACATAAAGCAGGAAGAGACCATCAGCAAAGCAATCAAGCACCATTGCGATGAATTGTTGCAGACCGCAAAAGATCTCGTCAAGGAATACAAGTCACTGTCCAAGCAAAGCAAAAAGCTCCAGAAGACCCTATCCAAGAAGGAAAGAGAGAATTCTGATGAAATCCACCGAGCCCAAGAGCTCAAAGAGACAATGAAACGTCAGTCGACAGGACAGGTCCAGCGGACAGCGCAACGCCTCAGGGACGAAGAGACGAATGAGAGCAAGCTCTCCCAAAAAGAGGCCGAGATCGTCCAGGAGATGGTCGGCCTCCTCCACCGGACGAAGGAGGCGGCCGAGCAGGCGTTGCAGAAGGACGCCAATCTCCGGACGTCGATGATCGAGCTCTACACGAAGGATCTTGAGGATTATAACCTCGAGACCGAGGAGAGCAGACCACCCCATACTGGCGGGAATTGACGCGGAAACCCCTGCCGATTTCTCTAAATCATCTGGACCAGACAAAGATTTATAAATAAATGTCGCGTAATGTATATTACCCGCACAAAACCAGAATGTTTATAAAAGAACGCTGCGGAAAAGACGACGATGGAGCGCTTGCTGACCGAACTGGAACTACGAGGCTATTCCGAAGCCACGAAGCAGAAGTACGTCCAGTTCAACAAGGAGTTCCTCGACTTCTGCAAGAAAAGGCCGGACGATGTCGAGAAGGACGATGTCAAGAAATACCTGGCACACCTGGTCGGCAAAGAGAAAAGGGCCCCACGATCGGTGAATCTGGCTCGCGCAGCCCTGCTTTTCTTCTATAATCAGGTGCTCGAGAAGAACTTCACGACCATCAATATCCCAAAGATCCAGAAGAGCCTACCGGCCGTGCTGACCAAGGATGAGGTGAAGCGACTCATCCAGGCTGCGAAGACCAAGAAATCCAGGTTCATCATCCAATTGTTATATGGTACGGGGCTGCGCGTCTCGGAGCTCGTCCGTCTGAAGACGTCTGATTTGCAGCTCGACCAAGGCATGGCGTGGGTGCGCGGCGGCAAGGGCGGCAAGGACCGCATGGTATTGTTACCGATGGACCTCTACAACATATTGGAACGCAAGAATCCGGAGACGTTCGTCCTGGAAGGACCGAACGGCCAGTTGAGAGAGAGGACCGTGCAGGCGGTCGTGAAGCGTGCTGCCGAGAGGGCTGAGATACCGAAGAAGGTGACCCCTCATACGCTGCGGCATTCCTTCGCCACCCATTTGTTGGAGGCTGGTAATGATATCCGCGTCATCCAGGAGTTGTTGGGCCACAGCAATGTCCAGACGACGCAGATCTACACGCACGTGAGCGATGACCGGAAGAGGAGCATCAAGAACCCACTAGATTTGTTATAACATGTCGTCTCTGCTCAAAAAATATAGAAAATATAAATTATGGTTTTTGATTAAAAATATTAAAATATTGGATAAACTATATATTGGTTAACCAATAATAAATGATTAACTAAAATATATGAGCAAAAACGAAAAATAATGAAAAGATAATAATCTAAAAAATACTGTCAAAAACCGAAAATTATAGAAACGAGTTTATTGTTTCTTCGAACGCTTCCGCAACCGACGCCGCGGACGCCTGATATACTTCTTCAACCCGTAGAAATACCTGGAGAACAACGCGTACTGCCTAGAAAGCTCGGACTCACCCTCCTTCGTCAAAGAATACAGTTTCTTACGCCCGAACTGGACGTACGTCACCAACCCCAACTCCCGGAGCTCCTTCAAGGCAGGATAGACCGTGCCAGGCGTCAACGGCTCGCCACCCTTACGGCGCCCAATCCTCTTCGCCAAATCCTCACCGCACAGACTCTTACGACTGATCTCATGCAACAACAAGAAAGACAAGAATCCCTTGAACTCGAGCAATGGCTTGGTCATAAATACAAATCCGCGACTAGCGTATAAAAAGATTTCTGAAAAGGAGTCACGACGACGGCCGCGTAATCATCAACGCAGCAGACACCTTCTCAGAAGACCACCCTGCGTTCTCAAGCCTGTTGCGGATGGCATCGTCGTTGAAACCGAGCATGCGCATCTGACGGACATACCACGACAGGTTCTGATCAGGAGACTGCAAGGGCTGCTCCGAAGGCACATTCTCAGAGACCGGGTCCGAGGCCTCCCGAGAAGACTGCCCCGCTACAGACCCCTGGACGGCGACCAAATCCCCAACATGCTCCGTCGCACCAAGCAAAGACCCTGCAAAGTAACCCTTCTGGCGGAGGACGAAGAAAGCCCCGACCCCGCCGAAGAGGACCAGGCCGCCGAGCACGAGGAGGAACGTCCCTAAGGCAGAACGGGATTCACCGACCTCGCCCCCGACCACTGCACATTGTGGTGACGCAAGAGGCTCTGAGGACTCAAGAAAGCAATACCGGATGACGCCCCGTCGAGAAAAGATAGAAAGTTTTATAAAGTTCAGTACCGGCAACGGGAGACAGATAACAAAGGTGCGAGGAGACCGCATGAGGAAGACAGCACTGGGAGGTATAGCACTGGCACTCGCGACCCTCTCAGCGCTCCCTCCCACTATGGCCGCGCGGTCAGGCATCGGACCCCTAGACAAGGGTATCGAGGTCCTGAGCAGCGTGTTCTACCCGAGCGCCCTCCTCCAAGACGAGACCCTCCAGATAGGATTCTTCAAATTCCTCTACTTCATCATCATCTTCACCATGGTCAACTGGGTGTTGAACAAGCAAGTGTTCAACAAGGACGGCGACGACCAGAACGGGAAACGCGCGGCAAGCGTGATAGCCTTCGCCTTCTCAGCCATCGGCGCGTGGTTCCTCCCCGCGAAAATCGCATTGGGGACAGGTGGCATGATCACGGCGATACTCATACTACTCCTTCCGATAGGCATCACCTTCGGGCTCGCGTACTACGCGATGATCAAGCTCAAGAAGAACTGGATGGAGCACCTCTTCGGACTGCTCCTCCTCATCCTGGCGACGGCCATCATCAGCTGGACGCTAGGACTCATACAGATGTAGGTAAACGAGAATGGCAGTCATACCGGACGGGATCAGGAACATGGTCGAAAGCGTCATGTCCTATCTGGTGACCATCCTCACCATCCTCATCATCGTCAAGATCATACAGCTCGTCGGCAGCATCAAAGGAGGAGGCTTCAACTTCGGCGGAGGAAGCGGAGGCGGCTCTGGCGGAGGAGGCGACAAGGAGAAGAAACCTGACGGCTCCACGAACGCACCCACGAGCAAGCAGGAGTTCATCGAGGGCCAGAAGAACCCTGGCACGGTCAGCTTCCTCATACGCAACGAGGATGATGAGAATGTCAAGGGCGCCGAGCTGAAGATGTGGACAGCCAAGCGGTCGAAACTCCTCTTCAAAGGCAGTGGGAAGTACGGTCGTACGTACAAAGATGTGAGCAACGCTGACGGGATGGTGCCGAGCGACGGCGGCACGTGGAACGTGCCCAGCGTCGGGTACAAGATACAAGTGACCTACAAGCTCCAAGAAGGGGAGTGGTACAAGAAGAAACCCTCGAAGAACGCCTCGTGGCAAGTCTTCAAGTCCGGCAAGAAAATCAGGATCACCACTGACTTTGACGTCCAACCAGGCGACAACGGACGGCGGACCATCAACCTTCCCTTCACAGGAGAGCCGCAAATAGGATTCGAACCGCGCATCAAGGACATCAAGTACGACGATGGAACCCTCACGACGAAAGGAATCGTGAAACGGGTCTGAGAGGATTAAGAGTGAGCGACACGCCACAGCAACGGAAGGAGACGTTCCTGGAAGAAGTTCAGGACCTGGTTGAGAAGTATGTAGTCCGAAGAGTAACATTCCGCAAGAACAACGTTCTCAAGAATTATGAGCTCCACCTCACTGACGAGAGCATCAAAAAACTCTTAGGCTTCGCGGAACAGTTCTCTGAAGAAGGCCCCACAGGAATAAACCTGGATGGATTGTACCGATGGACCCACAAATTATGGGATGCGCAGACGCCTGCCTACAAGGGAATCCGAGCAGACGAGCAAGGACCCGCCATTACCAAGCAGGACATGAAGCGCATCGACAACACCATCTTCGGCAAACATACGGAAGCTTCGATTTCAGGTGATAAAGCCCAAGGCAGCTCGCAACCTTCAGGGAATGATCCCTCCCAAACAGAGAAAGACGGACTGAAAGAATGGAAACACAATACATCTCCTGAACAGCGCAAGAAGGAATTCCTCAAAGATATCCAAAGTATCATCGAAACATACCTCATTGGAGACAGGAAACCCTCGTCCCAAGAGATCAGAAAACGCTTCGGACTCCACATACCTGACATAGAGTTGTGGGAGAAGAAGCCGAAGAAGAACACCACATACCTGGCATGGCTGCGGAAGAACATCCCGAAGTTCGGCTACACAGACACCATCAAAAAATACGTCCATCAATGGATTATCCAAGGAGTATGGCTGCAACAACCCCCTGCATACAGGATTACGCAGGACAACACTCTCAAGGATGAGGATATCGCTCCCATCGACGTTCTCCTGACGAGATTCGCGAATAAGGCCCAGCAGATCGCCGAGACAGAAAGAACTAAAGGAGGGTTTGAAAAGAACGCCGAGCACGCTGAAGACTACAACCCCTCCAAGAATGAAAAGAAAGATGATGAGGAAGAGACCAATCAGGAGGGCCTGTTCTTCTATACATGGTGGGCGTTCAAGGACGAGAGTATCGTCAAGGACCTGAACGACAAGAGCCGTTACCCGCGTCGCATCGGAAAGGGGAGCAGGCCTCGTTACGAGGAGGAGCCGACGAAGGACAAGAACGTCATGGACACTAACGAGAAGCCTCATGGAGAGGCTGTGGACGCGGTCTACCTAGGCATCGGCGGCACGACGAGGAGCGAGGTGCCGTTCGAGGATTCCGAGAAGATACCGCCCCAGGAGCTAGAAGGTTTCCCTGTCGTCGGACTCGGCGTCGCTATCGCTCAGCGCAAGGACTTCCCCGAGCCCATAAGCTTCAAGACGATGAATACGAAGCGGAAAGACCAGATCATCTACGAGTTCCTGCCGAAGGAGGACCTGCGGTGGAAGTGGCAGTGGCGTCGTATAGGAGGTAAGAAGAAGCGCAAGGTCAAGGTCAAGGTCGTCGACAACGACAAGGTGATGGGCACTCACCAGAGCCTGGACCTCTACACCCTCAAGCAAGCTCTCACTGACGAACAGCTCAAGACCATCATGGATGACAAGACGCTCGGCGTGGAAGGTGCGACCGTCACACTCCACACGGATGCAGGAAGCACGAGCATCGGCAAGACCGTGAAGGATGGCATTCTGGAAATAGACAGCGACAAGGTTCCTGCAGGGGGTTTCTGGCCCATAGCCAAGAAGAACTCCTGGACCGGCATCAACGATGACAAGAACGCAAAGGCAGTGCACCCGTGGCCGCCGGGAAGCCAGCTCGTCCTCAAGGAGGACTTGATTGTCATCATCCCGATGGACGCTGACGGTCCGAAGAAGCCGGAGCTGCGCATCACCATCGCAAACAACGACGATCACCCCCGACCGAAGGAGAAGAAGTGGGGCCAGGACCGGATGGCGAGTTTCGAGCCTGGCAAGACGGAGAATTCGCAACATGTCTTCCAACTCATAGGGACTAACGTCTCAAACTTGAAGAACAAGCCTTCCATCATCTGTTACGTCGTCAAACTCAACGACAGCAACAAGAAGGTGAACCGGACCAAGCCACCCTTCGACAAGATAGCCCAAGTGGAACGACAGGACATCTGGCAGTCTTACTTCGTCACGAAGAAAGGGGACTCAGCATCGCAGTGGAAGCCGTTCAACAACTACCACGAGCTCTCTAAACAGATGAACAATACCATCATCGCGACGAGCATCACCGTACCTGGGGATGCCAACGGCAAGTACGCCATCTGGGCGTTCCTCACAGAAGGTCAGCCCGAAATCAACAACTTCAAGGACCTGACGGACAGGTCGTTGGACTTCAACTACTACGAGTTCAAGGTCGACAATGGCAAGATGCAGTCAGACTCCCGCGCGAAGAAGAGCGAGAAACAGGCGTCCAAGGATATCAAGAACCTTGGCGAAGAGTTCCAGAAGCTCGCAGAAAAGGCGGACAAGGATTCGCGGGTGACGAGCTTCAGCAAGAAGGAGAAGCAGCACTGCGCCAGCATGCTGGATGACATCATCACTTTCCAGAAGGAGGTGGCGAGCCTCGTACGTTCGGATCCCTCCCAGATAGGCGCATTGAAGTCAGCGGTGAGCCTCGGTCTGTGGGCGCGTGAAGCGGAGGACAAAAAAGCCGCTAAGGACGTCCCTGACAAAACCCTCAAGTCATTGGTTGGGAACGACAAGGGCTTGAAAGGTCTCCAAGAACAGCTCCGTGCGAACGCCAATATGACTTTAGACTTCGGTGATGCGAAGCTGAAGCAGGTGCATTCCTTCGGCAAGGATCACCTCATGGCGATCAAAACGCTGCTGGACAACATGGAGACCTTCAACCGGAACAACAATCCCATCACTCCGGCTATCCGCAATACCGCATCGAAATAAAGGTGATTACGAATGCTAGAACTCTTCAAGCTACGGGCGAGCCACATCTTCACCTCGAGCAAGAGGCTCGCGAAGCACTTCAGGGCGATCGCGAAGGACGAGGAGGCCCTCAACGAGAGCGTCAACGCGAAGATCAACGAGCTCAAGGAGAATTTCAGCGAGGGCGGCGAACCCGAAGCGATTGACAGGAAGCTTCGTGAGGCTGTCAAGGAGCTCCAGAAATATTATTCCGAGATCGTCTTCCGAACCGAAGAAGACGCCGACCTCTACATCTTCCGCGACGAGCAGGACATCCTTGAGTTGTATAGGGGTCTTTACAAGGTGTTCGAGCACTTGAAGAAGGCGCTCCCTCAGGACCAGGAGGATGCCCAGGCCATCGCAAAACTACTCAATGAGATTCATGAGGAGGGTAAGAAGCTTTCGGATATCATCAACCAGTCGAAGCGCAAGATGCGCGACCAGAAGCGCCAGCACGAGCGTTTCCGAGACCACGTCTACCAGCTACGTCAGGAGTTCAAGCAGCGGCACGCCGGCAAGGAGTTGCGGCGAGGCGCGAAGAAGCACTCAAAGCTAAACAAGCATGAGGAGAAAGAAGCGAAAGAACTCGAGGATCACCTCGCCCGCATCGAGGAGCTAACAAAGAAGCAGGAGCAGCAGGACAAGCTCCGGAAGAAGGAGCTCGAGAAGGTCCATGAGATTACGGAGGACCTCGCCAAGGATGTCACCCAAGACCTCAAGCTCCTAGAGGACGTCCTGCAAGACGTCAGGCTCGTCCTCAATTATGCGGTCCTCCATTTCTTCCATGCGAAGGAGTTCGAGCAAGAATTGCAGCAAGCGGTCCAGGGCATCCCTGGCTTGTTCCCTGAGAACAGGGCGTTGTTCCAGAACATCATCAAGACCTACCTGCTCGACTGGGAGCAGGAACGGCAGCGTAAGGAATACAGGCTCATGAAGAAGCTGAAGAGGCGTACGAGGAAGAACGCGCACCAGCAAGCGAGCGTTTGAGGTGAACTATCATGGCACAGTTTGATGAACCGAAAGGAAGGATTAGCATCTTGGTAGGTATACTGGTGACCGCCCTCGGCCTGGTACCCTTGCTCAACACGTGGGGCTTTATCGGGTTCAACTGGCCCGAGGTCGTGCTCAACCTGATTCCGGGCATCGCCATCTGGGCTATACCGGCGTTGGCATTGTTCCTGTTCGCGGACGCGGTCGACGAGGACGACACTATCCGTGCAGTGACCGTCATCCTAGGCTTGGTGTTCCTGGTGTTCGGCGCGGTCCAAATCCTGAACAAGTTCGGCGTCATCGGATTCGGCCTCGACCTGGGCGACACGGCGTATCAGATCGCGTTCGCAGTGGAGGGGTTATTCCTCACCATCGCGACGTTCGCCATGGACTAGGAGCAACTTTTTTATACTATCTCCTTATCTTCTTCCTACTATGTCGAAGCATCTGAAGTCCAGGCGACTCCATGAGCTTAAGCGGGCCGTCCGGCAACTGGAAGGTTTTCTTGACAAGCTGGAGCGTTACGAGCGGCGGGACGAGAAGTATTACAGGTCCGCGTTGGAGGATGAGGCGCGGCTGCAGAAGCTTGATGAACGCTTGTCGTCCTACCCTGAACGTTACCAAGAAGCCATCCGTGTTTTCAGGGAGTCGTTCGCGAAGGATAAGGAGCTCCGCTTCCCGCCGCACAAGCCCGGTTCTGAAGAGTGGTTCCAGAAGTATTTCGAGCGATACCCCCACCAGAAGAAGGCTTTCGTGCGTGAGGAGAAGAAGCTGAAGGATAAGTTGGCAGAGGACCGCGAAGCCATCGCCAAGGAGTACCAGGACTTGGCCAGGGAGACTTATGACTCCTTCTCGAACATCAAGAAGGATTACGAGCGCATGCGCCACATTCTCAAGAGCGTAGAAAGCATAAAGGGCGGTTTGGAAAGTGACGGCATCTCTTTCGAATTCCTGCCAGAATTCCTGAAACTCGTCGGATCAGCGGTCAAGAAAGGCGAGGATGCGGTCAAGCGACTGGTTGATGCCTTGAAGGCTGAGGAATCCTTCGGCGAGGAGTTGGAGAGGCATTGGAAGGACGTCGTCCGTCCGCCGGCGGAAGCTCGTAAAGGCGACCTCGAGTACGTCCGTCTCGAACTCGACGATTTGCGATCGAAGTTCGAGAAGGAAGAAGAACTGCTCAAAGAGAGCGAGGTGGAGCTGACGAACGAGTTCTCGCCGGAAGGGTCTGACAGGACGTACGAGGTGTTCTGCACCCGCAAGGCGAAGAAAGACCTCAACCACCACCTCGAGGACCGGCTGCTCTCCCACTTCCCGATGATGGTCGACGTGGCGCGGCAGGGCTTTTCGAGGAACAAGTCGTACCGGTTCCTGCCCGACGGGGTCATCGATGCCAAGCTAGACGACGGCGCTCGCGTCCTCTACAAGGTGGAGCACGGCCAGGTGTTGGTCCTCAGGGTTTTCAGCAGTTCCGACCACGACGACGAGTACGTGGCGTTCACGAACGATCGTGACGCTATCAGGAAGGAAATCAAGAGGTGTTCTTCGAAGATGGAACTCTTCACCCCTCACAAGATTGCTGCGTGAGGAAATGGCGGGACGTCACAGAGCGACGAGCGCAAGGATATCCTATAAGGAAATCATCTGACATTGAGAACAACGAGCTTCAGTTGATGGAAACCTTCTTGCCGAGCGACTGGCCCGGCATGCCTTTGTCGAACACGACCCTGACGGCGCCGTTGCCGCCGTGCGCCGAGGCGATGGTTCCCGTGAGGTCTTGCTTGCCAGTGTTCCAGGACACCTTCTTGCCGACGAGCTTCTCCGCCTCTTCGCGGGTGTTGCAGTCTTTCGGCTGGACGATGAGCTGGTTGCCGTCGGTGGTGTGACGGTTCTGACGGTAGTGGACGATGACTCCTTCCATGGTGTCGGGAGAACCAGCGTCCATTTATAAAGGTTGTGCCTTTTTCATCGGCGCTTGAGTTTGCGCAGCACCGACCGGTTGCCCTTCCACACCAACGCCTCTTTAAGCACTTCCGAGATGTGCTCGACCGGAACCAGCGTTATCTTCTTGAGCCGGTCCTTGTCGATGACGATGTCCTGCATGTTCGCCTTGGGGACTATGACACGCTTGACACCGGTGTCGATGGCCGCATCGATCTTGCTCGACACCCCGCCGATGGGCAACACTTCGCCCCTGACCGAGAGCGAGCCGGTCATGGCGACATCCTGCCTGACAGGGATGTCTTTCAACGCTGATATGATGGCGGTCGCCACCGCGACGGAGGCTGAGTCCCCTTCCACGCCTTCGTAGGTCTGCAGGAACTGGAGGTAGATGTCGTGCTTCTTCCGGATGTCAGTGCCGAACGCCCGCATGATGATAGCTGAGACGTTCTGGACGGCTTCCTTGGCGATCTCTCCGAGCTTGCCTGTCGCGACGATCTCCTTCTTATCACCGCCGGGCGTGACTTCGGCTTCGATCGGAAGGATTATGCCTGACAGGGAGTGCTCGGCGCCGATGACGGCGAGCCCGTTGACCCGTCCGATCTTCTCGCCCTTGACGGTGATGACCTCGTATTCTTTCTTCCGTTCGATGTACTTGTCGGCGATCTGCTTCTCAAGGCTCCTGGAGGACTGGCGTGCTTCTTTGAAGTGGACCGGCTGGACGAGGGATGCCTTGCGCTCTTTCGCCACGTCACCGGCTGCCCTGACGAGTCCTCCGAGTTCTCGCAGCCTGAGGGTGAGGTGTCCTTTGCGGTTGGCGTTCCTCCTCGCTTCTTCGATGAGCTGTTCTACAGCTTGACGTGAGAAGTGCGGGATCTTGCCGTCCTTGCGCACCTCTTGGGCGACGAAGGTGGCTATCATCTGCCGGTTCTCCGCCGTGTCGGGCATGGTCTCTTGCATGTACACCTCGTACCCGTAGCCTGTTATACGGCTCCGTAGGGCTGGGTGCATGTGCTTTATCGTCTCGAGGTTGCCTGCCGCGACGAGGATGAAATTGCAGGGCACCGGCTCTGTCCGGACCATAGCGCCGGCCGACCGTTCGGACTGTCCGGTGATGGCGAACTTGCGCTCCTGCAAGGCCGTCAACAGTTCCTGTTGGGTGTTCGGAGCCAACGTGGCGATCTCGTCTATGAAGAGGACACCCATGTGCGCCTTGTGTATCATCCCCGCTACGACGCGTTCGTGCGCCGGCGTGCCTAGGCCTCCTGATTGGAACGGGTCGTGGAGGACGTCTCCTAACAGTGCGCCTGCGTGGCTGCCGGTGGCGTCGAAGAACGGCGCTTGTTGCCGTCCGAAATTGTCGACGATGGCTTTGGGCGGAGAGCCTTGTTTTCCCGAGAACCGCTTGCCCATGTTGAGGAACATGGCGAATCCGACGAGGATGGCGATACCTCCTAGGAAGAAGGCTGTGAACATTATGTCTGAGTCATAGCGTTCGCGAACCCACCATGGTATGAGCATGGCTGCGATGGCGACGACGAGCATGATGATGGATTGGTTCTTGAACGCGCCTGCGCTCTCCATCTTGCCTTTGGCGACGACCTGGCGCCCCTGGCCGCCAGGGACCGTCCTGATAAGAGGTTGGTTCTCGTCGTTCGGATTGGGGAATGAGAGTGTGTCGACAAGCTTTTCCTTCGGCAAGAGTTCTGCGAGGGCTAGTCCGAGCATGCTCTTGCCCGTGCCTGGCGCTCCGATGAGGAGTACGTGGCGTCGTTGCTGGGCTGCCTTGCGGATGATGTCGACGGCTGATTTCTGGCCTACGACCTGGTCGATGATCTTCTTGCTCGTCTTGATCTCGGCAGTGCTCTTGAAGTCGAACTCCTTCTTCGCCATCGGAGTGGCTACACAACGAGACATTGTTTATAAATGTAATGGAAAACTCGGATGTCGTCCGGGAGATGGGGGCTAAGTGTCAATAAGGATTATTCCTCTTCAATTTGGATGCGTATCCCTGACTCAGTACTGGTGCGTTGGAGCTTGGCGGTGAGCTTTATTGGCCTCATTGGTTTGGCGTGGCTGTCGACGTCCATCGAGCTTCCTGAGAGCCAGTTGTCTGAGGCGCGGTGCAGGGTTGGCGAGACGGTGAGGGTTGAGGCTGTCGTCGAGGATGTCACGACGAGTGGGAACGTCACCATCCTGTCCCTGCGCGAGGAGTGTTCGTTGGAGGCGGTGGCGTTCGAACGGTTGGACGTGGGGGTGGGCGACCGTGTGGAAGCGTCGGGGACTGTGGAGCGGTACGAGGGCGAGCCAGAACTGTTGTTGGAACGGCTTTCGAGGCTTGAAGGACGATAGGTTTAAAAGAGCCTGGCTTCTTGCCATGGCCGTGATGCTTCATGGATGAGACTGAGAGTTACAAGGTCAAGGACCTGTCATTGGCCGAGTTCGGCCGCAAGGAGATCGCCATCGCGGAGAAGGAGATGCCGGGCCTGATGGCCTTGCGCGAGAAGTACGGCCAGTCCAAGCCTTTGAAGGGCGCCAAGGTCATGGGTTCGTTGCACATGACCGTGCAGACCGCAGTCCTGATAGAGACGCTCGTAGCGTTGGGAGCTGAGGTGCGCTGGGCGTCGTGCAACATCTTCAGCACGCAGGACCACGCCGCGGCCGCCATCGCGAAGAGCGGCGTGCCCGTCTTCGCGTGGAAGGGCGAGACGCTTGACGAGTACTGGTGGTGCACGTCCAGGGCGTTGGATTTCGACGGCCGGGGTCCGGACCTCATCGTGGATGACGGTGGCGATGCTACCTTGATGATCCATAAGGGAGTTGATGTGGAGAAGGACCCGTCGTTGCTGGAACAGGATTGTTCTGGCGAGGGCGATGACTTCCGGGCGTTGATGAAGCGCCTCGAGGAGGAGTACCGTGAGAATCCGAGGCGATGGCAGGATGCGGCGAAGGATGTCAAGGGCGTGTCCGAGGAGACGACGACGGGCGTCCACCGGCTGTATCAGCGCAAGAAGGAAGGGACGTTGCTGTTCCCAGCGATTAATGTGAACGATTCGGTGACGAAGAGCAAGTTCGACAACCTCTACGGCTGCCGTGAGTCGTTGGCAGATGGCATCAAGCGCGGCACGGATGTCATGGTGGCTGGCAAGACCGTCGTGGTCTGCGGGTATGGCGACGTCGGCAAGGGGTGCTGTCAGAGCATGAAGGGCTTCGGCGCTCGCGTCATCGTGACCGAGATCGACCCTATCTGCGCGTTGCAGGCTGCCATGGAAGGATTTGAGGTTACTACGTTGGAGGATGCCTTGCCTGAGGGCGACATCTTCGTCACGGCGACAGGCAATAAGGATGTCATCACGGTCGAGCACATGGAGTCCATGAAGGACCAGGCGATCGTGTGCAACATCGGACACTTCGACAACGAGATCCAAGTCGAGAAGCTGGAGAAGCGCGGCGATGTGAAGGAGGAGAACATCAAGCCGCAGGTGGACAAGTTCGTCTTCCCGGACGGGCATGGCATCATCATGCTCTCCCGCGGCCGCCTGGTGAACTTGGGCAACGCGACCGGTCATCCGTCGTTCGTCATGAGCAACTCGTTCACCAACCAGACCTTGGCGCAGGTGGAGCTGTGGCAGAAGGAGCACGAGCTCGACGTCTACACCCTTCCGAAAGAGCTGGATGAGGAGGTGGCCCGGCTCCACTTGGAGAAGCTCGGCGTCAGGCTGACCCGGATGTCTGAGGAGCAGGCGTCGTACATCGGCGTGCCGGTCAAGGGTCCTTTCAAGCCCGACCATTACAGGTATTGAGGATGATAGTCGGCATCGGGAACCCGTTGTTGGACACGGTTGTCGAGGTGTCGGAGGATTTCTTGCGAGACCACGAGCTGTCCAAGGGCGGCATGACCTTGGTTTCCGAGGAGGACGTCAAGGCGTTGCTCTCCGGTCTCGGCGAGGAGCGTTCGGTCAGCCCTGGCGGGAGCGCCGCCAACGCGGTGGCGGTGGCTGCCCGGTCGGGTTCTTCGGCCGCGTTCATCGGCATGGTCGGCGATGACGACTACGGCTCGCTGTACGAGACCTTGACGGTTGAAGACGGCGTCGAATCGTTCTTGGCCAGGGGCCCGTACCACCAGGGTGTCTGCCTGGTGTTGGTGACGCCTGATGGTGAGCGGACGTTCGCAACCCACCTCGGCGCCGCGCAGGGGTTGCGGAAGGAGGATGTCGACTTGGGAGTGCTGGAGAAGGCAGAGGTGTTGCACATCGAGGGTTACTTGTTGGATAACGAGCTGTTGACCGAGACGTTGCTGCACGTCGTTGGCGAGGCGAAGCGTCATGGCGTCTTGGTGTCGTTGGACGCGGGCGACCCTGGTGTGATTGAGCGTCACCGGCCCGTAGTCGAGAAGCTCGTTCGGGAGTATGCTGACGTCGTGTTCTTCAACGAGGACGAGGCTGAGACCTATACAGGGTTGTCGCCGATAGAGGCTGCTGTGAAGCTGCACGAGGATGTGGCTACGACGGTGGTGAAGCTCGGCTCCGAAGGGAGTGTTATCGTCGATGACAGTGGCGTCTACGAGATCCCGGCGGTCGAGGTCAGCGTGGTGAACACGAACGGCGCGGGCGACGCGTATGCCGGCGCGTTCCTGGCTTCATTCGCCAAGGGTGAGGGTGTGGTCGAGGCTGGCCGGAAGGCTTCACAGGTGGCTGCTAGGGTTGTGTCGCAAACTGGTGCTCGCTTGTTGGAAGACGTTGACAACACTTGAAATAGTGGCGTACGTCTTCCGGTTACGAGTACTGAAGGCTTTTAATCGTTTTTTATCATCCTGAAGCCATGCTTTCATTGCTCTTCGGGATAATCGCTGGAGTGTTGTTCGGTATCATCACAGGCTTGATTCCTGGCATCCATGTCAACCTGGTCTCTGCTTCTCTGGTGTCGTTGTCGCCGGTGATCATCCCTATAGCAGGCGTCTTGCCGGCTTGTTGTTTCATCATCTCGATGGCGACCACCCATAGTTTCTTAGATGTCTTACCATCAGTCTTTTTAGGAGCGCCCGAGGCTGACACCGCGTTGGGAGTCCTCCCAGGCCACCGTTACTTGCTGAAGGGTTTCGGGTTGATGGCGGTGAAATTGACGATTATCGGCAGCTTGGGCAGTCTCGTCCTGGCTGGCTTGCTGTTCTTCCCGTTGTTGCCGTTGGTGTCGTGGGGCTATCCTTACGTGCAAAAAGTCATGGGTTTCTTGTTGTTGGCCGTGGCGGCTTTCATGATCGCTCGTGACCGGAAGCCGTTGTGGGCGTTGTTCATCTTCCTGCTCTCAGGATTGCTGGGTGTTCTAGTATTGAACAATGACTCGTTACGTAACCCGTTGTTCCCGATGCTGTCCGGCTTGTTCGGCATCGCGACGTTGCTCGTCAGCCTGAACGAGTCGTCGTCCTTGCCTGTGCAGCGGTTCTTGCCGTACACCGACATCGATGGTCGCAAGACGATGCAGGCGTTCGGCTCAGGGACTTTCTCGGGCTTCCTCACCGCGGTGTTGCCGGGCGTGGGCGCTGCGACGGCTGCGGTGGTGAGCATGCAGATTACGCGAAAATTAGGGGACCATGGTTTCATGGTGTTGATGGGCGGTATCGGCACTGCGAACTTCGTGTTGTCGTTGGTGACGTTGCAGGCCTTGAGTAAGGCGCGTAATGGCGCGTTGGTAGCGGTCCAGTCGTTGGCTGAGAGTTTGGAGTTGGGGCACGTGATGGTGTTCCTCTGCGCCGCCTTGATGGCTGGGGGTGTGGCGGCGGTATTGGCGTTGCGGCTAGGCAGGGGTTTCGCGTCGTTCATGAAGCGTGTGCCTTACAAGAAACTGTTGATAGCTGTTATCTTGTTCATCCTCGTCCTGACGCCGATACTGTCTGGATTGCAGGGCGTCCTCATCGTCTTCACGAGTACGGCTGTCGGGTTGCTGCCGGCCTTGAAGAAGATCTCTCGGACGCATGGGATGGGGTGCTTGTTGGTGCCGGTGATGATGTTCTTCCTGTTGTGAGGGGGCAAATCTTATTATAATAGTGATGGTGTTCTTGGGTCATGCGTTACTTGTCAGGTAAGGAAGAGGTATCTGCCTTGTCGTTCCTTGAAGAGGCTGCGGTTGTCGCTCGAGAAGCGACGTGCCACCGAGCAAGGTGTGGTTCTGTCATCGTCAAGGACGGCGTGGTCGTCGGCGAGGGTTCCAACACTCCTCCGGGTGGTTTGGAGAGCCAGCGTCGTTGCTCTAACGAGAAGGATGTGTATCATCGTAAGGTGACTGACAAGACGTGCTGCGTCCATGCCGAACAGAGGGCTATCATGGACGCGTTGAAGAGGAATCCTGACAGGGTCCGTGGTTCGAGGCTGTACTTCGTCCGTATCGGCGAGGACGGTGAGATGACCCGTGCCGGCGCTCCTTACTGCACGATCTGCAGCAAGATGTCGTTGGATGCCGGCGTGTCGGAGTTCGTGCTGTGGCATGAGGACGGTGTGTGCGTGTATGACATGGAAGAGTACAATGACTTGTCGTTCCGGTTCGGACGGGGTTGATTACGCGTCCTTCATCTTCTTCAGCACTTCGTCCAGGGCTACAACTTCTTCGTCGCCGCTCTTGAGTTCTTTGAGCTTGTACTTGTCTTCTTTGAGCTCGTCTTCTCCTACGAAGAGTACGTATGGTATGCCGTACGCGTCTGCGTATTTGATGTTCTTGCTGAGTCCTCGTCCCATGAGGTCTGTGTCGGTCTTCACGCCTGCCTGCCGTAGTTCTCGTACGACCTTGCTGGCGTCGACGCCGCCGATGGGGAGTACGAAGACTTGCGTGGGTGACGGCTTGAGTTTGATGGCTTCTTTCTTCTTCATTACTTCGAGTATCGGTTCGAAGCCGAACGCCAGTCCCACGGCTGGTATCTCTTGCTTGCCGCCGAGGTAGTTGCCGATCATGTCGTCGTACCGGCCGCCGCCTGCGAGCGAGACAGAGAGTTCTTTTGAGAAGACTTCGAAGACCGGTCCGGTGTAGTAGGCGAGGCCGCGTGCCAGGCTCGGCAGGAATCGTAGCCGCTTGTCGTCCGGTAGCCTTTCGAACAGTTCTTTGAGTTCGGCCACGCCTTCGCTTTCCGGCAGGAGCTGTTGGTACTCGTCGAGGCTCTTGTCGAGGTTGTCGAGGACCCGTTCGGATTCTTCCTTGTCGAATCCTTTGTCCATGAGTTCTGCAAGGACTCCTTCTTTCCCTATCTTGTCGAGCTTGTCAAGGCTGATGATGACCGTCTCTGCCAGTTCTGGGCTGATGCCTGCTTTCTCGACGAGTTCCGTCAATAGTTTCCGGTTGTTAATCCTGACTTCCACGTCGAGTCCTAGCTTGTCGAACACGTCCAGGACGACTTCGAGTATCTCCGCGTCTGCCGTCATGGCTTTGCAGCCGACGATGTCGACGTCGTATTGCCAGAACTCCCTATAACGCCCTTGTTTTATCGGCCCGTCCCTGTAGACCTTGCCTATCTGGTATCGTTTGAAGGGCATCTTGAGTTGTGGGTTCATCCCGACGTAGCGTGCCAACGGTACGGTCAGGTCGAATCGTAAGCCTAGTTCCCGTCCGCCTTGGTCTTGTAGTCGGAAGACTTCTTTCATCACGTCTGAGGTGTCACCGCCGGCGTATTTCGCTCCGAGGATGTCCATCCGTTCGATGATCGGCGTCTCCAAGGGTGCGAAGCCGTATGTCTCGAACGTCTCCTTGAGTTGCGTGGTGAGTTGTTCGCGCGCTTGCTTCTCGTCCGGGTTGATGTCTCTTGTTCCTCGTGCGAGCTGTAGTTTCATCTGATACCACCTTGTGCTGGTCTTATATTAGGGTTGCGGAGAATGGGGAGGTAGGCGGGAGTCGAACCCGCGTCTGAGGCTCCACAGGCCTCCATGCTAGCCGTTACACCACTACCTCCATCGATGAACGCAACCACCCGTCGTAGAGTTGGCCCTAGAAGGATCACGGCTGATGATGAACTGAACCAACTCGTCGGGTCATGAGAGGTGCGAGTCCACCGCCTTTTATAAATATTTCTCTTGTGATCCTGGAATTCCGACCGGTATCCTTACTCTTACATGAAGAAGAGTCCTGCTCCGGCGATAATCAACAGCAATGGTATCACGAGCAGTATGATGGAGACGATGAGGGCTATGTTGACCAGCTCATGTCCATCCACTCCTTTCGGATACTTGTTCCTCGCGATGAGAGCGAGGATGAGCCCGACGAGAGGTACGATGATGGCGAAGACAAGGGAGAGTATCGCCAGGGTCTTGTCGGGGGCTGCTTGTTGTCCGCCAGATTTGTTCTGGTTGGCCATGTCCAGGGTATCCGCACCTTGAGTATTTAAGGGTTGCTAAGCAGTAGGTTTATAAAAACGGTGCTGTAAACCACTCGGCAGGGGCCCATGGTCTAGTGGCTATGACGTCTCCCTTACACGGAGAAGCTCGCCGGTTCGAGTCCGGCTGGGCCCAGACCAAACATTTATATACCAGTATAGGGATTTGATGTACCATGGATGTGGAGATGCTCTCGAGCCTGGCAGGCGACGCCCCGAAAGACCATGAGAGCAGGATATTCAGCATCCTGTTCCAAGAAGACGAGCTCACCTGGCAGACCATCATCCACGAGCTCGTCAAGACGGAGCAGATGGACCCTTGGGACGTCAGCATCGGCACCATCGCCGACCGGTTTCTCACCATGCTCAGGAAGATGAAGGAGATGGACTTCAGGGTGGGCGGCAAGATGATCCTCGCCGCAGCGCTCCTCCTCAAGATGAAGAGCGACAAGCTCATGAAAGAGGACATCGTAGCTCTCGACAACCTCATCAACAGCCCTGCGGAGGAGGAGTTCGACCTCCTCGACGACCTCCAAGGACTGGCAGGTGCGGTCGCGCCGGGCGAGGAGCAACGCCCGGACCTGGTGCCACGCACCCCGCAGCCGCGGCAGCGCAAGGTCTCGGTGTACGACCTCGTCGAAGCCCTGGAGGAGGCTTTGGAGACCGAGACGAAGAAACAAGTCAAGGGTCAGAGCAAGGCGCCCGAGGTCAAGGCGCCGGACAAACAGCCCGACATGAGCCTCCTCATCGGGAAGCTGTACTCGACGATCAGGAAGAAGTTCAGCTTGAACAGGGTGTTGACGTTCGACCAGCTCGTCCCCAACGACACGAAGGAGGACAAGGTGTTCACCTTCATACCATTGTTGCACTTGGACAACCAGCGCAAGATCGACCTGTGGCAGAAAAGACATTTCGATACCATCACCATCAAGGTGAACAAGCAGAAGCTCAAGGAAGCCGAAGCATAACCTTTTTAAGAGAGGCGACGTTCTGACGACCCATGCACCTCAAACGCACCAGTTTCAACGGCAACCCCAACGTCGGGCTCTACGGCGTGGCCACCGACGAGCTCTTGCTCATGGGCAAAGAGGTCCCTGACGACAAGGACGACATGCTCGAAAAGGTCCTCGGACTGCCCGTCAGGCGCGTCTCCATCGCAGGCACAGGCCTGTTGGGAGTGTTCTGCCTGTGGCACGAGGGCAAGCTACTCATCCCCGGCATCGCGTTCGACCACGAGCTCCAGGACTTGGAAGAGCTCGGCGTGGCGTACCAGGTCATCGACACGGACCTGACGTGCCTGGGCAACAACGTCCTCGTCGGGCGCAAGAGCGCGTTGGCGCACCCGGACTTCACAGACGCCGACCTCTCCCGCATAGGGGATGCCTTGGGCCTGCCCGTGGAGCGGGCGACCGTCATGGAGGTCGAGTCCGTCGGCGCCGTCGGCGTCACCAGAGGTTTGAAGGGGTTGTTCCACCGGGACATCCCGCCCGAGGCCGTCAAGGACTTGGAATCGCAATTGGGATTGGAGATCACGCAAGGCACCGTCAACATGGGCAACCCTTACATCAAGAGCGGCGTCCTCGTTACTAACGACGGCTTCATCATCGGCGACGCGTCCGGCGGCCCCGAGGTGAGGAATGCTGACGAGGCGCTCGGCTTCATAGGTGATGACTCATGACCCTACAGGAGACCGTCTCGGAGCTGCAACAGCTGCAGGGCTACCTCCAACAGGTTGAGGAGCAGGTGCAGGAAGTGTCCGCGGCGTTGGAGAGCATGGACGATATCCAAGGGACCGAGGGGTCTGAGGCTTTCGTCCCGTTGACGAGCGGCATCTACGTCAAGGCGCGCATCGAGGACGCCTCCAGGTTCCTCATCAACGTCGGCCAGGGCGTCACGACGTCCAAATCGCTTGATGAGACGAAGAAGCTGTTGGAGGATCAGCAGTCAGAGCTCCAGGAAACGCAGGAGAAGCTCGTACAACAGTTCTCGGAGGCTTACCAGCGCTACGTCAACCTGCAGGTGCAGGGCCAGGAGGATTCCTAGGATGTTCGGCAAGCTTCGCGACAAGCTTAAGGGCGCGTTGAAGAAGTTCTCCAAGGACGTCGAGGAGGAAGGCGACGTCGAGACCGTCGAAGAGCGGCCAGAGGAAGAGGTTGTAGAGAAGGAGGAGCCCGAAGAGAAACCTGCAGTGAAGGAAGCCCCTGAAGAAGAGAAGCCTTCTGAAGAGGTTCCCGAAAAAGAACCCGAGCAAGAGGAGCAGCCTTCTGAAGAAGAACCACAAAAAGAAGAGGCTGCGAAGGACGAGGAGCAGCCCGTAGAGAAGGAAGAGACTCCTGAAAAGGAGACAGGACCTTCCGAACCATCACTATCACCCACATCACAAAAATCGTCAGAGGAGCCTGAGAAAGAAGAGGAGGCTCCGAGGAAGAAAGGATTCTTCGGCAAGGTGTTCGGCAAGAAGGAATCCGTCGAGGAGCCGGTAGAGACCGTCGAGGAGGACTCCGAAACGCCTCAAGAGGCTCCCGAACCGACCGCTGAGGACGCTCCTCAAGAACAAGCAGTCGTAGAGGAGGCACCGGCAAAAGAAGCGCCTGAAGAGGAAGTCAAAGAGAAGAAGAGCGGTTTCTTCTCGCGCATCACCAAGGTCAAGCTCTCCGAGGAACGGTTCGACGACGTGTTCTGGGACCTCGAGGTCGCGTTGCTGGAGAACAACGTCGCCATGGAGGTCATCGAGAAGGTCAAAGGCGACTTAAGGAAAGCCCTCGCCGGCGAGAAGGTGAGCCGTAAGGGTGTGCAGGGCCTCATCCTGGACACGTTGAAGGAGAGCATCAAGGAAGCGTTGTCCGTAGAGCAGGTAGACCTCCTCGCAGAGGCTGAGGAGCACCAGCCGCTCGTCATCGCCATGATCGGCGTGAACGGGTCTGGCAAGACGACGACCCTCGCCAAGCTCGCGAAGTACTTCCAGGACCACGGCAAGTCCGTCGTCGCGGCGGCGGCCGACACGTTCCGGGCGGCGGCTATCCAGCAGCTTGAGGAGCACACGACGAGGCTGGGCGTCAAGCTTATCAAGCATGACTACCAGGCCGACCCGGCCGCGGTGGCTTTCGACGCGGTCAAGCACGCCAAGGCGAAGGGCATCGACGTCGTGCTCATCGACTCGGCCGGACGGCTGCACAGCAACGACAACCTGATGAACGAGCTGAAGAAGCCCATCAGGGTGAACAAGCCAGACATCAACATCTTCGTCGGAGAGGCGGTGACCGGCAATGATTGCGTGGAGCAGGCCAAGCTGTTCGACCAGGCGGTCGGCATCGACGCGCTCATCCTCGCCAAGGCCGACGTGGACGAGAAGGGCGGCGCCCCGCTGTCGGCGAGTTATGTGACGAAGAAGCCGGTGATATTCTTAGGGACCGGCCAGTCCTACGAGGACCTGACGCCGTTCAAACCAGAGGAAGTGTTGGAGAAGCTGGGTTTGTGAAAAACGTTCAGGCTTGCTTCTCAAGCCACGCCGCCAGTTGAGAGAACGCTTCTTTCCGCATGCTCATACGGTTCTTCTCATCGACCGTCATCTCGCCGAGCGTCTTCTCGTGGCCGTCCGGTTGGAACATGCGGTCCCATCCGAATCCTCGCGAGCCGCGTGGCAATACTATCCGGCCTCTCACCCGTCCTTCGAAGAAGTGGATTTCCTTCCCGTCGTGGTAGCCGAGGACGGTGAGCGCTTCCGCGGTCGTGTCACCGCTCGCCTCTGCTAATTGTGCTATCTTCTCCAGCGAGAGGCAGTCGAGGAACCATTTGATGAGCGGCCCGGGCAGCCCTCCGAAGCCTCCGATGGAAAGGGCTGTGTCTTCCACGACGAGTTTTCCGACGTGCGACCGTTTGGCGGCTTCCAGCTTGGCCGTGATGACCTTGTGGACGTCCATCGATTGTACCTCTGGCAGGTCGATGTCGACCTGTTTCAGAGAAGGTATGAATTCCTTGGCTTCCGAGACCTTGCCCTTGTTGCCGGTGACGAAGTAGAGCGTCATTTGTCCAGTCCCAACCGTCGGAGCCTGATGTGCTGCAACTCACGTATCTTGAGGAGCTCGTCGTCGTGGAAGTGCCTGCTCCTTATCCTCGTGCCGTGGCCTTCGAACTCGACCACCCTGTCACGTAGGATGAGCGCTGACCCGACGAGTATCAATCCTATGAGCAGTAGTCCGCCGAGGCCGAGCCCTTCGACGAGGTATGTCTCGATGAACTGTCCGAACCCGCCCAGCCCAGGGATGGCTGTGATGAACAGCGATATGGGTCCGAGGAGCATGATGAGGGCTCCCCAGAACAATAGTTTGAGGTTGATGACGTTCTTCGCCTTGATGCCTTCGAGGTAGCGGAGGTCGAGGTCTTCGAACGTGGTGTAGAAGTAATGGAACGTCCGTGCGAACCAGTCGTGCTTGTGCTTGATGACGCGCTTGTTGGTGAAGAACATGTCTTCTGCCTGGTAGACGACTGTCTCGTTGGGCAACAGGTAGCCCTTCACTTCTTCTTCCACTCCTTCCCCACCGTGGAGGAGGAATCTCTTCCTCGGCGGCTCTCGCTCCTTGTCCACCTCTTCTTTAGTCCCCATAGGGTTATTAGCGTCAGGCTCATATAAAAAGGTTTCCACTGGTCAAGCCACCCGCGAATTTTTAAACGAGACATGCTTCGCCATTCATATATGGTTGAGTGGCAGACCGAGCGCTACGCCAAGGATGACATCACGGACGAGCTCCACCCTATCGTGAAGGAGTGGTTCTTCAAACAGTTCGAGGACTACTCACCGCCCCAGTACCATAGCATCCTGAACATCCACTACCGTAAGAACACGCTGATCAGCAGCCCGACCGGCTCCGGCAAGACGCTGTCAGCCTTCCTCGCCATCATCAACGAGCTGGTGGAGCGGTCGTTCGCAGGCACGCTGGAGGATCGCGTGTATGCCGTCTACATCTCTCCTCTCAAGGCGTTGGGGAATGACATCAGGCGCAACCTCATGATGCCTCTCGAGGAGTTGCAGGAGTTGGCCGAGGAGAAGGGCCACAAGCTGAACATCCGCGTCGCCGTCAGGAGCGGCGACACGACGCAGAGCGAGAAGGCGAAGATGCTGCGGAAGCCGCCGCACATCATCATCACCACGCCGGAGAGCCTGGGCATCATGATCACGACGAAGCGGTTCCGCGAATACCTGAGCCAGATTGACTGGGCTATCGTGGACGAGATCCACTCATTGGCTGAGAACAAGCGCGGCGTCCATCTTTCCGTGACGTTGGAGCGGTTGGAGCGTCTCAAGCCCGGCTTCTGCAGGATAGCGTTGTCGGCGACGGTGAGCCCGTTGGAGGAGATGGCCAAGTTCCTCGTCGGACAGGAACGGGGAGAGTGGCGTGACTGCAACATCGTCGACGTGCAGTGGCTGAAGCAGCTCGACATGCAGGTCGTCAGCCCGGTGAAGAACCTCATCCGCGAGGAGTTCGACACCATCTCTGACAACACGTACAACATCATCAACAGGATGGTGGAAGAGCACGGCACCACCCTGATATTCACGAACACGCGTAGCGCTACCGAGCGGGTGGTGCACAACCTGAAGTCACGCTTCCCCAAGAATTATACTGAGATCGATGAGAAGACGGAGCGGCCTGCGAATCTCATCGCGGCGCACCATGGTTCCTTGTCGAAGCAACACCGTTTCATGGTGGAGGAGCAGCTGAAAGCCGGAGAGCTCAAGGTGGTCGTCTCGTCCACCAGCCTGGAGTTGGGTATCGACATCGGCTCCATCGACCTCGTCATATTGTTGGGCAGCCCTAAGAGCGTGGCGCGCGCACTCCAGCGCATCGGGCGTAGCGGCCACCAGCTTCACGAGAAGGCGAAGGGGCGTATCATCGTCCAGGAGCGCGACGACCTCGTCGAGTGCTCTGTCCTACTGAAGTCGGCGTTGGAGGGGCGTATCGACCGAGTGAAGATCCCTACCAACGCGTTGGACGTGTTGGCGCAGCACCTCTTCGGCATCGCTCTGGAGCAGCCCACGGCTATCGAGGATGCGTGGCGCCTGGTCAGGAGGAGTTATTGCTATACCGGCCTGAAGAGGGAGGATTTCGACTCCTTGCTCTCTTACCTTTCCGGCGAGTACGTCTCGTTGGAGCATCGTAACGTGTACGCGAAGATATGGAAGGATGACGAGAAGGGGATGATCGGCAAGCGCGGCAAGCTTGCCAGGTTGATCTACATGACGAACATCGGGACCATCCCTGACGAGACGAACATCAAGGTGAAGATCGGCGACGCTGTCATCGGGATGATCTCGGAGCCGTTCCTTGAGAAGCTGCACAAGGGTGACATCTTCGTCCTCGGCGGCGAGACGTACGAGTTCAGGCACGCGCAGGGTTTGACGGCTCACGTCCGCTCAGCCGCTGGTCGTAGGCCTACGGTGCCGTCGTGGTATTCTGAGATGTTGCCCTTGAGTTTCGACTTGGCGGAGGAGATCCAGCGTTTCCGCAGGTTGATGGAGGAGCGTTTCAAGGCCGGGAAGTCGAAGAAGCAGGTCTTGAAGTTCATCGATGAATACCTCTACGTTGATGAGACGGGCGCCGAGGCCATCTACGAGTACTTCCTCGAGCAGTACCGGTTCTCGTACATCCCGCACGGCGGCCGGTTGTTGGTCGAGCACTATGATGACGGGAAGAACAAGTACGTGTTGTTCCACTCCTTGTTCGGCCGCCGCACCAACGATGTCTTAGCGCGCGCCACGGCGTTGGCGTTGTCGCGGCTTCAGAAGCAGGATGTCGAGATCACCATCCATGATAACGGGTTCTCCGTCCGTACCAAGGGTTCGTTGCAGGCTGGCCGGGCGTTGCGCGTCCTCTCTGCTGACGAGCTCCGCCGGGTGGCTGAGCAGTCCTTGGAGCGTTCGGAGGTGTTGGCGAGGCGTTTCCGTCACTGCGCCGCTCGGGCGTTGATGATCCTGCGCAACTACAAGGGTCGTTCGAAGAGCGTGGGGAAGCAGCAGGTGAGCAGCCGGTTGCTGTTGAGTTCCGTCCGCAGGGTTGATCCTGACTTCGTCATCCTCAAGGAGGCCCGCCGCGAGATTTTGGAGGATCTCATGGACGTCCACCACGCGGAGGAGGTGTTGCGTCGTATCGAGGATGGCAAGCTCGTCGTCCAGGAGGTCAGCTCCTCTGTTCCGTCGCCGTTCGCGTTCAACCTCCTGATGGCCGGCTATGCTGACGTGCTGAAGATGCAGGACCGCCAGGCGTTCCTGCGTAAGATGCATGAGATGGTGTTGGCTAAGATCAGCCTGCAGAAGGGGGCTCCGAAGCAGCTGGTGGGGCAGGCGTCTCAGAACCCTTCGTTCTCGTACGAGGAGTACTGGGGGAGGAAGGATGACAAGAAGGCCATGACGCGGGAGGAGGAGACCGCCCAGCTCTTGAAGGATCTGAAGCGTGCTGCGAGGAAGGTGCAGTTGGATTCTCACGTTGAGTATGACTTGCAGGAGCTCGTCAAGCGCCGCGACGATCCTGACAACCCGGTGCATGAGTACCGTTTCCACCGTGAGACGATCGATTTCGTCAAGGGGTTGTTGGACGGCACCATCCCGAAGGTGTGGACTGACGGCCTGGTGAAGGTCTTCAGGGGGTGGCTTCCTGAGATGGAGTGGCGCGAGCGTTGAAGAAGCAAAACCTTTATAAGTCTCCGTCGGGGATGGTTTTGTATGGTTGATGAGGATCGTTTGGAGGATGAGGCGTACCGCAGGGCGGTGGACGTTCTCAAGAAGAACGAGACCCGGTATGGCTTCTCCGCCAGCACTGAGCGTAAGGAGAATTACTACTCGGTGTGGGCTCGCGACCATTGCATCACGGCTCTTGGTGCGACGCTGACGGGTGACGAGTCGCTCGTCAAGACATCCAAGGAGGGTTTGTTGTTCTTGTTGAAGCACCAGATCGATCACGGCCAGGTGCCGAGCTATGTGGAGATTGAGAACAAGAACCGCGTCTATGGAGGGTTGGGTTCTATCACGGCGGTCGATGCTAACTTGTGGGTGGTGATCACGTGCGCCATCATGCATAAGACGACGGGCGACAGGCGGTTCCTGACGAAGATGAACATGGTCCGGTATCAGCGGTTCTACCGGTTGTTCAAGGCGTTCGATTCCAATGATTGCGGCTTGCTCGAAGTGCCGGCTGGTGGTGATTGGGCTGATGTGATGAATCGGAGCTATCACATATTGTATGATGAGTGCTTGTATTATGAGGCTTTGAAGGCGTTGGCGTACCTGTTCGAGCAGGGTTACAGCCGGTTGAAGGATGATGCGGCGCGTAAGAAGTTGAAGAAGAGGATCCGTTGGGTTAAGAAGCGTCAGCCTAAGGTGAAGCGCCGTATCAACCAGACGTTGTGGTTGACGAAGGAGAACACGAAGAAGGTTTTGGAGGAGTACCTCATCATGGATAAGGCTGAGGAGAAGGAGTATGGCTATTACTTGACGCACCTCCAGCCGTTCAAGCTGAATTGGGAGTGGCGTTTCGACAGTCTGGGTAACCTGTTGGCGATCGCTACCGATGTGGCTAACAAGTATCGTTCTCGTAGGATTATCCGGTACGCGTTGCGGAATAAGGTGAACCAGCCGGGTCCGGTCAAGGCGTTGCACCCGCCCGTGTACAGGCATGAGCGTGAGTGGGAGCACATCTATGAGCGTAAGGAGCTTCCTCACACGTATCATAATGGTGGCATCTGGCCGATGATTGCGGGTTTCTGGGTGTACGTGTTGAAGAAGAAAGGGTATGCTCGCAGGGCTTCTGAGGAGTTGCGGCGCTTGGCGGAGTTGCTGCAGAAGAATGATTGGGATTTCAACGAGTACATGCACGGCCAGACCGGGAAGTCGATGGGCAAGAAGGATCAGGCGTGGTCCGCCGCCGGTTACGTCATCGCCTATAAGAGTGTTGAGAACGGGTTCAACCTGTTCAACTTCCATTGACCGCAAAGTATAAAAAACCAGGTGGTGTCTTCTCCTTTTATGAGCGATGATCCGCAGATCGACGTCATCGAGGGCGAGCCTTGTCCGTTCTGCCAGCAGAAGGCCTTGACGCTGCGTCAGGCGGAGCGCGACATCCCTTACTTCGGACGCGTCCTCATCTTCTCGATGGATTGCAGCAATTGCAAGTATCACAAGGCTGACTTGGAGTTGGTTGAGGGTTCTGGCAAGCCTGCGAAGTACTCGTTCGACGTCGAGTCTGAGGAGGACTTGCAGGTGCGTGTGGTGAAGAGCGCCGCCGCGACTATCAAGATTCCTCGTATCGGTAGTATCGAGCCTGGCGAGACCGCTAATGGTTATGTGACGAACATCGAGGGTATCCTGAACCGTATCAAGCATCAGGTGGAGAACTTCAGGGAGAACACCGATGATGATGCTGAGAAGAAGAAGGCGAAGAGCTTGTTGAAGAAGCTGAACAGGGCTTTGTGGGGTCAGGACAAGGTGAAGGTCATGCTTGAGGATCCGACTGGCAATTCCGCTATCATCAGCGACAAGACTGTCAAGAAGTGAGTTTCTAGAATTTGAGTTTCTTTGCGTATCGTCCTATGACCGGCAGTTCTTTCTCCTCGTGGTTGGCGGCGTTGATGATGCCGAGTACTACGAGGACGAGGAATGCGATCCATGCGAGGGTGTAGAGTATTCCCGGCAGGTAGGGGACGAACCAGAGGATGCTGAGCGCTATCCAGACGATGAGGTATGCTATGACGAGGATGAGGGATTGCTTGAAGTGAAATTTCGTGAACTTGTCCTTCTGCATGTTGTCGTCGACGAGGTACCAGATGAGCCCTACGATGAAGAAGGGGTAGGTGAGGATGCTGAACAGCTTCTCCTCATCTTTCGTGGGCTTCTTGGGCTTTGCCATATTGATGTATCAGGCAATGCTCATATTTAAGTGTTGAGGTTTTTGAGGGGTCCGAAGGGGTAGGTGTCGAATCCTTCGATGGCGTGGGCTTCCAGGTTTTCGGCTTCTTTCATGATAGGTCCGAGGCCTGGTTCCTTGATGACGTCGCTGCCTTCCACCAGCGGGTACATGCTTGGCGTGATGATGAGTTCCCGGTCCTTGTAGGTGCCGGTGAGGAATGCCTTGTATCGTTCTTGCCGTATGCCGTCGTCCAGGAGGAGTGAGGGGTGTTCGTGGCCTATGATGATTCTGGTGGCTTGGTCGAGCTCTTCTTTTGCCGGTTCGCGGTCGCCGTGTATGATGAGGTTTCCGTCGATGTTGATGCTGTCTTTGGCTTTGAGTCCTCGTTTTCGGAGGATGGGTAGGAGTATGGTGTCGTGGTTTCCTTTGATGACGTCGAGGTCCGCTTTCTGGTTGAGCTTGTCGAGGAGTTGGAGGACGTCCCGCCATTCCTCGTCTTGGATCGTTCCGAACTCGTGCTTGATGTCGCCGTTGAGTATTATCTTGTCCGGTGCGCATCGTTCTAGGATGTCGTCTATGAGTTGGAACGTGTCGTCTTTCTGCGTCCTTGGTAGGAGTACGCCGTTGCCGACGATGGCTGCTTCCGCTCCGAGGTGGAGGTCTGATAGGATGAGGACTTTGTTGTTGAGGAGTAGTGCTGGTCCGATGAATTCCGCGTCGTGGAGTGTTGTCATCCTGAGGCGGCGTTCTCTTTCTCTTTGGAGAGCTCGTCGATGCGTTGCTTGAGGAATTCGATGGTGCGGGCGTTGTCTTGGAGGTTCATGATCTCGCCGCATTCGGGGCATTTGAAGTTGAACTCGATGGCTTTCTCGAAGGGCATGCGTGCGCAGGCGTTCTTGCACATGTAGAATTGTCCTCCTTGCTCCTTGTCGAGCCGTTCTTGGAGTTTGGCGATCTTCTCGCTCTTGATCTTCTCGGCCAGGTAGGGTATGATCTTCTCGTTGAAGTCCCAGTAGCAGATGTACCAGCCTTTGATCTTGTCTTTCTTCCTTGTGAAGTAGACGACGTTGTGTTCGAGGAGCCGGTAGAGGGTGTTCCTGGTCTGGTGGATTTCCATGTCGAGTTCTTCCGCTATGATGAACTCGCTGATGCGGGTCTTCCCTCTGAGGTAGAATATGATGTCTAGGGCTTCTGGTCCGACGAGTTCCGTCACGACCTCTTCGATGAGTTTTTTGGTGATTCTCATTGTGGTTTGGATGGCGGTGGCTATCGGTCTTTCCGTTCTCTTGTCGCAAGGCGTTCGTCGCGCCTGGGGCGCACCCTTGTCGTCGCTGCTTCGTTGTTGGCGGGTGCAGAATGACCCTGCCTTCGCTGATAGGTCTTTCCCGGGAAAGAACATTTATAAAGGTGTTGTTTTTGGTATATTATTTTCTTGCTTTTTGTCCTGTTTTCAGGGTCTGTGCGCACCGGAAAGCATTCTTTTCAGTAAAGAAAATAATTATTTTTGACCCCTAAAGAGTAAGAACAAATATGATTCACGAGAAATGCGCCAGCGTGGTCTGGGACTTCCGCTCACCACGCAGCCTGCTGGCCCCCAGGACCGGCGTCAAGTCAGCGCCGAACCGCTTCCTGACGAAAGCGACGGCATACCGCTCCATCTCCTCGGCAGAGGAGAACGAGACGGGCTTGCCACTAAAGGCCGCCCGCGACGCCTCGCGCACCACCCAGACACCGAGCGGCGCCCAGTACTCGTCCGTGATGAACCGCAACGACAGGACGCCGGCCTTCCGCTTCCGTCGAGCCAAGGACTCCAACGCCGCCAAACGAGAAGCGTAATAGCCCCCGGCCGTCCGGTCGGCATACGACTTACGCCCCCTCACACCCTCATAATCAGTGTACCACGTGGAAAGCTTCACAGACCCCTGGCCGCCGGCGTAGTTCTCGAAGAGCTCGAATGACCACGGCTGCGGGTACAACAGGACGAGATAATAATTGCCCATGTAGCCGCCAAAATACGCCTGGAAGTCAGCCTCAGGAAAGTCCTGCAATTGCCTGCGGAGCTGCTTGCCAACCGTGTCATCCACGGCCGTGATACCCCAACGGGTCGGGACGAAGCGCCGCTCAAGCTTCTGCCCTAACGTGGCCGAGCTCAAGAGCTTGGAAAGGTGATGCTCGCCATACCCTCTTTTCCACAACGCCCCGAGGCCTGCGGAAGCCTTGAGGTCTGTGTCTGAGACCACCTTGTCCACGGCCCGCGGCACCTTAGGATTGCTCGTCAACGAGGCCTTCTGCAACCGGGCGTCCGGGCCGTGCGGCATGCTCTCATCATTCAACGTCAACCGGAACTGGGGCTTGCGGTCGAGGTCGACGTCCATGTCGACCGGCCGGACAGCCATGGCGGCCTCTTGGGAGAGGTCCTTGAGCTTGCGCGTCTGGAGCGAGGCGAGCTTGACGTGCGCCTTCTGATTGGCATTGACCAAGCCGGAGCGGAGGCTGACGATATCCTTCAAAGGCGTCTGACGGCGCACCCATGATAAGGGGTTGTCGTGGCTCTCATCCTCCTCGGTGGCGAGCAACCCTATGCGGACGTTGGGATACCCATAGCGCCCGACGAACACGCCCGGCGCCTGGCCTGCGAAGGATTGCTTGCTCGACTCGTTGAACGACTTCTTCACCTGTAGGCGGAACTGCCTCGGGTCGAAGAGCGTCTCATGGAGGGTGCGGCCCTTGAGGGACGGCAATTTCATAGTTCAAGGGAGGAGCGGTGGTTTTTATGCGTTGCGCACAGCCAGAGTTTGTAGAAAAAGCCAGAGCAAGAAAATAATGAAGACTCTTCTACCGGTAAGAAAACTGTGACTGCTTATAAAAAGCAATCCTTGCAAGGACCATTCAAGTGCCACGATTACTGGCCAGAGCGAGAATCTCCACAAACACGCACGGACAGCAAGTTTTTTATAGGGGGCGCCACGCGGAAAGGAATGAGGTGAGCCCTTGAGGCGGAAAAGAGGACAGACATCCATCGAGTTCCTGACCACGTACGCGTGGGCGTTCCTTGGATTGCTCGTCACGGTGGGAGCGCTGAACTACCTCGGCATACTCGAACCGTCCTCGTACACGCCCGAGCGGTGCTCGTCAGGCACGCAGATTAGCTGCGTCGACACCTACCTCGCCGCGGACGAGTCCAGCCAGGACACGACGCTGCTGCTCATGCTGAGCAACAACTATCCCCGGAGCGTCCTCATCGAGAATGTCACCCTCACCAACATAAAGGAGGAGGATGTCGGCATGGACTCTCCACCGTTCACGGTGGAGCCCGGCCGGTCGTACACCGCCGCGTTCTCGTTCCAGTCGGCGTACACGGAAGGGCAACACGAATCCGTCAACTTCGTCATCACGTACAGGCGTGAAGGCGGGAGCAATAGCTATAACATCACGGGCTCGAGCGTCATCAACGTCCAGGAAGCGCCGGCGACGCCGGAGCCGTACTGCGGAGACGGAGACGTCGATACGGCCGAGGAGTGCGACCCTGCAAACGAAGAGGAGCAGTGCGGCGGCGAAGATTGCAGGTCCGACTGCACCTGTGAGTGAGGTTGATAACCATGAGGAAAGCGCAAGCATCGATGGAGTACATGAGCACGTACATCTACGCAGGGTTGGCCCTCGTCGTCGTGGTCGGCACGATGGGGTACTTCGGCGCGTTCGAGAAAGACACCTACACCAGTGAGAAGTGCGAGTCGGGCGATCAGATGAGCTGCGCCGACGCGACGATCACGGCCGACGGCGTCATCAAGATCATGTTCAAGAATTTCGTGGGGCGGTCGGTGAATGTCACGAACGTCACCGTGACTTACGACGACAACGATATCAACAGTCCCCTCGGCCTCATCGTTCCTCAAAGGAATAACGCGACGCTGTCAATACCTACGGAGTTCTCGTTCGAACCCGGCAACAAGGAGGAGTTCAGCTACGCTATCACCTACACGCCGCTCGGAAGCCCGCGCAACTATACGGTGAGAGGGGTGGCGACGGCGAAGGTGGAACCGCCGATCGCGATTTGCGGCAACGACGAAGTCGAACCGGGCGAGGAGTGCGAACCCCCTATCGAGACTCCATGCAGTGAGTATGACAGCAGGTTCGTCAGTGGGACGTTGCTCTGCGATGATCACTGCCAATTCGACACCTCGCAATGCGTCGAGTGCCCGCAAGAATACTTCAGATCCGACTCGTGGACCGGCGACTACGAGGGCAAATGTTGCTCGGAAGAACAGGACTTGTTCGTGACGACGTCAACACTTGATGAAGAGGACCAGGCTTGCTGTGACGACCAGTACGACTGCGTGGCTGGTGGCGAGTGCTTCGCAAACAGCGATTCCAGAGAATTCCAAGGTGTGACTGCGACGTGCAAGGGAGGTGAATGGGTGACCCAGGTCAGCTTTATGGCGAAGCAGAGTGAAGGTACGGAGCAAGTCCAGGAAGTGAACCTGGATGTGAAAATAGTCGGAGGTGGTGAGACCTTCGTTTTTAACACCCAAGAAGACCCGAATGACATCCAACTGCCCGTCGAGCCCCACCATGATGATTATGAGAACATAATATATGAAATCCCGATGCCCGTCGAGAACATCACCCTCTTCCGGAAAACTGACACTGACTCGAGTATAATCACCGTCAGAGACCTCTCCGTCGGAGACGACCCTCTCGATTTAGTGGAGTCCTGCGAAGCTAATCATGATAAAGTCAAGTTGGATTCTAACAGCGTCTCCCTGCAATATGACCAGAGCCTGACCTGCGACATATAAGATTCAGAGCTCGAGCGGGACCTCGTCGGTGCGTTCGTACGCGTCGACGTCCGCTTCCTCTGGCTTGAGGGCGTGCCCTTGCTCGTACAGCCGGTGGCCGGTCCAGGCGATCATGGCGGCGTTGTCGACGAGGAATTGCTTTCCAGGCGCGTGGCTCTCGGCGCCGCGGGCTTCGGCCATCTGCCTGCACATGTCTTGGAGTCGGTTGTTGCACGCGACTCCTCCTCCGAGTACGAGCTCGTCCTTGCCGCAGTGCGCCAACGCCCGTTCTGAGATCTCGACAAGCATGGCGAACACCGTCTCTTGCACGCTGTAGCAGAGCTGTTCCTTCGGATACACCTGGTCCTTGATGAGTTGTTTGAGCTTGGTCAGCAGTCCTCCGAAGGAGACGTCCATGCCTTTGACGGTGTACGGCAGTTCGATGAGCGGCACGTTCTTGTCGGCCGCTTGTTGGGCGAGGCTTTCTATCTGGGGGCCTGCTGGGAATCCGAGTCCTAGTGCTCGTCCGAAGCTGTCGAGGAAGTTGCCGACGCCTATGTCGAGCGTCTCTCCGAATATCCTGTAGCGTCCGCCTTCGTAGGCGATGACTTGCGTGTTGGCGCCCGAGGCGTAGAGGAGTACCGGGTCTTCCGCCGGCGTGAGGAGCCTGCCGATCTCGAGGTGCGCTATGCAGTGGTTGACACCTACCAATGGTTTCTGGAGCTTGAGCGCGAGCGTCCGGGCGACGGCTGCTCCGATGCGTAGTGCGTGGCCGAGGCCCGGGCTTCTCGAGTAGGCGATGAGGTCTATATCATGAGGTTTCTTGCCGGCTTCGTCGAGGGCTGCTTTGAGCACGTCCTGACAGGCCTTGACGTGGTGGTCTGCCACCTTGGCAGGGATCATGCCTCCATCGTCGGTGGTGTACGCCTGTTTCCGGTTGCTCAACACCTGCTTGCCGTCAAGGATTGCGATGCCGAAGGTGTGGGCTGTGCTCTCGATGCCGAGGACTATCATGCCCTTGGGTGACTGCCCTTGTCATTTAAAGGTTTCTCACACGCGTCGTTTGAGCGCGAGGTCTTGGGCAGTCGTCTTCTCGAAGCCTGGCCTGTAGGTGAGGAATTGTTCGCGGGCGACGTCCTTGAGGACGAAGTATTCTTGTCGTTCCTCGGCGCCGTTCTTGCTGGCCTCTTCGAAGAATCCGTCGAGGTCTCCCAGTCCTGTGAAGACCGCTTCGACGAGGTAGTCGTAGCCGTTGTTGATGCGGAAGATGTTGTTGACTTGCGGATGGCTCATGAGGAATCCTTGGAAGGCTTCTCGTCGTTCCTTGTCCACTTTGAAGAGGAGGTGCGCTTTCAGGTCGAATCCTAGCTTGTGGAAGTCGAGGAGCGAGGTGTGCTTGCTGATGACCTCGTCTTCGTACGTCTTGAGCTTGTCGAAGATTGTGCTGACCGGGATGCTCGTGCGGCGGCTGATCTTGGTCAGTGATTCCCTCGCGTTCTGCCTGAAGTGGCTGAGCAGTAACAGCTCTTTGTTCTTGTCCATGGTTGTTCCCCTCCGGTCCGGCTGTTTTTCCATGGCTGCCGGATATCGTTTGCTAATGCGCTTTTTCATAAAAACGTTGGTTTGGGCTTCTTCCTGAACAGTTCAGGGAAAATCTGAAGCAGGCAGGGGTCAAGGCCGGATTAGTTCCGTCGGTAGCCTCCTTTTTCCGGATTATAACCTCCTTGCTTCAGCAGGGTCCTGAAACAAAAGACAAACTATAAATACATCCGTCACGTTCCAGTGACTACTATGGTGGACGTCTCTGAGCGCATCCTGGAACTCTTCCACGAGCAGCCGCAGACGGAGCGGTCGACCAGCGAGCTCATCAAGGACCTCTACCCTGAGGCGTACAATCACATCAAGCGGGCGTTGCACGACCCTTACACCGATAAGGAGACACGTACTATCGCGAAGCGTCGCAAGGCCCAACTCCACCGTCGCATCCTCTACCACCTCAACCGCCTCATCGGAGCGGGCAAGCTGATGGTGAGCCAGCGGAAAGGTAAGGGCGAGAAGTGCTACTGCCTGGCGAGTCCGAACCACCGCTACCACGCCGAGGCGCCGGTGCCTAACGCCCCGACCAGGCCGCTCCACCGCCTCGAGCGCTACCAGCAGCAAGGCATCCTGACAGGGTACGACACGCAGGGCTGGCACAGCCGGCTCAACGCAGTACTCCTGGACGTGAAGGATGACGACGACGCGGTGAGCGTGCACGCCCGTCTCTCGACGGTGATGCGGAGCGTGAATGACGTGGTCGGCTTGTACGGGTTCGAGCGCCTGCTGATGAACGCGGACCTCCAGACCCTGACCAACCTGCTCAAGCAGGTCGACATCGACACCAGGGACAACAGCAAGCGGGTGAGCGTCAACCTCGACCTGACCGCGATGCCGGTGTCGTCTTACGCAGAGGATTTCTTCGAGTCGTACGCCTTGCTCGCCCCGCCGCAGGTGAACGTCGTGCTGAGCGTGACGCCCAAGGCCTTAGAGAGGCACCAGCGGCTCGTCAAGCGCCTCGTGAAGGGTTTCTCCGAGGCGACGCTGAAGATAAACCTTCACAACAAGGACGTGCACGAGGCTCCCATCATAGTGGGCACGGCGGGCGTGTACACCTTGCAGGATGACGAGTGGCAGGCTTACCTGGAGGAATTGCGTGACAAGACCATAGGGTTGTGCGTATGCCAGACGAGCGCAGGGGTGGACGTACACCGCTTCATGGCCGAGCACAAGAATCCGAAGGAGTTCAGGGAGTTCATCCTGAAGATCGCTCGTGAGATGGTGGAGAGCAACACCCAGCAGCGGAAGCGCGCGGACAGCTATTTCGCGGAGCTCAATGGGTTGCAGGGGGAGCCGCACGCGTTCTTCCGGTTCTCGAACAACCTGATACGGCTGTGGAACTATGACTGGGAAGGCGAGGAGTACGAGTACTTCGTCGATCTCTTGCGCACCACGTCGGAGCAGCTGGCGGAGTTCTGCCGGACCGAGGAGACTATCTTCAAGAGCTGCGGCTTGCCTATCAGGTTCAACACGAGCATGGCGAGCATGTTCTCGAAGTTCCAGCCAGGCTTCTTCTCCAAGAGGCGTTACCGCAAGTTGACGGTGACGGGCTTGCGCATGCTGAAGGGGGATCGGATGAGGGAGTTCATCAATGCTCGTGAGCGCGTCGCGAAGCTGTTCAGCTATCACGATCGCTTGCGTATCTTCCGGGCGACGCCGGCGTCTCCTGACGAGGTGTTGGAGGAGATGCGGCACCTGTTGCAGGAGTACTCCTTGCCTCATGTCACGTTCGATTTCGCCGAACGCAGGGATAACCTGACCTTGGATCGGTTCTTCGGGGGTGACAGCGATGGAGATTGAGGCGCCGACGGCGATGGATGCGTGGAAGTTGGCGTTGTCGCATATCGTGGAGCGCGGCGAGGATTTCCGGGATGATGACCTGCGGACGTGCAGGGAGGTGTTGAACCTGTCGGTCAAGGTGGAGCACCCTGAGGTGGGTAATGATGAGCCTATGGAGTTGGTACGTAAGATCGACAAGTGGGTGTACCCGTCCAAGGATGAGATGGCGAGCATCGTGTTCAACCAGTTGGAGCTGCCTTTGTATGATTACACGTATGGCAGCCGGATTTTTGGCTATCAGGGGAAGCTCGACCAGGTGAACGGTTTCATATTGCCGTTGCTGAAGAAGAACCTGTCGTCGCGGCGGGCGAGCATCATCACCATCGACCCTTTGAGGGATTTGGATGTGAACAACAGGAACATTCCAGGTTTGGTTAGTTTGCACTTCAAGGTTCACGAGCGTAAGCTGATGGTGACGAGCGTCATCCGGAGCAATGATTTCTTCATCGGCTGGCCGGCCAACTTCTACCAGTTGGCGACGCTTCAGAAGTACATCGCGGACGAGCTCGGGTTGCAGCAGGGGGCGTTGACGACGTATTCCATCTCGGCGCACGTGTTCATGGAGTACTCGGAAGATATCGAGAGGGTGTTGTCATGAGTGAGCTGACGAGAGAGGAGTTGAAGGAGTATTACGAGGAGGAGCTGCAACGCAGGGATAAGCGGATCGAGGAGTTGGAGGAGGAGAACAAGATGCTGATGCGGACGGCGCTGCGGCGTGCGAGCGACCAGGAGCATCTGAAAGAGCGACTGGATCGGTTGGAAGAGCAGGACGATAAGAAGGATTCTGAGTAAGATTGATTTCGTTCCCTAACCTGATAACTTATTCTATCTTCATGAATACAAGTCTTATTTCAGCCTGGTTGTGAGTTCGGTTAATCCCCTCATAGCAACCTTTTTAAATAAGAGACTCAAAAACCACAACATTTATAAAGAAAACAATTCTACACCGTCTACGTTGACTTTAAGTCGACAAGGTGATGGTGTTTGACAAAGCAAGAATCCAAGAAGAAAACCCTCAAGCAACAACTGGAAGAGGCCAATAAAAAGATCGAGGAGCTCACCGACACGCTCCAGCGCACCCAGGCAGACTTCCAGAACTACAAGCAACGAGTGGAAAGGGACAAGCAACAACAATCGAGGATGGCAGGCGAACGGCTCCTCAAGAGGTTCCTCCCCATCATGGACAACCTGGAACTCGCGCTGCAGCACGCCGACGATAAGAGCGAGTTCTACAAGGGCATCGAGATGATCTACGCCAACATCCGAGAACTCCTCGAGGAAGAAGGCGTCAACGTCATCGAACCCCAAGGGCTCCCGTTCGACCCGCACCGGCACGAGGCCCTCATGGCCAAGGAATCGGAGCAGGAGAAGAACACCGTCATAGAGGTCATGCAGAAAGGCTACCTGATGCACGACAAGGTGCTCAGGCCAGCCAAAGTCGCAATCAGCAAAGGACAATCAGGAAAACAAGGAGGTACCAAAAATGAGTAAGATAATCGGAATAGACCTAGGAACCACGTTCTCGGCCGTCGCGGCGATGGAAGGCGGCAAGGCCACCATCATCCCGAACGCCGAGGGCTCGAGGACCACGCCGAGCGTGGTCAGCGTGAACGAGGACGGCGAACGACTCGTAGGGCAGGTGGCGAAGAACCAAGCCATCACCAACCCCGAGAACACGGTGCAGAGCATCAAGCGCTACATGGGCGAGGACCACAAAGTGAAGGTGTCGGGAAAGGAGTACACGCCCCAGGAGATCAGCGCGATGATCCTGCAGAAGCTCAAGGCTGACGCGGAGGCGTACCTCGGCGAGAAGGTCGAGAAGGCCGTCATCACCGTGCCGGCGTACTTCGAGGACGCGCAGCGCCAGGCCACCAAGGACGCGGGCAAGATCGCAGGGCTCGAAGTGGAACGCATCATCAACGAACCCACGGCAGCATCCCTCGCCTACGGCCTGAACAAGGGCAACGACCACACCATCATGGTGTTCGACTTCGGCGGCGGCACGTTCGACGTCTCCATCCTCGAATTAGGGGACGACGTGTTCGAGGTGAAAGCCACCAACGGCGACAACCACCTCGGCGGCGACGACGTCGACAACGTAGTGATGGACTGGATGGCGGACGAGTTCAAGAAGCAGAACAACATAGACCTTCGCGAGGACAAGACGAGCAAGCAACGCCTGAAAGAGGCTGCCGAGAAGGCGAAGATCGAGTTGAGCAGCAAGCAGAAGACGACGATCAACCTGCCGTTCGTGACGGCTGACAGCTCGGGTCCGAAGCATCTGAACATGGAACTCACGAGGGCGAAGTTCGAGCAGCTCATCGGCGACATCATCGAGAAGCTGAAGGTGCCGACGATGCAAGCCCTCAATGATGCTGACATGAAGGCTGAGGACATCGACAAGGTGATCTTCGTCGGCGGCAGCACGCGCATCCCGAAAGTGCAAGAGCTCGTCAAGGATATCACGGGCAAGGACGGCGACAAGTCGGTCAACCCTGATGAGGCCGTCGCGATGGGCGCGGCTATCCAGGCCGGCATCCTCGGCGGCGACGTCAAGGACGTCCTCTTGTTGGATGTGACGCCTCTATCGTTGGGCATCGAGACGCTCGGCGGCGTGATGACCACGCTCATCCCGAAGAACACGACGATTCCGACGAAGAAGAGCCAGACGTTCAGCACGGCGGCGGACAACCAGTCTGCCGTGAGCATCCACGTCCTGCAGGGAGAACGTCCTATGGCTGCCGATAACAAGACGCTGGGCAGGTTCGACCTCGTCGGCATCCCGCCAGCCCCCAGGGGCGTGCCTCAGATCGAGGTGACGTTCGACATCGATGCGAACGGTATCGTCCACGTCTCGGCGAAGGATCTCGGCACCGGCAAGGAGCAGAGCATCAAGATCACCGCTTCGACGAACCTGTCGGAGGAGGAGATCGAGAAGATGCGCCAGGAGGCTGAGAAGCACGAGGAGGAGGACAAGAAGAAGAAGGAGGAGATCGAGACGCTCAACCAGGCCGACAGCGTCGTCTACCAGGCCGACAAGTTGTTCAAGGACTTTGAGGGCAAGGTGGATGACAAGAAGCTGAAGGACGTCAAGGCCAAGGTGGATGAGCTGAAGAAGCTGCTCGAGCCCGAGGAGAAGGATGTCGAGAAGATCAAGTCCAAGCTCGACGAGGTGAACAAGCAGCTCCAGGAGGTCTCGTCCGAGATGTATCAGAAGGCGGCTCAGGAACAGCAACAACAGCAGGCCTCCGGCGACCAGTCCTCGAAGGACGGCAAGAAGGATGACGAGAACGTCGTCGATGCCGACTATGAGGAGGTCAAGGACGACGACAAGAAGTCCGGGCAGGACAAGAAGGGTGACAAGAAGAAATAAAAAGCCCTCTCTTTTCTTTTTTTATTCTCCTGACCTCATGAAGGTGTCGCTATGGCTGAAGACAAGGATTATTACGAGATCCTCGGCGTGTCGAAGGACGCGTCCAAGGAGGATATCAAGAAGGCCTACAAGAGGCTCGCCAAGAAGTATCACCCTGACCTGAACAAGGATAACCCCGAGGCTGAGCAGAAGTTCAAGGAGGTCAACGAGGCCGCCTCAGTCTTAGGGGATGAGAAGAAGCGCCAGCAGTACGACCAGTTCGGCAGCGCGGCGTTCAAGAACGGCGGTCAGGGCGGTCCCGGTGGCTTCTCGGGTTTCGACTTCTCCGGTTTCCAAGGAGGGGGTTTCGACTTCGAGGACATCTTCGATGCCTTCTTCGGAGGCGGTGGCGGCGGCCCGTTCGGTGGGCGTAGGCGCCGTCAGGAGGAGCAGCGTGGCTCTGACTTGCGGTATGATATGACCATCACGTTGGAGGAGGCTGCTGAGGGTGTCGAGAAGGAGGTCAAGGTTCGGAAGCGCGTGCCTTGTAAGGAGTGCGGCGGCGCTGGCGGTTCGGGTGTTGAGACGTGCGGCACGTGCCATGGTAATGGCGTGGTTCGTCAGACGAAGCGGACGCCGTTCGGCGTCTTCGCGACGACAGGTCCTTGCCCGACGTGCGGTGGCGCTGGCAAGACGTTCAGGGAGCCTTGCCAGGCGTGTGACGCGACAGGTGTCCAGACCGACACAGTGACTATCAAGGTCGACATTCCTGCAGGTGTCGATGATGGTATGCGGCTCCGCGTCCCTGGCGAGGGTGATGCTGGTTTGAAGGGCGCGCCTGCCGGCGACTTGTACGTGTTCATCTCCGTCGAGGAGCACGAGTATTTCGAGCGCGATGGTGACGATCTCAAGTTGGAGGTACCGATAAGTTTCGTCCAGGCTGCTTTGGGTGATGACATCGAGGTGCCTACGCTCCAGGGTCGGGCATCGTTGAAGATACCTGCCGGTACTGAGACCGGTACGACGTTCCGTCTCAGGAGCAAGGGTATGCCTCGTTTGCGCGGCGGCGGTTTTGGTGACCAGCTCGTGACGGTCCGAGTAGAGGTACCGAAGCGGCTCTCGAGCAAGCAGAAGCGGGCGTTGGAGGAGTTCGCCGAGGCTTCCGGTGATAGTGTGGAGCCCCAGAAGGGTTTCTTCAAGAAGATATTCGGGAAATAACCACTATAAAGTGACAAAAAAGGAAAGGTTTATATATGATGACTCCTCACAAGGACGAAGAGGTGACCACTCACTATGACTGAAGACGAGACCAAGAAAGCCCAAGAGCAGACGAGCAGCAAGGAAGAGCAGATCGGATTCCACAAAGGCGCGTTGAGCACGCTCGCGAAGGAGCGCCAAGAGCTCAGCCGCATACTCCAGATAGTAGAGCAGCTCATGCAGATGCACATCGGCGAGCTGAAAGAGCACGGCATCGACCTACAAGCCCAAGCGGAAGAAGGCGGCAAGCAAGACGAAAGCCAGCCCAAGAAGGACAAGAAGCCGATAGAGGACATCCTCTGAAGAAGCTAACGTTTTTAATTCTCCTTTTCTTACCATCACCCCATGATAGCGAGGCCGCTCCAAGCATACCAGGAAGCCCCCTTGGAACGCAAACTCGAGGCCAGCTTCAGGAGCATCCTAAGACATGCGGAACCGCTCACAGAGGAAGCTGTCAGGAACCACCGGCAAAGGAGGTTCTACCACACCAAAAGGAGCCTCGGCAAGTTCTTCAACAGCCAACAAACCATAGACGGGTTCTACGCATTGAGCGACGACCTGTACTGGCAGGAAGGCATCACGAGAGGAGGGAACCGCCCGGGCGTCATCCACATAGAAGAAGGGGCGTTCATCCTCCAGACACTCGGTTTCCCCACCAACACCATACTTACCTATATCGGCCACGACTACGAAGAGGACAAGGCGAAGGACGTCAAGCACCTCAACGAGCTACGCCGGACGAACCCCCTCGCACGGATGCCGGGATTCGACGAGGACATCGCACGCCTCTGCCAGACCCTCTCCGACAACCACATGTTCATCGCGAAGCAGCTCAAGCACACCATAGGGAGGGACGACCCGGAGCGCAAGTACTACAACGTCAAGTCGCAAACCATCCAGGCGCAACTCGACCGCATGTGGCGGAGCGTGAGCGAGAAGGACCTCAAGAAGGTTATAGAAGAGGTCGACGACGGCTTCAGGCAGATGCGTCGCGAAGGCAAGAAGGGCCCTGAGATCATGACCTTGCTCAACAGGAACAGCTACATCTATCACAAGTACGTCAACCACATGGCGAACGAGACCAAGCGGATCGTCAAGGAAGACTCGAAAGGCACGTATACAAGCGAGCAGCAAGCCAAGGACCTCATCACGGCGAAAGCGATGGACGGCCTACACAACAGCCTCGACCTCGAGCATTCTGACTCGCAACGACGTACGAGGAGGATGGTGAAGGAGTACGAGATACTACGCCTCACGGAGATGTTCCCGGAGCTCATGGACGACAAGATGCGCGTCCTCCACTACGGCCTGATGGAGATGCTCATGAAACACGTCGACAACTACCATAGCTTTCTCAACATCCCCGACACGGACGACAAGGACGAGCTCAAGACGTATCAGCGCGAGATGGAATCGAAACTAGAGGAAGACCCCGACGCAGTCGGCTACAAGGACCTCAAGATGATGAGGCGTCACGAGGAGAAGGTCCATGAGATAGGACGAGAGATAGAGCGGAAAGGCTATAAGGGACTACTGAGCGACTACAAGCGGTCAGGGGACGCGGAAGAAACGCTCGACAACATACACTTGACGAACAGGGCTGCGTGAACCACAGTGAAAATCATCAACTTCGAAGAAAGGACCAAGCCTGAGTACGACAAGCTGTCGATGAGTCAGCTCATCATACGGCTGGCCGAACCCTGGAAGAAGAAGATGCAAAAACACCATGTAGGCAAGCTTGAAAACATCATAGACGAAGGCGTCGCCAGGAGAGGGTTCTTTGAAGGCAGCAGCATCCAGGAAGGAGAGCACCTCACCCTCATCAAGGAACTCCTCCATGCGGACCACGGTATCAGCCACCTCTACCCGGAAAGATACCATTTCGACACGCAATTCGAGAAGGTCAGCGCCATCGTAGACCTGCTCGGCGACAAGGTGTTCGAGCCCCGTTACCTTGCGAAGCGGTTCGACCACGAGACCGCAACCACTGTCCGCACATTATACCACCGCGTCAAGGAAGCCCAGAACCATACCGACAGCCGCACCAAGGAAGGCAAGAGAAAGCCTTTGAGCGGCACGATCGAAGGCATGATGGGGGAGCGCATCAACAACGACCTCCTCGTCCATCGCGACTTCCAGCCGGACAACATCCACGAGTACCCGCCCGCGAGGAAGAGTTCCCACGAGTTCCCCTTGCTCTTCACCATCAAGTACGGCAAGTCAGACTTCAGCGCGGCGACGAAACCCGCGGAGTACGTCGCGAACAAGCTCACAGGGTTGCAGAACAACATGCAAGAGGTCGACACCCACATCTTCGACCCCTACATGGGCGTGGCCTACGTCTTGATGAAAGGGAACAAGTGCCTGGAGAAGGACAAGCTCGTCCAGAAACTCTTTGACTTCGGACGAAAGCCGGAGAACCGGCAACTGGTCGCGGAATTCCAGGAAATTCTGAAGAACAAGGAGATGTTGGAACGGAGAGAGGAGGAGAAAGGCGACACCGATGCCGGAGAGTACATCCGCCTCCGGAAAAAGGCGAGCACGCTCAAGAACAGGCTGACCGGAATCGCTAGCAGGAACAAGAGCGTCCTGAGCCGGAAGGAAGAAGAACTGATGATGAAATCATTGTACGAAAAGGAAGGAGCGTTCACGGATCTGAGAGGCATACAAGCGATAAGCAGGTACGGGACGAAAGGCCGTCCCTCGCTGAAGAAATCCAAGTACTACAAGCAAGGGACCCACGAGGTGCACGGCGGCAAGGGCGCCAAGCGCGTCTATCACGCCGAGCACGCGAAGCTGATGACGCGCATGCTCGAGCGCAAGAACTCGCGTCGCTGGCACAAAGGTAAGGATTCGAAGCTGTTGGAGTTCCAGAAGCTCGATCTCTCAGGCCTCATTCTCGACCTGTTAGGACCTCACAACAAGCAGAAGTACGTGTCGACGAAGCAGAAGACGAAGTATGACTTCGACCAGAAGCAGACGCGTTTCTACGACCGCATGACCGAGCGGTTGCTCAAGGTGACGACGCCGCTTGACGAGGCGGTCGAAGGGTTGGTGGAACACCTCAAGACAGACCTCGATGAGAAGAAGTATGAGGAGAAGCTCCATGACGCTGCAGCGAGGATGTACGAGCGGATGTACGGCGAGCAGCCAGTATGAGGTTCACTCGTTCACGACAATGAGCCTGCGCGCCTTCGGCGTGTAGTTCAGCAAGAGCACGTCCTCGTCTTTCCCTTCGCGCGGCTGCCGTTTCTTGCCGCAGCCGAGCGTGTCGCCCGTCTTCTCGTGCTTGACGATGACAAACTCGTTGTCCTCGCCGTGCCACGGCAAGTCCTCCCCTTTCAGCCAACGGCCCCGTTGCTCGTCATCCAAGGAAACCACGTTCTTCGTCGCGTAGGGCGCCACGAGCTGGGCGCCTTCCATGCTCAGCCTGAAGCCGTCGGCCTGCCACGTGCCGAGGTACAGGCCGAGGGTGTCGATGCGCATCCGCTCGTAGGGGACTCTCTCGAGGTCTCGGTTGATGACGAACACCTTGTCTTTCGTGTTCTGGATGTACGCGTCGTCCCACGGCAATTCTTCGACGCCGAACTGTTCCTGGAGTGCCTGCAACAGCCGTTTGCGGTCGCGCGTGTTGAGAATCCAGTTACCAGAAGGGAGTCCCATCGTTCACACACCCCATACAGGGTTGTTTTCGCGCTTCTTGTGGGCTATCTCCTTGAGGATGGCGACCTCGTCGCCAGGGAGGTGTTCTGCCAGCTGTTTCAACCTGCGGAAGTGGTCTTCCGGGATGTCGCTGTACAGGAACTCCACCTCGTGGACGTGCCTACCGGCGGTGATGTTCGGCAACGACACGGCGACCTGCCGTCCTTTCTCAGCCTTGGTGACGGACTCGTTCTCCGCCTGGATGGCCTTGACGAACGTGAGCGGCGCGCCGTCCTCTTTCATGAGCGGCATGCCTTGCACCAGCGCCCCCTTGATGACCTCCACACCGAGGATGCAAGGGTTTGATTGGCGGAAGGTGCAGTTCTGGAGGACTTCGATCTTGCAGGGCCTGATGAGGTTGTCGAGCTGCTTGGCCTCTTCTGCTTTGCGGCGCTCTTCCTGCCATTCTTGGTATCGGTCGAGCACCTTGTAGATGACGTCGTCGATGATCACCTTGACCTTGTCCGTGCTCTCCGCTTGGGGGATGTTGAACCCGAGGATGGCGGCTTGGAGCGGATGCTTTTCGGTGTTGGTCTCGGCGTCGAGGAGGTCTTTCTTCGTGACAGGCCCCACCTTGGCTTTGCGGATGGGGATGTCGTGTTCCTTGAGGAGTGTGATGAGGGCTTCGAGGCTTCCGAGGGTGTCGGCTTTTATGATGAGCCCTTCCTTCTCGGTGTCTATCTGGACGTCGTTGATCTCTTTGGTGACCTCGTCCTTGACCGCTTCCACGTCGTCGCCGGACACAACCCTGACGGGCATGCCGGCCGCGGCTCCTGCGAGGTCGGGTGCTGAGATCTTGACGCCCATGGCGGCGGTGACCTGCTTGGCGGGTTTGAACTTGCTCTTCTTGTCGCGCATCTCAGCGTTGGGTTTCGGTTCGAAGAGTCCTCGTATCTTTGTCGTCTTGGGCTCGTCGAGCGTGCCGTAGACTATGGTGTCGCCCGCCCTGATGGTGCCGTCGTGGAGTATGACGTCGATGGTGGCGCCCAGCCCTTTCTCCTCCTTGACTTCGAGGATGACGCCCTTGCCGGGTCCTTCAGCGTCCACGGCGAGGTGTTTCTCGAGGTATCGCTGGGCGAGGCCTGTGAGGACCATGAGTAGTTCCTGCAGTCCGAGGCCTGTCTTGGCGGAGCAGGGTACGATGGCGACTTGCTTGGTGAAGTCTTCGACGCGGTCGAACCGCTCCGCCGGCAGTTGGTATCGTTCGTGGAGGGTTCCGACGAGCTCGTAGAGCTTGGTCTCGAGCTCCGTCACGACTTTTTCCTGTTGGTTGCCGAGTTGTTGGAGGAGGGTGCCTTCTTTCGGGGTGAATCCTTTGACGAGGTCCGTCTTGTTCGCGGCGATGATGAATGGCGTCTTGGCTCTCATGAGGATGTCGACGGCTTCCAGGGTTTGTGGCTTGAAGCCTTCGGTGATGTCGACGACGAGGATGGCGAGGTCTGCCAATGTTCCTCCACGGCTGCGGAGGCTGGTGAAGGCTGCGTGGCCTGGCGTGTCGATGAATAGGATCCCTGGTATGGTGAGGTCGAGCTTCATCGTGTCGATGAGCTTGCCGACCTTCTGCTTGATCGTGTGGAGCGGTATGATGGAGGCGCCGATGGCTTGTGTTATGGCTCCTGCTTCTCCGCCGACGATGTCGCTGCCCCTGATGGCATCTAGGATGCTGGACTTGCCGTGGTCGACGTGCCCTAGGACTGTGACTATGGGGCTGCGGAGCGTCATAGGCTTCTGGGAGAACAAGGGTTGTTTTTAAAGGTTGTTCTGGTGATGACGACAGGATATTTAAAGGAAGGCTTGTTTCACAGAGATATGGAGCGGGCGACTGAAGGCGCCGCCACTATCAGAGTTGAGCGGCCTGAGACGGTGTCGAAGGACATGGAGGTGTTCTACAACCCCGTCATGGCTTTCAACCGGACGTTGAGCGTCATCCTCTTGAAATCCTTAGGCAAAGCTGGCTTGCGGGTCTGCGACCCCATGGCTGGTTCAGGGGTGAGGTCTCTTCGCTTCTTGAAGGAGCTGCCGCCGGGTGTCATCTCAGAATTGGTGGTGAACGACCTCTCAAGAGGTTTCATAGGGAGGTTTGAGGAGAACGCCCGGCTGTCAGGCGTCGAATTGAAAGAAGGCGTTGCGGTTGAGAACCGCGAGGCGAGTTCCTTGTTGTTGGGCAGCAGGGGGTTCGATTACGTCGATGTAGACCCGTTCGGCTCTCCTAACCCGTTCCTCGACGCGGCTGTCCGTAAGGTGCACCGGGGCGGAGTCCTGGCAGTCACCGCGACGGACACGGCGCCGCTGTGCGGGACGTATCCCAAGGCTTGCCGTCGCAAGTATTGGGCGACACCCCGTAGGGATGTCTTGATGCACGAGGCGGGCTTGCGCATCCTGGTCCGGAAGTGCCAGCTCGTCGCGGCACAGTATGACAAGGCGTTGACGCCGATCCTGGCGTACAGCAAGGACCATTACTTCAGGGTGTTCTTCGGCGTGGCGCAAGGGAAACAAAGGGTGGACAAGATCCTCGACGATCATGGCTTCCTCGGTGACGCCGGCCCGTTGTGGCTCGGCCCCTTGGGTGATAAGAGGTTGTTGGCGCGGATGTCGTTGGTGGCTGAGGATTCGTATCCTGACGCAAAGGGGTTCCTCGACACCTTGGCGGCCGAGGCTGCTCTTGACGTGCCGGGGTTCTTCGACGTCCATGAGGCTGCTAGGAAGTTGAAGTCGAACCCTCCGCGGATGGAGGATGTGTTGGGGTGGTTGCACGAGGCGGGTTTCAGGGCTGTCCGGACTCACATCTCAGGGACTGGCGTCAGGGCTGATTGTGATGAGGATTCTTTCTTGGACGCGGTGAGGGGTGGTTCTTCATGACCGTCGAGGAGGATTTGCAGGTGTTCGCGGAGGAGTTGTCCCTGGCTGGTTCTCAGCGCGAGAAGTTGAAGGCCTTGATAGCCTTGGCTGACGAGTGGGGTGAGTCTCCGAGGGAGAATTTCTCTGAGGAGCACCGCGTGCCTGGCTGCCAGTCCGACGTGTTCCTCGCGGTCCGGGTTGAGGGTGGTAAGGTGCGCTTCTCCTCGTTTACGGGGTCGTTGGTGGTGAAAGGCTTTGTGGCCTTGGTGTGCTCGGTGTTGGACGGGCGGGCGCCGGAGGAGGTGTTGTCTTCACGGGGGTCGTTCGAGGGGTTCCTGCGAGACTCAGGGTTGGCAGGAATACAATTATCGCCTGCGCGGACCAACGTTTTCGACCGGGTCTTCGGGTTCTTGGAGGAGGAGGTGCGCGGCTACGCGTGAACTTTCAAAGAAGAATTCTGGAAAAAAAGTTTTTTTTCTCAGCCGACCGCCCTGCGGACGTCGATGACTTCGAAGCTGTTCACGCCTTCGAGGGCTGTGATGTCTTCTTCGAGGCTGTCCGGGCTTCCGAGCTGTTCGTCCATGACGAAGGTCACCTTGAGGGCTTTGAGGCCGAAGGCTATGGGTTCTATCTCTGTCTTCGTGTCGCTGCTGCCGGTGAAGCTCTTGATCTTCTCGTTGACGGTTTCCTGGAGCTTGTCCATGTCGACGTCGGGGCTGTCTGGCATAATCTTGATGGTCGCTATCGCGTTCGCCACTGTAATCCACCTCGAGGGTTGTCTTCTTTTAGTTCGGTCCGGTGAAGCCGCACTTGGGGCACGTGTATTTCGTCACGTTCTTCCGTTCTGACGAGGAGCGGATGATGTGTTCGAAGCCGCAGTTGGGGCATGCGAACATGACCGCGCCGACGTCGTTGGCGACGTTCTCCTTGCTGGTTGTTGAGAGTATGCGCTCGCTCATGGTAGTCCTGGGAGCCACAGGGCTTTTATAAACGTTGCTGTTCGAGTCCTGCTTTGATGAGGCCTGCGAACAATGGTTGGGGTTTCATGGGGCGGCTGGTGAACTCTGGGTGGGCTTGGGTGCCTACGAAGAAGGGGTGTTTTTCCAGTTCCGCGTATTCCATGAGCTTGCCGTCCGGACTCTTGCCTGAGAAGACCAGTCCTCGTCCTTGGAGCTTGTCGACGTAGTCGGGGTTGACTTCGTAGCGGTGCCGGTGGCGTTCCACGGCTTTGTCCGTGCCGTACAGTCGTGCGACGAGGCTCCTTTCTTTGAGGTCTGCGGGGTAGTCTCCCAGCCTCATCGTGTTGCCGTACTGTTTCTTCTTGAGCAGTTCGACTTGTTCGGGGAGGATGTCGATGACCGGGTGCGGCGTGCCCTCGTCGATCTCCTTGCTGTTCGCCTCTTTGAGGCCTGTGACGTGGCGTGCCCATTCGATGACGGCTAGTTGCATCCCGTAGCAGAGTCCTAGGAATGGTTTCTGGTGTTCGCGGCAGTACCTGATGGCTTCTATCTTGCCTTCGACGCCTGACTTTCCGAACCCTCCGGGTACGATGACGGCGTCGACTCTTGAGAGTCGTTCTTCAACCTTTGAGAGGTCTTCTTCGAATTCCTTGCTGTCCATCCAGACGATGTCCGGCTCCGCGCCTTCGGCGTAGCACGCCGCCTTGACGGCTTCCAGGACTGAGATGTAGCTGTCTTCGAGGGTGCAGTCGCCGATGTCGAAGTACTTGCCGACGACGCCGACCTTGACGGTCTTGTCCAGCCTTTGGAGTTTCTTGTCGAATTCCTGCCATTCCTTGAGGGTTGCGGTGTGCTTCCAGGCGAATCCGAAGTGTCCTGCCAGGGCTTCGCCGAGGCCTTGGTCTGCGTAGGTGGCGGGGACGCGGTAGATGCTCGACAGGTCCGGCGAGCTGATGACATTCTCTTTGGGGATGTTGCAGAAGTAGCTGATCTTCTCGCGGCGGGGCTCATCGATGGGTATGGTGCTGCGTGCGATGATGAGGTCTGCGAAGATGCCTGACGAGTTGAGTGCCCTGACGGAGTGCTGTGTCGGCTTGGTCTTGAGTTCTCCGACGTTCTCCAATAATGGCAGGTAGCTGACGTGGACGAACATCATCTTCTCGCCTTCGAGTTTCATCTGCCTGACGGCTTCGAGGAAGACGAGGTTCTGGTAGTCTCCTACGGTGCCTCCGATCTCGACTATCATGTAGTCGGCCTTGGCTTTCTCCGCGTTCTCGTATAGTCGTCGTTTGATCTCGAGGGGTACGTGCTTGGTGACTTCGACGTCCGAGCCGCCGTACTCGAGGTTCCGTTCCTTCTCGATGACGCGCTTGTAGATCTGGCCTGTGGTGATGTTGTTCCACCGGCTGATCTTCTCGTCGAGGAATCGTTCGTAGTTGCCGAGGTCTTGGTCGGTCTCGCCGCCGTCGTACGTGACGTAGACCTCTCCGTGGACGGTCGGCCTCATGGTGCCGGCGTCGATGTTGATGTACGGGTCGATCTTGGTGGCGGTGACGGTGAATCCTTGGGTTTTGAGGAGTGCTCCGACGCTGCTGCTCACGACGCCTTTGCCTAGTCCTGAGACGACGCCGCCGGTGACGATGATCCATTTGGTGTGAGAAGTCTTCCCGTTTGACGTGATGCGTGCCATACGGGATTATATGCTTCTCGCGGCTTGTATTTAAGGTTTTGTCTTCTCGGATATACTACTCTTAGGCCAATGCTTGGGCGAGGTGTGTGAAGACTGCGTGGCCGTCGATGCCTGGGACGGGGAGCATGTTGATGATGAAGAGGAGGCCGTTGACGTTCGCCGTCAGGGTTGCGAACTCTCGTTGGCGTACCGTGAGCTTGTCCTTGAGGCGTAGGTAGAGCTTGCTCCCGGTCCAGAAGAGGAGGTGGACTGCGGGTCCTGCGAATGCTATGAGGGCGTGCTGGCTTGCCGTGGCTTCTCCGAGTACGCGGACGTAGCCTGGTATGAGGAATATGAGGCCTGAGCCGAAGAGCTTTGCGGCGATGGCGATGACCCCTATGACGAGGGTTGTCGGGTTGGCGTAGAAGGCGTGGAACGTGGCTTCGAGGCCGTATCCCATGGCTGTGAACTTGTGTGCGAGTTCGTGGATGATGATGGAGGGTGCGATGATGGCGGTTGCGAAGAGGAAGTCCTTCCACTTGGTCCGGGGTTTCTTGAACGCCTTGAGCGGGTCGTCGCTGTACGTCGGCGTCGGCCTGAACGAGTCTTTGAAGAGGAATCCTAGGACGAGGGCCATAGCGGCGATGTCGAGGAGTTCTTGAGGGGTGATGAACGCCATAGAATATTTTTTTGTACGAAGCGTTCTTTTAAAGGTTGCGTCCGGAAGCCGAGGGTTTTAAAAACCAGTAGTGGTTCCGCAGGGCCGAGGTGTCTGCATGAGAAGCCAGAGGTCCGCTCTGCAGGGAGTGTTCAGGATGCGCAACGTGGCTATCAAGCTGTTGCTCGTCAACGTCGTCGTGTTCTTCCTGCAGGGATTGTTGGGCAGAGGTTTCACCACGAGCCTTGCGCTTGTAGGTGCTGACGTCCTGTCACGGCCTTGGATCTTGTTCACGTCGATGTTCCTCCATGGGAGCTTCACGCACTTGTTGTTCAACATGTACGCGTTGTTCCTGTTCGGCACGCTGATCGAGCGCCGTATCGGGAGCAGGCGGTTCCTCTGGGCGTACCTCATCTCGGGCGTGGTGGCTTCGGCTATCTTCACCCTGGCCAACCCTTCAGGTATGGCGGTGGGGGCTAGCGGTGCTATCATGGCGGTCTTGGGCTTGGTCATCATGCTCATGCCAGACCTCAAGGTGTTGTTCTTCTTCGTCATCCCCATGTCGATGCGCACCGCTGGCGTCATCTTCGCGCTTATCGACCTCGTCGGCTTCGTCTCCGGAGGTACGGGTATCGCGCACGCGGCTCACTTGGGAGGGTTGGCGTGCGGCTTGGCGTACGGGTATTATCTGAAGCGTAAGGGCCGGTCGTTCAAGAAAGGGTTTCAGGACCAGGGGCGACGGTTCCGGGAGCCGAAGCGTCGCAGCCCTTATTATGATGATGAGCGGACCATCGAGCTGTCTCAGGATGACATCGACCAGTATTACAAGTACGGTCGGTTGTAGTCTTCTTGTCATGACCGTTCATGCGATGACGGCGGCGCAGTTGCCGTCGATGCACGTGCAGTTCCCGTCACCCTCGTAGCTGTAGGTCGTACAGGCACAGTCTTCGTCCGTGGTGCATGCTTCTTCTTGCGGGCAGGTCAATGCGCACTGGCCGTCGAGGCAGATGGCTTCGTAGGGGCAGTTCGACATGGCGGCGTATTCCGCCGGCACGGCGCATTGTTCTGTGGTGTTGCACGCCGTTCCGATGTTTCCTTCGACTGATTCCTTGATGACCTTGGTGGCTTCTTGCATCTTGCGGGCTTCCGCGCCGTCCATGGCGTGGTCGTTGTCGAAGCCTCCTATGTCGGCGAATGCGTGCATGAAGCCTGCGGTCCCGAGGACTATGGCGGTGAAGAAAAGGACTCCGAGGAGTATGCTGAGGATGCTGAGGACGAGTCCTGTGATGGCGAAGCCTTTGTGAGGCGCCTCTTCGGGGTGCGTGACGAGTGCTGCGATGCTGATGCCGAGTCCTGTGAGTACGAGTAGCCAGCCGAGGATCGGTATCCATCCGAAGAGTATGGCTGCTATGCCTAGTATGAGGCTTGCGATGGCGAGCGGTGGTGTTTTCTGTTGTTTCGCTTGTTTCTTGGACATGAGAGTCACCTGTGTCGTGAGGTCGTGCGTCGCTCCCTTCTTATAGTTTGCGGAGCGCAAGAAGTGTGATTTTATTTTTCACTACCAGTCACTGGTCGCCAAGACTTATATACTTCCGACGCTTACCCTCTCGTCGGGTGAAAGCACAATGATGGAAGAGGAAGATTACTATACGATGCCGTTGCTCGGGGACGCGTTCCCGAAGATGGAAGTCAAGACGACGCACGGTAAGATGACGTTGCCGAACGACTATAAGGGGTCGTGGTTCGTCCTGTTCAGCCACCCAGGCGATTTCACGCCGGTGTGCACGACCGAGTTCGTCTCGTTCCAGAAGAAGGCGAAGAAGTTCGAGGAGCTTAACACCAAGCTGGTGGGCTTGAGCATCGACCAGGTGTTCTCGCACATCAAGTGGACGGAGTGGATCAAGGAGAAGCTCGACACGAAGATCGAGTTCCCCATCATCGCTGATGACCAGGGGATGATCGCGAGCAGGCTCGGGATGCTACACCCTGGCAAGGGCGCCAACACCGTCCGGGCCGTGTTCATCGTGGATGACAAGGGCGTGTTGCGCCTGATACTCTACTATCCGCAGGAGATCGGTCGGAACATCGACGAGGTGTTGAGGTCTGTGAAGGCGTTGCAGACCTCCGATGCGAATGGCGTCGCGTTGCCTGCCAACTGGCCTCATAACGAGCTCATCAAGGACGGCGTCATCATCCCGCCGGCGTCCGATGAGGAGACGGCCGAGAAGCGGCGTGGCCAGGACGGCTGTTATGACTGGTGGTTCTGCCACAAGAAGCTGTGAGATTTTTCTTTTTTTATACTTCTCTTGTGTAGCATCGTAAATGTTTTATACTTCCTGTCGCGTGGGTACAAGGTACCATGACAGACTTAGGACGGCAAGGGTACGCGTTGAAAGGGAAGGTCAACGATTTCTCCGGGTTGGAACGGCTCTTCCGGCAGGAGGCGAAGGAAGACAAGGAAGCGTCATTCCTGAAGGGTTGGTTGCAGCATAAGAAGGAGTTCGAGGAGTTCTTCAGCTTCTTCAGCGCGGAGCTGGCCCGTGTCGGAGGCCAACCGCAACAAGGGTACGAGGCCGTCGCAGGTCATAAGGAGTACGACTTCAGGGAAGACTTGACCTGGACGTCCGTGATGAAACATGTCATGGTGGAGACGTTGAGGAGCAATTATGATTTCCGTATCACGGCGATGACGAGCGCGGACCGCCATTTCCCTATCCAAGGAGTGGTAGGGTATGATAACAAGAGTTTGATCAACACTCACAAGGCGTTGTATGACGTGTCCATGACACCCGAGGATCTCAGGAGCAAGAAGCCTCTCTCACTCATCCCCAAGGATCCGGAACCCTTCAGGCAGGTCCTCCGGGCGACGATCGACTCGTTCATGGAGCAGGACCGGAAGAACCTCTCGAGGGATGTCTTCTTCGAGGAGTTCTTTGACAAGAATAAGGCGTTCACGATGGAAGATCTACGGGAGAGTATCGAAGCGAGAGGCGGGAATCCTGACTATTTCAACGAGCACCTGCGGCTGGACCAGGTCTTGCCGCAGTGGGTGGAGAACGGTGATGTCAAGGAAGTCGATGGCCAGTACCACATAGTCTATGAGAATATCAAATAAGAAAAAAACTTCTTTTTATTTCGCCGTGTACCCGCCGTCGATGACGAGTTCCGAGCCGGTGACGAACTTGCTCTCGTCGCTCGCCAAGTACACGACTCCCCAGCCGATGTCGTCGGGCTCTCCGATGTGGCCGACGGGGTGTAGGCTGGCGAGCGCTTTCTTGCCTTCTTCCACGTCGCCTTGCTTCGACAGGAATCCTTCTACGAGCGGCGTCCAGATGAAGGCTGGGTGGACGGAGTTCACCCTGATGTTCTCCTTGGCGTAGAGGACTGCGTCGTTCTTGCTCATCAGCGCCACGGCTCCTTTGCTGGCGTGGTATGCCGGGATGTCGCCGTTGCCTATGAGGCCGTAGATGCTGCTCAGGTTGATGATGCTGCCGACGCCTGCCGCTCTCATCTGTGGTATGGCGTGTTTGGTGCAGAGGAAGACGCCGTTGACGTTGACTTTCATCAGCTTGTCCCAGTCCTCTTCTTCTATCTCGTCCGTGGGTTGCATGGGGCCTGTTATGCCTGCGTTGTTGACGAGGATTGTGATGTCGCCGTATCGTTCCTTGACGTCGTGGAACACCGCTTTGACTTGTTCCTCGTCCGAGACGTCGAGGCTCCAGTAGTCGGCTTCTCCGCCCGCTTCCCGTATCTCTTGGACGACTTGTTTGGCCGGGTCGTGCTGGACGTCGGTGACTGCCACTTTGGCTCCTTCTCGTGCGAGGAGCTTGCATGCTGATGCTCCGATGCCGTTGGCGCCGCCGGTGACGAGCGCTACTTTCCCTTCTACTCTTCCCATTACTTCCACCTCTTTTTTTTGTGTGCCTTCTGCGATAAGGACTATGTTTCAACGTAGACACCGATTTAAAAAACTTTCCATTGATGTTTTTTTATTCATATATTGTTCTTGCCTTCCACAAAGACCGATGATTTATAAAAACAAGCTCTTTCCACGTACGCCATGTGCGGGATACTCGGCTGTTTCAGCCATGACGAGCGGGCGACGGTTGCGAGGCGGATGTTCGAAGCGCTCCTGGCCAGAGGCAAGGACGGCGTGGGCTGGACCGACGGAACTGGCGTGGAGCACGCCGCCACGCTGGACGGGTTGGACGTCCGCGGCGAGCATGGCCTGGGCCACGTCCTCCACGCAGTCGTGGGCCATGAGGCGCAGCCGTTGCACGATGGCAAGGGGTTCCTCGTGGCGAACTGCGAGGTCTACAATTGGGAGTCGTTGGCCGAGCAGGAAGAGATTAGTGTGAAGAACGACGCGCACCTCCTCCTCAAGCTCTTGGACTCGACAGAATCCTTAGACAGGGAGAGCGTGCTCTCAGTCCTCGACCGTCTCGACGGCGTGTACGCGTTCGCCTACTGGCGTGATGGCAAGGTCGTCGCGGCGCGCGACGTCCTCGGCGTCAAGCCGTTATGGTTCGCGCATCAGGACGGGTTCAGTTTCGCGTCGGAGAAGAAGGCTTTGCTGCGGGCAGGCCTGTCAGACGTAGCGGATCTCAACCCCCGCACAGTCTTGTCGTACGATCTCAAGGAGAACCTGTTGTCGCGCTGGCAGCGGCCGTTCTACGAGAAGGAAGTGGTAGAGAAAAAAGATGATGACGCGGCGCGGGAAGTGGCGCGGATGTTCGTGGAGGCTGTGAAGAAGAGGTTGCCGTCGAAGGATGCTAAGGTCGGCGTGCTCTTCTCAGGAGGGGTTGACAGCGCGCTCATCGCCAAGACGTGCAAGGATTTGGGGTTTGACGTCACGTGCTACACCGCCGTGGTGGACAACCCTGGTGGGAAGGAGCCGCACGACCTGTCGGCGGCGAAGGCGGTGGCGGCGAGGTATGGCTTCGACCATGACGTGTTGGAGGTCTCCGAGGAGGACATCCCTTCCCTAGCGCAGGAGGCTGCTGAGCTCGTCGAGGAGCCGCACGCGGTGAAGGTGTCCGTCGCCATGCCGTTCCTCGTGGCCGCCCGGAAGGCTGCTTCTGACGGCTGCAGGGTGTTGTTCTCAGGCCTCGGCGCCGAGGAGTTGTACGCAGGCTACCAGCGGCACAAGGACTCGCAAGACGTGAACGATGAATGCTTGGCAGGCTTGTTGTGGTTGTACGAGCGGGACCTCTACCGGGATGACGTCGTGACGATGCGGCAGGGCGTCGAGTTGCGCCTCCCGTTCCTGGACAGGAAGCTGATAGAGCATTCATTATCATTGCCTTCAGGCCTCAAGCTCAAAGAAGGGGTGGAGAAGTACGTGCTGCGCGAGGCGGCCCTCCGCATGGGGCTTTCCGAGGAGGATGCTTTCCGTCCGAAGAAGGCTGCGCAGTACGGCAGCCGTTTCGACAAGGCGTTGCAGAAGGCCGCTAAGAAGGAGGGTTTGAACCGTGCGGAGTACTTGCGTTCGTTGTCGCCGCGGGCGAACCGGAGGATCGGCGTGTTGTGCTCTGGCGGGAAGGACTCGTGGTACGCGGCTCACGTCATGAGGAAGTTGAACTACGACTTGGCGTGCGTCCTCGTGGTGAAGAGCGAGAACGATGATTCGTACATGTTCCATACACCGGCGATTGACTTGGTCCGGCTGCAGGCGGAGAGCGCCGGCCTGCCCGTGATGGAGCAATCCACCAAAGGCGAGAAGGAGGTGGAGCTCGACGACCTCAGGGGGTTGTTGCGCCGGGCGAAGGAGGAGTTCCGAGTGGACGGCGTGGTGACGGGCGCGTTGTTCTCCCAGTACCAGCGGTCTCGGATCGAACGCCTCTGTGACGGGTTAGGGTTGAAGGCGTACGCGCCGTTGTGGCATCTCGAGCAGGAGTCGGAGTTGCGCGAGTTGTTGAGAGAGGGGTTCGTCATCACGTTCTCTTCGGTCGCTGGCGAGGGCTTGTCCGAGGAGTGGTTGGGGAAACCGATCAGAGAAGAGGAGGTGGAGAGGCTCGTCTCCTTAAGGGATTCCATCGGCTTCAACGTCGCTGGCGAGGGTGGCGAGTACGAGTCGTTGGTGTTGGATTGCCCGTTGTTCTCGAAGGCTTTGGCGATCGATGCGGAGCCCGTGATGGAGAACCGTATCACCGGCCGCCTCGAGGTGCGAGGGGCGTGGTTGGAAGACAGGCCTTAACGCTTCTCGAGGTAGTCGGTGACCTTGTCGTAGAAGCTTTCCATGACTGGTTGGACGAGGTGCGCGTTAGTGATGTTCTTGTTGAGCCGATCGAGGGCTGTACGGGTACCTCTCTCGACGGCGTAGAGGCGTGTCAGCCGTCTCGCGTAGTTGAGGACGTCCTTGAGGGTGCAGCTTCCGTCGAGGGCTTCCTGTGATTCCCGTGTGAGCCTTTCGAGCTGGCGGTCGAGGCTCGTGTCGTCGTAGAACTTGTAGTGTTCCTTCAAGGCTTCGCATGCGACGTCACTCACCGTGACGTCCGGGTCGGCTCCGGTCCGCCGATAGGCCTTGTCGAAGAGGTGTTTGCGTGTGGCTGGCGGGAGCTTTCGGAGGGGGTCGCTGTCACTCATAGGTATCGGGTTGGAAGGTGTTGAAGTATGCTTTGGAGAACTCGTGCAGGTTGAGGTATGCTTTCTGGCATGAGTTCTCGTTCTGTACTATCGTGACGGTGATGTCAAGGTCCGGGAGGTGCGTGTCTTCGCTTTTGAAAGTCACGCTGGTCGCGTCAGGCCCTTTTCGCCGGTATTCGAGCTGGAGGTAGGTGTCCGGGTCAGGCAAGGCTGCTTTGACCTCGCGGACGAGGGTGTCGAGGGCGTCCTCTTCCCGTAGCAGGTATTGTTGGCCCGGCGTCGTGCGTCCGGCCTCGGGTTGCGGGGAGGTCTTGGTCTCGGGTGATATGAGGGGTCGTGCCACGTCATCAAGCACCTGTTTGGAGGTTGGCCGAGACGTGTATTTAAGGTTTTATAGGGCCTTGTGGGGGAGAAAGAAAATCCTTGCTTCTTAAACCAGTTACAAATTTATAAAGAGCCTCTGGAGGGATTTGAACCCTCGACCTGTTGCTTACGAGGCAACCGCTCTACCACTGAGCTACAGAGGCGTCGGATGCCGGGAACAAGAAAGATGTTTTTAAAGCTTTTCCTTGAGTTCGGATGCCGCGTGTTGTCGTTGGCACGCGCTGCACACGAGCCGTCGCTTGCCGTGCTCGTCGCGGATCCAGGTCCCTTTGGGTTTCTGGAGGAATGTTTGGTCTACCTTCTCGTTGCAGATGCTGCATTTCTTCGCTGCCATGGTTTTCACGCTTCCCGTAGTCTCTGGTGTACTTGTGAGAGGTCGTTGTAGAGCGACTTGACTTCCTGGTATGCCATCTCGACCTCCCAGTTGCGCCTCCCGGCCGCCCGTTCGTTCTTGGTGATCTCTGAGAGCTTGTTGGCGAGGTCTTCGAGGAGTTCCATGTGCTGGAAGCAGTTCCCGGGGTCGGTGTAGGCTTGTCTGGAGAGGTTTTGCTTGATCGTCCTGATCGTGGCTTTCTCATGGTCTTCTAGTGTGTAGTCTGAGAACTCCCTGTCGAACCACACCTCGTCGCTCCACTCTTCAGGATTAGGACTAGGAGTCATTTGGGTATAGTAGGAAGTAATCCTCATTTATTAGGTTTTGTCACAGGTAGAGAGTGAACAATGTCAGTAGCATGGCGGCTGCGAGGAGGAGGCCGTAGCCGGTCCTGTTCCACTTCAGGACTTGCCGTCCGTCGAACCCCGGGACCGGGAGGAGGTTGAACGCTGCCAGGAGGGAGTTGATGCCGGCTCCGTAGAGTCCGACCTTGCTGCCGACGAGGTAGAGCGGCAGGAAGAGTATCGCCACGGCGAGGTTCGCGGCCGGGCCTGCCGCCGCGATGCGTCCGTGCTGCTTCTTCGACAACGCACCCCTTATCCTGACGGCTCCCGGCGCTGCGATGATGAGCCCTAGGAAGCTCATCAGGACGGCGGCGTAGAGCATGGTGTCGTTGGCCTTGAACTCTGCTTCGCAGCCGTACTTGACGGCGAGGGCTTTGTGGGATAGCTCGTGGGCGACGAATCCTAGTCCGACGGTGAGGGCGCTGATGCCGAGGTTGACGAGGAAGGTGAGGTCTAAAGAGCTCGAGAAGAGTATCGCGAAGGCGAGGCTGAGGAGCCCCCACGCCTTGGCGAGGCTTCGGGCTTCTTTCTTGGCGAGGCTGATGGTGAGGGTTCGCGTGACGTTCCTCATGTGTAGGGGCGAGCGTTCGGCTTCTTAAATAAGTGCCGGCTGTGCGGGACCATCCGTGAGTGATGACGAATCAGAACTTTTTTAAAGTAGTTGTCGTATCCTTTGGAGCATGAGATTTCGACAGGCGTTGGCGCTCGCCTTGGCGGCGCAGCTCGTGTTCGTGCTCGCCCAGCTCGGCACGTCAGGCCTCTCCAGGGCGGTGCTGTCCGGCGGCTTCTGGGTGGCGACGCTCGGCCTCCTCATAGGCCTGATGGAGCAGCAGTTCTGGGACGAGCAGGTGTGGCTGTGCTTCGGCACGTTCTCGGCCGCAGTCGTGGTGGGTGTCCTGCTCTCCCTCGGCGTCGTGTCAGACACCATAGGTGTCGTGGTACCCTTGGCAGGCCTCCTCATAGTAACCGCCCTCGTGGTGTTGATGCCTGGGAGAAGGGTTGCGAAGCGCTCTGTAGGTCCTGTCGTGGTGGCGTTGCCTCGTGGCAAGACGTTCCACAGGCCTGGTTGCAGGTTGGTGAAGGGCAAGGAGACCGTCGGGTTCGCCTCGGAAGAAGAAGCCAGGGCTTCTGGCCGCAGGCCTTGCAAGGCGTGCCTCAACCCATGAAGGTGTCCAGGCTCTGCTGGTCCTTGGTGCGCTCCAGGCGTTTGGGCGGGCTGACCGCGACGTGTGTGAACCCCCATTGTTCGAGCATGCCTTGGGCGTTCGCCGTGATGGCGGGGCTGGCCATGACACCTCTCACGTTCTCTGTGCCTTTGAGCTCTTTTATCTTCTCGACGTACCGTCTGAGCTGGGTGACGCAGGCGAGTCCGGCGCTGTAGCGCTTGCATTCCACGACGACGAGGTTGCCGTTGCCGTCGTGTCCGAAGACGTCTATGAATCCGAATTGGGTGTGCTCTTCACGGCTGAGCGGCTTGAAGTCAGGGCTGACGAGTCCGGGGTTGGCTTTTATCATGTCGCTCATGTCCTTCTCGTTGCCTTGGAGGACTTGTTGCTGGCCGTCTTCGAGCTTCTTGGTGATCATGTCGTAGATGCGGGGTATCTCGACGTCGAGGTAGTCCTTCCCGCTCCGGGCTTTCAGGAGCAGGAGGCCTTCTCGTTTCTCCAGCCGTATCTCGGCGCCTGGCTTGAGGTAGTTGATGGGGTTGCCGTTGACGGGCTGGTGTATGATGAGGCCTTTGTCCTCTTTTATGATGACGAGCCTGTCTCCAAGAGGCACGTAGGCCTCTGCGCGTCCGGAGTAGGTGATGGTGCAGCTGCAGAAGAAGGCGAGGACCTGGTTGGCTTTCAGGGCCCTTTCGAACAGGTCTGCGAACTCGTGTCGTTCCATGGCTCCACCGGTAGAGGCAGTGGGGCTTTGGTTAAAAAAGGTTTCCCTTGGGAGCCAACACAACATTTATAAACCAATCAGGGTTCTCATGTCGGGTGTCCGACCCCCAGTGTTCCGGGGCTGTGGGGTAACTTGGTTATCCTTTTCGGTTTGGGAGTGCCCGCAGCCTCATGAGCCGGGCGGCAAGAAGCCGAATGATCCCGGTTCGAATCCGGGCAGCCCCATCCACGATTTCGGACATCAAGCAGGCGATCACCATGGCAACCAAGAAGAAAGCCCAGTACGGCTCTGTCAAGCGTTTCGGACCCAGGTATGGGCGTACGCTGAAGCAGAAGGCCGGCAAGATAGAATCCCAGCAGAAGCGTTCCTACCAGTGCCCGACCTGCCATTACGAGCAGGTGCGGCAGGAGTCCACGGGTATCTGGAAGTGCAGGAAGTGCGGCGCGAAGTTCGCGAGCAAGGCGTACAGCGTCTCGAAGCTCCCGTCGCTCCAGCGAGAAGCGGACCAGGAGGACTAAGATGACGGAGTACAAGTGCTTCAACTGCGGTAAGGCCATTGCCGACACGCATATCAGGAAGAAGATCAGGTGCGTCTACTGCGGCTCTAAGATCATCTTCAAGCCGCGCACCACCGTGACGCACGTCAAGGCACGATGATCACCGCGACCATCAGTGTTCCTGACAAGGAAGACCACGTACGCAGGGTCTTCGCCGCCGAGCAGCAGGAGTTGTTGAATGAGCGGGCGTCTTACTCCGTGGCCCATGAGGATGGCGTCGCGACCGTCACGGTGGAGGCGAAGGATGCCACTGCTTTGCGCGCGGTGGTGAACAGCGTGTGCAAGGTCCTCATCACGTATGAGAAGACGGCGGAGGTCGTCGATGATGACAGATGACGTTTCACAACAACTGGCCCGGCTCGAGCAGAGCTTGGAGCATTATGGTATGCAGAAGAAGCAGTTCCGCTCCCAGCTGGCGGAGGCCGAGGCCGCGCTGGAAGCCTTGGATCCCGAGTCGGGCGAGGCTTTCAGGGTTATCGGCAACCTCATGGTGAAGCAGCCGGCCGACAAGCTGGTCCGGGAGTTGTCCGAGCGCAAGGAGACGCTCAAGGTGCGTCTCGAGACGATCGAGCAGCAGGAGGGGAAGCTTCGCCAGCAGCTCAAGGATTTGCGGGGCCAGGCCACTAAAGAGGAGAAGTGATGACTTATGGACGAACGTGTGGAAGAGATCGTGTCTTTGTTGAAGGATTTGCAGGAGGACAACACCGTCCCTCGGAATGTCAAGCTCAAGCTGTTGGAGATGCAGCGGGAGCTCGAGTCTGATGACGGCGACTTGTCGTTGAAGATCAATAAGATATTGAGTGAGGTTGAGGATATCGCGAATGACATCAACCTCCCTATGTTCATCAGGACCCAGATATGGAACCTGACGAGCATGCTCGAGGGCGTCGAGACCTAGTCTTCCTTCTTTTTCGAGCGTACCTTGTAGTCTTCTTTGAGGAAGAGGCGGTTGGGGATTCTCAGCCGGTCTTCCTTCTCGTACACTTGCGTGGTGAACAGTCCTATCTTGCGGACTTCTCCTTTGATGTTCCTGATGGTGATGGTATCTCCTGGCTTGAAGGCTTTCCGGTACCTTAATGTGATGGCCGCGATGAGGTTCGGGAGGTCGTCCTTGAGTGTGAGGGCTAGTGTGATGATGAGGAAGAGCGCGAGGACGCCTCCGATGACGAGGAGCACTATGTCGAGGATGCCGAGGTAGCTCGCGGCTATGATGACGCCTGCCACATAGACCGCGACCTCGAGCAGTCCGCTGAGTTGTCGTTCTAGGGAGAGGCGGTAGCCGGTGGTGGCTCTCATGTGCTTGTCGAGGGCTATTTCCTTGAGTATCTTCTTGAGGATGAGGTTGGCGACCCGTCCGGCTATGAAGGCTGCGAGCAGTATGAGGAATGTTCCGACGGCTTTGATGATCCAGGGGTGTTGTTCCCACGTTGCGAGGGTTGCGATGTGGGCTACCATGACTGGTCCTCCCGGGCGTTCTTGACTGGTTGGTGGTTGACGAGCCAGCACTCGTGGTGGTCTTCGATGGTGGTGAACTTGCCGTATCGTTCCTTGAGGTCGTCGATCGTCATGGCGGGTTCTCTTTTCTCGTCGTAGTGGGCTTCTTCGTAGGCTATGTTGTCGTACGTGGCGGCCTTGCTGAGCTTTGTGAAGAGGTAGTCGTCGCTGGCGTTGTAGGCGTCGTCCTGTTCTTGGAGGTATCCTTGGTTCGTGAGCTCTTCGACTTCTTGGTCGACGTTCAGGGCTTGCGTGGCTGCGGCGAGTTCTTCCTTGGTGAGGGGTCCTTTGGTGAATGCGGCTTGTAGTATCTTGAGGCTGGCGGGTGAGAGTTGGTCGAGCCGCGGTAGCTGTTTGAGGGTTGGTTCGTCCTTGTCGGTGATGATGCGCCCTCGTTCTCTTTCTATGAGCAGCTTGTATCGTTGCTCCCCTTCCCTGCAGACGAGCTGGTAGGCTGGCAGGAGAGTGGTCCTGACGCCGCTGAGCGGTTCCTCGCTCATGAGCTCTAGGTCTTTCGGCGTGATGCTCGGTTTTATCAGGGGGAGGAGTTCCTTGTTGCCGAATTCTTGGGCTTGGTCTAGAAGGCTTGGTTGTTGGTCTGCGGCTTCGCCTGCGCCGAGGATGTCGACTGCCTCGCCGCCGTGCGTCGTCACCCGCGGCCTGATGGTGACGAACAAGGGCACGTCCGTGATGCCTGTCACCAGGGCTGTGCCTATCGGGAGGTTTTTTATCTCCTTCTCGGCTTCTGCGGTGAGCCCTTCGACCGAGCTGGCGAGGGCTTTGAGGTCGTTTGGGTTGGTCACTTTGAGGATGACTTGCGTGCTGCACTGGCTGATCACGCTCTTGTCCACTCTGGCTGGCCGTTGGCTGACGATGCAGAGTCCTAGTCCGAACTTGCGGCCTTCCGACGCGATGTCCCGTAGCGTCTTTGAGGCTTTGGTCTCTCCGAAGCTTCGTTCGGGGCAGTAGTTGTGGGCTTCCTCTATCACGAGGAAGAACGGGCTTATCTTGTTCTGCTTGCGTAGGTGGAAGAGGTCTTTGCTGAGCTTGTAGGTTATGATCTCTTGGATGTCGGTGGGTATTCCTTTGAGGTTGATGATGGTGGCTTGTCCTAGCTTGACGAGCTCGTTGTACGGCGTCGGGGCTGCTGAGAAGAACGGCAGTCCTCGGAGGTAGTCTATCGTGCTGATGATGTTGTACTTGGCCGGGCTCTCTTCCGCTTCGAGCTCGTAGAGGAGGTTGTCGAACGTCACGTCTTTCAGGTTCTTGAGGGCTGAGTAGAGGATTGCTTGCTGGTTTGCGGAGAGCTTTCCTGGGAGGAGGTGTGTGAGCTCCTGGGCTGTCAGGTGTGTGGGTAGCCGGAATGGTTTCACGTTGGGGAGGAGGTTGTCGTCGCCGTATTCCGCGACGGTGTAGGCTTTTGGTTCGAGGCCGTGGTGTGCGAGGAGTTCTTTCTCTTCCTCGTTCTCGTTGGCCTTTGAGAGGCCTTCGTACTCGCCGTGCGGGTCTATGATGACGAGGGGTACGCCTCTCTCGGCGATCTCTTCCAATAGTACGCCGACGGTGTAGCTCTTGCCCGCCCCGCTCTTGGCGAGGACTGCGACGTGCTTGGTGAGGACTGTGTTGAGGTCGACGTGGACGGGGATGTCGCGTCCGTCGAGCTTTCCGATGTAGGCGTGGGGTTTCTCGTCGTCCTGTTGGAGCCGTATGATGTCTGCTATGAACTCGTCCTCGGCGGTGAGGACTTCGGTGCCGGGGTCGAATGGTATGCGCGGCCGTCTGACGCGGCCGTTGTCCTTGTAGCCTATGACCTGGCACGTGGCTTCCGTCCGTTCTTTCAGCTTGGTGACTTCGGTGATCTGGCAGAGGACGTACTCGTACGCTTGGTGGTAGACCTGGACGTAGTCCATGTTCTTCGGCTCTTCTTTGGCGTGGAAGGCGAACCGGGTGGTGGTGCTCTTGCCCTCGATGGTGCCGAGTATCATAAGGGCTTGTGCAGTGGAGACTGTTTTAAAACCTTTCTGTCAGGCATGTCCTGCAGGGGTGCTGTTCCCTCCGATGGCGACTTATAAAGAATGTGTTTTTGGAGTGTCCTGTTCACGCCTTCTTGCGTCGCTTGAGGATGACGTCTATGATGACCGGTCCTTCGACGCGCTTGACGGTGAGGCTCGCGCCTGTGCCGGCGACCGTGCATTTCTCTCCTTCATGAGGGATTCGTCCGAGGCGATGCTGGACGAGGCCTGCAATCGTGTGGTACTCGTCGACCTCCGGGAGGTCAAGTCCGAGCTCTTCGTTGATGGTATCTATGGGCGCCTTGCCGAGTATGAGCCATTGGTTGTCGCCGCGCGGCCTGATGAGGTGTTCCACGTCGTCCGACTCGTCGAAGATGTCACCCACTATCTCTTCGAGGATGTCTTCGATGGTGATGAGGCCGTCGACGCCTCCGTGCTCGTTCACCACTATGGCCAGGTGGGTCTTCTTGTGTTGTAGTTCCTTGAGGAGCTTGTCGAGCTTCTTGTGCCTGGGGACGTAGAGGGGTTTTTGCGCGATGTCCTTGAGCTTGAGGTGGGTCTTTCCTTGGCTCACCGCTTCCAACAGATATCTTGTTAAGACGACACCCTTCACCTTGTCGATCTTCTTGTGGTACACGGGTACTCGTGAGTACTCATGCCTCAATATCCTCGGGAGGGCTTGTGATATCGTGAGGTCTTGGCTGAGGGCGAACATGTCGGTGCGAGGCGTCATGGCTTCCTTGACCTCTGTGTCGTCGAAGAGGAAGATGCGTTGTATCATCTCCTTCTCATCAGGCTTTATCTGGCCTTCCTCTTCTCCCACGTTGACGATATGCTGGAGTTCTTTCTCAGTCACTAAAGGCTCCTCGTCGTTGCGGGCAAGGATTGCTTTCTCGACGCCGTAGTTGATGTAGTAGAACAGCCACACCAGGGGCCCTAATAGTCTCATGAGCAGCAGTATCATGGGTGCGATGGCGAGTGCCATGCGCTGTGCGTGCCGGGCGGCGAACGTCTTGGGGGCTATCTCTCCGAAGGTGAGTATGATGAACGTCATGACACCGGTGGCGATGCCGACGCCGGCGCTGTTGAACAGGTCTATGGCGAGCTTGGTGGCGATGGCCGATCCTCCTATGTTGACGAGGTTGTTGCCTATGAGGATGGTGATGAGCATCCTTTTCGGCTGCTTCTTCAGGGCGAGCAGGGCTTTGGAGTTCCTGAGCTTCTGGTCGGCGAGGTGTCGGGCCTTGAGCTCCGTGATGCTGAGCAGGGCTACTTCGGAGCCGCTGAAGAATCCTGAGAGGAGGATTGCGAGGATGAGTAGTAGTACGGTGCCGAGCATCGGGTGGACAGGGGGTTGACAAGGAAGGTGTTTAAAAGCTTTTCTCTATGAGTTCCCGTAGGCTTCCGATGCCGTCTTCCGGCGCGTCTGCGCTGTAGATGGCGTGTCCGATGACGAGGATGTCTGCCCCTGCGTTGAGTGCTGCCGGGATGGTGTCCTTGTTGAGGCCTCCGTCGACCTCCACTTTTAGGTGAGGGTGCCGCTTCTTGGCTTCGGCGACCTTTTCCAGGGTTTCTTGGAGGAATGCTTGTCCGGCCTTGCCGGGATGGACGGTCATGATGAGGAGGTAGTCTATGAGCGGGAGGTAGGGCTCCGCCCGTTCGAGGCTGGTGTCGGGGTTGACGGCGAGTCCGACCTTGACGTCTCTTTGGTGGAGTCTTGAGAGGAGGACTTCGGGGTCTTGCGAGGCTTCTGCGTGGACTGTTATCATGGCTGCGCCGGCGTGGACGAAGTCCAGGGCCCGTTCGTCAGGGTCTGCGATCATGAGGTGGACGTCCAACGGCAGGCCTGCGTCGAGTTCTTGCAGCTTTCCAGGGTCGTTCCACACCGTTTCCTGCGGTACGAAGGCGCCGTCCATGACGTCGACGTGGACGAGGTCTGCGCCTCCTCGTCCGGCTTGTTGGGCTGCGCGCTTGCGCTGGCCTGGCGTGTCGTGGGGCGCCGCGAGGATGGAGGGTGCGATGAGGATGCGTCTCATGACCGTTTCTTTATAAGGAGTGGCTTTTATAGGTTGCGGTCTCAGAAGGGGGCCAGGTGTCCGGAAGAGTTTTTCCCGCGAGAGAGCCTGAAAAACCCTTATGGAGGACTCTCAGGAATAGTAACTATCATATAGGATTCATTCCAGGTAGTGGCAGTTTCAAGGCGAACCCCTTATGAAAAACACTGGTTTCGTCGTTCTGGCTCTCGCCGTTTCGCTCACCGCCCTCCTCGCGTGCACCACCCCTTATCCGTCGATGCCTGACAAGCCTGCCGATCCGGGCACCAATGTGTTCGGCCAAGCCATCAACTACGAGGAGGCAGGGTTCGCGAGGCCTGACAACACGTTCCTGCAACCGTCCGTCCTGGAGTTCTCGAACGCTTCGGAGCAGAGCTTGGTCTTGTCGGTCTCTGAAGACGCCATCTACAGGGCGGGGTACCGTTCCAGGGCGACTAGCGGCCTCGTCCTAGAGAGTCTTTTTTGGCGAGCCGTTTGAGGTCTTTCTTCAACCCTGATTTCTTGCCGCTCCGGGTTTGGGGGTGCCAGTGGTTCTCGATGTAGGACTTGAGGAGGTCTCCGGGCGGGACGTGCTGGAGGCGCTTGTCGTCGAGCTGGTTGTAGATGGTCTTGAACGGGTTGTACATCTCCCTGATGAACGCTTCGACCTTGTAGGGTGTTCCGTGGAACATCTTGGTGATGGTGTCGTGGAGCCAGTTGTAGCCGTCCTGGTTTGAGAACCAGATGTCGCTGAGTCCGGAGTAGTTCTCGAATTGGAGGTATGCGTGGTATTCCTTGGTCGCTTCGTCGCCGGCTTGTGTGGGGATGTGTCGTTCGATCTTGATGGGGATGGGGTCGTATCGGAGGTAGGTGGCGAGGCTTGCGCGCTTGTGTCCTTCGATGACGTAGAGCTTGTGGAGGAATTCCTTTGCTTCGATGGCGTTGCCTGAGCTGTACCATGCTTTGCGGTTGCGGTGGAGGTTTTTCCATTTGAGGGCGAACTCCGTGTCCGGCTTGGGCAGGGGTAGGAATCCTGGTGAGAAGTCTCGGTCGCGTCCGGGGACCGCGGTTCCTTCTATCGTGAATCGCGACTTGTCTCTCCGTCCGATGCTGTACTTGCTTTCTATCTCGTAGCCTTCCGTGGCGTCTGTGAAGAGGGGTAGGTGTTGGTGTGGCTCCCAGGGCCACCGCCTGGCTTCTGACTTGGCCATGGCTCTGGCTGTCTTGTAGGCCTCGTCGGCTTTCGCCTCACTGCCTTTCCTCCAGGAACGTGGTCCTAGGGTTGGCCCGCACATCTGGTCGCCGTACATCGTCACTTCGGATAGTAGTCGTGGACCCGTTTCTCCTTCTCGTCGAACACGATGAGTTTGAACGGGACGACGTTGAGCATGTATGAATCTTTCCATGCGAAGTCTAGATTCTTCGTCGTGTAGCTGGAGTGGATGTGGCCGTAAAGCCAGAGGGCGGGGTTGAACTCGTCGTAGAGTTCTCCGAGCGCTTTGGATGGTCTGTGGTGGCTTCCGATGGTGTTGAGGACGTCGGTGTCCGGAGTGCCTTCGAAGAGTCCTATGTCTGGGGCTGCGTGGCTGGCCATGATGTCGATGCCGTACTCCTTGCCTAGGAGTTGGTTCCATCGTCGTTCTCGTTTGAGGTTGTTGACGAATCTTTTGGCGTCCTTCTCGCGGAAGTAGAACGGCCATCGTCGTTCGCGGTTCATCCCTTCTGTCATGGATCCTGAGAACCCGCCGATGGCGAGGTTGTTGATGAGTTCGTTGTTGCGGCCTGGCCGGGCTTTGTAGATTCCTTTGTTGATGACGTCGGCGCTGTAGAGTTTTGAGAATCCTACGTCAGGGGTTTTCGCTTGCTGTCCTTGGATGTGGTAGTATGACTTGTCGTGGTTGCCGTGGACCATGAGGTTGAAGGCTGGGCGGTACTGCATGGTGAGGTAGTCGATGTATTCTGGGGGGAGGTCTCCGCAGTTGATGAGGATGTCGACGTTGTCTTTGACGGTTGATTCTATGGTGGAGCCTCCTCCTCTGAGGGTGGTCTCGTCTGATACTGCGAGGATGTTCACCATCGTGTAGTGGGAAGCATTCTTGGTTTAAAAAAGTATGCTGGTTGTATGGTTGGTGTCAGGCCAAAAAGCATTTATAACTCCTGGTCTTAGAGGGTGGTATGAGGGTTTACATCGGTGCTGACCACGCGGGTTTTTCGTTGAAGGAGAAGCTGAAGCGGTTCTATCCTGAGGCTGTTGACTTGTCGCCTGAGCTCGTGCCGGGTGATGATTATCCTGACGTGGCTGCCGAGGTGGTTGAGAAGGTTGTTAGGAGCAGGGGTCGTGGTATCTTGATCTGCGGTTCCGGTGTGGGGATGTGCATGGCTGCCAACAAGGTGTCTGGTGGCCGGGCGGCGTTGTGCTTCGAGGCGAGCGAGGCTCGGGGTGCTCGTCGTGAGGATGATGTGAACGTGTTGTGCTTGCCTGGGCGCCTCATGAGTTCGCGTAACGCCCATGAGGTCGTGGATGCTTTTCTTTCGACGCGGTTCGCGGGTAAGGAGAAGGGTGGTAGGCGTTTCAAGCGGCGCTTGGAGAAGTTGAGACGGTTGGATGAGCGTTAGCCTTTCTTGACTTTCGCTGCTATCTTCTTCGCTGACAGGCCGTAGTGGTGGTAGAGTTCTTCCGTCGTGCCTGATCGTCCGAACTCGTCTCGTACTCCTATCGTGTCGAGGGGCGGGTGTTTGGCCAGTTTTGATAGTCGTTCTGCCACTGCGGTTCCGAGTCCTCCGATGACGTTGTGGTCTTCGATGGTGTAGAGTTTCGTGCTCGTCTCGGCGGCTTTCTTGATGGCTGCGTTGTCTATTGGCTTGAGGCATGGTACGTGGAGTACGTTGATCGTCTCTTCGTGGTCGTGCCAGAGCTTCCTGGCGGCGGTGAGTGCTTGTTCGAGGACTGCGCCGGTGGTGATGAGGGTCTTCTTGCCTCCGGTGATGAGCCATCGGGCTTTGGTGAGGCTCGTCGGGGCGGTGAGGTATTGTCTCGTCTTGGCTCTGCTGACGCGGAGGTATCCTGGCATCTTGGTTTTGAGGAATAGGTTGGTGAGGGTTGCGGTTTCTGTCGCGTCGCCCGGGCTGAGGATGGTCATGCCTGGCAGGCTTCTCATGAGGGCTATGTCTTCGAGTGCTTGGTGGGTGGCGCCGTCCGGGCCGGTGGCGAGCCCTGCGTGGCTTCCGACGACGAGTACTGGGTGTTTGGGCATGGCTATCTGCGTCCGGATGAGGTCCCAGTTGCGGCCGGGGCTGAAGGTCGCGAAGCTCGTCATGACGGCTGTGTGGCCTTCGCTCGCCATCCCGGCTGCGATGCCTGCTAGTGATTGTTCTGCGACGCCGACGTCTATGAACCGGGCGGGGTGGTGTTCTTTGAACGCTCCGAGGCTTGTGGATCCTCCGAGGTTGGCTGTCAAGGCTATGAGTTTCCGGTCGGTTTTCCCTGCTTGTAGGAGTCCTCGTCCGAATCCTTTCCTCGTCGCGTCTTTCGGGAGGTCTGTCTCTCCGCGCCACCACTTCTTGGCTTCTGCTGTGAGGTGGTTCGTGAGGACTGGTTTCATCGGAGCACCTCTCGTCGTTCGAGCTGGTGTTTGAGCCGTCGTCGTTCCTGTCGTTTCTCGAGTTCTTTGAGGGCTTGGGCTAGTTCTTCGTCGTCAGGGGCTTTGCCGTGCCAGGCGGGGTTCCCTTCCATGAAGCTGACGCCTTTTCCGAGGGTGGTGTGGGCTATGATGCAGGTGGGCTTGTCGCTCGTCCTCGTGGCGGCGTAGTGTAGCGTGTCGTTGATGAGGCGGTGGTTGTGGCCGTCCATGTCGAGGACGTGCCATCCGAAGGCCTCGTATTTTTCCCGTAGGTCTCGGAGGTCTAGGATGTCTCTGGTGTGGCCGTCTATCTGGACGTCGTTGCGGTCTATGATGACGACGAGGTTTCCCAGGTTGTGGTGGGCTGCGATCTGGGCTGATTCCCAGACGATTCCTTCGTCGTGTTCTCCGTCGCTGCTGATGCAGTAGACCTTCCACTGTTTCCCTTGCTTCTTCGCCGCCATGGCTTTGCCGACGGCGAGGGCGTATCCTTGTCCTAGTGGCCCGCTGGTGGCTTCGATGCCTGGGAGGAGTCCTGCTTCGGGGTGTCCTTGGAGCTTGCTGGTGAGCTTCCTGAGGGTGTCCAGCTGCTTCTTGTTGTAGTATCCTTGGTGTGCTAGCTCTGCGTAGAGTGCCGGGCAGGTGTGTCCTGCGCTGAGCACGACGCGGTCGCGTCCCGTCCATCGTGGTTGTTTGGGCTTGTGGTTGAGGGTGTGGGTGTACAGGACGTGGAGGGTGTCGATGATCGACAGGGATCCTCCGGGGTGTCCTGAGCCTGCCTTGTGCACCATGGTCAGGATGTCTTTCCTGAGCTCGTCCGCCGTCATGGCTTCCAGGGCGTGGTGTCGTCTAGCCATAGCGTGCTTTCCGTCCGAGGTATTCTTCGATCCTGATGAGCTGGTTGTACTTGGCGGTGCGTTCGCCTCTGGCTGGGGCTCCGAGTTTTATCTGTCCGCAGCCGAGTCCTGTGGCGAGGTCTGCGATGAGGGGGTCTTCCGTCTCTCCGGAGCGGTGGCTTACCATGACGTTCCAGCCGGCTTTCTGCGCCATCCTGGCGGCTCTGAGGGCTTCGGTGAGGGTTCCTATCTGGTTGACCTTGAGCAGTAGTGCGTCGCACCACTTCTCGTCGATGGCCGTCTTGATGCGTTCCGGGTTGCTCACCGTCAGGTCGTCTCCGACGACTTGGAAGTTCTTCCGTCTCCTCGTCCTCTTCGTGAGGCTTTGCCATGCTTGGATGTCGTCCTGGTCGTACGGGTCTTCCAGGCTTGTTATGGGGTATTTCTTGATGAGGTTGTCGTAGTAGTGCTCTAGTTGTTGCGGGCTGTACGCGTCTTTCAGGTAGGTCTTGGTGTCGTGGTCGTAGAACTCGCTCGCCGCGGCGTCGATGGCTAGTTTCATCTTGGTGGCGTAGCCTGCTTCCTTGATGGCTTGCTTGAGTAGTTCGAGGGCTTCCTTGCTGTCTTTCATCGGCGGCGCGAATCCTCCTTCGTCGCCGAGGTGGGTGCTGGCGGCGCCGTACTTCTTCTTCAGGAGTTTTTTCAGGTGGTGGTAGGTTTCGGAGACCATCTGGCTGGCTTGTGCGAAGCTCTTGGCGCCGGTGGGGACTATCATGAATTCTTGTAGTTCGAGCCCTCCTTCTGCGTGGCTGCCGCCGTTGATGACGTTGGCGTACGGGACCGGTAGCCGTGGCTTGGTGCCTGCGAGTTTTGCGACGTACTCGTGGAATGGTTTCTTCTGGGCTGCGGCTGCGGCTCTCGCGACGGCTAGGCTGACGCCTAGGATTGCGTTGGCTCCTAGTTTTTCCTTGTTGGGCGTGCCGTCGAGGGCGTTGAGTTCTCCGTCGATGTGGGTTTGGTCTTCGGCGTCCTGGCCCGTGAGCTTCTTCCTGATGGTGTTGTTGACGTGCTTGATGGCTTGGGTGACGCCTTTGCCGTGCCAGTCCTTGCCGCCGTCTCTGAGTTCGTGGGCTTCGTGTATGCCGGTGCTGGCGCCGCTCGGCACCATGGCCGAGCCGACGGCGTTGTCAGTGTAGACGTCGACTTCTAGTGTGGGGTTGCCTCTGCTGTCCAGTACTTGTCGTGCGTCGATGTCGAGAATCTTCTCCATTGTGGTTTGCACACCTCTTTGCAAGGGGTGTTTGCACTATGGCCTTATTTAAACTTTATGTTGGTGAGAAGGAGAATAAGAAGAAAAAAGAAAAAGGGTTTACTGGACCTTGGCGATGACGGATCCGCTGTGGGGCCTTTCCATCCCGCTGCTGGAGGATTCATACTGGAATCCGAGGTCCGCCTTGAACTTGTCGCCTGAGCTGAGACCGCTTGGGTTGTCGCAATACCAAGTCAGAATGAACTCCTCATTGTTAGGTACTTTCGTATCAGGGGAGACAGTGAGAGTCGGCGTCTCTTGGCAATCTCCGGATCCGGTTATACCATCTTCGCTGATGTTCACGGTCTTGCCGAAGTTGTTGGCCAGGGGCACTTGCACTGTGATGTTATCCTCACCCTCATACGTCACCACTGCCGATTCCGTGTTGAGCATCGGTGTTGGGAACGTGGTCTTGTCGGGGGCTAGGTTGCCCATGTCGAGAACTCCTGTCGCTGCGAGCGCTCCTATCGCCGCTAGGACGACGAGGATGGCCCAGCCGTAGGTCATCAGGAATTCCATAGCTGCTTGTCCTTTTCTCATCATGTTGTGTTCACCTCGTTCTTGTAGGAAATTATCCTTTTTCCTTTGAGACGTAGCCTTATTCTGGAAGCAGTAGTATATAAAAGTTACGGTTTTTGTATACTGGTATCCAATATTCCTTGGGTTTCAGATGGAGACCAACCCTCCGAAGAGGAGCGAGAGCAACCACGACGCGAAGAAATACACCGCGAACGTGACGAGGATGAAGATAGGCACAAGCCTCGCACCCTCCTTGACATTGCCCTTGCGGATAGTGCTGACGATGAAGGCGGAGAACATGCTGGTGAGGAAGAGGGTGGTGAGGGCGAACACCTTGAAGTCAGACTTGGAGACGGCGTCACCCGCCAGGTTGATGGAGATCGTGCCGCTGCTCGCACCGCCCTGTCCGACCTGGCCCATGATGCTCTGGATGATCACCAACAACTGCCCTGACAATCCGAAGAGGACGGGGGCGGCGGCTATCGAGGCGAAGCCTATGAAGATGGCGTAGGTCATGACGTTGGCGGACATCTCCTGCTTGAGGATGCGCGACTCCTGGATGTTCAGGGCTATCTTGTTGAGCAGGTCCGCCATCTCGCCGCCCGACTCCATACCCTCGATGAGGAGGCTGATGCTCCGTTTCAGCGTCTTGGAATCGTACTTGGACGAGAACCGCTGCAACGCGGTCTTGAGGTCCTCGCCCGAGATGGTCGACTTGGCGACGTCCTCGATCTCCTTGGCGAGGATGCCGAACCGCGGCCTGACCGCGAACCACAACGCCCGCTCGACCGGCATGCCCGCGCTGATGTTGGCGCTCGCCAGCTGTAGGAAGTCCGGCAACACCTCTTCGACTTGTTGGGTGCGCTTGAACACCTTGATGTCGAGGAAGACGTACAGCACCACCCATGCGATGACGAAGAGCCCTGCGAAGATGCCCGTCCACACGCCGGTGAGGAAGAGGAGCGACTTGTTCACGCCCGCGTTGTTGACCGACGCTACGATGAGGGCGAGGAGGGTGATGCCGAGGCAGATGAGGATGACGGTGCGGAAGACGTTCTTGGTCAGCCGGGTCTCGTCGAGCTCCTCGTAGCCCGCCTTGTCCAGGTATTTCCGGAGTAGCTGCCGGTTCTTGAGGCGCTTCTTCTGGGAGCGCTTCTTCGAGGTCTTCTTAGGGGTCTTCTTCGCGAGCTTGCGCTCCGCGGCCTTCTCGTGCCGTTTGCGTCGGGCGTCGCGGCGCTTCTTCGAATGCTCCTCGTGCTTCTTGAACTCTTTCGAGAGCTTGTCCGCGTCCTTCTTGCGCTTCTCCGTCCGGTCCCGCTTGGCTCGTGTCATAGTTCCATGGGCGGCCTCATGGTCTTGATGATGCTGAGGAACATGAATTGCATGAACCCTATGAGTCCTGAGATGACGAGGAGCACCGGCAGTGATAGCTGGAACCCTATGAAGGTGGCCATGACGACGAGCATCGTCGTCCCGAGGGATGGTACGATGATGGCGGCCATCATGTAGAACATGGCGATGGGGTTGAGCTTGCGGCCGTACTCCTTCACGGCGATCTGCTGCTCCCTCACGATCTGGTCGATGACGACGTTGAGCGAGTCGGTCACGTCGGAGCCGGTCTTGAGGCTGTTGAGCACCTGCCACAATAGTTTCCGGAAGTTCGGCGAGGGGGTGAGCATGATCGCCTCGTTGATCGCGTCCTCCATCTCCGTGCCGAGGTCGACCTTCTCGACGATCTCTGCGAAGTATTGTCCGATGGACTCGTAGTTCTTGGAGAGGTTCTTGAACGTGTCGTACAATGGCACGCCGCTCTCGAGCTCTATGAGGAGGAATCGGCCTGCGAAGATGATCTCCTGGTTGATCGCGTTGTTGAGCTTCTGTATCTTGACGTCGACGTAGCCCGCCATGTAGGCGAACAGCATGGGGAAGAGTATGGGGAACCCTACGAGGACGTAGGGCGAGAGTACGAAGAGGTAGGCGATGATGAGGATTCCCAGGGTGAGGTAGAGTGCTGTGAAGAAGATGCGCTTGACGTACTCCTCAGGGGTTTCGGGGAGTCGTGCTTGGCGTAGCTTGAGGCCGAGGCCTGGGATGCGCCTGGCGATCTTGCGGTAGATGACGTTCATGGGAGCCTCACTGCTCGTCCTCGAGTGTCTTGCCGGCCTTGACGTGGTCCATCAGGTTGTCCTTGTCGGTGTAGTACTCGGCGATGACGCGCCCCACCCCGTCGACGGAGGTGATGTCGTGGTCGTTCATGTACTTGAGGACTCGTTCCTTCTCCTTGAGGTCCTTCTTGATCTCGGCGTCGGTCATGCCGGTGTAGAGCTTGAGGGTTGCGAAGAGCTGCTTGCTCTTGTTCTTCCACACGAGCCGGTCCTTGGCGTTGTCGTATTGTAGGAGGACGTTTGGTGACGCGTCGGGGAGTATCTCGGCGACTTGGAACGTCCTGCGCGTCCCGCTACGCCTGTTCCTGAACTGTACGATGACGAGGCTGATGGCGGGGAGCATGATCTTGGGCACGCTGATCGGCGGGTTGGTCAGCCGTTCCACGGCTTCCTGCGCGTTGTTGGCGTGGAACGTGGCGTAGACGGAGTGGCCTGTGTGGATGGCCTCGAAGAGCGTTTCGGCTTCCCGCTTGCGCCTGACTTCGCCGACGAGTATGCGGTCGGGCCTCATCCTGAGGCTGTTGACGAGGAGGTCTCCCATGCTGACCTCGCCCTTGCCTTCGGCGTTGGGCAGCCTCGTGTTCATGGGCACCCAGTGGAGGAAGCTCGGCAGCCGTATCTCTCTCGTGTCCTCGATGCTGATGACGCGCTGGTTGGGGGGGAAGAAGTTGGCCAGCACGTTGAGGGCTGACGTCTTTCCTGACGCCGTCCCTCCGGCTATGACCGCGCTCATCTCGTATTGCATGGCGAGCCAGATGAGGGCTGCGGCTTCCGCGCTGAGCGTCTTGCTCCTGACGAACTTGGTGATCGTCCAGGGGTCTCGTGAGAACTTCCTGATGGTGATGGTGTTGCCGGCCGTGCTGATGGGGGAGATGGTCGCGTTGACGCGGTCCCCTTCGTCGAGGTGGGCGTCTAGCAAGGGGTCGAGGACTGTTATCTGCCTGCCGACTTTCCGTCCGATGATGGAGGCGTAGTGTTTTATCTGCTCCTCGTCCCTGAGGATGACATTGGTCTTGAGCCAGCCGTGCCGTTTGTGGTACACCCAGACTGGTTCTTCGGCCTGGTTGATGACGATCTCTTCGAGGAGGATGTCGTTCATGAGGAATTCGACGCTGCCGAGTCCGAGGGCTTTGGCGTTGAGGTAGCTCTTGAGGAATCCTTGGGTCTCTTCGTCCGTGTCCGGGAAGTACTTGTCGATGAGCATCGAGATGTATTCCTTGAACTTGTCCTCGACGACCGTCGATTTCTTGCTGTCCGTGAGGTCTGCGAGTCCGAGGCTGACCTCTTTGATGAGCTGCTGCCTGATCTTCTCGAGGATGTGTTCCGTCGTCCTGCTGATGCTCGAGATGGCGACGTCGTAGATGGGTACGAACTCTCCGGGGACGCGTTTGACGGTGATGGTGATGGGGATGTCGCCGCTCTTGAACTCGTACTGGTCGAGCTGTTCTTGGCGCTTGGTCTGGGGTTTCTTCTTGGGCGCCTTGCTGGCGGATGGCTTGGGGGTTTTCTTCGCGTCCTTGGGCTTCTTGCTCGTGGAGGCCTTCTTCGGGCGCGTTGTCTTGCGGGCGGTCTTCTTAGGTGTGGTTTTCTTCGTCGTCTTCTTACGGGGCCTGCCGGGGCCTCTCTTCCTCGTCGTGGCTGCAGGTCTGGAGGGTTTCTTCCTGCCGCCCCGGGCTTTCTTCCTCGTCGGGCGTCGCGCCGCTGCCTTCTTGCGAGAAGTCTTCTTGGTTGCCACTTGGTATACCCACCCCTTCTACGGTTTTCCCAGGCAACCGGCACTTTATAAAAGTTGTGTTTTGTTCAGCCTTTGATGAGCTTGGTGAGGCGTTTGATCTCGTCCTTGAGCCCTGCCTTGTGGTTCTCGACCTTCTTGTATTCTTTCTCCAGCTCGGCCATCTGCTTCTTGACCGTCTCGTCCTTGTTGATGGCGTTGAACGCTTGGGCCTTCTTCATGAGCTGGTCGTACTCCTTCTTGAGGTTCTCCTTCTTCTTCTCGATGTCCTTGAGGAGTTTTTCCGCGTTGGATTTCTTGTCGAAGAACTTCTTGAGGTCCTTGTACACCTTCTTCTTCTGCCCCTTGTAGGAGTCGATCTCCTGCTTCTTCTTCTTGAGCTTCTCGAGGATCTGCTCTTGCAGGTTGACTATCTTGCTGCTGTGGTCCTCGCTGAGCTTGATGAGCGGGAGTATGGCCTGGTGCTTCTTGTGCTTGAGGCGTTGCTCGACCTGGTCGACGAACTCTTCGAGCTTCTGGACGTTGTTCTCGGAGACGTCGAGGTCTTTCTCCTCCTTGCGGATAGTGGTTTTCATGTCGTTGACGAGCTTGTTGAGGTCCTTGACGCGCTTCTCGAGCGCCCGCTCCTTCTCTTCCATGCTCTTGATGGATTCGCGGTCCTTCTGGACCTTGTATTTCTCCTGTTCGACCTGGGCTACCATCTCGCGGTAGCGTCGCTCCTCGGCCTTGATCTCATGGTGGGACTGGTCCATGAGCTTCTGGTACTCGGCTTTCTGCTTCTTGATGTCCTTGTCGATGTTGTCCTTGAGCTTCTCGTAGTATTCGAGCTCTTCGAAGTCTTTCCGGACCGAGTTGATTTCGCCGCCTATCTCGCCCTTGAGGTCCTTGAACTCCTTCTTCATCTTCTCGAAGCCGGCTGTGTCCTTGTCGAGGCTCTGGAGGGTGGTCTCGACTTTCCGGAGGAATGAGTCCTTCTTGTTCGTGTACTCCTTCGTCTTCTTCTGGACTTCGGACTTGGTGAGCTTGCGCTCGACGAGCCAGACCTTGGACAGGCTGTACTCCATGCTGATGAGCCCGTCCTGTTCCAAGAAATCAGCCCATTCCTGTACGAGCACCTTGCTGACGCCGAGCTTCTTCGCCGCGTCCTCGAGGCTGATCCTCTTCTTCTCCTCGATGAGGCTGACGAGCTTGTCCACGCCCGTCTCGATGTCTTTCATACCTTCCTGCTGCGGCTCTGCTGTTTAAATATCTTTCGGGGGAGGCTGAGCGTGTCGCCCGTCCTGACGCCTTTGGCGGCTCCTCGAGGCAGTTCTATGAAGAGTTCTGCTTCCTGTCGGGCCTTGTAGTTCTTGAACGGCCTGAAGCCCCGCTTGACGTCCTTGATGACGAGTCCTTTCGAGGTGTGGTCGCAGAACACGACGTCGATGGCTTCGGGGACGAACCACATGTGGAGCCTGAACCGCCGCTTGCGGGGCAGGGGGAAGACCAGTCCTGTCTTGGGCGGCAGCCTGCGTCCGATGAGGCCTAGCCCTTGTTGGAGGGGGTTGTTGGCGGCCATGAGGCTTTCCGCGAGGGGCTTGCCGGTCCGGTCGTGGGTGAGCGTGCACGGGGCTGGTGTGCGGAAGCGGAGGCTGCGGAAGGGTCGTGTCGTTGCCATGCCTTGCTCCTTCTCAGGGGTTGTTTATATGCTTTGTCGCTTTTCTAGCCGCAACTCGTCGATGAGAGCGTGTCGAGTTCGTAGTCGTCCATGTGGTCCTGGTCGAGCCTGAACCAGTCGGGCGTGTAGCTCATGCCTTGGATGTCGCACCGGTCGGTCGAGTTGTCGGGGCTGCTTGAGAAGTAGATGTGGTCGACGACGCTCCGGTCGGTGTGGACGACGACTCCCTGGTCTGAGAGGGCTGGGAGGTAGACGAGGCTTTCGATGCCGTGCTCGTCCGCCGCCAGGTCTCCGGTGAACCGTTGTAGGAAGCTCGGCGCCTCGTCGGTCGTCCGGTAGTATGATCCTTCCGTGAATTCTCGTAGGACTGCGGTGTCGTTGTTCGTGTCGTTCACGTAACCCGTCGGGGGGAGCGTGTGGTTGGTGATGGTGTTTGGTACCCGGCCGTTGGTGTTGACCGTGTACAACGGGTCTTTCAGGCCTGTGATGGGGACGTCGGTGGTGAAGTTCTTCGTGTACTCCCACCACGCCGCTCCGCGCTCGTCGGTGATGGTGAAGTTTCCTTGGAACCGTACTTGGACGACCCAGGGCTTCGCTTGTGACAGCCGTACGCGGGCGACGGTGGCGTTGACGTCGATGCCGACCTGGCTTGCTTGGAGGTCCACCCGTTGGAGGTAGTCGTTGAAGCTGGCGTTGTCGAGGACTGGGAAGGAGGTGCCGTTGTAGCCGCCGGTGAGGAATGCTTGCCTGAAAGCCTCTTCCATGGCGCTCTGGTTGTCGAAGAAGGCTCCTCGTTGCGAGAGGTGTTCTTCCATGCCGAGGAGTGCCCGGTAGCCTGAGATGTACGCTGCGCGGTCGAGGTCGTGGTGGAGGTCTCCTATGAAGCTGTTCATCGTCCCGACGCGGGCGGCGGTGGCTTCGTGGTGGTCCTCGTGGTCGTATCCTTCTTGGGTGAGGTAGACGGTGCCGAGGAGCGTGACGAAGATGAGTGATAGGAGTAGGTATGCGACTCCTTTCTTCCTCATTGCCATACCTCCACCTCCATGACTGCGGGTCCCCACAGGTAGGGGACGTCGCTGATGATCGAGACTATGATCTCGAGGTCTTCGGCGGCGAGGTTGACGAACACTTCTCCGTCGTCGTCGAAGTCTAGTTGTGAGAGGAGGTCGTACACCGCGATGTCGTACGCGTCGGTCTCGTACGGGCTTCGTTCGTGCGAGGCTGCGGTGTAGTTGCACGTCTTGGTGCCGGTGTAGGTGTCGGGTATGGTGAAGGTCTGGGTTGCTCCGTCTTCGAAGTCTATCGTCCAGGTGCAGCCTTCGGCGGTTTCGACGACGTTCGACCTGGCAGTGGTGGAGTTGACGAAGCCGGTGTAGATGAGCGTGTTGTTCTCGGAGCAGCCGGTCGTGTTGTCCTTGTCGTCGCCGGTCTGGATGGTGAGCTCGTGCTGTCCTGGTGTGAGCAGTGTCGGGGGGATGTTGACGTTGTAGGGGTCTCCTAGCTGGGTGTAGTTGTCTGCGAACCGGCTGAGGTTGAACACTTCGTGGCCGTCGACGTTGACGTGGGCTGTCCAGTGCTCTCCGGAGTAGGAGGTGGCTTTGGCGTCGGTGACGCGGAGCCCTTGCGGGATGGTGACGTCGGCGGTGCAGTTCTCGAGTTGCGGGGTCTGGAAGACTAGTTCTATCTCGTTCGGGTTGGGCGGCGTGACTTCTTGGCTGTGGGTGGCTGTGATCTTGGAGTCTCCGTACAGCGTTGATGAGAGCGGGTCTCCTTCTTCGACGAGGATTGATTGCGATTGCCGTGTGATGTCTAGGATGTTGAGGACGACGTCGTCGTAGAACCCTCGTAGTTCGCTGGCGTTGTTGCTCGTCCGGTACAGGCCGTTGCCGCAGAGCGCCATGGCTTCTAGCGGCGGCTCGTTCGCTCCGTAGCCGAACCCGACTGCGTAGACCATGATGCCGTACTCGGTGGCGGCGTCGCATGCCGCTTGGACGGCGTCGTCGGATGCGGTGTCGGCTTGGCCGTCTCCGTCGAGGTCCGGCGTCCATCCTTGCCGGCTGCATCCGTAGGTGGCTTCGCCGTCGGTCATGACCATCATCGCCTTGTCTTTCGAGTCGTTGACGCCTATGAGTTCGAGGTCGAACCGTGCTGAGAGCTTGTCGTTCTCCAGCTCGGCTGCGATGACGTTGTCGCCGGCCTTGAAGTATGTTCCCGGGATGCTCGTTTCGGTCTGGTCCCAGTACGTGCCGTCTCCTTCGCGGTTCCCGTCGATGACCTTGTTGCCGTTCACCCAGACCTTGGCGCGGTCGTCGGCGAGGAGGTTGAGGACTCCGCGTCTGATGTTGTCGGGGTCGTCGATGGTGACGTGCTTCCTGAAGTAGTACTCGTCTGTGCGGTTGGTGATGGCGAGTAGTATGTTGTCGTACATGAAGGATCCTCGTTCCGTGCTCGTGCTTCGTCGGAGCTTTCCGCCTAGTTCGAGGTAGTATACTCCGGGCCCTTCGATCCACTCGCTCAGGTCTTGCACGTGGTGTCCGTGGGCTTCGACGTTCGGGTTTTCCCCGGCGTATATCTCTGGGGTGTCGTCTGTCTGCCAGTGGTCGTCGTCTTGTTGGCTTCCGAGGTAGTGTTGCCCGGTGTAGGGTGACGTCCACCTGCCTTTGAGCCAGACCTGGTCGTCCCACCATTCGAAGTAGTTGGCGTAGTCGTCCCACCAGTATTCGAGGCTGAGCCTGGCGGTGCCGTTGCTGGTGAGGGTGTCGTATTGCTCTTGTGTTATGTTGACGGTGACGGCCATGGCGCCGCTCGTGTCGTCGCCGTTGGTGCTGGGGACTCTCATGTGCATCCTTTCGTTCCACACGCCGTACCAGTCGAAGCCGCTGGTGTAGTCGAAGGTGCCGCCGCTCCAGTCCCAGCCGTCGTTCGGGGCTGTGGGTCCGTACGTGTTGGCCGTGCTGTTCAGCCCGCTTCGGAAGTCTAGTTCTGGGGTGTCCTCGTCGGCTTCTAGTTCCCAGAGGTCTGCGATGTTCTCGTCTCCGATGAGGTCGCTGCCGATGTCGGTGTCTATGGGCGTCCCTCCGTCTCCGGCGTCGTGTCCGAGGACCGCTTGTCCTTCTGGCCAGTCGTTGTCGAGGCTGTAGTCTGGGTGGTGCCAGCTCCGGTTCTGGCTGTCGTCGGGCGGTTCTCCTTGGAAGCTGTTGTTGTACAGCCAGGTGCCTTGCCTGGTGATGTAGATCGTCCTTTCGAGGCTTGCGCTGAGCATGTCGGCGGCCGAGTTGATGCCGCAGCAGATGCACGTGCCTCCGTAGGCTTCGTAGCCGGTGGTGGGGTCTGAGGTCCCTATCTCGTCGTCGACGCTGTGGAGGTCTGTGGTGAGGCCGAGGGTGCTGTCAGTGCTTGATTCGTAGCTGACGAGTCCTACTTGGTTTCCGGTGACGTTGAGTATCCCTGCTGCGAAGTCCTTGTCGAGGCATTTGGCGACCGATAATCGTTGGGTTGAGGGGTCGTTGATGTGGTTGTCGTCGCAGTTGCGTCGTTCTCCGGCGCTGCTGTGGGTGAAGTTCCAGTCCATGCTTCCTGACACGTCGGTGATGAGTGCTACGTCGGCGTTGCCGACGTATTCCGTGCTGTACGTGAGGTTCTCGAATCCTAGGCGTAGGGGTATGGTGGTGTGGCTGAACTTGGTGTAGTTGATGATGCTTGTGAGCTCGTCGTCGTCCAGCTGTATGTTGACGTCGCCGGTGCTGTTCGTGTCCGTGTAGACCGTCGTGTTGCCGAGGGTGAGGTAGAGGGTGTTGTTCGTCGTGTGGGTGTGGTTTGCGAGGTAGTGGAGGTCTATCGTGAGGTTCTCGAGTTCTCCGGGTACGTGGAAGGCGTCGAACACGTTGATGATGCCTTTGATTTCTGGGAAGTGGTATGTCGTGGTGCTGTAGTCCTTGGCTTGTTGGAACTCGTCGGTCTCGTAGTCGACTCGTACGTGTCCTCCGCCGACGTAGGCGTCGTTGAGGTCTTCGAACGTGAGCGTGATGTTGTTGGTTCCCGGTCCGAGGCGGTCCTTGCAGGCGGTGAGGTTCCAGGCGTCGGCTGTCATGTTGCCTCCTGTCGGGGTGAGGTTGCGGCAGGGGTGTCCGTTGATGTGCGCGGTTGCGGTCCGTTGGAGGTCTGCTTCGATGGTGACGTGGCTGATGCGGCTGTCGTTGATGTCTGCCGGTAGCGGTTCGAGCTGGACGGTGACGTTTCCTTGTCCTGTGAATCCTCCGAAGTAGGCGTAGGCTGAGGTGCGTTTGTCTTGGATGTTGCGTAGGTAGCCGTAGCTTGATGATCCTTGGAGCGGTTTTCCTTTCTCGATGCCTGAGATCATGCGCCTGCTGGCGATGAGGTTCGACGTCTGTTCGGCTCCTTGTTCGTAGAGGGTGTCGCCTTCCATGCTGACTCGTAGTCCGAGGCTTCCTGGCATGGTGTTTTCGAGTGCTATGTCGGTGAGGTTCCTCGCTTTCTCGTCTTGTCCTGTCGCCCAGTAGGTTGCTGCTTGTTCGAGGATGGTCTTGTCGGGGCTTGTGATGTTGCCGTTGGCGAGTTCTTCTTGTACGAAGGGGTGGTTGATGCTGCCGACGGCCATGGTGTCGAGGGCTGTGAGGAGGTCTCCTGAGAGGCGGTCGAGGTGTCGCGTGTCGTGTTCTTGCGTGGTGGCTTGGTGTATGAGGAGGAATCCTCCTAGTATGATGACTGCTGCTAGTAGTGCGTCGGTGACGAAGTAGACTGCTTTGCGGTCTAGTCCCATGCGATCACCACCATCCGTAGTATGCGGTCGTCGTGTGTGACGAGCCTTTCTATGCGTGCGAGGTTGCCGTGTGCTGGCAGGGTGGGCGTGCAGTTCTCGTCTGTCGTGACGCTGGGGTGTCCGTGGCCGCAGGCGGTGATGTTCTGGACGCCGGTGGCGTTGGTGTGGTACCAGTACACGTGGTCTGTGACTCCGAGGGTTCCTCGTAGCTGGTCGTAGGTGAGGTTGTCTGCTCGTGAGAGTTTCGTGGTGTTGAGCTTGTCGTCGGTGAGCACTCCTGCTTTGATGACGTCGCTCTGGTTCCAGTCTTCGGGGTATCCTGGTGACATGAGCCTTTCCGCCGCGGTGTTCGCTTGTCGTTTGACGTCTTCGAAGCCGTCGTCGCTTCCTATGGTGAGGAGGAGGTTGCTGGCGAGGAGTAGGGCTACGGTGATGATGGCTAGTCCTCCGAAGAAGTCGAGGGTTGATACTTGGGCTTTAGTGCGTGATGGTGAGCGAGGGGTCATTGGTGATCACGTTGAGGCCTTTGGTGAGTGTTCCTTGTGTTTCCGGTATGGGCATGGTGATGGTCGTCCCTTCGGCGGTGATGGTGAGCGTTTCCTCGTCGTTGGTGAGGGTGTAGCTCCCTTGTTGTAGCCTTGGCGGGAGGTCGAGGGTGCGGTGGTATCCTGGGGCGGCGTTGTCCGCCAGTACGAGTTCTGATTGCAGTGCCCTCGCGAGGCTTTGTGCTTCTTCTCGTGCGTGGTCTTGGCGGCTTCTCTCTGCCAGGTTGAGGGCTAGTCCTGATAGTATGATGGCGATGACGAGTCCTAGTCCTACGTACATGATGAATTCGAGCGCTACTTGTCCTCGCTTCATTGGTCGTCGTTCACCTCTACCGTGTCTTGGCGTGCGGTGATGGTGATGGTGTGGCGTCCTTGCGTGGGTTTGATGGTTCCGGTGAGGTTGAGGTCTGGCCTTGCCGTGGCGTAGTGTTTCTTGGTCTCCTCGTAGGTGACTGCGATGGTGTCTCCTTGGAGCGTGATGTCGTTGACGTCTGGCGGGAGGTTTATGTCGAGTCTTTTCTGGCTTGGCGGTCCGTGGTAGTGGACTTCTTCGGCTGCGCTGATGAGTTCTCGCGTGGCCTTGTCGAGTTGTGCTGCGCGTATGTCTTCTTCGAGGCTTGCTGATTGGTGGTAGAACGCGACTATCATGGGTGTGATGAGGAAGAGCGATATGCCTACGACTGTGAGGTATTCCATGCTTATCTGCGCTCTACGCCTCCGTGGCACCGTGCACCCCTTTCCTTGGGGTTGTCTGCGACGAGGATAGTATTTAAAGGTAGTGTTGTTATCCTGTCGTGGAGAACTAGCCGATGTAGCTGGTGTCTTTGGCTCGTTTGAGCTTGTTCAGGCTTTTGAGCTTGTGCTTCTGCGGTTCTTCTTCGTCTTCCATCTGCCTGATCTCTTCGTCGAGGTCTGCGAGGCTGAGGGTGAAGTCGAGGGCTTCCATGAGTATCTTGAGGGTGGCTTTGGCTCCTTTGAGGCCGAGGTACATGGGGTGTCCGAGTGTTTCTACGAGTAGTGCTACGGCTGGCAGTCCTCGTTGTTTCGCCAGTCCGAGTAGTAGTCCTGACACTCCGATGATGGGGCCTACGGTTCCGTAGACTTCGTTGCTCGCGCCTTTGTCGAGGAATCGTTTGATGTGGTCTTCGTCGTTGCCCGTGCAGTAGACGGTGGGGTTTTTGGGTTCTTCCTGGAGCCCTATGCCTCCGAGCGTGATGATGCGTTTGGCGTCTAGGTTTTCGGCCTTGTCGAGGAGGGCGTTGCAGAAGGCGTATGAGGATCGTTCGTCCGATGGTTGGACGTCTCCTGTGAGGAGGAGGTAGTGTTTGCCGTTGAGCTTGGCGTGGTGTAGTTCGATCTTGGGTAGTTCTACGAGGTTGTCTTCGTTGACGAACACGGTGTTGGGGAGTGTGGGTGCGAAGAAGCTGGCGACTTTCTGGGCTTCGGCTTGTTCTAGTATGAAGTCGACGACGACTTTGCCGGTGTTGCCGATGCCTGGGAGCCCTTCGATGAGGGTGGCGTCTTTCACGTCGGGTTTTGCGTGGGTGGTGACGCTCCACTCGTCTGTCGTCATGCTGTTTCCTCTTCGAGTTTTTTGGCTTTACGCCTGTACGCGCCGTACTTGTCTTCCGGGCTGTACTTGGCCGGTTTGGGGCTGGTTCTCGTGCCGCCGCACGGGCAGTTCTCTCGCAGCCCGTAGGAGTGGCATGCCGTGCACTTGAGGATGCGGGCTTGCATTCTGGGTCACTCCTTTCTCGTGAATGAGAATTCTGCGTGTTCTTTTTCTGTGATGGCTTTGGCGGCGTCCGTGGCTTTCTTGAGGTGTCGTTCCGCTTCCTTGAATTCCTGGGCCGTGATGGTGGCTCGCCACGCGCCGCTGCCGAGGTATCGTAGGGCTATGGCGTCGCTGGCGTCGTTGAAGGCTTTGAGGGCTTCTTTGACGGTGTCGACTCCTCGTGGTTGGTAGCTGGTGATCTTGAGGTCTCCTTCGATGGCGACTTCGGCTGGCTTGATGCGTTCCTTGACGAGTTCTTGGAGGGGTGCGGCGTACTTCTTCGGGACTCCTAGTTGTTCGAGGTCCGCGTCGTTCTCTACCACGTCGGTGAAGGCGTAGTTGAGCATGCCGTATTGTTCCAGGAGTGGTTTCGAGACTTCGTCGTAGGTCTTCTTGGGGTCTGCTTCGAGTTGTGAGGCTAGGGTGTCGACGATCTTCTCGGCTTTCTGCTCTGCTTTGCGCTCCTCGACTTTCATGCGTCGTTGTGCTTCGTTGACGCGTCTGAGGCTGACGTCGATGTGTCCTCGTTGCTCGTTCACCCGTAGGACTTTGCACACGATGACTTTTCCTGGTTTGACGTAGTCCCTGAGGTTTCGTATGCGTCCGGGGCTTACTTCTGAGATGTGTATGAGGCCGGTCTTGTTGTAGTCGTTGAGCTTGACGAAGACGGAGTTGTATTGCACGTTGTTGACCGTGCAGGTGACGAGTTCGTCTTCTTCGGGGTAGCCGGTCTTGTGATAGTACATTTTTATTCTAGGACCTCTAGGATGCGTGCTTTGAAGCGCGTCTTGCCGCCGGTCGGTTGTGCTAGCTGTTCTGCGCAGACGAGGCATTTGACGTGGTTGGAGACGTTTCCGAACACTATCTGCTCGTTCTTGCACTTCGGGCATCGGACTTTTATGAATGTTGAGGCTGGTTCGCGTGGTTCCATGGGTATCTTCCTCTTCTTGGGTGGAGAGAGACGTGGTTTAAAAAGGTTTGTCTCTCTTGTCTCGAGAAGGAGCCGGTCTTTTATACGAGCTCGACCTTCTTGGCGCGCGTCCCGGTGGCTTGGGTGGTGATCTTGTTGCACTCGCTGCACGTGTAGCGGAGGTCGGTCTTCTTGGAGAGCTTCTTGCCGCTCATCTTCGGCTTGGTCGGCTTGGAGTATCGTCCGAGGTTGCCGGCGCCCCTTCTCTGGCCTCGTGCGCGCACCCTGGGCGTGCCTCCTCTGGAGAGCGGGTGGGTGCTGCTGCGGCCTTTGCGCTTGGCTTGGGCGACTTTGTGCTCGGTGTGCTTGCCGCACTTCGGGCAGTGTCGTCGGACGTTCTTGGGAACTTTCATGCCTTGTGAGAACGAGGGCCTCTTTAAAAACGTTATGCTTCTTGGGCTCGTCCTTTCTTGATGAGGACTGCTGCGATTTTAGTGGGGAGGGTTGCTTCCTCGCCTGTCTTGAAGGGTCCGTGGACCTCTCCGTTGCCGCCTGCGAACCTCGGGACCGGTTTGAGGAACTTCACCTTGGTGCCTTTTTCGGGTGTTGTTGGCGTTGGCTGTTCGTCGTCTCTCGGCGCGGGTTCCGGCGGGGCTTGCTTGGGTTTTTCGGGCTTGGGCGTGCTTCCTTCGGGTGGTCGTTGGTGTAGGACGTTGTCGAGGACTGCGCTGCGTCGTTCCTTGAAGGCTCGTGTGAGGTTGTCGTAGAGTGTTCGTTCTTCGGGGAGGAATGCTGATTGGTCTATGCTGGCGGCGTCTGTGCGTACGGCGCTGAGGGCTAGCATGACGATCTTTTTTTCTCGCCGGTCGTAGAGCTCTTTGAGGATCCGTTTGATGTTCTGGAATTGTATGCGGGCTTTCTCGCCTTCGCCTGAGACCTGTGCGGGGTCTGTCGCCGGGATCTGGGCTTGTTTCTCCGCCATGTAGGTGAGGACGTCTTGGTAGAAGGTCTCGTCGAGGGGTTGTAGTTCTTCCCGGTTGCGCTCCCGTCTGAGGAGGTCGAAGAGCGTCTCGTAGGTTATCTTGACGTCAGCCATTGGTTCCCCCGGTGTCGTGGTGGACGACGGGAGTATTTAAAGTTATTGTGGGTGGGCCGCCTATGATTCAGGAGGTTGCTTCTTGAGAAGCCGTGAGAGTGATGTTTTTAAGGGATCGAGTTCGTTTTCTATGATGTCCCAGACGATGTCGACGTCGATGTCCCAGTACTTGTGGACGACATATCTTTAAGGAATAGCTTATACTCGCGCTTCATACTTGATCTCTCCTAAGACATGAGGTTTGAGCTCTTCGCGTAAAAGGTGTGGTTTGACGAGGTCTACGGGTTTCTGGAGCTTGTCTTCGAGGAAGTTGAGGAGGTTGGTGTAATCCCTGAAGAGGCCTCGTCCTTTCTCGAACTCGACGAGGAGGTCGACGTCGCTGTCGGGAGTGGCGTCTCCGCGGGCGTAGGATCCGAAGAGGGCTATCTTCTTGACGCCGTACGTCTTGAGGACGTCCTTGTTCTCCTCGATGAAGCTGATGATGTCGTCGCTCGCAAGCATGAGGGATATGAAGGGATATTCCTATTTAAAGTTATTGGGTTGTCGACATAGTTTTATAAGCGCGGCGTGGTTCTTGCTGCCTATGGCTTCGCCTGAGACCGTCGTGGAGTTCGAGGACATCCGTTTCAAGCCTTCTGGAGAGGGTGTCCGGGCGTGGTTCCTCGGCCAGTATTACTTCGACCTGTCTGACGGGGAGTTGTCGTCCGTCGGCGAGTTCCGGGTTTCCGATGGTTCGTTGGTGTTCTCTGAGCGTGAGAAGCGTGTGCGCAACAAGTTCGACCGGTTGTTGGCGGACGGTTTCTCTCGTTTGAAGCACCGGGTGCGTGACAAGCCTTGCACGTACGTGCATCGCAACAGCGGCATCCCTCTCGTCGGGAGCAACGAGTTCGGAGTGGTGGATCGTGGTTCTAACGTGTTGGAGGTGAAGCCGCTGACTGGTTGTAATCTTTCTTGTTCGTTCTGTTCCGTGTCTGAGGGTGAGAATGACAAGCGTGACGTGGTCGTGGAGTCGGAGTACCTGGTGGACACTTTCAAGGAGTTGTCGTCGTTGAAGTCTCATCCTGTGGAGGCTAACATCGGGCCTCAGGGCGAGCCGTTGTTGTATCCTAAGCTTGGGGGGTTGGTGCGTGGCTTGAAGGAGGCTGGCGCTGCGGTGGTGTCGATGAATTCTAATGGTACGTTGCTGAGCGAGAAGCTCGTCGATGACTTGGCCGAGGCGGGTTTGGATCGTATCAACCTGTCGTTGCACACGTTGGACCAGTCGTTGGCTGACGAGATCATGGGCGGACACCAGGATGTCGGGCGGTTGCGGCGGCTCGTCCGTTATTGCGAGGGTAAGGTGGACGTGTTGTTGGCGCCTGTCTTGTTGCCGGGCGTGACCGATGGGGAGTTGGACTCTTTGATAGGCTTGGCGAAGACTGTCAGGAATAGTCGTTGGCCTGCCATGGGGGTTCAGAACTTCCTGTCATACCCTGGCGGGCGCAACCCTGGCTTGGCTGAGCGTTCTTGGGATGACTTCTACGAGCTTTTGAGGGAGAAGGAGTCCGAGCACGGCTTCCCGTTGTTGGTGGATGAGGGTGCGTTTGACATCCACTCTGAGCCTTCTCTTGAGAAGCCTTTCCATAAGGGTGACGTGGTTGTGGTGTTGGTGCGTAGTCCCGGCCGTAACGAGGATGAGTGGTTGTGCGCCGCTGCGGACAGGGTGGTGACCGTGCGTGGTTGTAGTGGTTGTAGTCCTGGGAAGTCTTTGAAGGTGCGGTTGTTGCGTGACAAGCACAACATCTTCACCGCCGTGCCTAGCTGAAGAGTCCTTCGAAGAAGTCTGCGATGGCGTTGACGACTTTCTTGAGGACTCCGTCCTTCTCGGGCTCGTCGTAGGGGTCCCTGTTGTCTCCTTCGGCTTCGTCCTGGCCTGTCGTGGTCTCGTTGCCTTGTTGGGCTGGGTCGTCTGTCGTGCCGCTTTCTCCGTCACTGCCTTCTTGGGCTGGCTCGTCGTCTTTGGGCGGTGCTTGGGTGATGTTCCCGGTCACGTCGACTTCGGTGACTTGCGTGGTGACCTTGACGCCTTTCTTGAGCATGGTCCCATTGAGCGTGAGGGTGTCTTCAGGGTAGTATTCGGGCACTCGGACTTGGTAGACGTACATCTCTTTGGCTTCGCCGCCGTAGAGGTAGGTTTCGGCTTCAGTGTTGCCGAAGATCTTCTCGAGGCTTTTGGGGTAGTCTTCGTAGACGGTGACGTGGCTGGAGCCGCTGTCGGCGATGTTCTCGACGGTGACGGTGACCGTGACGTTGCCTCCTCGTTCGACCTCGTCCTTGTCGGCTTCGTGGAGCAGTATGATGCTCTGGTTCTCCGGTATGACGATGAGCTCTTTCTGGGTGTAGAACTCTTTCTCCTCGCCGGCCTGGGTGGTGAACGTGCCTGCCGCCTGGACGGTGTGGGTGGTCTGGTTCTTGACTTCTGGTGGGCGGTAGGTCTTGAACACGGGGTTGTCGCTGCCGCCTGCGTCGATGGTGGTGATGTTGTAGGTGTCGTTGAAGAAGCCTGCTCCGAACCAGCCGTCGACGTTGACGAATGGGAGTTGTTTGTCTTCGTTGTACAGGTAGAGTCCCATGGTGATGGGTTCTCCGGATCGCATCTTGTCCTTGCTGAGCGATATCTTGGGCGTGATGGTGTCCGTCTTGACGGAGAATGATTTCTCGTCGTCGTGGGTGAAGTTGTAGCCGTTGACTTCCATCCTGGCGTGCGCCTTGACGTCGTAGTCGCCGGTGTACCTCGTGCTGAGCTCTGCCCTGCTGGAGATGGTCTCGCCCGGCTGGACTTCTTGCTGGCGTACGAGGAGTTGTCCCTGCTCGTCGAGGTTTTCGAGGCTTCCCGCTTCGAGGTCGGCGACGGGGTTGATCCGCAGGGTGGCTTCAGCAGGGACGCGTTCGTGGTTGGTTATCTTGCACGTGATGGTGACTGGCTGTCCGATCTTGGTCTCGTCGGGTGAGAGCTTGCACTCGGCCTTGAAAGGCCAGGTGATGTCGAGTTTCTTGGTGGCTCGGGCCGTGGCCGGGTCTGGGTCGTGGTAGGATGCGGAGGTGGTGGTCGTGGTCTGGTTGATGTAGTCTTCCGCCGTGACTTTGAACTGGTATGATTCTGACTCGTCGGGGTAGAGGACTGGGATGGCGGCTTCGAGCCTTCGGCCGACCCGTCGTTGGAAGTCGTCGTGGTCCTTGAAGGCGAGGCCTTCTCCGATGGTCTGGTTGAGCCTGATGTCCTCGGCCTTGACGAGGCCGGTGTTGGTGACTTCTATGGTGACTTTTGACTCCTCGTGGAGGTGGAGGGTGTCTTCGGAGAGGGCTTGTTCTACCTCGAGCTTCGCGTGGTCGGGGTTGCGCTTGTAGATGCTGATCCTCGTGCCGTGGCGGTATTGCCCTTTCTCGTCCGACCGGGCGGCCTTGTCGGGGTCGTAGCTGATGTTGACGACGCAGAAACGGTAGTCGTCGGTCGCCTTGCACAGTGGTTCGCGGAGCTTGTACACGCTCTCATCGTCCTCGAGGTCTGCGTAGCCGTTGATGATGAACGAGTCCTGGTTCTGCTTGATCATCGTGCTGACCCGGACGCTGTCGCTGCCGAGGCGGTGGTCGTTGATGGCTTCGTAGTAGTCGTCGTCGAGGTTGAAGAAGTCGTGGTAGGCGTGCCAGTCGTCGTGGACCTCCTCCTCCGCGGCGAAGGCTATGGGCGTGAGGAGTAGCAGTGCGAGGAGTAACAGGTGCAGTCTCATAGGGGTTTCCTGGCAGAAAGTGCTATTTAAACTTATTGTTCTTATCGAAAAGGAGGGAAGAAAAAAAAGAAAGAAAAATGTTTTTTTTGTTCCGGCTTACTCGACGGAGCTGACCTCGAGGTCGGTGAGGTCGGTCGTGATGACCTCAACCTCGTCGCCCGAGAGGTCGTACTCGTCGTAGTTCGCGAGGACGCGCGTGGCACCCGTGGTGTCTTCACCGTTGTGACCAGCTACGAGGAGGGCGTTCTGGCTCTCGAAGAGCTTGATCTTAGCCCTACCCTCGGTGAAGCCTTCGCTGCAGACCTCAGGGTTGTCCATGAGATCCATAGCCACGGTGTTCACACACGGACCGCCCACGACGAGCAACGGGGTGTCGCCGAGGAGGTTCATGGCCTCGTCGTCGTAGACCGCGAGTCCGACTCCGATCTCGTTCAGCTGGTAGGCGTCGCCGCTGCTGGAGCCGCTCGACACGATGGTGGCGTCCGGACCGTTGAGGAAGACGTTGAAGTCCGTCTGCTCCTCAGCGTAGTAGACGTTCAGGTAGTCGCCGTCGTTGTCGGTCTCCAGCTCGTACCAGGTGCCGTGCTCGCTGATGCCGTACTCGTAGTCGCCGTCCGCATCGGTGGCTTTTTGGGCATCCGCCCCAGCCCAGTCATCATCGCCTACTTTCGTCATCTCTATCTCGCTGTCATCCACACCGATGGTCACGTCGAACTCGTCCATGTCGGCTTCGTCCTTGTCGTCCTCGTCCTCGGCGAAGGTCAACACACCAGCACCAGCATCAGTCACGTTCACGACGAGTCCGCCCTTGGTGACGAAGTAGTCGAGGGACGTATACTCATTGTCCGCAACTCCAAAATCAGTGCCGTTGTAAAGACCCAACTCGGTCTCATTAGCTACATCGACGAAGACTCCGGTGTCCTCAATCTGCTCGCCTTGTTCGTACGTGGTCGACTTGCCGTCACCCAGGCTCTTCAGGGTGAACTCGCTATCTTCCTGCACGGTATCGTCAAAGTCGATGTCCGTGACTTCGAACACGTAGGTCTCCCTGTCACCGCGCTTGGCAGCCGAGTCTTCCAGGATGAAGAACTCATCCTCTTCGAGCGTCTGAACACCGAACTTCACGTTGCCATCTTCACCGGTTCTGATGTCAGTCTCGGCTTCATTGAGCTCGAAGAGATCCAACTCGATCTCGTCGCCGCCGTTGGTCTCGAACGCCAGCTCGTAAGCGTCGCCGCTCCTGCTGAGCTCGACCGGGGTCCTGTCGTCAACCTTCGGAGTCATGCTGTCGAACGCGAGTTCGAATCCGAAGAGGGGGTCGGTGAATGACCGTCCCATCGGGAGGAGTTCCCACTCGTCGCCGATCTCGGCGTCTTCGAAGTCTTCGAGGTTGAACTTGAACTTGAAGCCTTCGAAGGCATCCAGACCACCACCGATTATTTGGCCTTGGATTTCGGTGTCGTCGTCGTTGTTGATCTCGATCTCATCCCATTCTTCGCCATCGGATTCCGGGATGACGAGTTTCTCGCTGCCGACGAAGATGCTCACGCTGATGGTGTCCTCTCCGATGTTGCTGATGAACACGTCGTTCACGAACATCTCGAGTCCGGCCATCTTGCGGCTGTCGCCTTCTTCCATCGTGCGGGTGTCGGTGCCGTCGCCGGTGACGCGGATGATAGCGCTGCTGTCATCCGTGTTGCCGCCGAGGATCTCGATCTCGTACTCCTCGCCCTCGCTCTGCACGGTGACGGGCTCGTCCTGCGTGACGGTGACTGATTGGTCAGAGCCGTACAGGATGAACTCGTCGCCATCATCCATGTCCGGGTCGAACGTGTACGTCTTGCCGAACATCTCGATGGATTCCGAGTTGCTGAGCGCACCCTTGTCATCAGTACTGTCAGACAGGTCGATGACGTCGTCGAACTCGACCGTGTAGGTCATGTCCATGCCGGACACGTCGAGGTTGAAGATCGGCTCGTCGTCGTAGTCATCGTCCTGCGTGTACTGGAGCCCGGCGCTGCCGAGAGCGACTCTCTGTTCGTAGTCATACTCGGTACCGTCGTCGTCTTCGACCGTGCCTTCCGCGAGCAGTTCGGGGAAGTCATCGTCGTCGTACTCGCCGTTCAGTTCGAACTCGCTGACATCGTCGCCGATGTTGAAGTCGTCCGAGCTGCCTTCGAGCTTGACGCCTTCGCCGCTGACGCTGACGGTCTCGCTCGCGCCTTCGGTGCTGACCGGTTCTTTCGCAGCTGCTTGCAGGCTGGCTGCGACGTCGATCGCTCCGTAGACGTCTGCGACTTTCGCCGACTCTCCGATGACGATGTTGCCGTTGAACACGCCATCCTTGACGAACGGTTCGGGGTAGTCACTAAGGTCGTACGCCATAGCGCCTACGATGGTCGCCGTCACCATGGTGGCGCCGGTGGCCAGGGCCGCTATTCGCTTAACCGCTTTTTTTACGTTCACTTTCAAAACACCTCCGTGTTTCTCCTATCTTTTGACCATGCGTTCGTGTCTTGGTGTACGCGCAGTTTGCGCTAATGGTTATCACGCGTGACAACCATTAATTTAAGCCTGCACGCACGCCGCACTCACTGCATTGGCTTGGTGTGAGGCGAGTTGTGTCCCCGCTCATTTATAAAGTTTTCGCAGGCTCCCCTTCTATGACGGAGACTTCACGCATTAGAAGCCGTAGACCCGCGGTAACAGCCAGTCTGAGGCAGTTATCATTAGGCAGATACGACAACACCTTTTTTTAAATGAATCATTTATTTTCACACCATAGATTTATAAAGGGGAGGATTATGCGAAAACAGTGCCGCGCGGGGATACCAAAGCGGTCAAATGGGCCGGGTTTAGGACCCGGTGGCTTAGTGCCTTCGGGGGTTCGAATCCTCCTCCCCGCATACGTCTAGGAAGGAATGCTTGCGAGAACCCCGCTTCCTATCGTACCAGGCCTTCGCCTGGCTTGAGCGTCCCCAGCTCGTACTGGAGCCCCGCTTTCTCGAATCGTTCCTTGTCGGCCTTCATCTCGTTGTCCGAGGAGATCAGGGTGTAGAACTCGTCGAAGCCCAGAGATGGCTTTCCGGATCGGTTGAAATACCTGATGATCCCTCCTTGTAGTTGTTGGCAGTGGTCGCGGAAGGATTCGTTGAGGTCTTTGAAGTCGTCAGGGATTCTTGAGGTTTCTTTCAGCTTCTCGTTGTCGGCGGTGATGATGGCGGCATCGATGCCTTCGGCCGTGAGCGGGTAGCTGGCGAGTATCATCGAGAATGTCTTCCGTCCTTCCTGGTCCGGCCTGATGGAGAGTGACTTGTGAACGAGGGATGCGAGTTTGTCGACGTCCCCTTTACTTGGCCCTGCTGTCGCGAACCGGTAGAGGGAACAGGGAGGGTGCGTGTGGATGTTGGCGAATGGGATGTAGTCTGTGAAGCGTTCACCCGCTCTTCGGACCGATTCCCAGGAGTTGCCGTGACTCACGGGCAGCGGCTTCTCGGTCTCTTCTCCGAAGAGCCGGATGTACTTGTCGAGCGGCATGCCTGTTCCGTAGTGTTTGTCGTAGAGTCTGTTGGCGGCTACCTGTCCTGAGACTGATGTCTCGTCGCCGACCACCATGGTGGGCGCGTAGATGATGCGTCCGTTCTCCATGTTCCTGAACAGGCCTGTGAGCGTCTCGTATCCTGTCTTGGCGGTGTGCTCTGCCATGGCTCTCGCCACGTCGTTGAAGTCGGCGGCCTGCAGTGTTTCCTTGAATGCTTGCGCGTCGGACATCTTGATATCAGCCATATCATTGTTCATGGAAGACCAACTATATAAAACTTACGAATTTTAACCACTAATAAGTAATAACATAAGTGGCGCACTTATACAACCAACCCACCCATAAGAGCACCAGGCCTCTCGCAAGTAATCACTCGTTGAGATAGAAAACCACTACAATAATAGAACAGGAACAAAAAAAGAGTTATTTCTTCTGCCAGGCGAAGCTGCGCTTCTTCGCCGCTGCGCCGTACCCGCAGCTGCTGCAGCGCTTCTTCGTCTTGTGATAGGTCCGTTCGCCGCAGCGTCGGCACATGATGTGCGTCTTCTTGCCGCTTCGTCGGCCCATGCTTGGCGTGCCTTTACCCATCTGCTATCCCTCTACTGGGGCGAGGCGATCGTGATGGTGTCGCCTCGGATGAAGACGGTGCCCAGCTTCCTGGTGACTTCGCCGTCCACTCGTTCTTCGGCCTCTTCGAGGACGATGTTGATGTGGATGTCGAAGGCTATGAGCGTGCCGACGTATTGCCTGCCGTTCTTGAGCTCGACGATGACTCGCTTGTGCCTCGCCTTGTTCAATGCGTCTAGTGGTCGTGCGGGTTGTTCCATTGTGGGTTTCACCTATAGTTCAATATGATGTCTGCGGAAGAGTCTCCACCCCTTCCTAGAGGTGGATTGCGACCGGCTTTATAAAACTTATGGCATCGGAAGCCTTAAATAGAACGTAACGTTATTGAAACATATGTCTCAAAAAAATGACATTTTTCGTGTCGTCGAGATCCTGGAGAAAGGGCCGAGGCACGTCAGGCAGCTAGCATCAGACCTGGGCTCGAACCCGACGACGGCGATGCGCCTCCTCAGGCAGCTCGAAGGAGCCAACGTGGTCGACTTCGAGACACAAGGCCGCAACAAGACGTACAGCCTCAAGGACACCCCCGAGGCCCACACCCACCTCCTCCTCGCAGAGCACCTCAAGCTCTTGCGGCTGTTAAAGGATCCGACGATGAGGAAGATGTGGAAGCGGCTCAAGGACGCCACCGAAGGCGAGCTCATCATCCTCTACGGCAGCCATGCGAAAGGCGAAGCCACGAAGCGCAGCGACATCGACCTCTACATCGAGACAGACAACAGGGCTTTGAAAAAGGAAGTCGAGGACATCTCGGAAAAATTGGAGGTTAAGGCCGGAAAGCTAGATAAAAACAGCCTCTTGTCCAAGGAAATCGTCAAGGACCACGTCGTGCTGCAGAACGCGGAGCGGTTCTATGACCTGACACGATGGCACCCGGACAGACCCTCAAGACCCTCGCCCGAGAAGGCATCATCCGCCTCGTCAAGCCCAGCGAGGAGCTCCGGGAAGCCTACGGCCGGAAGTCGGAGAGCTCCTTGAGGGCCGCCAAGCTCTTGCTCAAGGAAGGATTCCTGGAAGAATGCGTCGCTATGACCTATTATGCCATGTATCACGAAGTTACCGCCCTGTTCCGTGCAACCGGCCTCAAGTGCGACAGCCATGCGGCGACAATAACCCTCCTCAAGAAAGTGTTCGGGCTGGACAACCACCAGCTCAGGAAGGCGAAGAAGGAGCGAGTGGCGAAGCAATATTATCCCGACGCGTCGTTGGTAAGGGATGAAGCAGAAGACCTCATCGGGCTCGCCGAGGAGTTCATCGCAGAAGTGGATCTCTTCACCGACAGCCTGACAAGCAAGGAAGCGCAGCACTACCGCGAGAGAGCCAAAACGATTCTGGCGTAAAGGAAAAGCAACCCATCAGTCGAATGACCGTTCACTATATCATACACTCCCCGAGGAGAAGCCCAGATCCGTATAAACTCAAGTTCACACACCTGAACTATAGTTCACACCAGCTTACAAGGGAGGAAGACCACAACCTTTTTAAACCATCTGGCGTTTCTCGAGATACTATGGCAATCTTCCAGAAACGCTCCAAGCGCAAGTCCACGGGCGGCCGGTACAAGTCGGCCCTGAGCAGGAAGCTGCACCAGCGCGGCAACCACCCTGCCCGGACCACAGTGGGCGAGAAGCGCACCCAGCGCACGACCACGAGGGGCGGCGCGGTCAAGCAGAAGCTCCTCTCCGACAAGACCGTCAACGTCCGCGACCCGAAGAAGGGGACGCAGGTCAAGGCGACGATCGAGCGCGTGGCCGAGAACCCTGCGAACAGGCACTTCGTGAGGCGTAACATCGTCACGAAGGGCGCTGTCGTCATGACGGACAAGGGCAAGGTGCGCATCACGAACCGTCCAGGCCAGGAAGGCTCGCTCCAGGGCGTCCTGACCGAATAGAACCTTTTTATCCTGTTTCTTCCAGTTTCTCTTCCAACACCCTTGATAGGACTTTGAGGTGTAGGTCGAATTTCAGGCGCATGCCGTTCCAAGTGTCGTGGTCAAGCATGAGCCCACGATAGTTGATGGCGTTCCTCGTCAGTCGTGCGGTCTCGAGGAACTCCCAGTCAAAACCCAGGTCCTGGTGCGTGGTGCAGAGGCAGGCGTTCTTGCACTGGTGGTTCTCGGCTGCCACACCGTCAAAGAGTAGGATTGCTTCGATGAGTCCTCGCAACGCCTCGTAATGATCTCTGAAGACGAACGTCCACTCGTCGCTTTTTCGAGGGATGGTTGTCGCCTTGTCTCTGATGAAGGCGAGCCCCCGTTCCGCGACTTTCTTTATGGACCTGATGAGTTCAAAGTCTATGTGTTTCTCTCGTATCCTGCCGTTGCGTACGCAAGCATCATAGGTTGTCTGGAGGTCGTCTATCCTGGTTTTCATGGCTCGATGTCCGCTACGTCCTGTACGCTTCCTTTGAGGACGTAGCCGTCGATCACGTTCTTCATGAGGCCGCTCTTCACCTTTCGTATTTCGTCGCGGTCGTTGAAGACGTGCAGTTCTATCTGTCTGCCTAGCCGTTCTTCATAAGCGTTCTTGTCGAATCCCCGGATGGCTCCCAAGATGAAGATGTCGATGTCCGAGTCATGGTACCAGTCTCCTTTGATGATGCTTCCGAAGAGTATGACGGTCTTGGCGTCCGATGAGAGGAGGGCTGCGAGGAGGCCGCTGTCATGGAGCTGGTTGAGGGCGTGGACGCGTTTGCGGGCGTAGTAATGGGGGTTGCCCCTTCCGGCAGTGTAGTGTGGGAAGGCTCCTTGTTCTTTCACTTTGCGTATGAGGCCTGTGGCGACGTGTTTCTTGAGCCATTTGGCCGTGGCTGCCCGGCTGGTCCGCGATTCTCTCGCGAGTTCTTCGAAGTGCCATTCCTTGAGCGGGCTGTGGTTGAGGATGAGGTCGAGTATGCGTTGTTCCTTGCTCGGCGTCGCCATAAGAAGTTTAACTGAGATAAACTATTTAAACATATCGAGAAAGTTTAACAACTAAAAAGTAGTAAAAAAGGAAAGATTTATAAAGTTCTGTTGCCATTGAAGAGACCATGAGCCAACAACTGGACGAGATGGTCGCCTACCTCTCCAAACAGCTGGAAGCGGGCGGGCAGCTGGTAGAACGCAAGAGGGTCAGCAAGAACCACCCCCACAACCACGCAGGCAGGCACATAGACTACCTCCAAGACCAAGAAGGCAACATCCTCTTCCCAGTCGACGGCAAGTACACGGACAGCCCGCAGCGGCGGAGCGGGAGGAAGATAAAGCACCCGAAAGCGTTCACCAAAGCCTACAGCCTCCTCGACAACCACAGCCAAGGCCACTGCCTCCCGGTCTTCTACAAGGACGGCGACACCTTCTTCAGAAGCCTGTACGACCCCCAGTTCAAGGACCACCCCGAGAAGGACTCGTTCGAACACCTCAGCCACGAGGAGAAGACAAGGCTCATCGTACCCACGCCGGAAGAGAAGAAAGCGGTCGAGGAGTCGAGGACAGACCGCGACGTCCAGGGATCCGCGCTCACCTACTACCAGCCAGAATCAGAACGACTCGACGAGATGGTGGTGAGCTACCAGGTCCGGCCGGCGATACTAGACCTCAGGAACAAACCCCACCTCAGACAATTCTACGGCGGGCAAGAACAAGTGCAATCAAAACGAGTCTCACAATGGGACCGGAAACTGGAGAAGCCAGGCCCGCTCAACTACCAGCATCACAAGCTCTTCAACAAGAAGTCGTCCTGACCGTACGGCCGCTTGCTGTAAAACCGCTTCGCATGCTCGACCAGCAAGGCGTGGTACTCCTGGAACACCTCGACGTCAGGCTCTAAAGCGTCATGGAACAACGACTGCACCTCGTCATACGACTCGGAACCGCTGATCAAGCCAAACCCTTCCAGCACCCGCCGCGTATACGCGTCCACCACGAAGAAAGGCTGTTTGAACGCGTACAGCAAGATGGAATCAGCAGTCTCAGGCCCGACCCCTTTCAACCCCAACAATTCAGAGCGGGAAGGCACGCCCGTACGGCTGATGAACCACCCAGCCACCAACCGCAGCCTGGACGCCTTCTGATTGTAATACCCGGCAGGCCTGACGGCAGCCTTCACCTCCTCGAGGTCGGCGTCCGACAAAGAACGAGCATTCAACAACCCCCTCTCATACAACGACACCAACGCCCGCTCCACGTTCACCCAAGAAGTGTTCTGCGTCAGCACCGCGCCGACGCACACCTCGAACCGCTGGCGTTCAGTGCGAGGAAAGGAGTAATCACCAGGATGATACCCTCGCAAAGAACCGGACTTCGTAGGGTTGCCGCCGTCCAAGGAGACCAACGGCCACCACCCCTGCGGGCCGTACCGTTTTAACAAGGCTTCGTACAAACGCTCAAGCATAGGAAGAAGAGAAAGAGAAAAGGGATTTTTAACGTTGTCGCCTCTTCACGACACCGTACGCGCCGAACAGGACGAGCACGAAACCCAAAGCTCCGAACAGCCAGAACCAGCCGGAGTCAAGCCCCTCAGCGTCGCCGCCGGTGACGGCACCGGTGGCCTGCGGAGCCCCGGACGGCTCCTCGCCTGCAGAGGCATCGTCGGCGTCCTCGTCGGGAGCGGCGACCGCGGCCGGACCTTCGCCTTCCCCGCCATCCTCGCTGCCAGGCTCCCCTTCAGCCTCATCCGGCAGCGTCACGTTGGCGGATGGCTTGTCATCCGAGCGAGGAACGATGGTGATAGGGCCGACGTTACCGCCCGACCCCTTGTTACGGGTCCTGCGGTGCGCTTCCCCATTGTAGTACCAGGTCATGTCGAGCGTGTAGTTGTTCATCGTATTCGGCAACAACGACATCTCCAATGAGTAGTCGTCGTGGCAGTCGCAGTGCCAGTGCTCGGTCCCGTCCTCCTTGTCGCAGCCGACGAAGGAGTACTCGCCCGGGTCGATGTCTAGTTCTGCGGTGACGTTGACGTACAGGTCCTCGCAACGCTCGAACTCCTCGACCACAGAAGTGGATCCTGCGAGGAGGGCGTTGGACAAGGGCAGCATGAGGAGTAGTAAGAGCGCGGCTGTGAAGGTCGTCGTTCGCATCAGGTTCACCGTATATCAATAGTCAAATAATAAAAAAATAACTGGTTTAGTCATCCGAGCTAGGGCACTCTGACGGCGGGACCATCTTCATCCTGAACTTGTACTTCGCAGCTTGGATGTTATTGGCCAATTTCAACTCGATGAGAGTCGGGTCTTCACTACTGTTGGACTCTGCAGGGACCATGAAGCCACCATTAGGACCATTAGTCCTGCCATAGCAGACAGAGACTTCGCGGCAGCCACCTTCCTCGAACCAATCAGTACAGACGGCCTGGTCGGACATGTCATAGGTATCATCTCCTGGAGTGGTCGCCTTGGCGTATTCGAAGTCATCGCCAGAGACAGTCACTTGGTTACTGCTCCAGGTAGCCATGGACCTTGCTTCAATATCATCCAGACCACGGTTCCTCACAGAGACTTCCATCTCAGCTGACTCGCCAGTATAGGCAGGCATATCAACTACAATGTCTTCCCCATATTCGCTACCTTCCGAGATATCCATAGAACTCGCACTATAGCTCTCAACGCGTAACTGCAGTGCTTGTTCGACAGTCACGTCAGCACCTACCGTGTTACTCAGGTAGTTGACGAGCGCGGCGCTCGCCCCTCCTACTACGAGTATTCCCAGCACGATAGCTACGGCTGGTATCTTCAAGAACTTCTTACTTCCCATTTTTGTCGTACCTCCATTCTTCCTTACGAAGGGAGAGACAAACCATTCATGAGAATCTGCGCTTGTGGTCGGTACGACTGGTCCTTCACTCCCCTAGTTCTGAGCAGCGTTCACTGCTCCCCCAACAACCGGCGCGTCAGCGCCAGTTTATAAGCGTGACAAGGAGCTATTATATAAATTTAATCTGTATCGGTGACAACCAATCAATCTTGTTTATCCGAAGAGCAAAACAGTCATAAATACCAAAGACTTGCTTCTCCCCATGGACAAGCGCAGGCTCCTCCAGCACGTGCAGGCTAACATGGTCGGTTTCGTCGACGACGAGCACGACGAGGAACTCCTCGAACGAGTCCTAAAAGCCATGGATGCCGTCGACCGCAGGCACTTCGTCAGCTACCGAGAAGAAGCCTACCTCGACACAGCCCTCCCTATCAGCACGGGCCAGACCATCAGCCAGCCCTCCACCGTCGCGAGGATGCTCCTCCTTCTCAAACCGGAAAGAGGCGATGACGTCCTGGAGGCCGGCGCCGGCAGCGGCTGGCAAGCAGCACTGTTAGCATGGCTCGTCCACCCAGGCAAGGTGGTCACGTTAGACCTCACCGACAACTCCATAGGGTTGGCCAGGGAGAACCTCAGCAAGGCAAAGAAAGCCATAAAGACCAGGACCTCCATCATAGACAGCGTCGACGTCCGGAAAGAGAATGTCTACGACCACGAAGGCCGCTACGACAGGGTCGTCATCACCGCCGGCATCACGGAGGACCAGGAACAAGACCTCAAGAAGCTCGCGAGAAGACTCCTCAAGGACCAAGGACGGCTGGTCTGCCCGTACCGCTCCGGACCCATGCTCACCATAGACCGCCAAGGCGCGGACCTCGTGGTGAGCCGGACGCCGGAGCACTACCTCTTCGTACCCCTCCAGCGATAGGGAAAACAACAATATTTATATACGGCCATCCCGCAAGAAGCCCTCATAAAGAGGTGTTGCCCCTATGGACCTAACCGCCATCCTCAGCATAGCCGTCATCCTCATCGTCATCATACTCGCGTTCAGGCTCGTCAAGGGCGCGCTCAAGTTCGTGCTCTCAGCCCTCGGCGCAGTACTCCTCATAGCGCTCCTCCTCGGAGCGCTCGTCTACATGGACGCCCAGCAAGCGAAAGAGCTCATGGACGAGGGCGACAAGGTCCTCCTCTACCGCCACGGCGACGACGTCGTGACGGGCGTGCGGATCACGGGCGAAGGGCTCCTCGCCAAAGGCGCAGGGAAATTACCATCAGGCATGGACGCCATGGGAGAGGCAGAGCGCGACGAGTACGAAAAGCTCCTCGACGAGGACGAGCCGGAGGACGACGAACTCCTCGTCGTCGTCAAGCAAGGAGCGCTCGCCAACGCGACCAACCTGACGATCCAAGGGTTCTCCATCCCGGCCGAAGACCTCCCGTCATTCCTGGCGAGCGACGAGCCGAAAGCGTTCATCGCGGCGCGCTTCGCCGAGGACGCGCCCGAAGAAGCGGTGCTGGACGAGCTGTCCCCGTTCACGGACGACGAGCTCAAGGCCGCCGTGTTCATGACAGCCCTCGCCGGCCATGTAGACGAGGAGGGCGCGTCGTTCCTCGTCGACGCCATCCAGGAGGAGCGGGTACGCGTCGAGCCGCGTTTCTTCACCATCTGGATGCTACGACACCTCCCGACCAAGACGGTCACGGAGGACCTGACAGGCTTTATCAACGCGACGACGGGTGAGGTGTAGGATGGGATTGCTCGACCGGTTCAGGAAGGACGAGCCCAAGGACGACCCCTTCGCAGGCAATGACGACCCGTTCGGACAGCAAGGCCAACCGCCGCAAGGCGCGCCTTCGCAGGACCCGTACGGCCAGCAATCCCAAGACCCGTTCGGACAGCAACAGTTCCCCCCGCCCGGACAACAACAGTTCGACCCGACAAACCCTGACATGAACGCTGCGCAAGGCATCCCGCGACCGCGAGACCCGTCTACGAGGGAGCCCGACTCGGGCGTGCCGCAAGGGCTCTCCCAACAAGGAGGGTCGCAAGGCCACACCGAGAAGGACCTCCAGCTCATCCTCGCCAAGCTCGACGCGTTGAAGTCCGAACTGGACAGCGTCCACCAGCGCATCCAGAAGATCGAGCGCATCGCGGACGAGGACCGCGCCGCAGCCCAACAACAAAGACGGTACGCGCGGTGGTAGCGATGAAGTGGTGGTTGCAGGCGCGGTGCTGGCTCGCTCTCGGACTCGTTCTCGCTGCGGCGGACCAGGCGGTGAAGGCGTTCATGGTCGCACGGCAACCCGTCATGGAAGGATTCCTCTCCATCAGGCTCGTCCTGAACAGGGGCGCGTCGTTCGGGCTGTTGCAGGACGCCAACAGCCTCCTCGCGTGGCTGGGCGTCATCGTGGTCGGCGCGTTCACGTACTTCTACACCCGTCTGAAGGCTCCGGTGAGGCGTTGGGGGCTCCTCGTCATGGGCGGCGTGGTGAGCAACGCGGCCGACCGTTTCGTCAGGGGCGCCGTGGTGGACTACCTCGACCTGGGCTGGTGGCCGGTCTTCAACCTGGCTGACAGCATGATCGTCGTCGGCGTCGCAGCCTTGCTCGTGTTGTCGTTGCGTGACAAGCACCTGTTCGAGCTCGCGCCGGAGAAATAAGGTTTTCACGCCTTCTTCGAGGATGGCTTCTTCGCGGAGGCTTTCTTGCGGGGCCTGCCGGGGCCACGCTTCTTCGCGGTCTTGGATGACGTCTTCTTCGCGGCTGATTTCTTCGTCATCGTCTTGCGGGGCCTGCCGGGACTCTTCTTGGAGGATTTCTTGGTCGTCTTCTTGGAAGCCTTCTTCGGAGACGTCTTCTTGGCCGCCTGGCGCTTCGCAGGCTTCTTGCGCACCGCCATGTCGCCCGGCCGGTAGATGGGCGGCTTGGGCAACGGTCGTCGCTTCCCTTCGAGCTGGTCAAGGGCCAGGATGAACCCTGCCGCGTCGAGGCAGAGGAGGAGTACGACCCAGAGGCTGATGTTGGCGAACGAGAGGTAGACGATGTTGAGGAATCCGAATCCGAACGCGAACACCGCGGGCGCCGTGGCGTAAGGCCTGTTCTTCGAACTCCGGGCGAGGAACGCTGCGGCGCTGGCTATGAAGACTATCGCGACGACGGCTTCGACGGCGAATGACGCTCCCGCGGCTCCTATGAGGAGCGCTCCCAGCACCTGTGCGAGGAGCAATCCGAGAATGGTGACAAGTATTTTTCCCTCCATGATGGTGTCACTAGGAGGAGTTCATATATATAGTTTTCTGTCCTGGACTCAGAAATCGTCCATGTCGTCCAGGCCTGAGAGGAAGCCCTTGTTCTGGAGCCACTTGACCTGGTTGGGACGGTACTTGTAGAGGATGTCCCCTTTCTCGTCGCCGCCGTACTCCCATGGCTTGACGAGGACTATGTCCCCTTCGCGGACCCAGAGGCGTCTCTTGAGCCGGCCGGGGATGCGGCAGTTGCGCGTCTGTCCGTCGAAGCAGCGCACCTTGCACCTGCTCCCGCCGAGGCGGTCTTCGAGGACGCCGAGCACCTCGTCGTTGCGGGGCGTGCGGACCCTGACGACGCCTTCTTGCGGTTGTTGCGGTCTCATCAAGGTGCGCGAAAGGCCATGTGTTTATAAGGCTTTTCGTTGGGTCTCAAGGCAGGCCCGACAGAAGGAAGAAGTAAAAAAAAGTTGGTTCGGAAGCGTTTCACCGGTACTCGATGTCCGCTTCTTCCCGGTACTCCTGGATGAGGTCGTTGATGGCCTCTTCCTGCCGCTGCTGCTCCAGCATCGAGACTATCTGGGGTTCGATCTCCTCGAAGGGGACCTGTTCCTCCTCAGGTGTCTGCTGCTTGTACATCTCGTAGAACTCCTGCACTTCCTCGTCCGAGACGTTGAACTCGTCAGGGGTCTTGTTGGCGAGGAATTCTTGTATGGCGAGCTGCGGCTTGAGGGCTTCGATCTCGTCCTCATAGGAGGCTCCTTGCGACTCGAGGTGTTCCTTGAACTCGTCCAGGCCGACTCCTTGTGCCGAGAGTTGTCGTTCGATCTCCGCTTCGGCATCCTCGTCCGAGACAGTGATGCCTTCCTCGTGGACTTTCTGCGCCATCACGACCTGGTCTATGAGGTGTTCCAGCGCTTCGTCCGAGGACACCTCCTGCCCTTGCTGCGAGAATGAACTCTGGATGGCGTCCACTTCCTCACTGGTGACCTCTTGGTCGTTGACGACGGCGACGACGTCGCCGGTGCCGCTTACAGGGATGTCTTCTTCTTCGCCCGGTGTCTCGACGGGTCCGGGTTCTTCCGCTTGTTCTGGCGCGCTGCAACCCACTATGAGAAGCATGGATGCCAGCAGCGCTAGTCCTACTATACGTGTCTGATTGGCCATATGCATTCCCTAGACTAAGCCATGTTTTTAAGAGTTATGAATAAGGGTTTCACCAAGCATCGCAGATGGTAGGAAAAACACGTAAAAAAAAAAGGTTCTGGTCGTCACACCAGCAGAGTTCACTCCATGCCTATCGGTTCTGTAGGCTCAGTAGGCTCTGAAGGCTCAGCAGGCTCTGAAGGCTCTGAAGGCTCGGTAGGCTCGGTAGGCTGAGCACCACCATCACCTGCCTGCGGGTCGTCGTACATCGTCCCTGAATCCATCTCGGCGGTGTCGCATCCGGCCATCAAGAGCGCGGACAACACCAGCACGAGTCCTGCCACATATGTCAGTCTAACCATTGTATGAGCCTCTTCTCAGAAAGAGTTTTTTAAGAGTTATGAAAAGGAGTTTCAAAAATATGCGAAAGAGTATACACTATAAGGGTTTCTGAACAGAGTTCGCAGAACATCCTGCTCTGGTGCGCGACCTGCCTGGATGACTCGTGCGAGGATATACGAACTTACAAGAACAAGCGTCTTTACCGGCCGCATCGACACCCGACGGCACGCCCGGACGCTCCCAGCAAACCCTCCTGAACGCAAACGCTTATAAAACAGGGATGCTGACAGGTCAGGTGATGGCGTCCCTCGACCTGCCAGGCATGCGCACGACCTACACGGAAGCCACGACGTGGAAGCGCGTCCTCGCGTTCATACTCGACATCCTCATCATAGACCTCTTGTTGACGCCGTTCGACGAGCTGCTGCGGAGCGTTGACAGCGCAGCCCTGGTGCGAGGCGCATCCCTCCCGGAAGGCCTCGTCGCGGCCGGCATCCTCATGGGAGTCGTAGCCCTCCTCTACTTCGGACTGTTCGAACACCTCATCGGCGCCACGCTAGGGATGCGCCTGTTCAACCTCACCGTCAAAGGACGACGGACGTTCGGCCGGTGCCTGCTCCGCAACCTCTACACCATCCCGGTCTTCCCACTCACACTCCTCTGGGTCATAGAACCAGTCCACCTGTTCTGGCGCAAGGAGCGCTTGCTGGAGCGGTGGTCGGGCACGGGCACCGTGGAGCGAGTCACCATATAGAGATGATACCCATGGCCAAGAAGAAGGACAAGAACGAGCCCGAACCGGCGAAGACGAGGAACATCCTGGTGGCGACCCTGCTCATCCTGGGCGGACTCTACCTCCTCAGCGTCGTATTCTCGATGATGGTCGGCACCGACGGCAACGTCTTCGAAGGGAACGTGGCCGTAGTCAGCGTGCACGGGCTCATCACGCCGGGCGACGAGGCTTTCGGACAGTCGGTGTCAGTGAACGACTGGCTGGAACTCCTCGACGAGGCTGCCGAGGACCCACAGGTACAGGCGGTCGTGTTGGACATCAACAGCCCGGGCGGGGCTCCGGTGGCGAGCGCGGAGCTCGCGCAGGCGGTGAGAAGCCTTGACAAGCCGACGGTGGCGTGGATCCGAGACCTCGGCGCGAGCGGGGCGTACTGGGCGGCGTCCGCGGCGGACCACGTCGTGGCGCACGAGCTCTCCATGACCGGGAGCATCGGCGTGCTCGGGAGCTACCTCGAGTTCTCCCAGTTCCTGGACGACTATAACGTGTCGTACCAGCGCCTCGTGGCCGGCGAGTACAAGGACGCCGGCTCACCCCTCAAGGAGTTGGAGCCGAAGGAGCGCACCATGCTCGAGAACCAGCTGGACAAGATGCACGGCATCTTCATCGAAGCGGTGGCCGAGAACCGCAACCTCTCCGTGGACGAGGTGCGACGGGTAGCCGACGGCCGTCTGCTCCTCGGCGGAGAGGCCTTGGAAGCGGGCTTGGTCGACGAGCTCGGTGGAGAGGACGAGGTCCGGGCCTACCTGGAGGGGCGGTTGAACGCGTCCGTCGCGATGGATGAGCTGCGCAAGGAGCGCTCCCTCGTGGACGTCCTCCGCGGCGTCGTGTCGGACCATGGCTACGCGGTCGGCGAGGGCTTGTCGAACGGCCTGCGGCCCGACGAATGGGAGGTCAGGGTGTAGATGCCGGAGCAGGAGGTTTCTGAGGACGCCGTCGTCGTCCCCGAACTGGACGAGGATGACAAGCAGGCCATCCGGGACGAGGTGCGCGAGGCCGCGGAGAAGAAAGGGTACGAGCCGCAGAAGCGTTGCATCATCTGCGGCGCTCCCGCCACCCATTGCATGCGGGGCTTGCCGAACAACACGTACTGCAAGGCGTGCGCGAAGGATTATTTCAAGTTTCTCAGCTATCTCGAGCGGTTATGACGAACCCTTCTGGCCGCCTGCCAGCATCTTCTTTATGAGGAAGAATATCACGAGGGTGAGGAGGATGAACTTGAGGAACCATCTGAAGTCCTCCCACGTCTTGACGACTCATGGTGTGAAGAGGGGGAGGAGTGGTGTGAAAAGCCTTCCTCAGATGACCGGCACGTCGTATTTTGACTTGATCCCGTACACGTAGAGGTATCTCCAGAACAGTCCTCGCCGTTTCCGGATTCGGACGCTGAAGCCCGCTTCCCGGAAGAGCTTCCGGAGCTCTACAGGGTCGTCCAGCCATGGCTTGTCAGGGATGAGGCCTCCGAAGTAGTCTGTGTATTCTACGAAGCAGACCTGGCCGTTCTCAGGTAGCAACTCATTCATCTCCTGCAGGACGCGCTTGGGGTCCTGCACGTAGGAGAGGCTGCCGACGCTGAACACCATGTCGACCGATGGGACGTCGGGGTGGACCCGGCTGATGAAGTGCTCGTCGTGGATGGACGTGACGTGCTTGTGGCCTCTCTTCTCGAGGCGCTTGTCGAGGAGCCTGATGTTCGTCGGTGACAGGTCGAGGGCGTATATCCGTCCCTTGTCGCCGACCGCGTCGGCCAACGGCAGGGTGAACGCGCCGACGCCCGAGCCGAATTCGAGGACGTCCTTGCCCCGCACGTCGCTGAAGGTCCTGAGGATGTCCTTGCGGACGCGTTTCGGGAGTATGAGCGGTTCGAGGGCTTGGTTCAGGATGGCCGTGGTGTTGATGGTCTTGGTGAGGAGGTCCGGGTTGTAGTAGATGTTGATGAGGGCGTAGATGGGGAGTCCGAAGAGCACGAAGGCCACCACTTTCTGGAAGAGGGCGAGGGAGTTGGGGACTATCGCGAGCCATGCCGCTATGATGCCGAGGTAGAACAGGACGACGAGGATCGGTCCGACTATGCCGAAGGGGGCCTTGACGTAGCGCTTGGTGTCGGGGTACTTGCGTCTCAGGATGGGGACCGCGAGTATGACTGCGATGTACATGAAGATCGCCAGTGGTACGATGAGGGCGAGTATGGATTCGTAGTCCCCGAACACCGCGACCATGACTATGAGGCTGACGAGTGTCTGGAAGAAGATGGCCTTGTGCGGCGTCTTCCGCTTGCGGTGGATGTGGCTGAGCTGTTCTATGAAGAGCTTGTCCTTGGCGAGGGCTAGGAGTAGGCGCGGGGTGGAGACTATGCCGCCGGCGGCCGCCCCGATGAGGGCTATGAAGACGGCGATGCTGGAGAGGTCTGCCCCGACCGGTCCGAAGAGGACGTAGGTGATGTTCATCAGGGGGGTCTCGAAGTTGGTGAGGGTCTCCCATGGCACGAGCCCGAGTATGATGAGGGGGAAGAGTATGACGAGGCTGCCGGTGAGGATGCTGGTGATCATGATGCTCTTGGGGATGACCTTCTGCGGGTTGCGGGTCTCGCCGCCCATGAACGTGGGGGACTCCCAGTTGAGGAATGTCTCGAAGATGAAGAAGAGCGCCACCAGCACTCCTAAGGGTGGTTTGTCAGGGCTGAAGAGCGGGGTGTAGTTGGCAGGGTTGATCTGGAATGCTGCGGTGATGAGTATTGAGAGGATGACGAGAATCGTGGTGCCTGCGAAGAAGAGCAGTACGGCGGTGCTGGCGTCGACTCCCCGGTAGGCGACGTATGAGAGGAGGATGAGTATCCCGATGGCGAGGCCTAGCTTGAGGGGGGCGGCCATGTTGGGGAGGAGGTAGTCGACGGCGGCGACGATGAGGAGCGCTGCGTTGACGCTGCCGACCAGCCATGTCACCCAGCCGACGAGGAAGCTCGGGAAGCGGCCGTAGGTCTTCTTGGCGAACTGGTAGACGCCGCCGACGTCCGGGAAGAGGCTTGAGAGCTCTGCGAAGCACGCGCCGACGTAGACGCCGACGGCGGCTAGCAAGGCCCATGAGATGATGCTCGCGTTGCCGGCGTACCCCGCCGCGATGGCGGGTCCGAAGTACATGCCGGTGCCTATCATGGCGGTGATGCTGAGGGATATGATGAGCCCGTAGCCGGCCTTGTGCTCGAGTTCCGCCATACCGGCCTCCTCAACTTGTGGATTTATAAAACTTCTGTCCGATACCTTGAAAAAGCGCGGCTCGTTCTCGACTCTCATGCGTATCGTGCATGAGCGTGTCGAGGCTGACGTCGACGTCACCCTGCCAGGGAGTTTGCTGGAACGCCTGCCCCAGCGGGTGGCGTTGTTCACCACCGCCCAGCTCCTGCACAAGTACGGGGAGCTGGCGTCCCAGTTGGAAGCTTCAGGCAAGGTTGTCGTTCGTATCAAGACCATCCACACCCGCGAGCCCGGGCAATTGTTGGGGTGCAACCTCCAGCCGTTCAAGGATTATACTGACGAGGAGTTCGACTGCTGCCTCTATGTCGGGGACGGCTTGTTCCACCCTCAGGCGTTGTTGTGGAAGAACGACGTGCCTTCTCTCATGTACAACCCGTTCACCAAAGAGGAGTTCGAGGCGTCCGAGGAGGACGTGGCGCGTATCAGGAGGCGTCACGCCGCGGCGTTGGCGTCGTTCAAGCGGGCGCGGACGGTCGGCGTCCTCATCCCGTTGAAGCCGGGCGGCCAGCTCTACCTGAAGTGGGCGTTGGACCTCGCAAAGCTGTATCCTGACAAGCGTTTCGTCAACCTGGTTGATTACAACGTGGACTTCCAGGGGTTGGAGAACTTCCCTTCGTGCGAGGTGTTCGTCAACACGGCCTGTCCCCGGATGGCGTTCGACGACGCGTCCAAGCTGCCGAGGCCGGTGGTGAACCTTGAGGACGTGTCGGAGGATTTCTATAGGAAGCAGCTGTCGGCTCGTGACGTGCCTGGCAAGAGACCGTAAGGTTTCCGCCGTCCTGCCAGCAATCGTTTTTAACCCCTTTGCCTGTCGACTGCTGCATGGGTTTGCGTGATTACTTGACGAGGCTCGGCGGGCGTAAGAGGCCTTCCTTGTTGGAGGAGCGCTTGACTAGTGGTGAGAAGCGGCTGCTCCGGTGGTCTCGGGGCGTCGACAAGGTGGACCGCTTCCTCGGCCCCCTCGGCAGCACGCTCGAGGTGTACGGCGATGATTTCTGGTCGGGCGTGGGGACCGCTATAGGCTTGGCGGAGCTGGCGTTCATCAAGCTGCCGTTCATGGCCGGGTATTACCGTGAGACCAAGGATTTCTCGGCGTTCTACTGGTGGGGTCCTAAGGAGGTGTTCGCCAACACCTTGCCGTACGGGGGTTTCATCGACATCTTCCACTCCTACACGTACCAGACCCGTGTGACGTTGGAGCAGCGGGTGCACGAGCGCGAGGGCTCCGCCTACGAGTATAGGGAATGAAAAAGAATCGCTCCCTTATCGGGAGCTGTCCGCCTGTCGTTCGAGCTCTCCCTTCTTGCTGATGGCGAGGCTCTGAGAGCTCTTGTTGTACGCGGCGACGATCTCGTCCGCGAGTGCCGACTCGATGCTCTTCTTCTTGTTGAAGGATTTCTGGTAGGAGCCTTGGGCGAAGAGTCGGAAGACGATGTCGATGCGTCGTTGGGGGGCGCACTCGACGGCTTTGGGGTAGCGGGCGCCGCCGTACTCGATCGTGATGATCTCTTCGCGGGGCGCGGCGTTCTCGAGGGCTTTGACGAAGACCTCGAGGGGGTTCTTCTTCGTCTTCTTCTCGACGAGGGTGAAGGCGTCCTTGACGATCTCGTACGCCTTGTTGGACTTGCCCGTGTTGTGGCCTGAGCTTATGAAGTGCTTGCGCGCCTTGTGGCCGGCCACCATGATCTTGTTGATGAGTCGTTCGACGATGAAGACTTTTGACTTGTGGAACCGGTTGCCCGCGTAGCGCGCTCCGGTCTTGGGGACGATGACCGGTTTGAGGTTGACGTACCCTTGGAGTCCCGGGTCTTGCACCTCGATGCCTTCGACCGGCCATTCGTTGAAGACCTTGATGTCACTGGTTGCTGCCATGATGGGGGGTTGGAACAGGATGCTGTTTAAAAACGTTATGGTTGCCGTCGGAGGATAGTTTTATAAAGAGGGCTGGGTTTCGGCCTCCAGTATGGCTACTCCTAAGAAGACCTCCAAGAAAGCGTCCGCGCAGGACGAGGGCCAGCCGTCGGTGAACATCGGCCTCGTGGGCCACGTGGACCATGGGAAGACGACGTTGACCGAGCGGCTCTCCGGCCGGTGGACGGACACGCATTCCGAGGAGGTGAAGCGCGGCATCACCATCAGGTTGGGGTATGCTGACGCGTCTTTCTATTACTGTGATTCCTGTAAGGAGTATTTGTCCAAGCCCCGCTGTCCTGAGTGCGGCTCCGATACGCGGTTCGTCCGTAAGGTGTCGTTCGTGGACGCGCCTGGTCACGAGAGCCTGATGGCGACGATGCTGTCCGGCGCGACCATCATGGACGGCGCCCTGCTCTTGGTGGCTGCTAACGAGAAGTGTCCGCAGCCTCAGACGCGCGAACACCTCATGGCCTTGGACATGGCTGACATCGACAACGTCGTCGTGGTCCAGAACAAGGTCGACGTGGTGAGCGAGGAGCGGGCGTTGGAGCATTACAAGCAGGTCAAGGAGTTCTTGAAAGGTACGCGTTACGAGGAGGCGCCGGTCATCCCGGTCTCCGCCTTGCACGGCGCGAACATGGGCGCGCTCATCCAGGCTGTCGAGGAGCGTGTCCCGACGCCTGACCGTGATGAGTCCAAGGACCCTCAGATGGTGGTCGCTCGTAGTTTCGATATCAACAAGCCCGGCATCCAGCCCGAGGGTTTGCAGGGTGTAGAGCTCGGTGGTCGCCGTCCCATTAAAAAAAAGCATTCTTCCGCGGCAGTAGCATGCCATTTGATCTCTACCCACACACTCCCGCGCCTGCTGATCTCGTGGGCCGGGTAGAGAACGCCGCGACTCGTCGAC
>CAZKVR010000003.1:0-26889 GCA_964556395.1 uncultured Methanosarcinales archaeon
GTGCTATCACGTTTTTAGTTCCGCTTGTCTTTCCTTTTCTTGATGAGGGGGTGTTTTCAGTGTTCAAGCTTTCTTTTCAAAAGCGTGCGTGGATAGTGAAACAGCGTTTAAAAGGAGTTCCTGTCAAGCGCGTAGCGCTTGCTCAGAAGGTGTCTGAAGGGTATGTTCGTCGTCTGATGAGAGTTTATAAGGCTGAAGGTTATGAGGGGTTAGTTGACCATAAGACTGGTCGTCCGGAATTAGTACTGAACAGCACCGTGGAGATTATAATCTTCGATCTTCGACGAAGATTCGGATACGGCGCATGCCGTATCGAGCAATTGCTCAAACAAAAAGGATTCAGTATTAGTCATCGTCAGATTGAGAAATTGCTTGTGCGAAACAGCAAGGTAGTCCCTAATATAAAAAAGCAGAAACCCCGTAAATGGGTTCGTTATGAACTTCCAAACCCGAACGACCTATGGCATACTGATTGGACGTACGATCCTTACTCGCAAAAACAACTAAGTGTTTTTCTCGACGACAAAACAAGAATAATAACCAGCTACGGACTGTATACTTCACCCACAACCGAGCGCAGCATCGCACTCCTCAAAACAGGCATCGCCTGTTTTGGAAAACCAAAATGCATTATGACAGACCATGGATCAACGTACTACGCTAACCACCCAAACGCACAACAAGAACACACCCAATGGCGCATAACACTAGACGCCATGGGCATCAAACACTACCTCGCACGCGTCAACAGACCACAAACCAATGGCAAAGTAGAACGATTCTTCCTAACCTACAAAACAGAATATGCAACAGGCAGCTACAACAACCTAAAAGACTACATCAAACACTACAACAACGAAAGACCACACATGAGCTTAAACTACAAAACACCAAAACAAACATGGGACACTTTTAAACCGGAACCAGTTTCGTGACCGGAACCAGTTTCGTGACCGGAACCAGTTTCGGGATAACAGAGTTCCAGATTCATCAGAAGACAGGTTTCTTTATAAACACCGTCTGGTTCCGCCTCACCCCATGGCTTACTTCAACGACCTCCTCGCCTGGATCAAAGAAACCAAGCCTGACAAGGACTCATTGGCCAAGAAGAAGGTCTCCCTGTGCAAAGAGCATGGCCGGAAGGCGATCCCGACGGACATCGAGGTCCTCATGCACGCCGAGAAAGAAGACCTGCCACACGTCAAGCCATACCTGCAGACCAAGCCGGTACGCACAGGCTCCGGCGTGGCCGTCGTCGCCACGATGACCAAGCCATACCCGTGCCCGCACGGCACGTGCACGTACTGCCCAGGCGGCCCCGACAGCAGCTTCGGAGACACGCCCAAATCGTACACGGGCAAGGAGCCCTCGACGATGAGGGGTGAACGACAGGAGTACGACCCCTACCGCATCGTGTTCAACCGGCTCGAACAGTACGTCGTCATGGGCCAGAACCCGGACAAGGTGGAGCAGATAGTCATGGGAGGAACCTTCCCGGCGCTGCCGGAAGACTACCAGGAGGAGTTCGTCAGGCTCTCCTTCAAGGCATACAACGACTTCTCGGAAGAGTTCTTCCCTGACGGAGAGTTCGACCTGGAACGGTTCAAGGACTTCTTCAAGCTACCAGGAAGGGTGAACGACCCGGACCGGACGGACACCATCAAGCGACGAGTCCTGGCACTCAAAAGGAAAGACGAGAAACCCTTGCGAGAAGAGCACGCGCTCAATGAAGAAGCCACCATCAGGTGCGTCGGCCTCACCATCGAGACCAAGCCCGACCACGGCTTCAAAGAACATGGTCGGAAACTATTGGACCTCGGCGTGACGCGGATAGAGCTAGGGGTCCAGACGACGAGGGACGACATACTCGAGGCAGTCCACCGCGGCCACACGGTCGAGGACACGAAGCGGAGCTTCGCAGAGCTGCGAGACCTCGGGTTCAAGCTCAACGCGCACATGATGCCGGGACTCCCCGGCAAGGACGGCAAGCGCATCAACATCGAAGAGGACAAACGCATATTGCGAGAACTGTTCGACGACGAGGATTATCGGCCGGACATGCTCAAGCTCTACCCCTGCATGGTCATGCCGGGCACCGCCCTGGAGAAGGACTACGAGAAAGGAGTCTACGAGCCGCTCACCAGCCAGGAAGCGATAGACGTCATCCTCGACCTCAAACAGCACGTGCCGGAATGGTGCCGGATCATGCGCATCCAACGAGACATACCCACCGATGCGACCACGGCGGGCGTGGACAAGACCAACCTACGCCAGATGGTACACCAAGAGGCGAAGAAGCAAGGAGTGACGTGCAGGTGCATCCGGTGCCGAGAAGTGCGAGACACGGCTGTCAAGGAAGAACCACACGTCAAAATCCAGACCTATAAAGCGAGCAATGGTACGGAACACTTCATCAGCATGGAAGCGGAGGACAAGCTCTTAGGATTCGTCAGGCTCAGGCTGCCAGCGAGAAGCCTCCACCCGGCCATCACCGAGGACACCGCCATCGTGAGAGAACTCCACGTCTACGGACAGGCAGTCCTCATCGGCAAGGACGAGCGCAAGACCCAACACAGAGGCGTCGGCAAGAAGCTCATGGAAGCGGCGGAAGAGACCGCGAGGAAGGCCTGCAAGACGAAAATAGCCGTCATCAGCGGTGTCGGCGTCCGCGGCTACTACCGCAAGCTCGGCTACGAGCAGGAAGGCCCTTATATGACCAAGCAGTCGAAACGAAAGTTTTAAATAGGATGCCGGGCACGCCAAAAGACAGGTTTTTCCACGGAGGGAAGTGAGGGATGAAACGATTGTTTTCAGCACGCAAATTCAAAAAAGCCAGCTTTGACGAGGACGACAACATAGAAGCAGAAGACGAGTACGTCGAGCTCAACACCGAACCTGAAGATTCAACCTCCTCAAAGATCATGGTGCGGCCGTTCGTCATGGAAGACTTTTCCGACATCAAGCCAGTCCTCGACGCGCTGAGGGAAGGCTACACGGTCTGCCTGATCAACATCAAGCCGCTCAAGGAGAAGGACATCGTCGAGCTCAAGCGAGCCATCAACAAGCTCAAGAAGACGTGCGACGCCATCGAAGGGGACATCGCAGGCTTCGGAGACGACTACATCGTCGTCGCACCCTCCTTCGCCACGATATACCGTGCGAGCAGCGGCGCCGCCAAGGACACCCTCGGCGACCAAGAACAATAAAAAACCTTTTTCCTTATTCCTCTTTCTCCATCTTCAGCCACGAGCAGAAGAAACTCACGGAAGACCTGACAAGCTGGTCCTCAAAGCCCTTGAACATGTGGCCTGCCCCGTCAATCATCTTCAACGACTTAGGAAGCTTCGACTTGAGGAAGAGATCCTTGCCGTCATCCAACGGTACGCGGTCGTCAGCCGTGCCGTGTACGACGAGGAGCGACGCGGACAAGGAACGGACAGCCTCCAGCGGCTTGACCTTGGACGCGTCGGTGAACCACGCCTCAGAGAACCGGAACGTCCTGGAACCCACCTTCAAGGAATAACCATCGCCGTCCTCGACGAAGTCCTCCCGCTTCGCCTTGGCGGACCGGTGAGGGTCGGCGACGGCGCCGAACGACACGACCGCACCGACATCACCATCCTGGGACGCAGCCATGATAACGCTCGTCCCACCCATACTGTGGCCGCCCAGACCGACGGAAGTGATGCGCTCCTGGCCCCGCAAGAACGACAAGGCAGCCTTGACATCCTCGACCATAGTCCTATAGGTCGGGTGCTCATCGCCCTCTGAGCGGCCGCAAGCCCGACAGTCGAACCGCAACACAGCTATACCTTCCTTGACCAACGCCTCGCTCAACGCAGGGAGGAAGTGCGACTCCTTGTCAGCAGCGAACCCATGGCACAGGATGACGCTAGGACAAGTCTCCCTGCCCAAAGGATAGGACAACACGCCGACGAGCTTCTCACGTTTCTCATTCCTGAACACTACATCGAGCTCCAAAAGACATACCTCCGCACACCTATAATGGATTCAAGCACATATAAAGTTTGCGGAGAAACCAGGATAAACGGATGGACTCGGCGGGATTTGAACCCGCGGCCTCCCGATTGCCAACCGAGCGCTCTACCAGACTGAGCTACGAGCCCGCACGACGACGGGTAACACACTGGCTTTAAAAAGATTATGCTCGGAAGCGCAAGAGAAACTTTATAAAAAACAAGGCCGTCCAACAAGACACCATGAGAGAGACCATCAGGAAGCTCGCACTCGCGAACGCCGTCAAGTACGACGGCAAGGCCAACCCTAAAGCCATCATCGGAAGCCTCATCCAAGAACACCCGGACGCCAAGCAAGACATGAAAACCACGATGCAAGCCATCAACAACGTGGTGGAAGAAGTCAACCAGCTCTCCCTGGAAGCACAGAAAGCAGAACTCCTCAGCCTCGACCCGGAACACGACAAGAGACAGGCAGAGGCCAAGAAGCAACGCAAGGAGGATCGGAAAACCCTGCCTGAACTCCCGAAGGCGGAGCAGGGCAAGGTGGTGACGCGCATCCCGCCCGAGCCGTCTAAGTACAACCACCTCGGACACGCGATGAGCTTCCTCCTCAACCACCTCTACGGCCGCAAATACGACGGAAAGGTCGTCCTCAGGTTCGACGACACCAACCCTGAAAAAGCCAGGCAGGAGTACGTCGACGCAGTCTACGAAGACGTCGTCGGATTCCTACAGCTCGAGCCGGACGAAGAGGTGTACGCGTCAGACCACATGGACACCTACCTCGACTACGCGGACAAGCTCATCAGCCGCGGAGAGGCGTACGTGTGCAACTGCAGCCGGGAAGACATGGCAAAAGGCCGCCGGGAAATGGAAGAATGCGCCCACCGCGACCAGGACGAAGCCGAGAACCGGAAGCAATGGGAAGCCATGAAAGCCGGCGAGACGGAAGAAGGCAGCCACGTCCTCAGGCTCAAGATAGACATGCAGCACAAGAACGCCGTCATGCGAGACCCAGTCATCTACCGCTCAAGCCACAAGAAGCATTACCGCCAAGGCGAGAAATACAAGGTGTGGCCGATGTACGACTACGAGTGCGCCATCGAAGAAGGGCTGTGCGGCGTCACCCACGTGATGCGGAGCAACGAGTTCGACCAACGCATAGAGCTCCAGAACCACATCGCGAGCCTGTTCGGATTCCCGCCGGTCCAGTACGTCCACTACGGACGATACAACGTCACCGGCGCGACGACCAAAGGCCGGGAGATCCGCGAACTCATCGAAACAGGCGACTACCTCGGCTGGGACGACCCGCGGCTCGTCACCATCAGAGCCCTCAGGCGGAGAGGTATCCTACGCGATGCGTTCATCGAACTCGCGCACCAAGTAGGGTTGTCGAAGACGCAGACCAACCTCGACTTCGGCGTCATCGCCGCCATCAACCGCAACCTCCTCGACAAGAAGGCCAAGCGTTACGCCGCGGTCAAGGAGCCCGTCACAATCACAGTGAAAGATATCCCAGAAAACCTCAAGGAGTTCAAGCTCAAGTACAATCCTAACGAGGACTCAAGGGAACGAAGATTACCAGTCACGGAAAGGTACGCCCTCGAACGAGAAGACCTCGACCGTATACCAAGAGGAGGCGTCGTCAGGCTGATAGACAGCATGAACATCCGCAAACGAGACGACGAGACATTCGAATACGTCAGCACGAGCCACGAGGACTACAAGAAGCTCGAGGACACGCACGGCCTCATACACTTCGTACCGCTCTCAGGACGGGAAGTCAAGGCCAAGCTGATGATGCCCGACACCACCACGACGGACATCCTCTGCGAAGAGAACATCGCAGAACTGGAGGAAGGCAGTGTCATCCAGTTCGAAAGATACGCGTTCTGCAGGCTCGACCACCATGAAGAAGGCGCTCCGGTCTTCTGGTACACCCACGAATAACGCCGCATGAAGCCTCGAGAAGCAAAAATTATATAAAGAGGCCGGCTGTTGCCAATAATAGAACAACAAACTGTGAGGTGTTAACGCATGAGTGACTCGATTGTTGTAAAAGCGAAGATAAAAGACCTTGTCGGAAACTATAACGTTGCTGGTGATTTCGCCGAAGCGCTGGACGCGAAGGCCAAGGCGCTCATCTCAGAAGCCCTGAAGCGCGCGGAGGCCAACAACCGCCGCACGGTCATGGCGAAAGACCTCTAAAAAGAACTTTTTTACCCATTCTTTTTCCTTTCTCAATCTCCCTGCTCGAGACGAGACACGGACGACTTAAGACCATCGATCTGACGCTTATACGCGGAGATCTTCTCAGACGCTAACCGGCCGGACTCCTGCAAGCGCGCCAAGTACTGGTCGAACAAGCCCAACTCCTTCTTGACAGCATCCAACGTGCGGCGACGATCCTCCCGACGAATGCGACGCGCAGCCCGCGAGAGGCTGCCGACGCACGAGTATGCGAACATGAGCCTCATTTGAACAACCCGAACAAGCCCTTATTATTCTTAGTAGGAGGAGGCGGAGGAGCAGGCATACCACCATCATCCTGCGAATCGCCGGAGTCCTGAGTCGGCGGCGGAGACATGCCCTGTTGAGAAGGCTGCCGAGACCCCTCAGAAGGATTTTCAGGACCGCCCGGAGGCGGAGGGGGTGGAGGTGCCTGAGAATGCACTTGAGAAGGCTGCGAGCCACCCTGCGAAGAACCAGGACCAGGAGGAGGTGCCTGTGGAGGCTGCTGAGACCCTTGTGACGGAGACGGTTGAGGAGACGACGGCTGCCACGGATCGGTCGGCGGCTGGCGCGGCTGGTGCCGCTGGAACGCGCGGTCGAACGGGTCCTGAGGCTGCTGAGGCGCAGGCCCGGGAGGCGCCTGTGGAGGCTGCTGAGACAGACCTTGAGAATCCTGGGCGTTGGGCGAAGGCTGCGGCTGAGGAGGTTGGGATCGTTGAGACGAGTCGAACGTCGAGAACGCCGGCTCCTGCCAGCCCCAACCACCCGAAGACTGCTGCTGAGAAGGTTGATATCCGGGTTGAGGTGGAGATTGCTGCGACTGACCCTGAGAACCCTGATGATCAGGCGGAGGAGCGGGCTGGGATGGAGCTTGAGAAGACCCTGGAGACGGTGATTGTTGCGGAGGCCGATCCTGCTTGCCCGCACCCTCTTCCGGGAACGACGGCACCTCCTGAGAAGCGTCGCCAGACCAATCACCACCCTTCGAACCCTCAGACCTGCCAGACGAGCCCTTGCCGTCCTCGACCATCTTCGCAACGGTGAGGATGCCGGAAGCGATCTTCTTGTTCTGCTCCTTGAGCTCCTCGAGCTCGTGGTTGACGGAGCGCACCTTCTCGTACTCCTGCACCATCTCCTGATCGACGTCGCTGAAAATCCTGATGAGCTTGTTGACAGAAGCAGTGAGGTTGTCAACGCTCTCCATCAAGGTCTCGCCCTTCTCAGTACCGCCGAGAGGGTTCGCCTTGAGCCGCTCCACTTCCTTGCGCAGCCGGTCTAACTCGTCAGCCGGCAAGAGTTCATACTCGTCAGTCACCACCACACCTCTTTTCAATAACCACAACGAACACACTCATATATAAATCTTTAGGCGAGAAGAAGGTGAAAGAAAGAAGTTCACATCTCAGGCATGCCAGGATACTCCTGGCCTGACTGGCCGGACTTCTGCCCGCCCTGAGGTTCGCTGAGGATGACATCATCGATGCGCAATATCATCACAGCCACCTCGGCGGCGCTGCTCACCGCCTGGGTCTTGATCTTCAAAGGCTCCATGACACCCTGCTTCCACGCATCCATCACCTTACCCGTGAACACGTTGATGCCAGCCCAGCGACGCTCATTATCATGAGCCGCCTTGAGATCCGTGATGACATCGATAGGGTCGAGGCCAGCGTTCTCAGCCAACGTACGAGGGACGACCTCCATGGCGTCGGCGAAAGCCCGCACCGCGAGCTGGACACGACCCGACAAGCCGTCGGCGTACTGGCGAAGGTGCCTGGCGAGCTCGACCTCGGAAGCGCCCGCACCCGCGACGACGAACTGCAAACGCAAAGCTGCGGCGACGTCACCCAAGGCATCCTCCAACGCCCGCTTCACCTCGTCCACGACGTGCTCGGTCCCGCCACGGACGAGGACGGTGACGCTACGCGGGTTGCGACAATCACGGATATAGGTCATCCCCTCGTCACCGACACGAACCTCCTCAACCAGGCCGGCCTTGCCGAGGTCCTTCGAAGACAGGTTCTTCAGGTCCGTGATGATGGATGCGCCGGTCGCCTTGGAGAGCTTCTCCATGTCGCTCTTCTTCACACGCCGCAGGACGTAGACACCCTTCTTGGCGAGGAAGTGCTGCGCCAGGTCGTCGACGCCCTTCTGACAGCACACCACGTTGGCGCCCGTCTTGGTGACGCGGTCAACCATCTCCTGGAGCATGCTCTCCTCCATGTCAAGGAACTCCTGCATCTTGGCAGGGTCGGTGATGTTGATCTTAGCGTCCATCTCAGTGCTCTTCACCTCGAGCGGCGAGTCTATAAGGGCTATACGGGCACCCTCGACCTTGAGCGGCATGGCGCTGTGAACACGCTCCTTGTCAAGGACCACACCTTTGATGAGCTCGGTCTCCTCGACGCCACCACCCACCTTTGGCTCGAGCTTGATGTCGCTCTTGTCGACGATCATGGAACCGTTGTCCTCGACGGCGACCTGGCGTAACGCCCGGATAGCGATTTTCGACAACAACTCCTTGTTGTTCTCCGCCCCCTTACCTGTCATGGCAGTCATGGCGATCTTGGAGAGGGAAGCGGTGTCCTTCGGCGTGACGGGCTCGGCGAGGTCCTTGAGCACCTCCTGCGCCTTGGCGGCGGCGAGCCGGTAACCCTTGGCGATGACGGTCGGGTGTATCTCCTGGTCGAGGAGCCCTTCAGCGCGTTTGAGGAGCTCGCCCGCGAGGACGACAGCGGTCGTGGTGCCGTCACCCACCTCATCCTCCTGTGTCTGGGCTATCTCGACTATCATCTTGGCGGAAGGGTGCTCGATGTTCATCTCCTTCAGGATTGTGACGCCGTCGTTCGTGACAGTCACCTCGTTGGACGAGTCGACGAGCATCTTATCCATCCCCTTCGGGCCAAGAGTGGTACGGACGGCCTCGCCGACGGCCTTGGCGGCCTGGATGTTGAGGCGTTGGGCGTCACGCCCGGTGTTGCGTTGGCTGCCCTCGGGCAGGATGTAGACCGGCTGATAGGAAGATCGGTTGTTGTTCACACATAATCCCTCCACTGATTTCAGTTCCTGAGAAGGGAGGAACGAGGACTGGTTTTAAAGATTTGCGCCGCGGACGACCAGTGGGACGGCAAAACTATATAAACAAGGTTTTTCGTGACGAGAACATGATAATCTCTTTTTCAGGCACGCCCGGCAGCGGGAAGAGCACGGTCGCGCAGATGGTGGCTGACAGGCTCGGCTACAAGAGGTACTATATCGGCGGCATCCGACGGGAAGCGGCGCGGAAGCGCGGCATGACCATCGAGGAGTACAACCGGCTCGGAGAGACCGACCCGAGCACCGACGAAGAGGTCGACGAGTACCAACAGAAGCTAGGCGAGGAAGAGGACGACTTCGTCATCGAAGGTCGGACGTCATTCCACTTCATACCGCACTCGTTCAAGGTCTACCTCGACGTCGACCTCCACGAAGCGGCGAAGAGGATACACCACGACGAGAACAAAGGTGAAGGCCGGAACGAGCGCACCTTCGCCACCGTCGAGGAGACGGAGGAGAACCTCAAGGAACGCATCGCCTCGGACCGGAAACGCTACAAGGAGTACTACGGCCTCGACTGCTTCGACAAGGACAACTACGACGCGGTCATCGACACGACGAACATCACTCCTGAGGAAGCGGCGGAGAAGGTCCTCGAGGCCGTTGAGCACCACGAACGCGTGCACACGAATATTTAAATAAGACCCTTCACCTCCTTGGGCGGTGAGGCAACCCAGATGACAAGATACGCATCCACGGACGCAGTCAAGGAACTCGGAAGCGACGCAGCCAGCATCAGGCAGAAGACCGTCACCGTCGTCGGACTAGGAGCGCTAGGCTCTGCCGCGGCGGAAATGCTCGCCAGGATGGGCGTCAACCTCCGCATCATCGACAAGGACCGCATCTACGAGGAAGACCTGGACAAGCTCTCGCTCTTCGCCAGCGAGCACGCGAACAAGTTCAAGGCGAAAGAGGCCAAGAAGCTCCTGGAAGACATCAACCCAGACATCAAGGTCAAAGCATTCCACGAGGAGCTCGTCGAGAACAACGCGTTCCTCGTCGACGCCGACGTCATCATCGAGTGCAGCCACAACGAGAAGACAACGATTCTCGTCGACGACGCCCGTAAGGAGACGCCGCTCGTCTACACCCGGGCGGCTGGAGCGGAAGGAGGAGTCCTCGTACTGGACGACACCAAATTCTCGGAGGTCAGGGGATTCCTCGAGAAGCACGCGCCAGAAGCCGAGGACGGCAACGTCCTACCCACCACCGTCAAGTTGACGGCAGCCCTCGCGGTGAACAAGGCGCTCAAGGTCCTGACAGGGCAGCGCCACGAGAAGAACCTCCTCAAGGTGAACGGCTGGACGTTCGCCACGGACAAGGTGACGGTGCGCAAGGACCGCTGAGGAACGGCAACCTTTTTAAACCAGCCATTGCCACTCACACACCTCATGAGCATCCCCTCAGAACAACTCGACAGGTTCCGCAAAGCGCTGGACGAGTCCACGAGACCGCTCTTCTTCTTCGACGGGGACGCCGACGGCATCACGTCGTACGCATTGCTGTACAAGTACAAGAAAGACGGCAAGGGAGTGATGATCAGCGGCCGGCCAAAGCTCACCGAGGAGTTCACGAGGAAGTACGAGGAGTACCAGCCAGACGCGGTCTTCATACTGGACCTCGCGCAGATAACGCAAGAGTTCATCGACAACATCCCGGCACCCATCCACTGGCTCGACCACCACGAGCCTGACCATGACCTCCACCTTCCCAAGCGTATGACGCACTACAACCCGCGGCTCTACGACAAGGAGGACGGCAGGCCGACGGCGTACTGGGCGTACCAGGTCACCAAGCAAGACCTCTGGATAGCCATGGCCGGTATCGTCGGGGACTACCACTACGACAAGGACCTCGCGGCGCAGTTGCGGAAGGAACACCCCGAACTGTTGCCGGAAGGCATCGACCACCAAGGGGAAGCCCTGTTCGACTCGCCGCTCGGCACGATCATCAGGGTGCTCAACTTCAACCTCAAAGGACCGGTACGGACATGCATGACCGCCGCGAAGATAATCACCAGGATCGAGAAACCGGAAGAGATACTGCACCAGACATCGCCGAAAGGGAAGTACCTGTACAAGCGTTACGAGCGCGTCATGAAAGCATACAAGCCGCTGTATGAGCAAGCGTCTGCGGCGGTCAAGGAGGATGAGGAAACACTCGTGTTCATCTACGGCCACGACCAATACTCATTCAGCGGTGAGCTGGCCAACGAGCTCAAGTACCGCAACAAGGACAAGGCCATCGTCATCGGACGCAAGCACGACGGCAAGGTCATCATGAGCCTCCGGTCGGAGCACAAGGAAGTCATCGGCCCGCTCAAGAAAGCCCTGGCAGACGTGGACGGCTACGGCGGCGGACACCCCAAGGCGTGCGGCGCGGTGGTCGACGAAAACTCGTTCGACACGTTCATCGAAACGTTCAAGCGCAAGTACGAGAGCCAATAACAAAATTCTGGCGACGAGACCGCAACACATTTAAAGGACGGTTTTGTCGCCCGCGACGCAGAAAAAAAGGTGTGGGGAGCTAGCAGACACCCTACGATACAGGAGAGTGAAACTCTATGAAACACGTATACTTTTTCGGTGCAGGAAAGACTGAAGGCAAGAAAGAACTGAAGCAAAGCCTCGGCGGCAAAGGCGCCAACCTCGCAGAGATGGCCAACCTCGGCGTCCCAGTCCCGCCAGGATTCACGATCAGCACGGAGACCTGCGCAGCCTACTACGACGCGGGCGAACAGCTCCCGGCAGAAGCGCAGAAGGAAATCGACGAGAACCTCGCCAAACTCGAGGACGCCATGGGCAAGAAGCTCGGCGACGCGGAAGACCCCCTCCTCCTCTCAGTCAGGAGCGGCGCGGCGGTAAGCATGCCCGGCATGATGGACACAGTCCTCAACCTAGGCCTCAACGACGACATCGTCGCAGGCCTCGCGAAGAAGACCGGCAATGACCGCTTCGCATGGGACGCGTACAGGCGTTTCATACAGATGTTCGGAGACGTCGTCATGGGCGTCCCACACAGCAAGTTCGAACAAGCCCTCGAGAAAGTCAAGGCGACGAAAGGCGCGGAAGTCGACACCGACCTCGACACCGAAGCCCTCAAGGAAGTCGTGGAAGCTTACAAGAAGGTCGTCCGCGACGCCAAGGGCGAGAGCTTCCCCCAAGACAGCAAGGAACAACTCATGCGGTCCATCGACGCAGTCTTCGGCTCGTGGAACAACGAGCGCGCCATCAACTACCGGCAACTCAACGACATCAAAGGCCTCAAAGGGACGGCAGTGAACGTCCAGACCATGGTGTTCGGCAACATGGGCGACACCTCAGGGACAGGCGTGTGCTTCACCAGGAACCCCAGCACGGGCGAAAAGAAGTTCTACGGCGAATACCTCATGAACGCGCAAGGAGAGGACGTCGTCGCAGGCATCCGGACGCCCAAAGCCATCAGCACGCTAGAGGACCAGATGCCTGACGTGTACAAGGAACTCGTCGAGATATACCAGAAGCTGGAAGAGCACTACAAGGACATGCAGGACCTCGAGTTCACCATACAGGAAGGCAAGCTGTACATGCTCCAGACCAGGAACGGGAAGCGGACAGCCCAAGCAGCGGTGAGGATCGCGGTCGACATGCTCAAGGAAGGGCTCATCGACAAGAAGACCGCAGTCCTCAGGGTAGACCCGCAACAGCTAGACCAACTCCTCCATAAGGGACTCGACCCGATTGCACGGAAGGAGCACGACGTCATCGCCACCGGCCTCCCGGCCAGCCCTGGAGCCGCGGTCGGCGTCATAGCATTCGACGCGGAACGAGCGGTCGAGATGAAGAACGAAGGCTACAAGGTCGTGCTCGTCCGCAACGAGACGAGCCCGGAAGACATCATGGGCATGGACGCCGCGACCGGCATCCTCACCGCCAGGGGCGGCATGACGAGCCACGCCGCCGTCGTCGCCAGAGGCATGGGCAAGTGCTGCGTCTCCGGCTGCGGCGACGCGAAGATCGACGAGGATGCCCAGACGCTCCAGATCGGAGCGAACAAGTTCACCGAAGGGGACTACCTCACGCTGGACGGCAGTACAGGAGAGATATTTACCGGCAAGATCCCGGTCATCGACCCCGACCTGTCAGGCTCGTTCGCAGAGCTCATGGAATGGGCTGACGAGTTCCGAAAGCTCGGCGTCAGGACGAACGCGGACAACGCGAAGGACGCCGGCGTAGCGCTCAAGTTCGGAGCCGAAGGCATCGGGCTCTGCAGGACGGAGCACATGTTCTTCGAAGGCGACCGCATCAAGGCTGTCAGGGAGATGATACTCTCGCAAACGCAAGAAGCCAGGAGGAAGGCGCTGATGAAGATCATGCCGTACCAGAAGGAGGACTTCGCCAGCCTGTTCAAAGCGATGGACGGTATGCCCGTCACGGTCAGGTTGCTCGACCCACCACTCCACGAGTTCGTCCCGCACGAGGACAAGGATATCAAGGAGCTCGCGGAGCGCATGGACGTGGATGAGAAGACGGTCCGAAAAACTATCGAGGAGCTGCACGAGACCAACCCCATGCTCGGCCACCGGGGGTGCAGGCTCGGCATCACCTACCCTGAGATCACGGAGATGCAGGCCACCGCCATCTTCGAGGCGGCCAAAGAGGTCAAGGCGGACGGCGTCGACGTCAAGCCGGAAGTCATGATTCCGCTCGTGGGCAACGTCAACGAGCTCAAGGACCAGAAGGCCGTCGTAGAGCGGGTCGCCAAGGAAGTCCTCGGAGAGGAACCTGAAGTCAAGTACCTCATCGGCACGATGATCGAAGTCCCCAGAGCCGCGCTTACGGCTGACGAGATCGCCGAGGAAGCGGAGTTCTTCAGCTTCGGCACGAACGACCTCACGCAGATGACCCTTGGCTTCAGCCGGGACGACGTAGGCAAGTTCGTGCCCTCTTTCGTCAAGCAGGGACTGCTCGAGAAAGACCCGTTCCAGGTGCTTGACCAGGACGGCGTCGGACAGCTCGTCGACATGGCCGCCAAGAAAGGCCGAAGCGCGAGGAGCAACCTCAAGCTCGGCATCTGCGGCGAGCACGGCGGCGAGCCGGCCAGCGTGGAGTTCTGCCACAGGACGGGACTGGACTACGTGAGCTGCTCCCCGTTCAGGGTGCCCATCGCGCGTCTCGCGGCGGCGCAGGCAGCCCTCAAAGAGCAATAAACCATTTTTCCTTTCTTCTTCATTTCTTCTTCCTGACCACCGTCGAGTGAGACACAAAGGTTTTAAACCATCCTTATCATGGGAGGAGGAATGCTCGACACCCTTACCTTCGTCGCCATCGCGCTCACGCTCTCGTTCATCCTCAGCGAGTTCTTCTTCAAGATTAAATATCCCCGAGTGATAGGACAGCTCATCACAGGTGTCATCCTCGGACTGCCGTTCATCAAGGCGTTCGTCACCGGAGACATACAGGCAGACATAGGATTCCTCGCAGACTTGGGCATCATCTTCCTCTTGCTATTGACAGGGATGAAGATCGATATCGCCAAGTTCAAGAAGTCCAGCAAGGATACCTTGATACTGGCGTTGTTCAGCGTGCTGTTTCCGTTCGCCATGGGGTTCACCTTGTTGAAGGCGTTCGACTATCCCACTCTCGCCGCACTCATCTTCGGCGGCGCCATATCCCTCACAGCAGAAGGTACGAAGCTGAAAGTCCTTCTCGAGATGGGGGCTCTCAACACCAAGTTAGGAGTCATCATGCTCGGCGCGGGCATCCTGGACGACGTGTTCGAAATCATCTTCCTCTCTATCGTGATAGTCCTGTCGAACCATGACTACTCAGCACTCGCCCTGCTGCCGGTCAAGCTCATCATCTTCGTCATCGTCGTCCTAGCGACGTACAAGGTGTTCCCTAAGATACTGCGGGCCGTCCAGCGAGAGCATTCCCGTATAGCGACGCTCTCCTTCATCATACTCTTCGGCCTCGTCGTCGCGGTGCTGTCGAACAAGCTAGACCTCGGCCCCATCATCGGAGCCTTCGTCGCCGGCGTCATCATCAGTCTCGTGGACCGCCGCAAGGTGTCATTCAAGGAGGACGTGCAAGACCTGGAAGAGGTCACGTTCGCGTTCCTCATACCTTTCTTCTTCATCAACATCGGCATGCACTTCGACGTCACAAGTTTGGCGCAGAACGCCTACTTCGCAATCATCGTCGTGGTGGTGGCGACGCTGAGCAAGATAGTCGGCGCGGTGTTGGCGACGCCATTCACAAGCCTCAACCTGCGACAGACGCACCTCGTAGGCTGGGGGCTCAACTCGAGAGGGGCGATCGAACTCATCATCGCGGAAGTGGCTTTGCAGAACAACCTCATCCCTATCGAGATATACTCTGCGCTCGTGTTCATGGCCCTCGTGACGACGCTGATGTTCCCGTTCGTCATGAAACTCATCATCGGGTATGACAAGAAGATCCTGAACGAGTGAAGAATGTGCGGGGGGAGGGATTCGAACCCTCGGACCCACTGAGGGACAGGATGTCCTCCCGGCAAAGGAGAGGCGTCTCCATTCTAATGGGGCTTAAGTCCTGCGCGTTTGACCAGGCTTCGCTACCCCCGCGTATCTTCAAGAAGAACAAGGATGTTTAAAAAGGTTAGTGCCTGCCAATGCCACGATAGGTGATACTGCCCGGTAATTCCCGGCGCGCGAACATGTTACGACCGTCCACCAGCACCTTGACCTTGGAGAGGTCGAGGTCGCGGTACTCCTTATGATCGGTGGCGACGAGGAGGACGTCGCACCGCTTCTGCAGCTCTTCGAGGTCTGGCTCGTCGCATGCGAGATGAGGGTCATGGGTGACGACCAGGGCGCCTTTCTTCTTGAGGAACTCGAGTATCCGGTAGGATGGGGATTCGCGGTCGTCGCCGACGTCCGCCTTGTACGACAAGCCGAGCAAGCCAACGGTGGTGCCGTTCACGCTCATCCGACGCTCGTTCAACGCGTCCGCCAACAAGGAGACCGCGTGTTCGGGCATGCTCTCGTTGATCTCGCGAGCGAGCTTGAGGAACCGGTGGTCGAAACCTTTCGTCTTGGCGCGCTCGATGAGGTAGTAGGGATCGACGGGGATGCAGTGACCTCCGACTCCACAGCCAGGGTAGTGCGCCATGAAGGCGAACGGCTTGGTCGCGGCGCCGTCGATGACCTCGACGACGTCGATGTCGAGCATCTCGAAGCTCCGTGCGAGCTCGTTGACGAACGCGATGTTGATATCCCTGAAGGCGTTCTCAACCACCTTGCACGCCTCGGCGGTGCGGATGTTCGACATCTTCTTCACCTCACCTTCGAGGATGGAGGTGTAGAACCCATACGCCTTGTCCAACCCTTCCTTTGTGAAGGCTCCGAGGACGCGCGGGATGTTGCCGACGTGCCACTTCGGGTCACCAGGGTTTATCCTTTCCGGGCAGTGGGCGAGGAAGACGTCCTCGCCGACGACGCGTCCGTGGCTTTCGAACAACGGCCTGACGACGTCCTCCATGACGCCAGGGTTGATGGTGGACTCGACGATGACGACCGGCTTCCTAGCAGGGTCGAGGTTCTTGGCCACAGCCTCGCACGCGCCTTTGACAGGGCTGAGGTCGGGCATCTTGGTCTCGTCCACGGGCGTGGGGACGCAGACGAGGATGACGTCAGCGCCACTGATGGAAGAAGGGTCGTCCTTGGCAGCGGGGAAGGTGACGCCGTTCTCCTCCTTGGTTACGGGGTCGACGCCCTTGGCGATGAGGTCTAGCTTGCCCTGGTCGAGGTCGAGACCCTTGACGTCGAATCCTTTCTCCTGTGCGAGGACTGCGAGGGGGTAGCCGACGTACCCCAATCCGAGAATGCAGACATCTTTCATGAGCATCACAAGGGTCGGGAAGCGAAGAGGGAGTTCTTAAGGTTTGTGCAAGAGAAAATCAGCCTCTGGCGAGAATTGAACTCGCGACCTCTACCTTACCAAGGTAGCGCTCTCTAGCGAGGCATAGGCCTAACCGCTGAGCTACAGAGGCGTATGAGCGAGGAGTTCCAAGGCTAATTTATAAACTTTGTCCTCGACCACCACCAAGTGAAAAGAGAAAGTTTAAATAAACCAGGTAGAGGGAGACCATCATGGTATCGTCGTACCTCGGCGGCATCCTCGAGATCGCCAACGTGTTCATCTCGCTCTTCGTCCTCATCTACGCGTGGTCGTTCCTCAAGCAGACCCAGGACGTCCGCGACCGCAAGCCATGGGTGTTCCTCTTCATAGCGGCGGTCGTCTTCTTCGCCTTCGAGGTCGTCGGCGTGCTGGACATCTTCGCCCTCTCCCAGATACCGGGCTTGCGGAACTTCCTTGAGTCGGCTTTCATAGCGTTGATACTGTTCGTGTTCATCTTCCAGTACGACCTCATCCTCAAGTCAGACCTCATCCTCATCACGCGTAAGATTGCGGAGGAAGGCGACGAGGGCGAGAAAGTGATTGAGGAGAAGCTCGGGATGGACGAGAAGCCGAGGAAGACGCATCGGAAGAAGGCTTCCAAGCAGACGAAGAAGAGTTCTCGCAAGAAAAAGACGAGCAAGAAGAAGACGGGCCGACGGAAGAAGCATTCTTAGCCCGCAAAGTTTTTAAAGAGCGTCCGGCTTTCCCACACGATACGCGGAGGTAGTATAATTGGCTAGTATACCACCCTGCCACGGTGGTGATCCGGGTTCGAATCCCGGCCTTCGCATCAGGACCTCATTCTCCGACGTAATCTCTCAATAACGAGACCGTGCCATCAGGGACCAGGAGGACCGCGTTGCGCCAGTCACGCCCCTCACGACCACTTTTCTTTGTGAGCTCGTGGTACAATGAGGACTCGACGAAGTTGTCCTCCAGCAAAGGGTTGCTCGCCCAGCGGGACTCACGGACGACGCCGTGGTCGAGGAACGCCAAGTGGTAGAAGTCGTTGAACGCGAGAACGCCTGACAAGGACTCGAGGACCGGACGCGCACGCTCGAACCCCTCGTCGGCGAGGACGAGGTCAAGGTAGGGTGAGGCGTAGTAGCTGCCCCTCTTCACTTGCCTGAAGGACACCGATGTCAACCCCCTCTCCGGCGAGCCATTGGCGTACCGGCAACTGTCAGCGACCGCCTCGGTGTCAGGGGCGAGGAAGACCGCCTCATAGCCATGGTCTGTGAAGTGCTCGAGGAATCGCCGCGGGAACGATGAGGGGTTGTACGAGAGGCCCTCGTAGAGGTCGAGCATGGCGTCGTCGCCGGTGGCGGCGGCGTAAGCGGAGAGGACGTAGCTGGTGCAGTCCGTCGGCCTGAGGTGCGGGAAACGCTTGCGGAGCACGTCCCAACCACCATCATAGGTCTTTTCCCTGCGAGGATTCACTGATTCCCGGCCATAATAGCCAAGGTCTGAAAGGAAGCTGCTGAGCCGGAAGGATTGCAACGGGTCCCGCCAGTCATACGTGCTGTCCGTAAAAGCTTTTCTCACATCCTCGTACGCAGCCATAGTCTCCTGCTCGGAGTCCTGTATGATATTGGAGAGATGGAGCGCCGACTCGAGGCGATCATCACGCGGCAGGAAGCAGGTGGCGACGTGGGCGTCGGAAGACTCGATGATACGAGGGGCTTCAGGCGCGATGGTCCGGGCAGGCCACAGGCTGGCGAGGGTGACGGCGACGCCGGTACGGGCGGCGGAGGCAGCACGGGACAGGAATGGCATGCGGACGGGACGACACAGCAAGGATTTATAGTTTTCCGTCACAAGCTTTAAATAGGCACTCGCGCCCACCAGCTGAAGAACGGGCCCGTAGCTTAGCCTGGTTTGAGCGCTGGTCTTATATGACCGCCAACCGCGCATGGTTGGTACGCTTGGAGAGCCAGTGGTCGCGGGTTCAAATCCCGCCGGGCCCACTCCCCCTCAAGGATAGCTTTAAAAAAGGAACGGCATCCTCACTGATTTCACGCCCCGTTGGTGTAGTCCGGCCAATCATCCAGCCCTTTCGAGGCTGGGACTCGGGTTCGAATCCCGGACGGGGCAGAAAACCCTACCAAGGAGCAAGGTTTATAAATAGGCCGTTGTTCCACCACACACTGAAAGGAGTCCTGATCACCGTGAAACGAAGCTCAAGACGCTGGAAGAAGAAAGGCCAGATGCGCTGGAAATGGCAGCGCAAGCGCATGAAGCGCGAGAAGCGCAAGCGACTCAAGAAGTAGAGATGAAACCATGGCTTCCAAGAAACCCATCCTCAAGCAAAAGACCAAGAAGAAGAAGTGGTTCCCCATCTACGCGCCGGCGGTCTTCGGCAGCAAGCTCATCGGAGAGAGCCATGTCGAGAACTCAGACCTCCTGCAAGGGAAGCACATCAACATGAACCTCTCCACCATCACCGGCGACATGAAAAAGCAGAACGTGATGGTCAAGCTGCGCGTCAACAAGGTCGCGGACGGCCAGGGGCAGACGGAAGTCATCGGCATGCACCTCGTCCAGAGCTTCCTCAAACGACTCGTCAGACGGGGTCGTACCAAAGTGGAAGACTCGTTCACGACGAAGAGCAAGGACGGGCAGTTCGTCCGCATCAAGCCGCTCGTCATCACCACGACGAACTGCGTCTCTTCGACCGCGTCCGACATCCGACGCGAGACCAAGCAATGGCTCAAGCAACACTTGAAGGAGACCGGGTTCGTCAACATGGTCGACGAGATCCTCACGTTCAAGGTGCAGAAGGCGCTGAAAGACCACCTCAAGAAGGTCCACCCCATCAGGTCGGTGGACATCAGGGCGTTCAAGCGAGAGCCCATCCGCGGCAAGGTCCCTGAGGCCGAGCTCGACATGCTCCCCGAAGAGGAGGCCGAGCAGGAGAAGGCCGAGGAAGCCGCCAAGGAGGAATCCGAAGAGCAACCCTCGGAGGAAGCCAAGGAGGAAACCGCGGAGGACGAGGAGAAGAAAGAATCCTCGACCAAGGCATAACTTTTTCAATACCTCTTTATTCTTCAGTTTCAATGTATTCCATCGATTACGGCAAGCTCGCCCAGCATATCAATGACAACGATGCCAAGCGAGTCATGATACAGTTGCCGGACGGGCTGAAAGCCCAAGCAGAGGAGATCCAAAGAAGGCTCGAACGGGAGACCGACGCGCAGCTCCTGTTCTGGGCAGGCAGCAACTTCGGCGCATGCGACCTCCCCGTCGGACTGGACCGCCTCGGCGTCGACCTCCTCATACACCTCGGCCACACCGAATGGGTGTACTAAAAGGAACAACTTTTTAAACCACCACCCAACCTTCTGTCCTTATGCCTTACGAGCTCATCATCTCAGAGAAGCCCAACGCCGCCAAGAAGATAGCGGACGCGCTGGCGGACGGGAAAGCCCTCAAGGAAGGCCCGAAAGGAGTCCCCATCTACTCATTGACGCACAACGGCAAGGATGTCAAAGTCGTCTCGGCCGTCGGCCACCTGTACAGCGTGGCGGAGAAGGAGAAGTCCTTCAAGTATCCCAGCTATGATATCACCTGGGTGCCCACGGCGGACGTCGACAAGGGCGCCGCCTATTCCAGGAAGTACCTCACCGCCATCCGGAAAGCCGCCAAGGACGCGGACAGCTTCACGGTAGCGTGCGACTACGACGTCGAAGGAGAGGTCATAGGCCTCAACATCGTCAAGTACGCGTGCAAGCAGAAGGACGCGCACAGGATGAAATTCTCAACCCTCACGCAGGAAGACCTGCAAGAAGCCTACAACGAGAAGGAACCCCACCTCGACTGGGGCCAGGCGGAAGCGGGCGAGACGAGGCACTTCCTCGACTGGATGTACGGCATCAACCTCTCACGAGCCCTCATGCTCGCCGTCAAGGCGGCCGGCAGCTTCAAAGTGTTGTCATCAGGACGGGTCCAAGGCCCCGCGCTGAAGATCATCGTGGACAAGGAGCGGGAGATACAGGCTTTCAAGCCGACGCCGTTCTGGCAAGTGGAGCTGACGGCCGACAAGGACGGCGAGGACGTCACGGCGATGCACCAGGAGGACAAGTTCTGGGAGCAGGAAAAAGCCCAAGCGGTGTACGACAAGTGCAAGGAAAAGGACGCCACCGTGGCTGACGTGCAACGCAAGAAGTTCAAGCAAGCGCCACCGACCCCGTTCAGCCTCGGAGACCTCCAGTCAGAATCATACCGGGTGTTCGGCATCCCACCCAAGCAGACCCTCCAGATAGCCCAGAACCTCTACCTCGCCGGCGTGACATCCTACCCGAGGACGAGCTCTCAGAAACTACCCGCTAAATTAGGCTACAAGAAGATCCTCAACGCGCTATCAAAACAGCAAGACTACAAGGACCACGCGCAACAACTACTCAACAAATCCTCGTTGAGGCCGAACGAAGGGAAGAAGACCGACCCGGCACACCCCGCCATCTATCCGACCGGCGTGGCACCCAAAGGATTGACGGGCCGTGACAAGAAGGTGTACGACCTCATCGTCAAGCGGTTCTTCGCAGTCTTCGGAGAGGCGGCGACGAGGGAGACCCTCACCGTCACGCTCGACGTGGAAGAGGAGCCGTTCATCGCGAAGGGAACCCTGACTGTCGAGCCGGGCTGGCACGACCTCTACCAGCCGTACGTCAAGCTGAAAGAGACGCAGCTACCATCGATGGAACAAGGGCAAGTCCTGAAGCAGAAACAGCTCGACCTCCAGGACAAGGAGACCACGCCGCCGAAGCGGTACACGCCGTCCAGCATCGTCAACGAACTGGAGAAACGCAACCTGGGCACCAAGGCGACGCGGGCGGACATCGTCGAGTCGCTCTACCAGCGCGGCTACGTGGAGGAGAAGAGCATCCAGGCCACCGAGCTCGGCATGAGGACCATCGCCACGCTCGAGAAGTACTGCCCCGAGATCATCGACGAAGAGCTCACCAAAACGTTCGAACAGGAGATGGAAAGCATCAGGGAGCGTCAGCACACGCCCGAGAAGGTGTTAGAACACGCCCGACAAGAGCTTGACAAGACGCTCGCCAAGTTCAAGCAGCACGAGAAGGAGATCGGACAAGAACTCCTAGAAGCCCAGCGGGAGACGCAGGACAAGCAGTCAGCCCTCGGCCCGTGCCCGAAGTGCAAGGACGGCACGCTCAAGATCATGCACTCCAAGAAGACGCGGAAACGGTTCGTCGGGTGCAGCAACTATCCTGACTGCGACCTCACCGCCCCGCTACCCCAACAAGGGATGGTGAAGGCGACTGACAAGACGTGCGAGCACGACAACTACCCCCTGGTGAGCATCCGTATGAAGGGTAAGCGTCCGACGAACGTGTGCCTCAACATGGACTGCCCCGGCAAGCAGTCGGAAGAGGAGCTGGAAGAAGCGCAGAAGGAAGCCGACAAGGGAGACAAGACGTGCCCGAAGTGCGGCAAGCCGATGAAGCTTCGGAAGAGCATCTACGGCGAGTTCTGGGGGTGCAGCGGCTACCCCAAGTGCAAGCACACCGAACCCATCAACGGACACGGTCATAAGAAGGGATAAGACCACAACCCTTTTAAATAAACTCGTGTTCTTCCGACAACACTACACACTCTCAAAGGAGATGAATCCAAGATGGCGAAAGAAAGCGTAGAATCACTCATCGAAGGCGGCAAGGCCACGGCCGCGCCGCCCCTCGGCCCAGCCCTCGGACCGCTCGGCGTCAACATCGGACAGGTCGTAGCCGACATCAACAAGAAGACGGCAGCGTTCAACGGCATGCAAGTCCCGGTCACCGTCGAAGTCGACACGGAGACGAAGGAGTATAGCATCAAGGTGGGCACGCCGCCCGCGGCAGCGCTCATCAAGCAGGAGGCAGGGCTGAAGAAAGGCAGCGGCCAACCCTCCGAAGACCTCGTGGCAGACCTCAAGATCGAACAGGTCATCAAGATCGCCAAGATGAAAGAGGACGCCCTCATGGGCAAGGACCTCAAGGAGAAGGTGAAGGAGATCATCGGCACGTGCCAGAGCATGGGTGTCATGGTCGAAGGCAAGAAAGCCCACGAAGCCTTCGAAGAGGTCCAGAAAGGCAAGTACGACAAGCCCATCAAGGCAGAGAAGACCGAGCTCACCATGGAGGAGCGGAAAGAGCTCGAGGAAGAGCGCAAGCACCTCCAGGAAGAGGTCGCGGAGAGGCACGCCGAAGAGAAGGAGAAGGCCCAAGGCATCCTCAAGGAAATGGAAGGCAAGGAGAAATCCGAGATCCGACGGGCGATGGAAGAGGCCGGCATCGGCGCAGAGCTCATCGAGGAGCTCGTCCCCCACGAGCAACAGGCAGAACAATAAGCAGAAACCTTTATAAAACTACGGAGGCTCCACGGCACCATGGCACGCATCGGCGGCAGCAGAAGGAAGAAAGTAGGCATCTTCACCAAGAAGGCCCGTGAGAAAGGCAAGATCTCGCACCGCGCCTACCTGCAACAGTTCGAAAAAGGCGATAGGGTGACGCTCAAGCTCGAGCCGGGCGTGCAACGCGCGGCCTACCTGCCACGGTACCACGGCAAGAGCGGCCTGGTCAAAGGACGCCAAGGCGAGTGCTACACGGTCGAGGTCAAGGACGGCAACAAGCCGAAGACAGTCGTCGTCCACCCGGTCCACCTCAAGAAAACCAGTTAGGAGTGAGAACATGACGCAGCCCGAAATCCTCAAGAAAGAACCCCTCCCCTTGGTGGAAGTCAAGTCAGTCCTCCGCAAGGTGAAGAAACGGGACGAGGAGCTCAACTACAGGGCTGGCAAGACCGAAGAATACCTCAACCAGGTCGTCAAGACGACGCAGAAGGAGGCGACCGAGCTCAAGAAGAAGATCAACGAGCTCGAAGTGCCTCGGCTCAAGGAAGAGCACGTCACCAAGATCGTCGACATCGTCCCCCGGACGGTGGCAGAACTCAAGGTCATACTCCAAGGATACACCCTCACCGTGTCGAACGACAACCTCAAGAAGATCGTCAACGCGGTGGAGGAGACCATCCAACCCAAGTAAAAAGCTTACTTTTCTGTCCCGACGAGGACAAAATATTTATAGGAGTTACCTCACAAGGAAGAGCAGACGATGCGAGTTGGGGGAGTAGCCAATGCCACAGGAGAAGAGAAGGGAAGAGAAAGCTATCGTTCTGGACTTCCTGCCGCACGGCTACCCCTTTGATAACCGCCCCATACACCTCAAGCAGCCGGTCGCGCAAGCCATGGGGACGGAACGGTTCACCCTGTTGGAAATCGTGCCGAAGAAAGGAGTCTTCCTCCAACCCTACGAAGAAGTCTACATCGGCGAGGACAAGCGCGACAAGGTCCACCACATCAACGGCCGGATAGGCCTGAAGAAACTCACCCAGACGGCGCGGGCGGAGCTCGAACACGCGATCAACCAGATTCTCGAGAAGCATGAGGAGCGCATCGTAGAGTTCTTCAACAAGGCCCAACCACTCTCGACGAGGATGCACACCCTGGAACTGCTCCCGGGCGTGGGGAAGAAGCACATGTGGGAGATCGTCGAAGAACGGCGCGGAGAACCCTTCACCAGCCTCAAGGACATGCGGGACCGCGTCAAGCTCATGCCAGACCCGAAGAAGGCCGTGGTGAAGCGTATCCTACAAGAGCTCGAAGGGACTGAGAAACACCACCTCTTCACAGACCCATGATGGATGTGGACACGAGGCGCAGTTCTTGCCAAAACCTTACAAAAGAAAGAGCCATCATAGGTCTATCCCTACCAGCCAGAGACTGATAGAGAGAAAAGGAAGAAGAGAAGAAAAAAGATTAGTTCTTGCCATGCTTCCGGCGCAAAGAGGCGGCCCTGCTCGGACGGACCTTCTCAGAACCCTTGCCCTTAGCGCGCAAGCCACGGGACTTCTTGCCGGCGCTCGTCGTGCCCCGGAACGCCTTGCCACGCGTACGGAAAGCCCACGAGAGGCGCTTGTCAGCCTTGACGACCGGGTGATCCCTGTCGAAAAGTATGACCTCATACCACTTGCGCCTGCCGTCCTCGCCGACGAGGTAGCTGCCCGCCACCTCGCAGTTGGGATACTTGCGCGAGACGCGCTGCTCGGCGACGACCTGATAGCTGGATTTCAAAGCCATGCGAGGGGAATTCCTGCTCGGCCGGCGGCCTCCCTTGATGTCAGGCCTGGTGTGGCCTCCGCGGAGGACGCGCTGGCGCACGACGATGACGCCCTGCTTGGCCTTGTAGCCGAGAGAACGAGCGCGGTCAATCCTGGTAGGGCGTTCAACGCGGACCGTGGCAGGCTCCTTCCGCCAGCTGATGAGCTTGTCCTTGTACTCTGCAGCCATGTTCTTCTTCGGCTGCTTCCACAACTCCTTCACATACTTGAGATATCCCATTCTTATGTAGCCTCCATTGTTCTTCCTGGCCACGACGATTCAGGCAAGCCATCGCCCACATCCCGACGCGGGACTGGAGAGCAACCAGACACGGTTTAAAAATGTTATTGTCATGAACTCTGAAAAACAAAGGTTTATATAATAAAACTACCACACGAGGGCAACAAGGTGTGTGTGAATAAAATGATAACCCTAGGCAGTAATATCCACCTGCACAACTTCGAAGCGTTGGATTACGCGGACAACCTGATCGCGAAGAAGCTAGTCGGCAGCTACATCCGCAAGATCTGCGACCGGTACGAGGACTGCGAATACGTCGACCTCAACCTCGACCAACAAGACGGCACGTTCCACGTCACCGTCGAGGTCAAGGCGGAAGGGACCGTGAAGAACACCGAGGCGACAGGCAAGAACGTGTTCATGACCATCGACCAAGCCCTCAAAGCCATGCTTCAAGAACTGCAGATAGCACTTAATTAGAAAAAAAAGAGAGAGAAAAAGATTCTTTCAAGAGTCAGATTTCTTCTCTTGAGAGTCCTCAGAATCCTGATTACCGGAAGACTCCTTCTCATCAGCCTCGGAAGACTCCTGCTCCTTCGCAGGCTTCTCAGCCCCATCAGGAGAACCTTCTGGCTTCTCGGAAGATGACTCCTCGCCAGCCTTGGCACCCTTGGCGGCGCCGAGCTTGGACGCCATCTTGTCCTTGAAGGACTCGGGCTCCTGCTTGGCCTGAGGCCTGGCAGCCTCGACGTACTCGAAACCCTGGAGCTCAGCCTTGGCAACGCCGTCCTCGACCGACACATCGACCGAGACACGCGCGGGCGGGTGCCTGACGCCCCGCACCCACAACGACTCGTTGAGACGGGCGCCGAGCCTGACGTCATCGACCTTGCAGTGCCGCTTGAGGTACGCCTTGACAGCCTTGACGGCCCGCGGCGTACGCCTCAAAGGGGCTGATTGCTGGAACTCCTTACGGAGCGGGATGGTGAAAGATTTCTGCGTCATCTGAGTCGTCGCCATGATCACACCTTCGTCTTGATACGTCGCCAGTGGCGCTTCTTATCAGTATGCCTGCCCGGGTGGACGCGCCTCCCAGGACCGTATATCTTAGGGACAGTCCAGAACGGAGCCCAACGGGTCTGCTTCTGGCGCTTGCCCAGCCTCTTCTTGCGTGCGAATGGTAGGAAACGAGCCATGATGATCACTCCTTCTTCTCAACCGGTTCTTCCTGCTTCTTAGCAGGAGCCTTCTTCTCAACCGG
>CAZKVR010000003.1:26989-112778 GCA_964556395.1 uncultured Methanosarcinales archaeon
CCTTCTTCTCAACCGGTTCTTCCTGCTTCTTAGCAGGAGCCTTCTTCTCAACCGGCTTCTCCTCAGCCTTAACAGCCTTCTTCTCAGCGGCGGAGACCCGCTTGGACGCGGCGAAGAGCAAGGAAGCGCCCTTAGACGTCACCATGCGGCCCTTGTGGACGCCGCGCTCGGCCGGCTTGATGAGCTCGGCTTCCTCGAGCTGCTGTAGAATCTTACGGACGACGCTACCGCTCCCCTTGAAGAACTTGCCGGGAGCGACGCCCCGGTTCTTCAGGCCGCCGTACTTGGTACGGAGCTTGGAGACGCCAATAGGACCGCGGAAGTATATCGTCCTCAGGATGGAGGCCGCGCGGACATACCACCAGTCATCCCTAACGGGAGGACGTTGCCTGGACACGCCAGTCTTGACGTACTCGGCCCAGTCGGGCTTGTCCAACGCCTGCTTGAGGTCCTTGGAGACCTCTTCGATGAGTTGCTGTTGCGAAATCGCGTGCATTTCAAGTATCACCTTGTCTTCTCGATGCGAGAAGCTAACACAGTTCTAAACCCGGAAGAGCGGAACCACAACCGCTTTTTAAATGTTATGGTGTTGCCCAGGAGGAAGGCTTATAAATCTGGATTCGCAAACCCATGAGCATGGCGATCCACACGGTCAACGGAGGATGCCCGGTGTGCGGCGGCGACGTCAAAGGGGACGACGACCACCTCTACCACTGCAGCAAGTGCAACCTCCTCTTCGCCAAGCACAGCCTGAAGACGAACCAAGATTAGGTGACACCATGGAAGAACTCGACAAGGAGACTATCAAGGACGCGACGAGAGGGACGTGCATCATCGACTTCTGGGCGCCGTGGTGCGGCCCGTGCAAGATGCAAGGACCAATCCTCGAACAGGCGGACAAGGAGCACGACGACGTGAGGATCTGCAAGGTCAACGTCGACGAACACAAGGACCTCGCCCAAGAGCACGGCGTGAGCGGCATCCCAACCCTCGTGTTCTACAAAGACGGCGAGGAAGTCCACCGCCACAGCGGCGTGATGATGAAAGACCAGCTCGACAAGGCCATCGAGGAGCGCCTCTCATAATGTTCGTCCACGACATCAGCCCGGTCATCGCCAGTATAGGCCCGGTCAGCATCAGATGGTACAGCCTCGCCTACATCATAGGATTCCTCCTCGGCTACTGGTGGCTCCACCGGCTCGCCAAACGAGGACAAGTGAAGAACCTGACAGCAGAAAGAGTTGATACGCTGGCAACCTGGCTCATCCTAGGAGTCATCCTCGGCGGTCGGCTCTTCGAATTCATATTCTACCAGCCACACGTCTGGGCGCAAGACCCACTAGAAGTGCTGCGGATATGGCACGGCGGGATGAGCTTCCACGGAGGCCTCATCGGAGCCGCGCTAGCATCATACCTGTACTGCAGGAAACACAAGATACCGCTACTGCAAGTGGGCGACGCCCTGGCATTGCCGGCCGCCTTCGCGCTCTTCCTCGGACGCATCGCCAACTATATCAACGCCGAACTCGTCGGCACGGTGACGGACGTGAGCTGGTGCGTCAAATTCCCGGGCCACGAGCAGTGCCGGCACCCATCCCAGCTCTACGAGGCGCTGAAGAACCTCATCATCACGACAGGACTGGCAATCGCATACCCCAAGAAAGGCAAGCTCAAGGACGGCACACTCCTCTGGGGGTTCGTCGCGGCCTACGGCCTCCTCAGACCCATCGCGACCATCTGGCGGGACGACCCAGACGTGCTCTGGACGTTCAGCATGGGACAAGTCCTCAGCCTCGCCATGCTCATCATCGGCGTCGCAGCCCTCATACAACTCTACCGGCCGTACCTCCACAAGCTGTTGCCGAGAGGAAAAACATATTAAGGACTACCACGTATATAGGAGTATGAAACAACGCACCTGCGAGTACCACGGGGAAGCGTCCGTCGGGCTGTGCGGGTGGTGCTCCAGGCACGTCTGCCAGAAATGCGTGGACGAAGCCCACGGCCACAAGCTCTGCCCGGGATGCGCGGAGAAACTCTCAAAACACAAGCCCCTCACGATGAGGAGGCGTGACAGTGGCGAGAACGTCCGGAACGTGGACGCCTCCCTCACTAAAGAGCAGATCGAAGAGGCGCGGAAACGCCTCGAACGCAGGGCGGCGGAAGAGGACTGGCCGGAACTCGTAGACGACTAGACACGGAGGCAAATACAGCGATGACGACGCTCGAAGCACCACTCCTCATCATCAACTGCAAGCACTACGGCGACACCGGAGCCCTAGCGAGCGCCATCGCACGCGCAGCGGTCGACGTGCAAGCGGAACGACGGGCGGCGGGCAAGCCGAAAGTAACAGTCGCCGTAGCGGTGCCGGCGACGGAGATACACCGTACGGCAAGCCTCGGACTTATACCCATACTGGCAGAACACCTCGACGGCAAAGGGTTGGGGGCGACCACGGGCAGCGTCATCGCAGAAGACATCCTGCGCAACGGCGGCGTCGGCAGCCTGATCAACCACTCCGAAGACCCCTACGAATCAACAGCGTTGACGGAAGCGGTGAGCAAGGCGCGGACGCACGGCCTCACCAGCGTGGTGTGCGCGAAAGACGCCAGCAAGGCGCACGAGTACGCCAAGCTCAAGCCGGACTACATCGCCATGGAACCGCCGGAACTCATCGGAGGAGACGTGTCGGTCAGCACGGCCAACCCCGGGCTGATTACGGACACCATCGTGTCGGTACGGATGGTGGCGGACATCCCAGTCCTGGTAGGGGCGGGCGTGAAGAATTCTGGAGATGTGAAGAAAGCAGTGGAGCTCGGAGCCGCAGGGGTGCTGGTGGCGAGCGGCGTGACGAAAGCGGCCGACCACCGGAGAGCCATCGCGGAACTCGCGAAAGGGTTCGACTAGCGGACGTTGACGAAGAGGCGCTGCTTGGAACCAGAGTACAACTGATTCTTACCACCAGGACAATTATCATCATCCTTATAGCTACTGCCATCATAACACACGTAGACGTCATAGAAATAGTCGCCCGCCGGTAACCCGCCGGGCACTGCGACACCGACCCACATGAACGAGTCCTCATTCGGCGCCAACTCCTCACCCTCGCTAAGATACCGCAAGGCATCGCTCGCAGCATCAGCCTCGTCAGAATCCAGATTGACGGGGCTGCTGTCCTCGTTGAACTCCACCACCACCTCGAAATCGCGAGACTGGTCCTCGTTGTTACGGAAACCCACGAGGAACTCGACGAACTCCCCGGCCGAGGCCCGCTGCTGGGAAGACAAGACCGCCACGAGCCGGCCGTCAGAAAACTGGGACTTACGAAGCTGGTCCATGAGCTGCCGGTCCACCTTCTCAGTATACTCCTGGCCTTGACCTACCATCTTGGTGACGAGGGTTATCCCCATCCCTAACAGGACAATCCCCAGAATGATGACGACGAGCATGTTGACGGACAACTGGAACCCTTTACGGGAAGGAATCATGGCGCATTCTCCGGAGCGACGAACCACAACCGCGAGTACCGTTTCTCAAGCGTCCGACGAATAGTCTCGCTCTCCTCGCGGAGAACCCTTGTGTACTCGTACGACACGCGTACGGTGATGGAACGCTCATCCTCCAGCTCTCCGAGCGCGGGTTCGAGCGTGAGGAACTCCTCATGAGAGTCGCCGACGTTGGAAAGCTGCACGGCTGGTTTGAGCGACTCCTCAGCTATGAGCTCTCCTTCAGACAACACCTGCAAGCCGGTGATCCTGACCGGAAGCCTGACACGGCTGTCCATATCGGTAAGCTTCACACGAGCCTTGAACGAGCCTTCACCGACGACGAAGGGCTGGTCGAGGGACGACACAACCTCGAAATCCACGTCGCCGCGATGGGTGGAGAACAACCGCTTGGACTCGACCGCGGGTTCAGGGACTCCGACGACGCACTCGTCGTCGCGGCAGAAGTACTCCGCATGCTTCGTCGACACCATACGCCCTTCGATGTGATCGTGCGGCAACTCCACCTTACCATCGCAGGTCCCGTCCTCGGTCGCATCCAACGAGCAGTCCTGGGCGCACGTGCAAGGATTCTCGCCCGCACCCTCTTCACAACGGTTGTTGCCGCAGCAATCATCCTCAGGAGTCGTCTTGCACAACCCGTCGACGCACCGGGCCACCTCGCACTGGCCGACGGACGTGCACTCGTCATCGGACTCGCACTCGGAGCCGCCGCAGCCGGTGAGCGCTAGCGTGACCGCTAACACCGCGACCATGAGAGTTATCGGGACGCGCATGGTATCTCACTTCATCACGTTGTACTCTCGGATGAGCAGCCATGTGAACAAGAGCATGATGACCACACCGACGCCCAAGAGGAAGAGGTTCTCCCACACCTTGACCGTGGTGAGCAGGCGGTACACGCCGAACACCATGATGATGACGCCTATCCAGAGGAACTTGTCCAATACTAGCTTGAGGATGTCGAACTCCTCTTCTCTCGTAAGATGCTTCTTCTGCTTGCGAGCCATGATACCACCAACCATTTTCTTAACCGACGACTTCCAGCCGGAACTGCTTTGAAGCGAGCTCCCCATCATCCCCACCTACCATCCGGACGGTGCAGATGTACGTACCTATAGGGACGTCATCATCAACGGAGACCAGGGCCTCGAAACCTTTCGCCTCGCCAGAGTTGACGGTCGCACTCATAGAGTTTAAGGTAATACCATTAACTTGATTATCTGCACCACCGCCAACACAATTCAAATAATCCTCCCCATCATAATTACCCTGACTCCCGGTCGGGCCTACGGTCTGTTGAGAGTCCTTGTTGTAGAACCCTATCTCCAAAGGCACGGTCTTGCCTTTGGACGTCGTGACGACGCGGTCTATAGTCATGACATCCTCCGCGTTGGCAGGGTTCTCGAGACGCGTATTATCCAACACGCTACCGAGGTTTTCAGTCCCCTTGCTGAACAACCCCCTGATGAACGTCAATCCCAACCCGAGGACGACCATCGCCATCACGAGGATGACGATTGCGTTGATCGACAATTGCAAGCTACCGCTCTTACGCCTTCTTGAACGCTTGAAGATATCCATGATACACACCTCTGACCTTTCCGCACAACAATCATATATAAAGGTTTCTCTCGGTCGAGGAGAAAGAGATAAAAAGAGCGCTCCCGCAAGGAAGATTCATGACACGGCCAAGCCTCACGACCGATGAGCGGAGAGCGGACACGTTCTTCGACCTCGTCGCGGACAGGCTCACCTTCTCTGACATCAACCCTACGAACGAGAAGGGCGCCAAGCAACGCTTCCTCAAGCACGGCAAGGAACCCCAGTTCCGGTACGGCCAGCCGGCCGAGGAGCTCAGCCAGTTCAAGGCAGGCCTCGAACTCCTCCCAAAGCTCGAGGACGGCGTCGCAGCAAGCATCCTCAACGCCAAGCAACAAGAACTCATCAAGAAGATCCGATTGTTGGAACGCCTCGGCACGCCGGGGTTCGCCACCACCAGCGCGCAGCTCTACCCATTGCCGGACAAGAAGCTGCTCGAACAAGCCCGCACACTCCTACAACTGCCGCCGTCAGGCAAGGCGAAACGCATCACCCGCATAGAAGGCATCAAGCTGATACGGAAAGTGCTCGACCACCTAGGCCTCAAGTACGCGATCAGGAGCAGCCCCATACTCACGTCAGCCCGGATGCAAGCAAGCAACAGGCTGCTCGAGCTCAAGAAACGCGAACGGTTCTCGGAAGACTACCTGAAACGGCTCGTCGTCCACGAGATCGGCACACACGCTCTCCGAGGCGAGAACGGAGCCCTACAACCATTGAGAGTGTTCAAGAATGGGTTCCCAGGATACCTCGACGCGGAGGAAGGACTGGCAGCCTACAACGAGTACCAGGCAGGACTCCTCACCAACTCAATCCTACGCAACTACGCCGGACGCGTCATCGCCATCGACACCGCCTCCAAAGCAGGCTTCAAGGAGACCTACAAGGAGTTGAGGAAGCACTTCACGCAGAAGACGGCGTGGAAACTCGCGGTCAGGGCGAAGAGAGGACTGAAAGACACGAGCAAGCCAGGCGCGTACAGCAAGGACGCCGTCTACCTCAGAGGACTCATCACCATACTAAAGTTCGCGGAAGGCCACGACCCGAACGAGCTCTACCACGGCAAGGTAGCGCCGAAAGACCTAGCAGCCATGAAAGGCATCCCAAGCCTGAAGAAACCAAGATTCCTCCTCCAACGCGTGCTCGACAAGGACCTCATCACACCCACTGAACGACGGGTTGAAGAAGAGACCATACGACAACTCACGAAGTGACGATCCATGGAAGCGTACCGCCAGACGACAGAGTACACCGGAGCGGCCGCGACGCTCCTCACCCTGCTCCACCACTACGACCCAGAGATACCGCTGAACCGGGAGGAAGAGTTCCGCATCTGGCACCGGACCGCAAACCTGCCGGTGAGGGCGCCGTCCATCTACGGCCTCGCGCTCGTGGCGCAGGAGCACGGCCTCAGACCACGCATCGTGCTGGAAGAGAAGGAGTACGACTACCCGGACTACCGGTTCAAAGGATACACGAAGAAAGAAGTGGACGAGGCGAAGTTCTCATCAAAACTCTACGCCAAGCGGGCGGAGGCGGCAGGCATCCCGGTCGAACAACGCGAAGTCACGCTGAAAGAAGTCCTCAAGACCCTGAATGCAAGCAAGAAGCTCCTGCTACGCGTCAACGCCGGCGTGTTCCGCAAGACAGGCAGCACGAGCAAGTACGTCGCAGTCCACCAAAAACAAGGAGTCATCAAGGCCGTCGACCCGAGGTACGGAGAGCTCGACGTCAAGGAAGAGGAACTGGAAGAAGCCATGGCGACGCTGCAGACGAAGAAGAAACGCGACGTCCGGATGATAGTCCTGGACTAGAACGAACGGGCGGCAGCCCTATAATAGTCCTCGAGCAGCAAGACGTCGAGGTCCTCATAGTTCTTGAGGAGGTACAACGACCCGCCGCCGACCTCGACGAGCCGCTTGGACAACGCCTCGCCCTCCTCATCCAAGGAGAGGCCGACGACGCTCACCGTGACGCCCTGTTGGGCGGCCTCGCTCGCCGCCTCGAGCACCCTGGCGGTGGGGTCCTGGCCGACGGTCTGCAAGCCGTCCGTCAAAAGGAGTACGTGCTTGACGCCCTGTTCTTCCTCCAACAACCATGCGGCGTGCCTCAACGTGGCGGCGAGGTCCGTCTCCTTGCTCGCACGGGCCCGCGTGATGAGCCTCGCAAGAGAGAGGAAGTCGCTCGTCGGAGACAACGAAGCCTCAATCTCACGTCCGAACACGACGAGGCCGACGCGGTCACGCTTCCGCGTCGCCTTGAACGACAACGCGACGCCGGCCCGCTTGGCGGCGGCGAGCTTGTCACCCTTCATGCTACCGCTCGCATCCACGGCGTAGACGATGGACGCGCGCTGCCGGGACTCGCGGTCGAGGGCGACGAAGTCATCCTTGCTCAACGAATCGTGGCCGCGGCGGAGGGACTTCTTGATAGAGGCCTTCAGGGCGAGGTCTCGGAAGCGGTGGTGCTGTCGGAACGGCGCGTAGGAGGACGCCTCGCCGTCATCGGCCCGGGCGCGGCTGTCGCGCTCGCCCAAGGCACCGTGGCGGTCGAGCTTGTCAAGCTCGTCGGCGGTGAGGGCGAGGGCGGCGACGGTGAACCCTTCCTCGGTCAGGGCCTCGTCATCGTCGAGCAAGCCTTCGTCCTTGAGGGACTTGATGGACTGCTGGACGCGGTCGCGGAGCTCGCGCTGGAACTCAGGGATGCGGACGTTCTTCTCCACGTAGGACGGGTCGTAACCTGTCAATTCGCGTATGAAACGCTCGCCGTAGAGCTCTTTCGCCTGGCGGTACTGGTTGACGAGCTGGTCGGCGAGCATGTCGGGCGAGAAGGAACGGAGGCCGTGGTTGACGCCTTCCGAGAGCATCATGCCTTCGGGTATGAAGTCCTTGTCGTTCTCCAGGACTGAGCGCATGAGCTTGTCGAGCTCCTCGCTGTGCGCGAGGGAGCCGTCGGCCTCCTCGGCCTCGCCGACGTCCCCTATGCGGGAGGACTCCTGGTCCGGCGCGTCATCCAGCCCCTCATCGTAGGAGGGGGAGGTGCTACCGGCCACCACCCGTTTCCTTGTCGACCCGCTCCATGAGCTTGTCGTAGGAGGCGCGGACGTACGCCTCGGGGGTTGAGAGGAATTGCGCGCTCGGCTTGAGCCGTATGCGGTGCGCGATGACGGACTCGACCGCCTTGCCGAGGTCCTCGAACGACACTTCTTCGCGGCCGGCGAGGTAGGCGTTGGCCTGGGCGCGCTCGTACAGTCCGAGGGTTGCGCGGACGCTAGGGTGCTTCTCGAGCTTGTCGTCCTCGCGGAGCTCTCGCACGTAGCGTACGAGCGCTTCCTTGACTGGTTGCGGGACGGTGACGAGCCGGTGCCCTTTGGTGTCGACGATGCGCTCCTCGACCTGCTGGCTTTCAGGGTAGCGCATGCGGGCGATGTCGAACCGGTCGAGGAAGACGTCTGACAATGGTTCGGTGCTGTTGTCGTCAGGGTTCATCGTCCCTATGAATATGAAGTTGGCGTCGAAGTCGACGTCGTAGCTGCCGATGGTGAGCTTGCCCTCCTCGAGAACTTGGAGGAGGGCGTTCTGCAGTTTTTCAGAACAACGGTTCACCTCGTCGAAGAAGAGGATGCCATTATTGGCTTTGAAGATCTTGCCGGGCGTGAACGCCTCGAGGGATAGGGGGCCGTACTTCATCGCCTTGAGCGGGTCGATGTCGCCGAGGAGGTCCTCTGCGGTGAGGTCGGGGGATCCTTGCACCCTGATGAAGCGCTCCTCGCCTTTGACTTTTTTTGTGGGTGCTTCCTCGCCTTTCCGGGCGCGTGCGATGCAGTCCGGACAGAGCGGGTGGCCTGGCTTGCAGTGGAAGCCGCAATCCACCACTTCCATGGATGGGAGCAGTTTCGAGAGGTTCTTGACGAGCGTGGTCTTGCCGATGCCGGGCGGGCCTATGAGTATGAGGTGTCGGTCCATGAGGATGGCGCTCTTCAGCTCGTCCTTGACGTGGCCCTGTCCGATGATGTCCTGGAACTCCGCGTCGCGGAGGTTCTTCCCGAGGAGTGGCTGGTGCGGGGTCATAACCGGAGCATGAAGCAGGCGCGGTTTAAAAAAGTGTGGTTTCTACAGGGCGAGGAGGACGAGGCCCGCAGCCAAAGGGATAGCGAGGTTGTCGTCGAGCAACGGCTGCGGTCGTGGGAATGATTCGACGAGCATGCCGGCGAGGCTTGCGAGGAACGCTGATAGGGGTGTGAGGAGCAGCGTGAGGACGAGGAAGGACGCGGCGGTGCCTCCGAGGAGTCCCGCCCAGGTCTTCTTGCGATGCCAAGGGAGCTTTGCGGATGAGAGGTCGCGTCCGACGAGTGTCGCGAAGGCGTCGCCGTAGACGAGGACTGCGAGAGCGGGGACAGCTACGTCTTTTGGGAAGAGGGCTGTGGCCACCAAGAACCCTTTGAGGAGCGCGAGGAGTCCCCAGAGCGGGAGGTAGGCGTCCCTACGGCCATAATGCTTTTGCGCCCACGCCACGAGCCGGTGGAGGCCGAAGAGAGTTGTTATCTGGCTGAGGAGTATGAGGCCGTAGGCGGCGACGAGCATGCCGAGATACCACCACCACTGCGCGATGCCGGTGGCCGCGAGTAAGAGGAGGAACGAACCTGTAAGGAGGTGTAGGATTTGCCGCCGGTGCTCCTTCCGCCTGATGATGTCCGCTATGGTCTCACGCTCCGATGCCGAACAGGCCTCCGCCTACGAGTGTTATGAGGGTGACGAGAGATCCTGCGACGAGGACTCCTATGATGCTGGCGAGGTAGAAGTCCCGTCGCTTGACACCGAGGAGGTATGCTCCGAGGGCGCCGGTGTACACGCCTGAACCGGGGAGGGGGATGGCGATGAAGGCTGCGACGCCGAACTCGCCGTAACGGTCGATGGATCGCTGGATGCGGCGCTGCGCCCGCAGGACGACCTTCGAGAACCACCGGTCGAACCACGGCCAGCGCCTGGCGAGTCCTATGAGGAGGTCTACGAGCTCGTAGAGGACGAACCCGAGGAGGATGTTGGCGATGACGATGGCGAGGAGGAACGGGATGGCGGGCAGGTCCGTGGCGAGGAGGAGGAAGGGGATGCTGGCCCTGAGCTCGAGTGTGGGGAGGAGTGTGAAGAGGAGTACTAGGATGGCGTCGTGCATGGGTATTGAACGCATGAAAGGATGTTTATAAAACCTTGGTTCTGGAACCGCATTGCTGAGACCTCGCAAGTTATCGCTCGGAAGCGAAACATTTAAATAATGCATCTGGAAGAAGAAGGTTTCGAGAAACTCATCAGTTCGAGTGCGAGGTGAATACCACAATGGCAAAGAGAGGTCAAGCAGCATTAGAATTCCTGACGACGTATGGCTGGGCATTCCTCATCATCCTCGTGATGATTGGAGCGTTCGCGTACTTCGACATACTGAACCCACAACGATTGTTCCCGGGCAAGTGCCAGTTCCAGGTGGGCATCACGTGCGACCAGTACAAGATAGCCAACCCCGGCGGTGTCGGAGCAGGTGATGACCCGTACGTCCAGTTCGAGTTGAAGAACCAGAAAGGCAGCAGCATCTATGTAAGTAACCTCGAGTATTATAATCCCAACTCCGGCGAATATGAGGCGTGCAGCCAAGAAGATGGAGGGTCTGGTATAGGTACATACGGAGATATAGATCAGGTGTTGGATGAAACCACCGGTACTGACATCTCAGCTGAGCGACGGTTCGACATGACGTGCGTCTTCGATGACGAACATGTCGACGCCGTCGTCGGTGACAAGGCCACCGTCAAGGTACGGTTCTGGTACAACGAAGGCGCCACCGCTGACGATGAGTACGAGAAGCCAATGGAAGGCAGCATCGTATCCGACGTGACGGATAGTTAAAGACCCTTTTTTCTTTCTCTTTTTTTCTTCTCTCCACACCGACCCACAGGCGATACCATATGAATCCGAAAGCCCAGCAGTCCTTGGAGTTCATGGTCACCTACGGGTGGATGATCCTCATGGCAGGCGCTGTAGCAGGCTCCCTCGCCTACTTCGGCGTGTTTGACTCCGACCAGAACCTCCCGTCCCAGTGCAACCTCGGCTTCGACTTCTCCTGCGAACAGTTCGTCCTGTTCGACAACGGCACGGTGCGCGTGGAAGCGGGGAACAAGGCCGGCGAACCCTTGGAAGTGGAGTCGTTCAGGTGCACCTACCCTGACGAGAGCGTGGACTCCACCACGTATGGCGGCGCCGAGTGGCTGCCGGGCGACACGTTCAACCTCGCCTGCAACCCCTCAGGGGGAATCCTCACAAATGGTGAGCGTGAGAAAGTGAAGGTGAAGCTGGAGTACCGCAAGAAAAGCGGAGGCTTCACCAAGCACGTCGAAGGAGACGTCGCCGCCATCGTGGCGGAGAGCTCTTAAAATAAGGGACGCGAAAGTTTATATATGACAGTGGCGCCCCGTACACCCCACGTATAAACGTCAGGCAGGGGAATGCACGATGGGCAATCACGAGACCACCGCGGAGAAGGAATCCACGCTCAGGGAGTTCTGGAAGGACCAGGACCTATTGAGGAAGCTGCAGGAACGACGCAAAGGAGGAGAGAAATACTTCCTCCTCGACGGGCCGCCGTACGCGAACGCGGTGCCGCACGTCGGCCACATCCGCAACACGGTGTACAAGGACCTCTACATCCGCTGGAATTTCATGAAGGGCAAGGACGTCCTGTTCCAGCCAGGGTTCGACACCCACGGCCTGCCCATCGAGAACATGGTGGAGAAGCAGCTGGGACTGAAGAGCAAGAAGGACATCCAGAAGCTCGGCATCGCGGAGTTCATGAGGAAGTGCAAGGACTCGGCGGCGCTGAACAAGGACCTATGGATGGAGGTCTACGACCTGTTAGGGTCGTGGTACTCGTGGAAGAAGCCCTACCTGACGTACGAGAACTCATACATCCAGTCGGTATGGTGGAGCTTCAAACAGCTCTGGGAGAAAGGCATGGCGTACGAGGGACAACGACCAGTGTTCTGGTGCCCTAAGTGCGAGACCGCCCTCGCCGGCTACGAGGCGACGGACTCATACAAGAACGTCACCGACCCGTCCATCTACGTCAAGTTCCCGCTCAAAGACTCTGAAGAATACCTGTTAGTGTACACGACGACGCCGTGGACGCTGCCGTCCAACACGTCACTATTCGTCGCACCCGACAAGGACTACGTCAAGGCGAAGACGGAGAAGCACGGCACGCTCATCCTCGCGAAGAACCTCGTCAAGGTGTTGGACGAGTTCGACGTGCGGTACGAAGTCATCAAAACGTTCAAAGGGAAAGAACTCGTAGGCAAGGAGTACGAGCCACTACTCGACCTCCCCACACAGCAAAAACTCCGAGAACACCCGAAAGCGCTGAAGGTGTACGAGTCCAAACCCATCCTGAAAGAGCGCATCAGCCCGAAAGTGGCTGCGAAGAAAGGCATCGCCGCCGGCGACGTGTACGAGGACTTCGTCACGGTCGAAGAAGGCACCGGCATCGTCCACTGCGCCCCAGGCCACGGCAAGACAGACAACGAGATCGGAAAGCAGCTCGGACTGCCAGAGGTGAGCCCACTCGACGACCAATGCAAGTTCACCGCAGAAGCGGGCGAGTTCAAAGGAGAGTTCGTCAAGGACGCCGACCACGCGATCGCCGACGTCATCCACAAGAACGGATTGTTGCTGCACTACGGGACGCTGGAACACTCATACCCGTTGTGCTGGCGGTGCAAGTCACCCCTCATCTTCAGGATGAGCAACCAATGGTTCCTCAAGATAAGCCCTATCAAGGACGAGATGCTGGAGGCCAACGACAAGGTGGAATGGCAGCCAGGCTACGCGAAGGAACGGTTCGGCACATGGGTGGCGAACGCGGACGACTGGAACTTCTCCAGGCAGCGGTACTGGGGCGTCCCCATCCCCATCTGGAAATCGGAGTCCGGAAAGACGCTCGTCATCGGCAGCGTCGAGGAACTTCGGAAACACGCCACCACCGAGGTACCGGATGACTTCGACCTCCACACCGTCAACGACCTCACCCTGAAACACCCGGAGACGGACGAGGAGATGACCAGGATAAACGACATCTTCGACGTGTGGTACGACAGCGGCTCGGCACCCTACGCCTCGCTCGGATACCCGTTCGAGAACAAGGAACTCTTCGAAGGACACTACCCCATCGACCGCATCAACGAGTCGCAAGACCAGATACGCGGATGGTTCTACAGCCTCATGTTCTGCAACACCGCGGTCTTCGGAAAAACCCCCTACCACAAGGTGTCCATGCCCGGCTGGGTGTTGGACAAGCACGGCGAGAAGATGTCCAAGTCGCAAGGGAACGTCGTCTCGGCCAAAGAAGCCCTGGAAGAGGTCGGGGCGGACGCTATCAGGTTCTACTACTGCTGGGACATCGCTCCGGAAGCGACGGAGAAGTTCGACATGGACACCCTCCGCAACGACGTCAGGCGGTACTTCACCATCTGGCAGAACCTCGTCAAGCTCGCCAAGGAGCGACAGGTATCGTTCTCGGCCAAAAAGGTCGGCGCCGCCTCTGTGGAGGACCAATGGCTCCTCTCAAGGCTGCACACGACCATCAAGGAGGTCCGCGAAGCCGTGGAAGGGTTCCACCTCCACCTCGCGGGCCGGAGCCTGCAACGGTTCGTCATGGAAGACCTGTCGCGGACGTACGTCCAGCTCGTCAGGGACCGCATGGAAGATGACACGACCCCGGCTGCCATCATCAGCCACGCATTGTGGAAGGTCGGCATCGTCTCAGCAGCCATCACGCCGTACCAGAGCGAGTACGCATATCAGGCGCTGAAGGAACTCTTGAAAGAAGACATGGAGACGTCGGTCCACCTCGAGACGTTGCCAGTCCCTGACTTGGACCTCATGGACGAGCACCTCGAAGAAGCCATGACATTGGCGGGCGAGGCGATCGCCGGCATCCTCGCGGCGCGCGACAAGGCGCAGACCGGCGTGCGCTGGCCGTTGCAGGAAGTCATCATCGACACGGACGACGCGGAGACCGCCAAGGCGGTCGAGGAGTTGGACGAGCTCGTCAAGCGCCAGGCCAACGTCCGCGCCGTCAAGGTCGAGCACTTCCCGGTCGAGTATAAAGGCAAACCCAACTACAAAACGTTAGGACGGGCGTACGGCGAGCAGACCGGCGACGCCATCAACGCCATGCAGGCGCACATGGACGAGGTCATCAAGGGCGTGACGGGGAAGGAAGGCAAGGCTTCCGTGGAAGGCTTCGAGTTCCTGCGGGAGCACGTCCAGCTTGACAAGGTGGTTCCGGAGACGCACGCGTCGGGCGAGTTCAAGCATGGGACCGCATACCTGCTGAAAGAGGTTCCGCGAGAGCTCGAGATGGAAGGCTACGCCCGTGAAGTGACGAGGAGGCTGCAACAGCTACGCAAGGAAGCAGGCCTGTCAAAGCGAGACCGCGTCGACGCCGTCGTGGCTTGCGAGTTGGCAGACGACCTCCAGCCCTACTGGGGGGACATCGCCAAGAAGGTCGGGGCGGACGAGCTCGTACTAGCAGAGCAGGCGGAGAAAGAGCTGTCCTATAAGAAGGAAGCGACCATCAAGGGCGTCAAGGTCGCCGTCATGCTCGAGAAACGCGCGTGAGAACAGGGCAAAAACAGAAAGTTTTATAAGCCCGCGTCGGGAGCTTGACATCCATGGCTCAGGGGAGGAGGATTTCTCGGGACACGCCGCTGGCAGAGCTCACGCTCCGCAAGTACGAGAAGCCGTCCGTCGATGGGCGAGAGCTCGTGCGCAAGACGTGCCTCAGCCTCGGGCTGCTGCAGCCTGGCGACTCCAGGGATGTCGTGGTGGACGTGTTCCAGACCTTGCTGAAAAGCCATGAGGCGTTGACGAGCGTCGAGGTGGAACGCAAGGTCATCAAGGCACGCGAAGAAGCGGGGCTGGAACTACTCGGCATCGCACCGTCCAACATCCGGCGACAACTCCTGCGTCTGAGGGACCTGTTCCTCGTGGAGAAGAAAGGCAACTACTACCGGATAGCAGAAGACGCCTCGCTGACGGAACTCTTCCAGGAGAAGCTCGAATCCTACTTGTTGGACGCGACGGTGAAGCGTGTCAAGGAGTACCTGAAAGCCGTGGACAAGGCGTACCCCCGAAGCGAGGAGTAAGTTCTTAAAGGAGTTCTTGTTCTCAAAGCAGATGGTCTACGAGCCCCGAGAGGACACCTACCTGTTACGCGACTCCCTGCCGAAAGACCTATCAGGCCTGAAGGTGTTGGAGGTCGGCAGCGGGTCAGGACTGGTGAGCGTTGAAGCCGCCAGGCGCGGCGCGGACGTCGTGGCGGTGGACGTCGACCCGGCAGCCGTGGCTGCGACGAGGAAGGCGGCGTACGACGCGCACGTCACGGTCGTGGCGTGCGAAGGCGACCTGTACGAACCGGTCGAGGGAGAGCGGTTCGACCTCATCATCTGCAACCCGCCGTACCTGCCTGACGAGCCGAAGGACCCGGACGTCGCGCTGGACGGCGGCCCCGAGGGTTGGGAGTTCATCGACCGCCTACTGGCCGGTGCGAAGGGACACCTCGCGGAGGAGGGGAAGGTGTTGTTGGTGTTCTCATCCCACTCGAAGCCTGACAAGGTGGCGTTGTCGTTGCACAAGCACGGGTTCTCCTCAAAGCTGTTAGCAAAAAGGGAGATGGGGTTCTTCGAGGAATTATTCATAGTCGAGCTGAAACAGGATGGAAGTCAAGGATAAGGAGTACTTGGCGCGCGGCAAGCGCGGCGTGGCGTACACGGGTTACGTGGACGGCCAGAAGGTCTTGGTGAAGGAGCACAACCCCAACTCGGATGCGGACACTATCGCGAACGAGGCGCGCATGCTGCGGGAGCTGAACAGGCACGGCGTGGGGCCGCGGTTCATAGCCTACGAGCACGGCCGGCTGGTGCGGGAGTTCGTCGACGGCGAGCGCATCGAGGAATACCTGGTGGAGTGCTCGCCGGAGGAGGCGAAGGGTGTCATGCGGCAAGTCCTCGACCAGTGCAAGACCATGGACGAGTTGGGCATCAATAAGTATGAGATGACGCATCCGTACAAGCACATCCTCGTCACACCCAAGGGAGAGGCGTTGATGATAGATTTCGAACGGTGCAGGCACACGGAGAAGCCGAAGAACGTCACCCAGTTCTGCCAGTACATCGCACGGCTGGAGGAGAAGCTCGGCTGGAACGGCGTCTTCGTGGACGGTGAGAAGGCGAAAGAGTTGGGGAAACAGTACAAGCGTGACGGGTATGACGAGAAGGCTTTCCGTGAGCTGAAATCATTGTTTGAGTAGGACAAGGTTTTTATGAGCGCGGTTCTTTCTCGAGACCATGCCTTCGAGTTTCGCGGAGCGGGTGTACGAGAAGTTGCGCGAGGTTCCTCGCGGCAGCGTGACTACTTATCAAGAGCTCGCAAAAGCGTTAGGTATCAAGTCATCCCAGGCGGTGGGCCAGGCGTTGCGGCGGAACCCGTACGCGCCGGAGGTGCCTTGCCACCGTGTCGTCCGGAGTGACGGCGGCATCGGCGGGTTCCAAGGATGCTTCGAGGGGAGTCCTGTGGACAGGAAGATACGATTGTTGCGGGAAGAAGGGGTAGAGATAGAAGACGGAAAAGTGAAAGGGTTCGAAAAAAAGAGATACGTGTTCTAGGGCCGCTTCTTCTTCGCCTTGCGGATCTCCTTCTCGAGGTCGAGCTCGTCCAACAACTCCTTGTACCGGTTGCGGATGGTGACTTCCGTCACGCCGGCGACGTCGGCGACCTCGCGTTGGGTCCTTTTCTCGCCGTTGATCAGGGCCGCCACGTACAAGGCAGCAGAGGCGATGCCGGTCGGGCCGCGTCCGGAGGTGAGCTCGACGCTCTGCGCCTCCTCGATTATCTCGACGCTCTTGCTCTGCGTCTCGGCCGAGAGCTTCAACGCGGATGCGAACCGGGCGATGTAGTCGGCAGGGTTGGACGGGAGTATCTTGATGCCGAGTTCTCTCGTTATGAAGCGGTAGGTGCGTCCGATCTCCTTCTTCTCGATTGACGACGCTTCCGACAACTCATCGAGTGTCCGGGGGACGTCGTGGCGCCTGCAGGCGGCGTACAACGCTCCTGAGACGACGCTCTCCATGCTCCTGCCGCGGACGAGGCCTTTCTGGACGGCAAGAGTATATATCCTGCTCGCCTCCTCTTCCACTGAGGATGGCAGGCGTAAATAGGATGATACTCGTTTGAGCTCTCCCAACGCGAGCTTGAGGTTTCGCTCGATGGCGGTGCTGATACGCTGCTGCCACTTGCGCAACCTGAAGAACTTGTTCTTGCTCTTGCCTTCGAGCCTGTAGAAGTCCGACTTGGTGCCCACATCGGTGCCGAGCCCTTGGTCGAACTGGGTGTAGGACATGGGCGCACCGGTGCGTCGCTTGCGCTCCGCCGCTTCGGAGTCGAACTCGCGCCACTCCTGGTCGAAGTCGACCATCTTCTCCTCGACGACGAGTCCGCAGTCCTTGCAGATAATCTCTCCCTTGTCATGGTTCCAGAGCAGGTTGAGCGACCCGCACTCCGGACACTTCTTGACGAATCCCGTCATGCTCATAAACCCCCGGTGTTCATCACAATATGGAGTGATGACAATAAATTTATAAAAGAACATACAGGCTAGTATATAAATGTTTCGTTTTTTACTGCTTAACTTTTTATTGATTGCGGAAACCTTAAAAACCAACAGGATGTGTCTTCACTCTTAAAGAAAGAGGAAGTTTTTTATAACAGCAACACGGAAGCCATCAACGGAATGGGGACACGCAAGACAACACCGAAAAAAGCCCACAAGACGACCGGGAAGGCACAAGAGAAAAAGAGGGATAAAGACATGAAATGGGTCAAGAACGCGCAGACATGGTCCATCGATCTCATCATGGGCGTCATCATCTTCATGCTCGTCATCGCCATCTTCTACGCATTCCTCAGCTCGAAAGGATCCGAACCTATCAAGGACCTCGAAGCGGACGCGAGAGCAACAGACACCAAGGTGACCGGCAAGCAACTGGCCTCCCTCGGCGTCATCACGGAAGAAGGCGCCATCGACAAGTCCGAGTTCGATCAGCTCTGCCAAGAGAACTACGAAGACGTCAAGAAGTCGCTCGGCATCGAGAACGACGTGTGCATCTACCTCGAGGACGAGGACGGCAACATCATCCCATGCGGGCCGGACAAGGCGGGAATCGGCAACGGCGAGGACATCAGGGTGACCGAAGACACGCCGTGCGGCGGCGCCTTCAGCTGACGTGAGATCATGACGTCCCAGATACTGCTTGGCTGGTCAGGCCTCCTCGGCGTGATCGCAGGCCTCATCGTCAGCGCCGCGGCGACGGAAGAGCTATGGCCGGCGAGACGCATCCTCAGGATGACGCACGACATCGGATTCCTCCTCACAGCAGGACTCTTCCTCCACGCCGCAGGCTACCTCGCCACGACAGTCGGACTGCTCATACTCACTGCCGCGCTCGCCACGATGCCATCACGACAGGCACACCAACTCACCACGTTGCTCTTCACCGTCATCCTCATCCTGGCATGGGAGATGCCGTTGTTCACGTCTATCGCCGGACTCTTCCTCATCAGCCACATGGCGGCGGCAGGCGAGTGGCTGGCAAGGAACCCGAAGCTGGTGAAGAAGGGCTGCCTGTCCAGGACCACGCTATCCGCGGCGGCGAGGGAGTTCGCCCTCACCATCACACCACCCTTGGCGTTGCTGCCGCTCGTCATCTGAGATGCCTTATGGCCAAGCTCACCGAGAAGGAATGCGCGGACGGCTCGCACACTTTCCACAACGAGGAGGTCGGCGAGTCGTACCACACGCCGCTCGGGGCGGCGATGGAAGCCCGGGAGAAATACGTCCCGCCGTGCGAGGTCAAGAAACGCTGCAAGGGTGGACCGATCAACGTCCTCGACGTCTGCTACGGGCTCGGGTACAACACCGCGGCGCTGATAGAGGCCGCGAAGAAAAATTCTCCTGATTGCGACCTCACCGTCTACGGTCTGGAGCTCGACAAGGATATTGTGGAGAGGAGTCTCGACCTGCCATTCCCGTTCGCGCACGAGGACCTCTTCAAGAGACTCAACAGGAACTATGATGAAAGGAAGCGAGCATTCACGATGAAGGGAGGCCGCACCACCATCACTGTGCTGATAGGAGACGCGAAGGAACGCCTCAACGAGGTGCCGTTCCTGGCGGACGTCGTGCTGTTCGACCCGTTCTCGCCGCGCAAGGCGCCGGAGATGTGGACGGAAGAATTCTTCAAGGATATTTATGAGAAGTGCGCTGAAGGCGCGGTGCTCGTCACCTACTCGTGCGCCCGCGCCGCACGGGAGGTGATGGCGGCTGCCGGCTTCAAGGTCGAGGACGGTCCGGTCGTGGGACGGCGTGGGCCGGCCACCGTCGGACGAGTATCAAAAGATACTTAAAGGGAGTCCGTTTCGTCACTCTAGCCGTCCCCGTGGTGTAGCCTGGATAGCATTGTGGCTTGCGGAGCCATAGACCCGGGTTCGAATCCCGGCGGGGACATCCGAAAAAACACAATCTTTAAATAGAACCTGCGGACTATATATCGATTGTTGGGGTAATACAACATATAGTAAGCGAAAATATTGATATGAAATAAATTTTACAATATCTAAACGCTTATATGCCCAACACACCACAACAGACAAGGGGAGACGTGATGGCCAGGAACAAGAAAATCTTCAACACATTCTTCAGGGAGAAGCCAGCGATGATGCTTATCACCCTGCTCAACAAGAACAACGACATCTACGCCTCATCACTCGCCAAGACGGTCGACTGCACGTACAGCCACGTCGTCAAGATACTGCAAGAGATGCACAAGGCAGACCTCATAGCCTTCGAGAAGCAAGGACGCCTCAAGGTCCTCACACTCACCAAGAAAGGGCAAGGAATCGCAGAGAAAATCGACGCAATCAGGAACGCGCTCTAAAAACTCATTCTTCGAACTCCTCATCAGAAAGGTCGAACTCACGGCAGCCGAAGCACGGCGTAGCGAGGAAGCCATCGACCATCTTCTTAGGATCGAAACAACAACCCTTGATATGGAACTCGCAACCGCTGCACTCAGGAGCGGACTGCTCCTGAGGTCCGAACAGAGAACGCCGAGCCATGAAAAAGCAAACATACGAAGAGGTATAAAAAGGTTGCGGTCACATGAACCGCTTGACCGACAACGAACCCTTGGAAGCGACGAGCTTGACAGAGTCAGAATCATTGAACCCAGTCAACTTGGACACCAACTCCGGAAGGAGGATGCGAGCACCCCGGAAATCAAGCTGGGTGATGAGCTCCTGCTCCCGACCACCATCGCCATTCTCGCTGTTGAGATCAGCCATGATCTCCTTCGTCTGACGATCCTTACGCGAATCGGACAACTCCCTAGTCTTATCATACAAGTACTGCGCGATCAAGTCAGCCACGTCGACCTTCGTCGCCTCCGTGATGCCCTGCAAGCCAGGGCTGATGTTGATCTCGATGATAAGAGGACCGGTAGGACCCTCAAGGATGTCGACGCCGCAGATGTCAGCGCCGAGCGCCTTGGCGGCGTCCACCGCAATCTTCTCAGTATACGCGTCAGGGACGAACGGCTCGCCAGCGCCGCCAGCGTGGATGTTGGCGCGCTTGTCGACACCCTTACCCTTGCGCTTCATAGCCGCAGCAACCTTGTCACCGACCACGATGAGCCGGATGTCAGTAGACTCCGTCTCGACGTACTCCTGGATGAGGAACGGCTGGTTCAAGGCATCCAACGCATCCAAGATAGTGGAAGCGCTGGCAAACGAGTCGGCGAACATGACACCCTTGCCCTGGGTGCCCTGCGGGAACTTCATGATGATAGGATAGTTCATCTTGGAAAGGACATCCTTCGCCGCCTGGATGGTCGCGGAAAGATAGGTCCGCGGCATGGGGAGGTTGCGCTGCTGCAGCACCAGCTGAGTGAGCAGCTTGTCGTGCGCGATGGTGTACGCGCTCGGAGCCAACGGCAGGAAGACCGCCTCGTTCGTCGAGAACAAGTCGGCCAGCGCCCGGAGCAACTGGGCGTACCGGAAGGAACCCTTGATGAGCAAGCAATCATAATGCGGGACCGGCTTGCCCTCATAGAGCACCTCAGCCTTCTTGCCCGAAAAGTTGATGTCAAGGAACTTGACGTCGAGGTGGTCCACCTCGTCGAAATAATTCCTCATGGCATCGAGCGTCCACTGGGAACTCTTGCTCTTGCCTGAGATAAGCGCTGCTTTCATGATCATATCACCTGTTGGGATCGATGAGGAACCCTCTCTTGAGGACGTTCTGGCCGACGAGAACCTTGTACTTCATGTGCTCACGATCGGCGAGGGTGAACTTCTCAGTCACCTCCTTGCCACGGATGCAGATGGTCGCCTCGATGACCGGCCGGAGCTTGCTGCCGTGAGCGCTCTTCACCAACCTTGATTCGACGACGGGGCCGAGCTTGAGCTGGCTCGCCAGCTTGTAATCAATGCTGCTCTTCGTAGCACCGGTATCGATGCGCGCCTTGAGCGCCTCGCTCACGCCGCCATGACGGAGCTCGACGTCCTCGACCATACCAATCAGTATCCTCTCCCTACCTTCGTCGTCCTTGATCATAATCCCTCATCCTTCTGCGGCCTCATGGTCGGGAACAATATCACATCACGGATGGAGTCGTTCCCGGTGAATAACATGACGAAACGGTCGATACCCAACCCGACGCCGCTCGTCGGCGGCATACCATGCTCCAGGGACGCGAGGAAATCCTCATCCATAGGATGGGCCTCCTCGTCGCCGCCGCGTCCGCGCTCGGCCTGCTCTTCCAGCAGCCTTCGCTGCACGACGGGGTCATTGAGCTCAGAATAGGCGTTGCCCATCTCCCAACCGTTGATGTAGACCTCGAACTGCTCGACATAGCGATCATCACCATCTCGCCGGGCTTTGGCGAGCGGGGTGTTCTCGACAGGGTAGTCCCTGACGAACGTTGGTTGTATGAGCTTGTCCTCGCACTTCCCCTCAAAGATAGCGACGACGAGCATGCCCCAGCTGCTGGCGTCGTACTCGATACCTTCCTTGTCGCAGTAGTCGAGGAGGTCTTCCCGCGACATGCTGTCGATGTCGAGGCCAGTGTGCTCGTTGACAACCGCGGCGACCGTCATCCGCCTCCAAGGGGGTTTGAGATCTATCTCCTTGCCGTCGAACGTAATCTTCGTCGTGCCGAGGACGTCCTGGGCGGCCTTGCTCACCGCATCCTCCACGAGGCGCATGCCATCGTTGTAGTCACCGTAGGCCTGATACCATTCCACTTGGGTGAACTCAGGGTTGTGGGTGCGGTCGATGCCTTCGTTGCGGAAATCCTTGACGAACTCGTAGACGCGCTCGAAGCCACCCACCAAGAGCCGTTTGAGGTAGAGCTCGTTGCTGATCCGGAGGTAGAGCCTCATGTCGAGGGCGTTGTGATGGGTGACGAACGGCCGGGCGTTGGCGCCGCCGTACACGGGCTGGAGGGTCGGCGTCTCGACCTCGAGGAAGCCGTTGCCGTCCAGCGTCTGTCGGATGCTCTTGATGATCTTCGAACGCTTGATGAACGTCTCACGCACCTCGGGATTCATGATGAGGTCGAGGTATCGCTGGCGGTAGCGGAGCTCGGTGTCCTGGAGGCCGTGGTACTTCTCAGGGAGGGGCCGGAGGGACTTGGCGAGGAGCTCGAGGCTCTTGGCGCGGACGGTGACCTCGCCTGTCTTGGTGGCGAATACCGTGCCGTCGGCACCGATGATGTCGCCGATGTCGAGCTTCTTGAAACGCTTGTACTGCTCGTCTCCGAGCTCGTCCTTGCGGACGTAGAGCTGGATCCTTCCGGTGGCGTCCTGGATGGTGCAGAATGAGGCCTTGCCCATCACGCGCAACGCCATGATGCGGCCGGCCACGACGACTTCCTGCTCGGTCGTCGCTTCAGGCTCGAGGCCCTTATGGGCTTCCTGGACCTGGGCGGCGTCGTGGGTCTTGCCGTACCGGTATGGGTACGGGTTGACACCATTTTCGAGGAGCGCCTCGCGCTTCCTCATACGTTCCTGTACGAGCCGGTGCTCGTTCTGTTCCTCCACCATAAGAGTAGGAGTAGCTCGTGCTGCTTATAAATACTTATCGGTCGTCTTCAGAGAAGGGAGAGGTCTCCGACGACGGTGTCGACGTCCTGTTCAGAGGCTGGGCCGATGGCGAGGGCGGTCCTGGTGCCTGGGGCGACGACTGTCTTGCCCGCGTCGGTGATGATGCTGGCGACGAGGCCTTTCCGCTTGGCATCCTGCTGTATGCTGAGGAGCGATTGCTCGTCAGGCACTTTGAGGACGACCTTCTTCATGCCGGCGGCGTGCCAGTCGCTCACGATGTCCTTGGAGCTGCGAAGCGTGGCTTCCACGCTGGCGTGGGCCGCTTGGGCGGCGGCTTTCCCTTTCGGGAGCTTGAGGTCCGCCCTGATGACGATGGCTTGCTTGAGGTCTGCCATGGTCGTCGGACGTGCAGCGGGCTTTATAACCGTTGCCCTTTGTCTGCGGCCGATGGCGTGTCGAAGAGCGTTGAAAGCTCGTCCACCCTGTAGAAGAGCGACTTCGCCTTCTCTACTGCCTTGGCGACCTTGATGGTAGACTCGTGGCGTTCCTGATATGCGTCGAAGGCCTTGGTGAATGAGTCCCGCTCCAGGGCGAGGGTGTGGAATGACGGGACGTCCTTGCGGTAGTAGGCCGACATGAGGGCGTCGTAGTGCTTCGACAGTTTCTTCAGGAGTGCGGTGAGGTTCTGGGTCTGGTCGTCATCGAGTGGGAGGAGGAGCCTGGCGAGGCGTTTGAGCTCGTCGCCAATCTTCTCCATTGTCTGGACGAGGTCCCATACGTGGAGGAGGTCGCCGTTGGTCTGATAGGGGTCTCTCGCTCGGGGGTGGTCGAGGAGGTATTTGACTGCGCGCATGACGAGGTATGCGAGGCGGTTGACGTCCCAGTCGCGTTCGGTGATGTTGATGGGGATGTCGATGCCCGAGAACTTGTTCGGGTCCTCGACGCGCGAGATGACGTCCATGAAGGATGACTTGAGGATGGCGTCTATCTTGCGGACGAGGTTTCCCACCTGGATGTCCCTCATGTTGAGGTAGCACCGGGCTTGGATGCGTTGGGCCGACTCCTCGATGATCTCGAGCGAGACGAGCTGGTGCATGAATTCCCGGACATCCTTGTTCTTCTTCGGGATTTCACGGCCGGTGAGGAGGACGACGTCGGCGTTGTTGAGGTATGCGCTGATGACATTGCGCTTGATGGTGTCGAGCGGTACGTTGTCGACGGAGAAACGGTAGGTGCGCTCTTCTTGGCGGCGTTCGGTCGCCCTGCCCGGGGAGAGGATTATGCCGTTCTCAGAGGTTTCGAGCCTGAGGCTGTCTCCCGGTTCCAGATTGTTCCTGGAGGCCCATGATTTCGGGAGCGAGACGATGAGCGAGTTCTTTCCGAACCTGATTATCTTGCGGTATTCTGCCATGGAACATCACCTACGGAAAATATTCGGGAAATACATATAGTGAATATATGGCATATATAACATAGGGGAAAAGCATATATTTATACTTTTGCTCTCACAAAGACAGGGGGTGGTGACAATGCTCTACGCCACGAAAACAGGACGCATCCTCAGCGAGGATGACATAAACCTTTTGACACCACAAGAGATAGAAACCGAAGGCATCCACGTCATCGGCGACTGGGACGAATGGAACTAGGGACCGCAAGCGACCACGAACAGATTTCTACATGCGGCACCCGGCCGAGAGGCCGGCCCGCCAACACAACATTTAAATAGAGAGAGGCATTCGGATTCTACACGTTCTCGACGACAACGAGACCCTCTGCGCCCGGGGAGACGCAGACACCACAAGCACACTCACAGAGGTTCCACCATGAACGACGATAACGAGCAGAAGAACGCCTACGGCGCCGGCAACATCACCGTCCTGACAGGACTCGACGCGGTGAGGAAGAGGCCAGGCATGTACATCGGAAGCACCGGGCCCCGAGGACTCCACCACCTCGTCTACGAAGTCGTAGACAACAGCATCGACGAAGCCATGGCAGGCCACTGCACAAAGATAACCATCACCATCCACAAAGACGACAGCGTCAGCGTCCAAGACGACGGCAGAGGCATCCCCATCGAGACACACCCCAAATTCGGCGTACCCGCGCTAGAGGTCGTCATGACCAAGCTCCACGCAGGCGGCAAGTTCGACAAGGACACCTACAAGGTCTCAGGAGGACTCCACGGCGTCGGCATCAGCGTCGTCAACGCCCTGTCAGAGAAGCTCGCAGTCACCGTCCACAGGGACGGCAAGGAAGTCACGATGGGCTTCGCCAGAGGGAAGGTCGCCCAGAAACTCAAGACAGTCAAGGAAGGCGTCGACACGACAGGCACGTGCATCAGGTTCTGGCCAGACAAGGAAATATTCAGCGAGAGCACAGACTACCAGTACGACACCCTCCAGACCAGGCTCAGGGAACTGGCGTTCCTCAACAAGGGCGTCCGCATCAAGCTCCAGGACGAGCGCGACGAGAAGGAAGACGAGTTCCACTACGAAGGAGGCATCGTCAGCTTCGTCAAATACCTGAACGAGAAACGCAACGGCCTCCACGAGCCAGTCTACCTCAACAAGGCGATGGAGAACGTGGAAGTCGAAGTGGCCCTCCAATACACCGACTCGTTCGCCGAGAACACGTTCTCGTTCGTCAACAACATCAACACGCACGAAGGAGGCACACACCTCTCAGGATTCAAGACAGCCCTGACGAGAAGCCTCAACACCTACGCGGAGAAGCACCGGATCCTCAAGAACGGGCAACGGCTCTCGAGCGACGACGTCAGGGAAGGCCTCACAGCCATCATCAGCGTAAGGGTGCCGGAACCCCAGTTCGAAGGCCAGACCAAGACGAGGCTGGGCAACTCGGAAGTCAAAGGCATCGTCGACCGCATCGTCAGCACGAGCCTCAACACATTCCTCGAAGAGAACCCGAAAGAAGCCAAGGCGGTGCTGGAGAAAGCGGTGCTGGCATCACAGGCACGCGAAGCCGCGCGGAAAGCGCGAGAACTGACGAGGAGGAAATCAGCCCTGGAACACTCCACGCTACCCGGCAAATTATCCGATTGCAGCAACCGCGACCCGAAGGCCAGCGAGCTCTTCCTCGTAGAAGGAGACAGCGCCGGAGGAAGCGCCAAGCAAGGACGGCACCGCGACTACCAAGCAATCCTACCCCTCAGAGGAAAGATCCTCAACGTGGAAAAAGCCCGATTGAACAGGATCATGGCGTCGAACGAGATCACCACGATGATCACCGCCATGGGCTGCGGCATCGGAGAGGACTTCGACATCTCCAAGCTACGATACCACAAGATCATCATCATGACCGACTCGGACGTCGACGGAGCACACATCTCAACCCTCATCCTCACGTTCTACTTCAGGTACATGAAACCGCTCATCGAAGCGGGCCACGTCTACCTGGCGCAACCGCCGCTCTACCAGGTCCGCAAAGGGAAGGAGAAGTGGTATTGCATCAAGGAAGAAGACATGCAAGCCAAGGTCAAGGAGCTCGGAGGCGAACAGAAACTCTCCATACAACGCTACAAAGGCCTGGGAGAGATGAACCCAGAACAACTCTGGGAGACCACGATGGACCCTGAGAAGCGAGTCCTGAAAAGAGTGACTATCGAGGACGCCGTCGAGGCGGACCGGATGTTCACCATCCTCATGGGCGACGACGTCGAGCCGCGGAGAAAGTTCATCCAGGACAACGCGAGCAACGTCGTGAATCTCGACGTGTGAACCGCACGATTTATAAATAACGGCTGACTCTTCTGACACATGGTACTGGACAAGCTCTCCAGCTCGCTGAAAAGCACACTCCAGAAAGTCACGAAAGCCCTCTTCGTGGACGACAAGCTAATCAACGAGCTCGTCAAAGACATCCAACGCAGCCTCCTCCAAGCGGACGTCTCCGTCAAGCTGGTGATGGACATCACCAAACGCATCAAGGAACGGGCCTTGAAAGAGAAGGAAACCAAAGGGCTGGACAAGAAGGAACAACTCATCACCATCGTCTACGAGGAATTGTCAGCGTTCCTCGGCGGAGAGCACGAGCCGTTCGCCATCCCAAAAGGGAAGAAACCCTTCACCATCATGCTCGTCGGCCTGTTCGGCAACGGCAAGACGACGACGGCGGGCAAGCTCGCCAACTACTACAAGAAGCGCGGCTCGAAAGTCGCCGTGGTCCAGACGGACACGTGGCGGCCCGCAGCGTACGACCAGCTGGAAACATTGGCGAAGCAGGTCGACGTCGACTTCTACGGCGAGAAAAAGGCCAAGAACCCGGAAGACATCTACACCAAATACCAGCAGAAACTCTCAGGGTACGACCTCGTCATCGTCGACACCGCAGGCCGTGACGCGTTGTCGCAAGACCTCGTAGAAGAACTGGAAGGCCTGAACAAGAAGGTGCAAGCGGACGAGCGATGGCTCGTCATGGCCGCTGACGTCGGACAGTCAGCGCAGCAGCAAGCACAGCAGTTCCACGACACGGCGGGCGTGACAGGCGTCGTCATCACCAAGATGGACGGTACGGCGAAAGGAGGCGGCGCGCTGACGGCGTGCTCCGTGACAAGGGCACCGGTACGATTCATAGGTGTCGGCGAGAAGACCGACGACATAGAACTGTTCAACCCGAAAGGCTTCGTCGGACGCCTGTTGGGGATGGGAGACCTGGAAGCATTGTTGGACAAGGCCAAAGCTGCCATCTCCGACGAGGAAGCCGAGGACCTCGGCAAGCGTTTCTTGAAAGGAGAGTTCAACCTCATAGACCTGTACGAGCAGATGCAAGCGATGAAGAAGATGGGACCATTGTCCAAGGTGATGGAGATGGTCCCAGGCATGTCGCAGATCAAGATGCCGAAAGAGGCGTTGCAGGTCCAGCAGGAAAAGCTGGAGCTGTGGCGACACCTCATGGACAGCATGACGAAAGAAGAGCTGGAAGACCCCGACATCATCAGAGGCGACCGGTTGGAACGCATCGCGACCGGCGCAGGACTGCCCGTGTCCGAACTGCGAGGACTGCTCAAGCAATACAAGCAGTCCAAGAAGATGATGAAGATGATGAAAGGCGGCGGGTCGCAGAAGGACATGCAGAAGATGATGCAACGCATGGGCGGCAAGGGGATGAAGTTCTAGGATGAGAGCCGACCTCCACACGCACACCCACTATTCTGACGGGGAGCACTCCCCCACCGACGTCATAAGACACGCCAAGGAGGCGGGGCTGGACGTGGTGGCGGTGACGGACCACAACACCATATCAGGAGTCGAGGAAGCCATCAAGGCAGGCAAGCGATACGGCGTCCGCGTCATACCGGCAGTAGAGATCATGACACGGGAAGGCGAAGTGAACGGCTACTTCGTCGACCACAAGAGCAAGGAGTTCCAGAAAGAACTCAAGAGGTTCCAGGCCCGCATGCACGAGAAGACGCGGAGGCTTGCGAAAGCCCTGCGCGAACAAGGACACGACATCTCATTGAGACAGCTCGACGAAGAGTTCCCATACAGCAAGAACAACAGACACATAGCACACCTCATACTCCACCTCCACCGGCAAGGGTACGAGAGCCGGGAAGACGTCATCGACAACATCCGAGGAGCAAGCATAAGGAACCCGCCGGTGAAAGACGTCAGCATGGTGACCGCCATCAGGACCATCAGGCGCTACGGCGGCGTCGCCGTGCTCAACCACCCCTGGCTCAGCCCCGAGGCGTTGAAGGAGAAGAACATCAAGCGCTACGTGAAAGCGGGGCTGCAAGGAGTCGAGCTTGAAAACGGGGACGAGGACCGGTTCGGACGGACGAAGAAGATCATAAAAAGAATCCTGCGCGTCTCGAAGAAATACGGCCTGGTATTGACGCAAGGGAGCGACTACCACGGCGCGTCCATCACGGAGCTGAGCGGCGGGCACCAAATAGGCAGGTTCTACTGCAGCGGGGACGTCGTGGCAGAGCTGGAACGGCGCCGCTAATCATACTTGCCGTCCACGCCGCCGGCGAGCCGGTTGGCAGACTTGCCCTTCACCTTCTCGACCGGGAAGCGCTCGTCGTACTCATCCAAGACGTCGGTGATGGCCTTCTTCGCATCGACGTCGCAGAGGTGGGCGACCTTCAAGGTGATGAAGAGCATGTCGCCGACGAAGTCCTCGACCTCGCCCTTGTGCTCACGTATGAGGCGTTGCTGGGTCTCGGCGTCCACCCACTTGATCACGTTCCAGAACTCGCCGATCTCCTCGTTCATGTTAAGGAGCAAGTCCTTGATGCTGTGAGGCGTGTCCCAACCCCTCGCCACGTCGAACTCTTTTATACGTTGTTGCGACTCTCTCATACCTATTGAGAGTAAGACGATACTATATGAAGGTTTCCCCACAACAAACCTTTTAAAACAACCTTCAAGCATTGGCGTGATGGCGATGCGGAAGAAGGTGTACGGCCAGAACCGGATGGAGAAATGCCCGTTATGCGGCGACAACGCGCTGCACAAGAACAAGCAAGGCATCCCGGTGTGCAAGGACCACGTCGACTTCGAGATAGAATTGAAGTGCGCGTGCGGCGACTACCTCGACCCGAAAGAAGGGAAGTGGGGGACGTTCTTCGTCTGCATGCACTGCGGCGCCATCTCCTGGCACAAGGCGATGGTGATGAACGGGCTGGACTAGAAGTCAAACTGCCTACGGTACGCGTCAAGGTTCTCATCGATGAAGTACGCCAACGCCCACGGCTTGGCACCCTCCCAGCCGCGGTGGCACGCCCACTTCCGCTTCCCCTGTATCTTCCTCGACACGTCCGCACCCCATTCGCGATAATTGATGCCCATGGTCACCTTCTCCAAAAGCCCTTGCGAGGAGAGGTTGTGAGGGTCCAAGGTGTTGACGCCGAGATCCGCCAACTTCACCACCCTGACACGCGGGTCGTACGCCTGCGCAAGCCTCGCGATATACTCTCCGGCGTCAGGCTCGACCTGGTTCCACTTGAGGCCGACGTTCTTCGACAGCAACGCCACCGCCCCGGCGACGCCCGAGCTGAAATCCCTCTCTACGAGGTCCAACAAGTCTTCAGGACTATGCTTGTGCTCCTTAGAGTCCTCCGCCGTGTCGTGCAGCAAGGCGGCGCACAGCGTCGGAGGATCCCTGAAGCCGTAGCCATGGAGGACTCGAGCGACGCCGAGGGGGTGGAGGTAATAGGGCTCGCCGTTGCCACGCCTCACCTGGCCGGCGTGGAGCTCCTTCGCCAAGCCCAACGCCTTATAGACTTCATCAACACCCACTCCTTCCAAGGGCGAAGGGTAGACCTCGGACAGGAAATCCTCGTCGCGAGACCAGACGAACCCCCCATCAGGAACCCAGAGACCCCCCATACGGTCGGGAGCGAGCGCTCCTATAAAAGCCTCACGCCTGCCAGACCACAACTTATTTAAAAACGCCTTCTTTTTCGAAGCGTATAGGGGTTGTTGCACGACATCTCAATTTGTGATGATCCTGAAAGGTGAAACACATGGCAGACAAAGCGCAAGAAGGCATGAAGGTCAAGATCCACTACACCGGAAAGCTCGACGACGGAGAGGTCTTCGACAGCAGCGAGGGCAAGGACCCGCTGGAATTCGTCATCGGCGAAGGCAAAATCATCCAGGGCTTCGAGGAAGGCGTCGTCGGCATGGCCGTCGGCGAAGAGAAGGACCTCACCATCCCGCCCGAGAAGGCGTACGGCCACCCGCGCGACGAACTCGTCCAGCAAGTCCCGAAGGAGAAGCTAGGAGACCTCAAGCCGGAAGAAGGCATGATGATCGGCATGCAAGTCCCGGGCGTCGAGCAGGTCTTCCCCGCGAAGATCACCGAGGTCAAGGAAGACGGCAGCGTCACGGTCGACCTCAACCCACCCCTCGCCGGCAAGACACTCCACTTCCACATCAAACTGGAAGGTGCCGAAGAGGCGCCCGCGCAGGAAGGCTCCGAGGCAGAGCAAGCGCAGGCCCCTCAAGAGTCCGAGTCCCCGGAGAGCTCCGGCGACGAGCAGAAGGACAAGGCCCAATAAACCGTTTTTCTTCTTTTCCCATTCTTCGTACCGGCTCCGCGTGAGCAGGGAGAAGATTTATTAACCACACCCCTCCCGCCACAAGCATATGACTACGCTCATCACATGCCTAAGTACAGGCAAAGGAAGCTGGGGCCACGTGTCAAGGCTCATCGCACAGCAGGAGTGGGAGAAGATCATCATCGTGACGAACGAGTTCGGACACGAGCGGTTCTCGAACGAGAAGGAGTTCACGCCCATCGTGATAGACGCGAAGAAGCCGATGGGAGAGCTCGTCAGCGACATCAAGCAAGCGTTGTCGGAACAGGACATCCAAGAGACGGAAGTCGCGCTGAACATGTACTCCGGCAGCGGCAAGGAGCACATGGCACTGTTGGCAGCGGTGCTGAAGTCAGGCCTCGGGCCCAGGCTCATCATCCCGACTGACGAGGGCGGCACCGAAGAGCTCTAAACCTTCCTGGAGCGGTAGACGCGGAACCCACCACCCTTACCGAGGACGTCGACGTTCCCGAAAACCTCTTTCATCTCCTTCTCGAACGTGGCTCCACCCTTCTTATGACGGGCGACGAGCTGCAACGAGCCACCCTCTTCGAGGCGCTCGTACGACTCCCTGATGAGCCTGAAGCACACGTCGCGGCCAGCGGCGTACGGCGGGTTCAACAAGACCGCGTCGAACGAGCCAGAAAGGTTTGAGAACCCGTCAGACAATACCACCTCTGCCTCCACGCCGACCCGCTCGAGGTTCTTCCGTGCCAAGGTAACGGCGCGGCGGTTGACGTCACTCATGACGACCTCCAACGAAGGATGGAGGGACTTGACGACGAGGCCGACCGGCCCCCAGCCGCAGCCGAGGTCGAGCACCCTGCCTGACCCGGGAAGGGAAGCGTTCTCTATCAGCAAGGACGTGCCGTTGTCCAGGGAGTCCTTGGAGAACACGCCGTTCGCCGTGACGGCTGAGAACGACCGGCCACGGGCGTTGAAGGAGACCGCCTGCTCGCGGACCGGGCCGCGCTGCTCCTGGTCGTAGTAGTGCGCCACAGGCCCACCTCACATGACGCCGAAGAGGGCGTAGAGGAAGCGGTCGGCGGACTTGACGACCTCGTCAGCGTCGGTGCCTTGGATGACGAGGCACTGCGGGTACTGTTCGGGGACGCCGACGTAGTTCCGGTCGTGCTCGCGGAGGTAGATGACGAACGTGTCCTCACCTGAAGAGGAGCAGTCGACGATCGGCGTGTCCTCCGACACGCTCTCAGGCCTCTTTGTCAGGCCGACCCTGGTAGGGATGTTGTAGATGTCGTACCGTTCCCCGGTGATCTTGGCGATCTCGACGCCGGCGATGACGACGCCGGAGGGGGCTTCAGGGTTCATCGTGATGAACAACCGGCCGTCGCCGGTCTGGTTGACCATGGTGGAGAGGGCCTGGACTGTCTCGACCGCCTTGGGGTCGATGGGGATGTCCTCGAGCTCTTCAGGGAGGTGGTGGACCGCGACGCGGTAGGGCTGGCCGTTCACCATGACGCGGACGGACCACATGTCATCTTGCTCTATGAAGCAGAAGTTGTTGTACTCCTCATCGCAATCCTCGGATGCCGGGTCCATGCTGCTCCACGCGCCGATGACGAGGATGGCGGCGATGACGACGAGGGCTCCGACGAGGTACCAGACGGCTTTCGTACTTTCCTTCTTGCCTTCAGGCTCGACGGATGCCTTCTTCGTAGAGGTTTTCTTCGCGGACTTCTTGGGAGCGGCTTTCTTCGCCGCCTTCTTCGCGGACTTCTCAGGTTGCTTGTCGGTCATGAGTATTCACCAGTCTTAAGAGGATTCGTACACGCCATAATAGGAGTAGACGAGAGCGTCGCGGAGCTCGTAGAACGCGGTACCGTTGCCTTTCATGCGGAGACAAGAGTCGTCCTTGACGAGAGCTGTCTCATCGCTGAGCTCGAAGGAGACGACAGGAACCTCAGCCGTGGCGTTGGCACACGTCGCGACAGGGAGGTCGTAAGCGCTCGAATTCGTCGTCACCGCGTTGATGGCGGGCTTCTGCAACAACGAGGAGAGGTCGAGCCGGACTTCCGAGAGGGCTCCGAGCTGCTCCTGCGGGGCTTCGGGGTCGAAGGTGAGGACGAGAGCCTGCGAGCCGCGGAGGAGCGACTTGGCATCCGCGGAGAGGGCGTATTGCTCGATGCTGCTCGGCAGACGGTAGTACGACACGTCCTGGCCGGTGAGGTCGGCCGTGTACATCCGCGTGTCCTGGTCGATGGCGAACGTGATGCCGTAATCCTTGACGGTCTGGTCCTGCGCCCCCCGTCCTGAGAGGTAGACGCCGAAGCCGCTCATCACCATGAGGAACGCCACGACGACGGCCATGATTATCCTGTTGCGCCGTTCCTTCCGGCGCTCGATGCGTCGCAATGCCATACGGTTGGAGTGATGAGGATATTTTAAAAGCTTCCGGTGCTCGGCTGGCGTGTAGAAAAAACCAAGCGAACAACGAGGATAACTCTTGCGTCCGGTAAGAACAAGTCTGATTTATAAAAAAGCACTTCTTGCAAGAGCCATTCAGGCGCCGCGACCACTACAAGAGCAAGATAGTCTGCAAATCCATACTTGAGGAAACTTATTTAAACCGCGGTCCGTCTACAAAGAACAACATGGTCATGCCTGACAAGGAGGTCAAGCGCTGGTTCAAGGCCGAGGCGAGCAAGGACCCCGACAAGTACTACGCGACCGAGGTGTTGCGTGCCGAGGGTTTCAAACGGAGCCAGTGCGCCGAGTGCGGCACCTATTATTGGAGCACTGACGAGGGCCGCACGACGTGCGACGACCCGGCCTGCTCTGGCGGCTTCCGCTTCTTCGAGGACAACCCTGCCAAGGAGCCGATGGACTACGTCCGGACGTGGAAGGCTTTCAAGAATCTCATGGAGGGTCGCGGCTACACTGCTATCGAGCGCTACCCGGTCATCGCGCGGTGGCGGGCCGACACGGAGTTCGTCCAGGCGAGCATCTACGACTTCCAACCCTACGTCGTGACGGGCGAGGTGGACCCGCCGGCCAACCCGCTGGTCGTGCCGCAGTTCTCATTACGTTTCAATGATGTGGACAACGTCGGCGTGACGATGAGCCACATGACCGGGTTCGTCATGATAGGCCAGCACGCGTTCATGCCCAAGGATGAGTGGGATCAGGACAAGGTGTTCAGGGACATCTACGCCTGGCTCCGTGAAGGCCTCGGGCTCCCTAAGGATGAGATCACGTTCCACGAGGACTCGTGGGCGGGCGGCGGCAACTTCGGGCCTTGTATGGAGTTCTTCAGCCGTGGCTGCGAGCTGGGCAACCAGGTGTACATGCTGTACGAGCAGACCGCGGACGGCCATAAGGAGTTGCCGCTGAAGGTGCTCGACATGGGGATGGGCCATGAGCGCGTCGCCTGGTTCACCCAGGGGAAAGGCACGATCTACGACGCGGCGTTCCCGACGGTGATGGAGAAGCTGCGTTCACGGACGGATGTGGCGTACGACGAGGAGCTCGTGAGGAAGTACCTGCCTTACGCGTCCTACCTCAACGCCGACGAGACGGACGACGTCGAGGCCGAGTGGCAGCGCGTCGCGGACGCGGTGGGGAGGAGCGTCGATGACGTTAAGGCGTTCGTCAAGCCGCTCGCCGCGTTGTACAGCGTGGCCGAGCACGCCCGGTCGTTGCTCGTGGCGTTGAGCGACGGCGGCCTGCCGAGCAACGTCGGCGGCGGCTACAACCTCAGGGTCATCCTGCGACGCGCGTTGCGGTTCCTCGACGAGTATGGCTGGGACGTGAAGCTGTACGAGGTGTGCGAGTGGCACGCCGACTACCTCAAGGGATTGTTCCCGGAGCTGTCTGAGAACCTCGACGAGGTGAAGGAGATACTCGCGTACGAGGAGCGGCGCTACGAGGAGTCGAAGGAGCGCAATGCCAAGCTCGTCAAGCGATTGGTGGAGAAGGGCGAGGATTTCTCGACTGGGAAGCTCATCGAATTGTACGACAGCAAGGGTGTCGCGCCCGAAGAGGTCGCCAAGGCTGCGGCCGAGGCGGGCCAGGAGGTCGAGGTGCCTGAGAACTTCTACGCGTTGGTGGCTGAGAAGCACGCGGATGAGGGAGCGGGCGCGACGAGAACCGGCAAGGAGGAGTCCTTGCCGTTGGACGAGTTGCCGCCGACCGACGCGTTGTACTTCGACCATTATGATTACGTGGATTTCACAGGACGTGTCATCAGGATCATCGACAACAACGTGGTGTTGGACCGTACGGCGTTCTACCCCACGAGCGGCGGGCAGGTCCATGACAAGGGCACGCTGGGAGGTGTCGAGGTCGTCGAGGTGTTCTCGCAGGCCACGCCGGAAGGCAAGGTTATAGTCCATGTATTGGCTGATGAGCCCGGCTTCAAGGAAGGCGACAAGGTGGAAGGGAGGATAGACCTGGAGCGGCGCGCGCAACTGGCGCAACACCACACGGCGACGCACATCCTCACGGGTTCCGCCCGGCGGGTGTTGGGGGATCACGTGTGGCAGGCTGGCGCGGCCAAGACTCCTGAGAAGAGCCGGTTGGACATCACGCATTATGAGCAGCTCTCGGACGAAGAGTTGGAGAGTATTGAACGGTTGGCCAACGAGGTCGTGGACGAGAACCGTCCGGTGTACAAGTCTTTCATGGCGCGCGACCTGGCGGAGGCGGAGTATGGCTTCAGGCTCTACCAGGGCGGCGCGGTGCCTGGCAAGAGGTTGCGTATCGTCAACATCGAGGGTTTCGACGTCGAGGCTTGCGGTGGCACCCACCTGGACGTGACGGGTGACGTCGGGCACGTCAAGATCCTCAAGACGAGCAAGATCCAGGACGGTGTCGTCAGGCTCGAGTTCGTCGCAGGGGCTGCGGCCGAGGCGGCGCTCGCGCATGAGCGGCAGTTGTTGGAAGAGTCTTTGGCGGTCGTGGGCGGTGTTGAGAGGCAGTTGCCGGCTAGGGCTGAGGAGTTGTTCCGGCTGTGGAAGAAGGCTAAGAAGGGCAAGCTGGACGAGTTCGGATTATCGGCGACTGAGGAGACGGACGGCGACCCGTTGGTGGAAGCTTCGAAGGTGTTGAAGACCCAGCCCGAGCACGTGCCGAAGACGCTGAAGCGGTTCTCGCAGGACATCGAGAAGCGGTTGTCGAAGAAGAATTCTGAAAAATAAGAAGATTTATCGTTTCTGCTCGCGGCCGCTGTGCCTTGCTATCAGGGCTATGAGGAGCAGTACCAATCCGAGGATGAGGTAGCCCGCCCCTTGTCCGAGCTGCGGCAGGGCGTCGTTGAGCAGTTTGGCGATGCCGACGAGTCCGAAGACGAGTCCTAGGATGACGAACGCCAAGAGTATGAGCTGTCGCACGACGTTCTCGGCGGCCTGCTCGACCGCCAGCTTGACCTCGTCGATGGTGGTGTCGACTCGTTCTTGGACCTCGTCGAGGACGGTCTCTCCTAGAAGGGACGCGAGACCTTTAAAGAGTCCTTTGAGCATGGTCAGCGCCTCCGCCTCTTGAACAGTCGTCCGAGGAAGTATCCGGCCACGAGGGCTCCGCCGACGCTGATGAAGGGGTGTTTCCTGATGAACTCCTCAGCGGTCTCCTTGCGCTCGACGGCGCTCTCCCAGGAGTCCTTGTTGTCGTCCTGGAACTTCTCCAGCTCTTCCTGTGCTTTCTTCAAGAATGATCGCAATTCCTTGGCTGTGTCGTCTTTCCGGCGTGCCATACCACTCACCTCTTTATAAGGATAAGACGGGGTTGTTTTTATAGTTTTGGATACATTCCATGAGAAACGAAAGGTTTAAAAGAAGCATGGCTGCATCCCGTGGCTGAAGCTACGTGATACGCAGCGAGGGTGAGAGACCCATACACACAGGATTGGAAGATCACGTGCAAAACGCGGTGTGTCCGCGTTGCAAGGAGAAGGTGCGGGAGCCTTGGATGTCGGAGTTCTGGGAGCAGTTCCACTACGTCACGACAAGGTGTGCGTCGTGCAGTTACAAGCTCTTCTACAAGGCTGATTTCATCAGCGCTGGTGTCGAGAAGTAGTCTCAGTCTTCAGGCCAGGTGTAGATGACGGGTTTGTCTTTGACGATGACGCTGTGCTCGTGCTGGCTGACCAGGCCACCCCGTCGTTCCGGCAGGGGAGGGTGTGCGGTGACGCTCCCGTTGCGCTGGAGCTCGCGGAGGGCGAGGCGCGTCTTGCCTGCTCCGAATTCTTTCTCGAGCCACCTCGTCGTGAACGGGAGGCCGTGGTATCCTCGCAGCTTGCCGGCGACCTGGCGCGCGTAGGGACTTCTCGTCGGTTTCATCGCCGCCGGGCTGAAGACGGTCGGGTTACCGCCTTCCTGGATGGCGCCTTCACCGTCGGTGGCGAAGGGTTCTATGGCGATGGTCATGTCCTCTCTCAAGACGGTCTTGTCGCCCGTGGGGGTGTTGGGGATGCTCGGCGGCGTGTGGACCTGGTAGTGTCCGAGGCCGTGTCCTGAGAGGTTGCGGACGGGTTTGAAGCCGTGGCTCGTTATCGTCTCTTGGATGGTGCGTCCGAGCTCGTCGAGCGTCGTGCCTGGCACCGCTATCTTGAGGGCTGCGTGGAGGGCTTCCTTGCTCGCCTTGAGGAGGTCTTCGTGGCTTCCGAGGTCTACGGTGAGGGCGTTGTCCGCTATGCGTCCGTCGACGTGGGCGCCGACGTCGAGCTTGACGACGTCTCCTTCCTGGAAGGCGGTGTCGTCCTCTTGCGAGGGGCAGTAGTGGGCGGCCACTTCGTTGAGGGAGAGCTGTGCTGGGAAGGCGATGCCGCCACCCATGGCTTCGATGCGGGCTTCCACCTTGTCGAGGACGTCTCTCAGGAGGATTCCTGGCTTGATCATGGCGGCTCCTTCTCTTAATGCGGTGCTGGCTATGCGTCCGGCTTTCCGGTAGCGTTCGAGCTCTTCCTGTTCCATAGGGGTTGGTTGCTTGGGGCTTGTTATTTAAATGTTTGGCGTTCTTTTAAGAAATGTTTATATATGAATGCAGCTTCATCATCTGAGGGTGATGCGGGTATGGTTGAGAAGACCTCTCTGGATTGGATAGCATTGGTGTTGGCGATCGTGGGCGGCCTGAACTGGGGCCTTGTCGGCGCGTTCAGGTTTGACCTCGTCGCATGGATCTTCGGTGAGATGAGCGTGGTGTCCCGCGTGGTGTACGTCCTCGTGGGCTTGGCGGCGATCTACCTGATCGCGTTCGCGTCGAAGAAGGACTGAATTTTTTTCTTTTTCTCAGTAGAGGATGGCGACGACTTTTCCGAGGATCTGGTCGGGCCGGACCTTGCCCGGGTCGTTGGCAGGGTTGTTGTCGCCCTTGAGGACGAAGTAGAGCCCTTGCTCGTCGGTGTCCTTGTGGACTATGCGGTGGATGATGATGGTGTCTCCGCGGCGGTAGCTGATGATGTCGCCTTCCTGGAGCTCTTCGGGCGGGACTTTTACGCGGACGGTGTTGGCGCCCTGGTCTAAGACAGGGTCCATGCTGTTCGTGTCGGTGAACGTGCTCCATGTCGGGTCGTCAATGTCGATGTAGAATTCCCACTCGCTCTCGAGGCCTTCGAGACCTACCTCGACGCCGTCGCGGTAAACCCTGATCTGGTCTTCTTTCAGGGTGTCGCTCGGTGATGAGCGTTCCTTCGGTTGGCCTGACCACAACGGTTGTTCCGGGACCGGTACGTCGAGGGCTGCGCTGGCGACAACCATAGTGGCTGCTCCTAGGCCGAAGGTGAGCGCCAGGACCACCACAGCAACGAATGTGTCATTCATAAGTGGCAAAAGAATACGAGCTAATTTAAAAAACTTTCTATAATTTGTCACTAGAAAGTAAAAAAAATAAGAGGTTTATTCTATGGTCAGCCTGACCTTCTCAGGATCATACTTCCAACCCTGCGGCAAACGACCGGAACGCTTGTAATACTTAGCCAGACGACCGATCTTCGACTCCGTCAAACGGAGGCCGCGCTTCCCAGACTGATCCTGACGATTATCCTCGAGGTGCTTACGAAGCAAGACCGCCTTACGGATGAGCGCCATCATATCCTCAGGAACTTCAGGCGCCAAGCCCTTGTCAACCAAGATACGAGCGATGCTCTTCTGCGTCACGAGCTTGACATCAGGGATACCATACTCGTCACGCAAATACATGCCGATCTGCGAAGGCGACTTGCCCTCCTTAGCATACTTGACGATGAGAAGCTCAACCTCCTTCGGCTTGTACTGCAACCAGCTCGGCGCAGCGAGCTTGGAAGGCTTGGTACTGCCACTCACGCCCTTATCACGACTATGCATACGTGCCATTCTTACACTACTCCCTCGGCAGAAACTGACGTTCGACCGAGCAAAGGCCAGCCGGAACCAGCCCCTCTCTAGCACGAGAGGAAGCCACAACAGTTTTTAAAGGTTACGGGACTTCGCACGCCTGGCAGGAACCCAATCAGGCAAACCCTCATCACGATAGAACAACCCATCACCCGAAGGCACGGCAACACCCTGACGCTCACCGAAGAGCCGGAGATACTCACACACCAAGCTCCGGCGCAGGAAGGCAGCCCCACCACCATCCCCAACCCTGAAGTAACGCCCAGCCCCATCCGACTTCACGACCCGACCCAGCAACGAAGGCTCACCCCCAGGATCGAAAGGATCCTCAGGGCTGCGAGGGAACACCTCCTCATGGAAATCAATCATGTGCTCGCGCACCGCACGCTTGTACGAATTCACCACCAACCCAGGATTGGCGAGAGGTTTGAAAGACCCATCCAAAGCCCCAGAATCCACGGAACGACGCACATTCTGAGCCAGGTTGACGAACGACATGTACGCGCAGGCAAGAGTCCCAGGCACGCCGACCTCGGAACCGTAGGACGCGAAGGCAGGCGGCACCGCAAGCACCGTATAATCACCGGTCACGACGAACAACCCACCCTCATGACTATGACGGTCGTAACGCACGCCATACCCCAACCCCCTGAACGACTCGAAGAAGGAAGACTTAGAGATGAGACGACGCAAAGGATAACCCTGTCGCTCGAACAACGAGAACAACTCATCCACCACGGAATCCTCTAAGGACGCCAACCGCCGCCGCGCCTGAAGATCGCTCAAGGAGAGGCCATGCCGCACCATACGCCCGAGAAGAAAACAACCACTATATTAATGTTACCTTCAAGGCGTGAAGACAACCACACATTTATAACATGGAAGGCATCACGAGAACCACATGAGCAAGTCACGCCTGGCAATCATCCTCTCAAAGCTCAAGCGCATCCCAGACCCGGACGTCGACATGGAACAATACCCGACACCCTCTGAAGCGGCGGCCGCCATCCTCTGGGACGCGCACATGCGAGGGCTCATCGAAGGCAAACGGATACTCGACCTCGGCGCAGGGACAGGGATACTCGGCATCGGAGCCCTACTCCTAGGAGCGAGCCACGTCACGTTCGTGGAGAAGGACGAACGGCTCAAGAAGCTCATCCGGGAGAACCTGAAGATAGCAGACGCGGAAGAAGGAAGCTACGACATCGTGATAGGAGACGCGACCAAGTACGAAGGGTCGGCAGACCTCGTCCTCACCAACCCGCCGTTCGGCACGAAAGAACCAGGCGCAGACCTACGATTCCTCGAAACAGCCTACGAAGCGGCACCGGAGTGCTACTCGTTCCACAAGACGAGCACGGACAACCACCTCCGGGAATGGCTAGTGAAGCGCAAACTACACCCGCTCCAAGGCATCAGGTTCACGTTCAACCTGCCGAACACGATGCGATTCCACGGCAAGAAAGCCCACCACGTCCAAGTCACGTGCTGGCACGCACGGAAAGATTTATAAATAACACACCGGTTCTGCACCACTATGGAGATAGACGTCCTCGAACAGACCAAGAAACGGCTCGTGTTCAAGCTCGACGGCGGAGACCACACCCTGTGCAACGCCCTCAAAGACGAGCTATGGAACGACAAGGACGTCGAAGCGGCGTCGTACAACATCGACCACCCGCTCATCGGCACGCCGAAATTCATCATCCAGACCAACAGCAACCAGGAACCCGCCAAGGCGCTCACCAACGCGGCCAACCGCCTCAAACGGAAGAACAAGACATTCTCAGAAGCCGCAGCCAAGCTCAAACTATAAAAAGAGCAAAAAGGCTTTAAACCACCACACCACGAGAGAGGGATATGACCTCGACCGGGACGTTCAAAGACCCGACAGGCACCACCAGACGGTTCCTCCTCTACGAAGGGAGCGACGACAGCCTCGAAGAGAAGCTACGGATAATCAAGAGCCACGTCTCGAGACCGACGGAGAAAGCCTACAACCTCTACCTCCCCAACGGCACGGCGAAGATACGGAAAGACAAACGCCAAGGACTACTCCTCCGGGACAGAGGCGGTTGCGCGAAGAACAACCACGGCTTCGGACTCATCGAAGGGACCTTCTACACCGCCACCTACGACGGCACCGGCGAAGAAGAAACCATACGATACATCATCGACCCAACCCACCTCTACCACCCGAACTGAACCACCATGCACCCGCTCGTACGACTAGCCAAGGACACGCTCAAGAACCTCTTCACGGACGAGGAGCCGGAGATGCCACAAGGCCACGAGGACGAGCAAGGATGCTTCGTCACCCTCACGAAAGACGGAGAGCTACGAGGCTGCATCGGCTACGTGACGAGCGACAAACCACTCAAAGAAAGCGTGAAGGACGCGGCGGAAGCAGCCGCGAAGAACGACCCGCGGTTCCCACCCGTACGCGAGGAAGAACTGGAAGACATCACAGTCGAGGTGAGCGTGCTGAGCAAGCCGCGACGAGTCCAGACAGACGAACCAACCAAGAAACTACAAGCCTACAACCCGGGCGAGACCGGACTCATCATCCAACGAGGATGGAAGTCAGGGCTATTGTTGCCGCAGGTCTTCGACGAAGACACGCCAGCAGAAGAAGCGATGAGGATGACATGCCAGAAAGCAGGCCTGCCGCCCGACGCGTGGAAACAGCCGGAGACGAGCGTGTACACCTTCACAGCCACCGTACACGAGGAGAACGCAAAAGCTTAAAGGGAAGCGGCACCGAGGAAAGAAGATGAACAAGCAGGCACAGGAAGAAGAGCACCGCAGGATCCGCGAAGAAGTCCTGCAAGAACCGCCGAAACCGCCGATGAGGCCCCGGACCAAGACGGCGATACTCTACCTCATCGGAGCAGCAATCCTCGTAAGCCTCACCCTCTGGGCCCTCCCGCCGGACGCGCTCCCGGTACGGGCGCAACAAGGCAAGATCCCCCCACTGGAGGAATTCCAAAGCGGCATCGACCAAGGACCAGACATCCAAAGCGACAACATGGAAGCCTACGTCCTCCCCAACACCAGAGCCGTCAAGCACGTCGCAGCCACGGTCGTCACGCAAGCGTGCAGCCGGACCGACCAGGCATGCTACGCCGACGCACTCTTCTACTTCGTCAGGGACAACATCAAGTACGTCACAGACCCGGTGGACGAGTACTACGAGACGCCCCACGAGACCCTCAGGACCGGAGCCGCGGACTGCGACGGCCACGCCATCCTGCTCTCAAGCCTGATGCGGAGCGTAGGCATCCTGACGAGGTTCCACCACGAACCAAGACACGTCACGGTAGAAGCATGGCTGCCCCAAGACCACCTGTTCCGAAGCGAGTACGCGTACGAGTGGGTGCACTACGACCCGACGTGCACGAGTTGCGAGCCCGGAGAGCGCATGCCTAACGCAAGACGCAGTTAGGACACACCATACGACCCTCGTTCTCGACAAGCCTGGTAGAATAATTGCCGCACGACTCGCAACGGCCGGACTCGCCGATCTCCGGGACCTCCGCCAAGAGCGGGCTGTCAGGCCTGATACCACGGAGCTCGATCCTATCAGTGAGGAGTTCGAGGAGCTGGGGCTCTATCTTGAGGACGGTCGTCATGGTCAGGTAGCCGACGAGCGTGCCGTCCTCGAGGACGGGGAGGTGCCTGATGTCATGCTTGTTCATCAGCTTGACCGCATCCACGACGTCAGCGCCGGGCGACACGGTAGTGAGGGAAGACGTCATTATATCGCTCACCGGACGGTCCAACGGCAAGCCGCCGGCCGTCGCCTTGAACAAGAAATCCTTCGCCGTCACGATACCAGCCAGGTCGCCATCGTCCTTGACAAGAAGACTTCCGACCTCATACTGCCTCATCAACTCAGCGCACGCACGTAGAGAATCAGAAGGGCCGCACGTGACGGGCTTCGTCGTCATGATGTCCGCAACAACATAGCCCGTCTTCATACCTGAAACCACCTGTAATGGGCGAGCACGGCGGACTATTTAATGGTTTCGAAACAGGGAAAAGAACGGATAAAAAGAACTATTCTATCCTTTGCCAGAGACCAGCGACGGCCGGAGAAAAAAAAGGTTTTCAGTAGTTCACCGAAATCTCGACGTCCTTGCCGAACACCTGGACGAGGTCGTCGAAGATGGGCTGCTTGATGAACGCCCGCGACGGGATCTCCACCTTGGCGAGGGCGTGCTCCAACTCCTCCAAGGAAGACTGCCGGACCTTGCCGAGCGAGCCGTCAGCCTGGACCTCGGCCTTGCTGACATCCTTGTCCTCACGGTCGATGTCATGGATGATGAACGCTTGCTTGCCGAGCAGGACGACCTCACCGTACGTGTTGCCATGCTTGACCCGGATCTTGGTCCGCTCAAGCTCTCGGCCGCGGCGTCGCTGGAGGTGCTCGACGAGCGCCTTGACGAGCTCGCGAGACTTCTTCTTAGCCTTCTGCGCCTCAGCCTTGGTGAGCTTACCCTTCTGATACTCGTCCTTAGCCGCGATGACCTCTTCCAAGAGACGCGCGGTCTTGGCAGGGAGGGATCCCTTGTCAGTCAAGAACTCCTTGAAGGACTTGAGCAGGTCGGCGTCCTTCACCTTGTCGACGCCCTCGAAACGGAGGATGTCGCGCACCACGGTGGCGACGCTGTCGTACGACTCGAGGACAGTCTCCTTCTCCTTGAGCTCATCAATCTTCTCGAACAACGACTTGAGACGCTTGAGATACTTCTCAGAACCCTCTAACAAGTCGTCGATCTCCTTGCCGGAGACACCCTTCTTCGACCCGTGCTCGATCGTCTTACGAGTCTTGAGGACCTGCTCGAGGGTCTTGACGTACTCCTCCTCCAATATCTTCTCCTTCTTGACGAACAACTCGCGGAGGAGTTCCGGCGTCTCCTTCGGCGTCGGCGGAGGCACGCCATACAGCATGAGAGCCGCCTGGGACGGCGTGATCGTCGCCCAGAAGAAGTCGTCCACCCCGATATCCCTCAGTTTCCCCTTGATACGGTCGACCATCTGCTCGCCAGTGCTCATGAACATCTCGATGGCCTCGGGGGACGGCTTGATACGACCCATCTTGAGGAGTTGCTTCCAAGGCATGAAGATACCCCGGTCGTAGAGAGGGATGCCATCCCGGAGGAAGGTGAAGATGATAGGGTTGGCCTCCTTGATGTTCTCCCAGAAGTCAGTGAGGATGTACACCTGGATGTTAAGCTTGTTCTCGATACCAGTCATCTTGCCGGCCTCGAAGCCCATGCTGACGATGATAGCACGGAGCTTGTCCTTGAGCTCGGCACGAGTCATCTTCTTGACGTCGGTGTCATCCACGACTATGAACACGTCGATGTCGGACTGGGGCGTCGCCCGTCCCTGGACGAGGGAGCCCGCGAGGACGTAGGAGACGATGTACTTCTCGAACTTCTTGATAACCATGGACTTGTGGAGCTCGGAGATCTTCAAGGCGGCGAGCATGCCCTTGTCATAGACAGGAGCGGCGTTGGCCACGAGTTGCAAGAGGTCGTACTTGGCATCATAACAGGACTGCCACAGCTCTGATAATAGGATGGTCTGCGGGACGAGGTGCTTGTCGACCTCAGACGCCATCTTCTGGAAGACGCCGGAGAGCTTCTCCTTCAACTCCTCCTTCGACATCTTCGTGCTGTCCGTGTCATCCACGAGGACAAGAGCGTTGACTTGTTGCTCCAGGTCGTCCCGCTCCTGCTTGGAGAGCTTGCGCTCCTCATCCTGCTCGACCTGCTCCGGCTTGGACGGCGGGAGCAAGGCGATACCCATGACGTAATCCTCGAACTTGCCGAGCGCCTTCTTCTGGAACTTGTCCAGCATGACCTTGATATCCTCGAGGCGGTCCTTAGAAGCCGCAGGGAGGTCCTGCGGGAGGTTATCCAAGAGGTCGACGTGCTTCGGCGCGTCCTCCGTCTCAGGCTGCTTCTTAGGAGCAGGCTTCTTCTTGGCCGGAGCATTCTTGGAATCCTTCTTTGAACGAGAACTTTTCTTCACCATGAGAGAGAACACCTCGCGTGCGGGTCCAGAGGACGCGTCATGACAAGACAGAAAGAACGATTATTTATAAAGGTTATGGGGTCTGAGACGGAAAAAACCGTCACCACCGAGAAAAGAAAAAATATATAAAACACAAGATACAGACAGATACCATCAATATCAACAGATGATACCCATGGCCGACAAGAAAAAAGAATCAAACGACGTCCCAGACGCCTTCGACAACAAGGAACTTGAAGGCATCATCAAAGGGTTTGGAGAGTACAAGAAAATAGAAGACAAGAAAGAATTCCCAAACCTAGAACTCAACCTCGCGAAAAGTTGGGAAGACAGCTACCAGAACAACCTGAAAGAAAAGCTTGAGAAGAAGTTCAAAGATAAAGGGGGACTCGCTAAGAAGCTAGAGCAGCAAGACGAATCGGACCTCAAAGAAGTCGCCCATGACTTCTTCATGGAATACCTCGAGAACGCCCACAAGCATACCAACCACGACATAGAAAAAGGCTATCTCAACCGACTCAAAAATCTTATCAAAGAACAAAAAACCAAAGGGAAAGACGCCTACAGCCTTTCATCAAGCATCTACCACAACCTCTTAGGCCTGAGAGAAAATGACAAAGAACACATGGACAACATCATCAACTCGGCAATCGCCCAGCACATGACAGGGGCGGAGTTCCTCAACTACCTCCAAAACGAGATTAAAGGCGAGCACGTAGGGAGACACCGCCAAAGAGTGGAACGTGCCGAATTCGAGAAAAAAGTCGGCAACCACGACCCCATCAAATACCAAGCGGCAGTCGAGAAATTCATGAAGAACTACGACGCAAAAGTCGATAACCACGGACTCTTCATGAGAGTAAACCCACAGAAAGCGTACCAAATATGGAAAAACCTCGAGCACGGATCAGAATTCGGCGAGAAATTCGACTACGAAAGCGTCGGCGTCAAGTACAAACCCATAAAGGCCCCGAAAGACGACAAGAAGTGAACCGGCAATAAAAACCCTTTCTCTAATTCTTCTCCTTATGAGAACACCATTCCCAACCATCACCCAGAAGACTATTGCGCCGACGGCCTGGACAAGAAACTTGACCCGAAGAAACACACCGAGAATCTCCACGAGAAGTTCGGCATAGACTACAAGCCATTAGAAGCATCCAAGAAAGAAGACAAGAAAGCGGCTTGAGAATAAAAAAATAACTTCTTTTTTTTACAACACTTCTCACAACAAGGAAAGAAATCACTCCGCAGGCTGCGCCGACGGCTCTTCCTCACCGAAGCGCGGCTCCAGACGATCCCGATACATGTCAGTGTAACCCTCGACCTGGCCGAGGACTCCGAGGTCGGCGTGCTTCTCAAGGTCGTCGAGCCTTATAGAGACATAGTTCAGCACCAAAGAATCCTCATGGTACTCTTCAACACCCACTTCAAGACTATTACTGCCGGTAAGCCTGATACCGCCTCTGTAGATGGAGTCGTTGAACTCAACCGCAGGGATGGTCTCAGACCCCTCAGGCCCGTCGAACCAGCCCTCACCCCACGTCACCTCGTCCTCAGGTATGAGTACCTTCTCACGTTGGCGTCCCTCGCCCAAACGTGTGACGAGGAAGGCTTCTACATCGTAAGAGCCCTTTGCGAGCGGAACTGAGAAAGTGTCGGCGTTCGTGTAGTTAGCGACAACCATCTCCACCCGTTCCGGCTCGCCAGGCGCGGTATGGCGTGTGAAAATGATAGTGAGAAGGTCATCAGGCCTCAACGCTTCACGCTGCGTGCCCACTTCCCAGATACCCGATCGGGGGTCGATGCCATACTCCTCAAGCTCAACCACTTCCTCCTCAAAAGACTTTTTGAGACCATCATCGCCATACATCACATCAGCAGGCATCTTCTTGAAGAGCGGCAGGCCGCGTAGTTCCAACTCAAACTCCTTGTGAGGGTAAGCTTCGACGCTCACCTGTTGCGGATCGTCATCAAGGACGTCGATATCCTGAGGGTCAATATAATATCCTTCCTTCTCACCAGTCAAGAGGCCGTCGATGCAGAACGGCAAACGGGTCACCGCGATCCCATCACTGCCAGTACGGTCGGAGGCGTGAGTCGAGGCCGAACCGCACGAGTAGGTGAAACCGACGTCTTCGACCGGATCCCCTGTAAGCACGTCAGTGACGTTGATAGTGATGTTCCCATCCATACGTTGACTCTCCATGGAGAACAGGTTCTGGCCGACCGAATCATTCCCGAGGGAAGGATCGCTGTAAAGCATCGGCTCGTTCTGGACGAGCCCGGCCTCCACTCCGACGAGCATCGAGAGACCTTCACCATCGAACGCGTCCGAGTCCTCGGCCATGAGGAGAAGCGGTACGACGACGTCGTAGTCGAAGTAATACTCGTAGAACCCGATACTGAACAATAACTCCAAGCCTATAGTCATGCCGCTAGGTTCAAGGACGTAACCATTACCAGGCCCTATCTTGAGGTCCACAGGCCACTCAGAGTCATAGTTGAAACTGTAAGCGACGCCAGAAGCGTACGACGGGTTGTCGAAAAGGACGTCAGGCCTGAACACCCCTGGTGCGTTGTAGACCGCCTGCGAGAACTGGTTGTCGGTCATCACGATGTTCCGGTCAGCAGTGTTGCCGACCTGTATGAGCGGCAGGTTGTCGGCGAGCCTTCGTTCAAGGAACTCCTTAACATCAGGGTACATCCACCGGTCTTGATTGTTGGTCTCAAACTTCGTACCGCCGTACATGGGAGGAATCTCCGGGTCCTCTCCCATACTGTATGCCTCGATGACTTGTTTGACGGCATGGTGGATCGTGTCAGACTTGTTCATGAGCACCAGGAATTCCACGACGTCCTTGGTCGACTCGTAGAGCTCCTTGGCAGGGGCTTCCTGCAATGCAGACACCTCCTTGACAGACGTGTTCGCACCCGTAGAAGTGTATGTGAAACTGACGTTACGGTGGAGTTCATAGGTGATGCGCCCTTCTCCGATTATAGCCTCTACAGAGAATTCTTCAGCAGGCTCTACAAGGTAGTCGTCACTGAAAGACATACGGTCGAGGCACGGCCCGACGTTCTCTTCAACCCCCTTTTCCAACTGTGATTCTATGCTAGGAAGTCTACCCCCACTCCCTTTCTTGAGAGGTGGTATCCCTATGGAGAACTCACAGTCGTGAAGGCACCCTGCTGGGCTTCGCTGCTCGACCCAGTAGGGTACGAGGAACTCTTCCGTGAGGGGGAGAGAGTTTCCGAGAGTCGGATTCTCCGGGAAGCCCACCTTCCCTTGCTGCTTAGGCTCGTAGAAACCTCCGTGCGAGTATATCTCCTTGAGAACTCGCTTGCCCTCTTCACGCAGGCAGCTCGCGGCTTCCCGCTCGTACGAGGCCTTGATCGCGTCGAAGTCGTGCGTTATCGTCTGCCCAGCGGGATCAACCTGCTGTTCCGTCCTTCTCACGAACAGGAATAAGGCTACTATGAGTATCAGCACTAACCCTATGATGACGAATAACGTGACCTGACCTACGCGCGACCTCATCCTACCTCGAGCCTCCTGCAGAACTTTTTCGAACTGGTAGTGATATCGAAGAAATCCTTGATGTCTCCGACGTGGAAGTGGAGGCACACCTGGTCGTACCGGTCGGAGGTGGCCTCACCACTGCTAGGATAGTCTATCATGCTGCCGAGGATGCGCTCCCAGCTGTCGCCTGGCGGCACGTCGATACGGGTCAATGAACGACCCTCCTCATCGACCTCCAACGGCACATCAACCGAACCCCTCCCCTCCGTCGACGAGAGTCGGAGGCTGAAGGTGAGGTTCTTGTCGTTGTCATGGCTGTTGCTCACTAGCGCGTTCAGCGTGTAGGAATACTGTTCGGTCCCATCACGCAATCCTTCCTCCTTGATAAGGCCTGCTGCGAAGGCGGCAGTACTCGTCTCACCAGACTGTTCTTCGATGTTGGCTTTCACGCCTTCTGCGCCTCCAAGCTTTTCTTTGCAGATGTTCTCCCCTGTCAACCAGGACTCAACCTCGTCCTTAGCATCCTCGAGTTTCTCATTGCTCCAAGGGTTGTCAATCCACCCATCATCACCCATAAAGGTGTTCGAGAAACTATTCACCATGTTCAAGGTGGAGAAGTACGTGCCTATGCGTGACAATCCTCGTATGTTCTTATCGACGAACATCTCGGCCTTAAGAGACCCTTTGATCTTGCGGCGTCCTTTCTTCGCTTCCTTGAGGTCTTCTTCGACCTTCTCGAGCTTGTTACCGATATCCTCCGAGTCGTCAGGTTCGAAGTCTTCATCTTTGAATTTTTCTTCGATATCATCGAGGCGTTTTTGTTCCTGATCGGTCAACTCGTCCTTTGCTTTGAGATCCTTATACTCTTCAGCTTGTTCATGGAGCCGCTCCAGACGATCGGCTTCCGGTTTCAGCGATGCAATCTCATTCTCATACTCGGCAAGATCAGTGACATAATCCTCGACAAATCCGGAGTCGATATCGTACCCTTGCTCCTCGAGCATGTCTGAAAGGCCCTCCGCATACTTCTTGGTTGTCTCTTCTGACGTGTAGAGGATGTTACCGACCGTTTCCTTATGCTTGAACTCACTATTAATCTCATTGAGATCCTGGCTCTTCTCTTTGAAGTTATCCAGATTCTTGAGGTGTGATGACATCTCATCTTTCGATTTATCCAGTTCCTTTTTCAGTGACTTCAGAGAATCTATTTGTGATTCATAATTAGCCGTCGATACTTCATCCTCTGGATTCTCAGGATCAGGAGGTGTCTGGAGATCTATCATCGTTTCATAATGGTTTATCTCTTCCTGTGTCTTATCCATAGCCTGGTCCAACTGGTTCAACCCCTGCTCCAGTTCGCCTTTCAACGGACCATAAGGCCTCAAGTGATCGTTAGTATCCCACGAGCCCTCGAGAGGATTATCATTCGCCCATGGTTCGTCCAGATTCTGGAAATTGTTGGCATACCGCTGGTAGCCCTGGATGAAGTCATCGGTGAAGAGGGAATCTTCCATGACTCGATCGTAGGACTGCCTCACGTCCTCGTCGTAAGGCGTATCCTCCAAGTCCTCCTTAAGATTGCTCCAATCATCGGCGGACGACAGCAACTCCGTCCGCGACTCCCTCAATATCGTTGAGTAATCATCACGCGTCCCCATGAAGTTGCCCGAACCATCATATATGACTGAGGAGTCCCCATCTGGAGAGAACATTATCTTCGTCTCTACATTTCCTTCTTTGAAACTGCATCCCGTGAAGGGGTTGCAGTGGGTACAATCCTTACAGTTATTGATACGTTCAGTATCCGTTATGACGTCCCCATGAGAGTCGAACGTACGGTACAACGGCTCGAACCCTTCATCCTGGACGGAGTAATCCCAGTAGCCGCTCTCGCGATCGACGCTCTCCCTGACAGGACCGCAGACCTCCTGCCCGAGCTGGCCGGAGTTCGATAACTTCCGCAACTGATCATGCAACCGCGACAACTCCTGAACACCATTGTAGAATCCTTTTAAGCCGACGGCAGCAGAACATATCTTCTTCGGAAGCGTGTAGTCACTACCAGCCCCAATCTCACAGAAAGCTATGATTGCGCTTCCTCCAAAGAGAGCGACCGGGTTGCTCGCAGCCTCCAAGAGGGTGCTCGTATAGTCCTTGATGAACGAGACGGGAAGAGCGCTCAACCACCCGCCAGTCATGAACAGGCAGGACTCGTATCCGCGCTGCTGCTGGCACATATCGATGGTCGCCCGACCGTTCCGAACGTCCCTCGAGAGGCACGTAATGTAGTTGCAGTCGACAGAGGCGTAGCGTTCGACATGATATACCATAGCAGGGACGCATGCAGTCATCGCAGAAGCCGCGAACCCGCTGTACGGGTCCCACGCACGGTTCGGATCAACACCGACATCCTTGGCGACATCCCCAAATTTTCCCAAGTCCTCACCCATGTCAAATCCTAATACGTCTCCGGTCCAGGACATGTCGCACGTAGTAATCTTGCACGCCTTGTTGACAGACTTGAAAGCACCGCTCTCAGAAACCTTCTGGAGGTTGATGCCAATTGATTGGAGCAAGTTGCTGATAAAAGTCCCTTCGGAGCCCGCAGCTGCACCGTTTAAGCCACCGCCAGCCCCTTTTATAGCAGGGGCGGCCGCGCACACCAGATTGAGACCTGCTAGGGTTTGCCGTGCTGTTTGCACCCATGAGAGGGATTTTACAGTAGAGTTCATCTCATATAAAACCTCATCACGAATCTTCGCACCCATCGTATCGGACTCGTCGAGTTCAAACGACATGGTGAACGTCTCCTCCTCAGTGGTGGAGAGGTAGTCTCCTTTGAGTGTCTGAAGGTTGAGGGAGCAATTGTATCGGAGGTGGTTCCGCTCGGCATAATGCGAACCCGTGTTGAGAACTCCGCGTAGGAGCACGGTCCCGCTCGTGACGCTTGAGACCTTGAATCTCAAGTCACCTTCCTTGCCATAGGTTTCCCCCTCCTGATTAGGATCGGGAAAGGGGTTGCACGTACCAGTCATACGAGCGGAGACGAGGGTCTGGCTACTGCCTGCGGGATCAAGGGATAGCGGCACGAAGAAGCGTTTCGACGTTTGCTCGAGGAACCCCTTGTTGGCTCTCTGAGGCTCAGGATCGACTGCAGTCCAGAGGTCGGCGGGCCCTGTGCGTCGTTCCACAACCTTGACGTCGAGGTCTCGGTGCGTGGCGGTCTGTCCTGAGAGGTCTTGAAGTGTCAATGGTATGGTGAACGTGCCTAGTTCGGACGGCGTCGCTTCGACGGATACGGTGCACGTCCACTCGTCATCGGAATCATCCTTCTGGGTGCAGCTACCTTCCACTTCCTCTCCGCCGAGGCTCTGCGCGTCTGCGGTCATCTTGAGTGTCGGGCTCGTGCTTTCCGTGACGTTGACCTCGATGGTAGCGGTGTCGCCCATGGCGACGACCGGGTGTTCAGACTCTTCTGAAGGCTGTGGCGCGTCACTCGTGACCACTGGGTCGCCTGAGAATTCCGGCTCCCGGGCGTCGCACACCACTTCCGACTCCGTGATGCCTGTCAGCGGGTTGCCGGCGTCGTCCTGGCTCGGTCTCGAACCGGTGTAAGTGGTGAGGGTTAGCGACACCTTGCGGCCATCCTGGCATGACGCGGTCGAGACCCCGTGGCACGTGGTGTCTTCGCAGGTGGAGACGAGCGACCGCGTCCCGTCAAGGGCGAAGGCTATCCGTAGCCGGTGGAAGGTGGCTTTCGGGTCTTCCATCTTTATCGTGACAGGGGTGTAGCCGCTCTGGGCGTAGCACGTCCCTTCGTGGCACGTGTCGGTTCCGAGGAAGGTTACTTCCGGTCGGGTGTCGTCGATGGTGAAGGCGAATGTTTGCGTGTGCGTCTCGCTGTGGTCGCCGAAGAGATGGGCGGTGATGTTAATGGAAGGGTTTTCTTTGCTTGGTTGTATGACGAGGCCTGTGAGGGGGCATGAGAGGTTGTGGCCGTCGTAGAGGCAGTCTCGTTTTTTTATGGTGGCAGTGGTTTCTCCTCGTGGGTTGAGCTGTTCGTGGTCTATCGTGAGTGATTCGACCTCGCTCGCGTCCGATAGCTTGACGAACAGCGTGACGGGGGTGGGGTGTCGTGGGTTGATGGTGTCCACGTCGTGGCCGTTCCATCGTAGGGCTGCCTCTTCGAGAGCCGTGGCGGCTGTGAGCGCTGGGAGCGAGAGGGCTAGGAACAGTAGGAGTAGGGTCTTCTTGGTTGCCGCTCTCAAAAAACACGCCACCTCTTCTCGATGATGAGGAGGCACTCGCGACGGGCCTTTAAATAATTTTCTATAGTTGGTTCAGCGGACGTCCCCTTCTACGCGGCGGTGGACTTCCAACGGCTTGCCGTTGGCGGTGAGCGGCTTGTCGTCGAGCCAGGCTTGGCCGTCCTTGGTCTTGAGCTTGACGGCGGAGAACTCTTTTATGTCCACTTTGGATTTGGGGTCTGGTTCGAGTCCTTCGGCGGTGACCTGGTCTCCGGGGTTGGCGTCCGGGGCGAGCAGTAGTCCTACTTTCTTGCCGTCTTCCCCTGCGAGGAGCATGCCTTGGCTTTCGACGCCGCGGAGCTTGGCGGGCTTGAGGTTGGCGACGATGACGATGCTTTTCCCTTCGAGTTCTTCGGGTTCGTAGTGGCCTTTGAGGCCTGAGACGATCTGTCGCTTCCCTAGGGGTCCGAGGTCTAGGTGTTCGATGTAGAGCTTGTCAGCGTCAGGGTGTTGCTCGACCTTGGTTATCTCTGCGACTCTCAAGTCCAGTTTCTGGAAGGTTTTTTCTTCTTCGGAGGGTTCGTCTTGCTGCTCGCCGCTGAAGCGCGCTCTCAATGACTCTAGCTGGTCGTCGTCCATCTTGGTGAAGAGGTGTTCCGGTTCCCCTATCATGGTGCCGCCGAGGTCTAGCTGTCCGAGGGAGTCCCACTTCTGTTCCTTGATGCCGAGCTGTTTGAACACGCTGGCCGAGGTGGCGGGGAGGTATGGTTCTAATAGTACTGCGAGGTCTCGGCAGGCGTGCGCCAAGTAATAAAGGGCGGTCTTCGCCTTTGCCGGGTCTTCCTTGATGGCCTTCCAGGGCTGGGCTTGTTGGAAGTAGGCGTTGGCATCCCTCGCCACATCCATGGCCGCCTTGAGGGCGTCTCGGAGTCGTATCTGCTCGAGGAGTTCTGTGGCTTGCGATTCTTTGTCTTTGACTCCTTGCCAGAACATCCCATCTTTCTCGTCAGGGTTGACGTCTTTCGGTATGGCGCCGTCGTTGTACCGCTTGATGAAGACGAGGGTACGGTTGACGAGGTTGCCGAGGGTGGCGACGAGCTCGTTGTTCAGACGGGCCTGGAAGTCGGGCCAGGAGAAGGTGGTGTCGCTCGTCTCGGGACGGTTGGCGAGGAGGTAGTAGCGCCAGACGTCTGACGGGACGCCGGTCTCTTTGGCGTCGTCTCCGAAGACTCCTTGCTGTCGGGATTTCGAGAACTTGCCGTCCTCGTAGTTGAGGTAGTCCGTGCTGGAGATGGTGTCGAGCATGGTCCACGGCTCCTTGGTGCCCATGAGGCTGGCCGGGAAGAGGATGGTGTGGAATGGGATGTTGTCCTTGCCCATGAACTGTACGAGCCTCGTGTTGTCGGGGTCGTGCCACCACTCATTGTAGTCTTCTCCGAGGAGTTGTTCGGTGATGCTGACGTATCCTATGGGAGCGTCGAACCAGACGTAGAAGACGCGGTCCTCCCACCCCTCGAGGGGTACGGGGACGCCCCACTCAAGGTTGCGCGTGATACACCTTTTCTGCAGGCCTTCCTTCAACCAGCCCCGGGTGATGTTGAGGGCGTTCTGGGACCAGCCGTTCTTCTCAGCCGTCTCGCGTATCCAGGCTTCGAGCTCTGGCTGGAGCTTTTCCAGGTCTAGGAAGAGGTGTTTCACCTTCTTGATGACGGGCTTGGTGCCAGTGACCTTGCTGATCGGGTCTACGAGCTCTTTCGGGTCTAGCATGCGGCCGCAGTTGTCGCACTGGTCTCCACGGGCGCCGTCGTAGCCGCAGCTCGGACAGGTGCCTTCGACGTAGCGGTCGGCGAGGAATCGTTGGGCTTGCTCGTCGTAGGTCTGCTCGAGCTCGTCCTCGACGATGTATCCGTTGTCGTACAGCTTCTTGAAGACTGCCTGGGTCTGTTTGACTTGGGTTTCGTGGGCGGTTCGTCCGAAGATGTCGAACCCGATGCCGAACCAGTCGTAGATGTCCTTGTGGATGTCATAGTACTTGTCGCAGAGTTCTTGAGGCGTGAGACCCTCCTGCTTGGCCTTGATCTCCGTCGTGGTGCCGTGCTCGTCGGATCCGCAGATGTAGAGGACGTTGTCGTCGCCGTAGCGGGACTTGGCGTAGCGGGCGTAGACGTCGGCTGACAGGACGGCGCCGATGAGGTTCCCCAGGTGGGGGACGTTGTTGACGTACGGCAAGGCCGAGGTTATGAGGAGCTTCCTGATAGTGACCACCAGGTCGTGTGGATGAGAACGTCTTATTTAAAGGTTTAGGGTGCGGTGGGAATCCTACGAATCCTCCGACGCGTCCCGAAGGTATGAGCGGAACTCTTCGAGGCGGCGGTTGTACTCGGCCGTAGAGCACTCGTCCGCAGAGTCGCGCAACGCTTCGCTCTCCCTGATGATCCGCTCGAGAGCCCCGTACCGCCGCTCGAACCGGAGGTCACGGCGCTCAGCCCATTCGACCATAGAGTTCTCTTCCAACTCTTCCCTGACGGACTCCTCCTCACCTTCAGGGACCTGGACGACGTACACCAACGAGGAGTAGAAGTCGTGGGCTTCACCGTCACGCCGGCCCAAATCATAACTAAGTTGTCTGAACACGTAGGCAGCCGCCTCCTCAACCGGTTCTCCTTTCAGCTTGACGAGAAGTTCTCCATCCGTGTACCGAGGTTCATAAGACATCGTTGCTAGGTCCACTTGGGCATCTGGACCGTACGCATCTGCCTGTTATAAAACTTTTGCGTCGGCTGCTTCTTCGGCTCGGGGTCCGATGGGTCCATCCCTTTGAGGGAGTGGACGTCGACCCCGAACGCGTCTACGATATGATTCTCCAAACCCCCTTTTGCGTGCACCTCTTGGTTCCGGACCTTATAGCCGTCGAGGAACCGGTCGGTCACGGCTTCTACGAACATGGAGCCGTCGCTGGGGAAATCCAGGATGACGCCCGTGGGTCCGAGCCCGTCGTGGAATTGGCGGTCGAACTCGTAGCCTGACATGCCGGCTTGCCCTCCGGCTACGATGTTGAGGGTGTTGTCCTTCTGGGAGACGTCGAAGAGGTGGTAGTGCCCTTGTGCGAGCCATGCGAACGGCTTGGCCAAACCCCCCATCTGCCGTTTGAAGGATTCCATGAGCGAGCTGGGACGGCTGCTGCTACCCTTGCCGGCTCCTCGTATGGAGAAGGTGTGCTTGAACAGCCCAGGCATGTTGTTGATGTCCAGACCCCCAGTGTAAGTGAAGGCGACGTCGCCGTTGGGTAACTCGATATAGTTGGGGAAGTCCATCGTCATATCCAGTCCTTTAGCGCGCTTGTAGCCTTCGAGCTGTCCTTGGAGGTATTCCATATACTTGGTGCCTTGGGCGAGCTTGTCGGTGTTCCACTCATGGTTGCCAGGCACCATCTTGAGGGCGAAGATTCTGGGGTCGACGAGCCACGGGAAGAAGGCGTCTGTGAAGCCTTTCTGCATGTTGAACGTCGCGACCGCGCCGAGGGATGCGTTCTCGACGGGCATCATCGAATAGTTGCGGAACTGTCCGAAGTCTCCGATGCCGCAGATGACGTACCGTGTGCCTTCGGGAACGTCACGGCTGTTGAGCCAGTAATCCATGGCTTTCAATCCTGACTCGGGCCTTTCGGTTATTGATCCGAACTGGGTGTCGTTGAGGAAGAACACGCTGTAGTAGTTGTACCCATCCCCGGATTTCTGGACGCGCTCCATATTTTCGATGACTTTCGGGAAGACGGGCTTGTAGAGGAATCGTCCTTCCTTTAGCGAGCCTGCGAGTATGTCGGAGCCTGGCTTGTTATGGTTGTGCCAACTGCCGACAGTGTTGCGCTTGTGAGACGGATCTGCGAGGACTTCTTTTGAAGTGGCTCTCATGCCCGGTTCGAACTCCCTCGCGTCGTCTACTAGGTGCGGCGTCCATTTGACGAGCTTGTTCTCGATGATGCGCAAACCTTGATGGGCTGAGTAGCCATCGAGCATGAGTTCTTCCTTGTTGACGTGGTCGAGAGAGCCGTTCTGGGACGCGCGAGCGAGGTCTTCGAGGGAGACGGTCGGGTTGAGGTATTGCGTGATGGATGAGAAGTTAGGGTTGGAGAATATCTTGGCGTCCGACTTTTCGAGGGAGTGCTTGTCGAAGAGGACTTTCAGTTGGTCTGTGTCTTCAAGGTATTGTTCATCGAAGAGCGCTCGCTGGGTTTCTGTGAGGGTGCGCCCGTTGCGGTGGTCGTTGAACGCGTCTACGAGGCTTATGATGCCTTCATAGTCGGTGTCTGAGAACCCTATCGGGTCGTGGCCTGATCGTAACATGTAAGGTATGAGTGCTTGTTCTATCGTCTCGTAGGCGGGGTCGAACTCGCTGCGGTCGTAGTAGAGCGTGTTGTACGCTCCGGAGTTGATGCTGGAGTGTCGTTGTCCGGTCTCGCGGTCTCGGGCGGCTACCGCGTCTGCGTAGACGCGCTTGAGGCTCTCAGCCATCTGGTTGAGCTTCTCACCCATGACGAGGGTGACTGGCTTGTCGATACGGTCGAGGAATTCGTTGTGTAGGTGTTGTAGCTGTTCGTCGAGGCTTTCCAGGCCTTTCTTGAGGAGTTTTCGACGGTCGGTCCCGAGCCTGAGATGTGGTGTCTCTATCGGGTCGAAGAGTACTACTTCGTCGACGTCTTGGGCGTTTGCGATCTCGATGTTCTGCTTGAATGCTTTCTCATCGGTGTAGATGTGGCCTATGTTTGAGTGTGAGAAAGTGGCTAGACGCCTGCCCGGCACGTCGGGTAGCTTGTGGATGTTGTTGAAGCTCTTCACGTCTTGTTTTTCAAGGTCGTATTTCTCCTGATCCGGGGCTTTGTCCGAGTGTTGGAGTAATGTTTTAGTTGATGAGAATTCGGTCTTTCTCATGCCGTCTTTGCGCTTCGCGCCGGAGTAGATGACGAACTCCGCGTTCTCTTTGAAGAAGCTCGGGTCGGCTATTCGTTTGAGGTGTGGTATGAAGGCTGCATCGAAGGGTTTGCTGCCTCGTTCCGGGGAGAGGCCGTAGATGTCGAGAAGTTTCCGTATCTGGCCTGCGCCTTCCTTGGTGGTGAGGTCTGCGTTGATGAAGTGGGCGTTGGTCTTGCCTTTCTTAACGTTGAAGAATTTTCTGGCGCGCTGATATAGCTTGTCGTTGGCCATGTAGTGTGTGTGCTTGCTCTCACGGATGTTCTTGAAGAATTGTATCGTGAAGTCCTGATAGTCTCGGGGGTCTGCGAGTTTCGTACTGACCGGCCCGAGCTTGTTCTTCATGTTGAGAGGTCCTATGGAGTGTCTGAGGAGTTCTTGCAGGGGCACGTCGTCAGTGCGGAACACTCTTCGGGCATGGTTGTACGTGTCTTTCACGTGTGCGAGAGGGTCGTACTCGTTCTTCTTCTTGGCTCCGAAGTTAAGGAGGAAGTCTTCGTAGTTGTCGAGTAGTTGAGATAATTTCTCCCATGATTGGTTCTGGAGGAATTCTTTTGGGATGCTGTTTTGTGGTACTCCGAAGAGACTTGCTATGAAGCCTGCCCGATGATTGTTGGCGGCGGCGTTTATCATGTGGTAGTAGAGGTTTCCGAGGTTGTTGATGTTGGTGTCGACTGCGAGGAGGCTTGGTTGAAAGTATGATTCTTCGGCGATGTTGGCGTAGAGCGAGAGCAACGCGTCCGAACCGCCTGCCTGCCCTAATATGAATGGCTTAGTAGGTAGTGGTTGTGATTGGTTGAAGTTGAGGAGTATGTCTTTTATTGTGGGTTCTATTAGGTCTGTGGATGTGAGTTTCACCTTGAAGAGTTCTGCAGGGTCTTGGTCTTCGGTGGTGTGTTCTCGGTAGATGTCGTCTAGTCTTGTTTCCACGAGTTTTTGCAGTGTCATAGCTTTTACCCTCCCTCAGTATGTCGTATCTGGTTTCCTCGTGTTGATTACAACCGGTGGTTGTGATAACTTTTTGCTGTGTAGAGAGAGTAGTGGCAGCTATCAGGAAGTATTGCTCTCTCGCAGTGTAGAGCATAGGATGTGGTGGTGTCCTTTTTGTATTTGGTAGTTGTTTTTTTGGTGTTAATAACACCTTTATTTATAAATACCAGTTATTTATATTATATAGCATAATGTAAATTTCGCAAATTCTCGAGAACAAAACTTATATAGCACAAATGAACGCCCGCCACAATGGAAATACGAAAACTCCAAATAGTAGGCAACCGCAGCTACTCCATATCTCTCCCCAAAGGATGGGTACTACAAAACAACCTGAAACCCAAAGACAACATCTACATCTCAGAAGAAGCCAACAACACCCTATGCATCACCGCAAGCGAAGGCACACAAGAAAACCACAACTACACTTTCAAACTAGACAACATCAGCCACGTCAAGGAATTCGTAAGATTCTGTTATGAGAAGAACATCAAGAACATCAGGTTCTTCTGGGACACCCACCAACCCAAGAAGATCAACGCAGTGAAAGACATCCTAAGATACCTCGACGGATACGACCTCGTCCAAGAAGGCGAAGGGTTCCTCGAGATAGCATTCCTGTTCAACGAGTTCAACATCACTCTGAACAAACTCCTCAACAGAACCATATACCTCCTCACAACACAGTTCGAATCCATCATGAACGGGAGCGAAGAAGACATCCGAGAGAACGAAATATCCATCGACAAAATCTACCTCCTCGCCAAACGCATAATCTTCGCCAGCATCCGCAACCAAAAGCTTCGGACGGAGAACAAAATCACCTACGACGAGGAGATATTCAGCTACAAAAACATCTTCAAGAAACTAGAGAACATCGCAGACGTCCTGTACGAGATGCGCGACAAGAAATTCAATGAGAAAGACATGGCAAAACTCAAGCAAGTCGTCGAACACCTCAAAACCACCATCGTGAAGAGAAAGATACCAGAGAGCGAAAGCATCTTCTCAAAAGACCCCCTAACAGACTTCTTTTTCCACCGCATCAACAGCCTGAAGGAAGACATCGAACAAGAAATCCGCACGATGGACTTCATCCACACATACTTCACTTGAGCCTCTTACCAAAGTCGAGCGGGTCGTCCTGGTTGAAGTAGAGGCGGTGCTTCATCGCGGTGTAGGCTTTCTGGAGTTCTTTCCCGAGGTAGGCGGCGTGCTCCATCCGCGTCACGAGCCCCATGCTTATTATCTTGTAGTAGACCTGGCGCGGGTTGTCGCCGTCGACGAGGTATTTTTTCTCGTGGTCGGGGCTGTAGGCGCGGACCTTGAGCTTGCCCTCGTCAGGGTAGGGCATGATGGTGAAGTAGGATTTCGGGTCTTGCGTCCACGTCACGTCATCCTCCGAGGCGTGGACTGGCTCGAACTCCTCGTTCTTCCGCCGCTGGCCCTCGTCGTGCTCGGGGTTGGGGTGCATGTAAGGAGGGAAAGAAATATGGTTTATAAATATTGGGCTCTACTTCTTCTTGGGCTCTTTCATCTTCTTGGTGACGGGGATCTTCTCGCCGCACGCTTCGCACTGGATGACGAAGGCTTTGACGCCTTTGAACGTCTTGCGCTTGTACGGCGTCGTGGCTTCTCCTTGGTGCTCGCAGGCCGGGCAGGTGTACTGGACGTTGAGCTCGACGGTCTTCTCGTGCTCTTGCTTGTCTTCCGTGTGGCCGCACGCGGGGCAGACGTACTCCTTAGCCCTGATCTTGACCTTGCCTTTCTCGACGGGCTTGCCCATGAGGGCTTTCCCGCATTCGGGGCAGTCTTTCTTGAACGCCCAGGCCATGACGCGGCCTTTGGGTTCCAGTGTCCTTCTCGTGAAGTAGAGGAGATCGTCCATGCTTTCGGGTTGCTTGAGCGCCATTATCGTTCACACCTCGTCGTCGAACATTCGTTTGAGTTCGAAGCACACCGCTTGTTGGTTCACCCTGATGTCGCGTGGGCAGAGGGTGTGCTCCAGACGTGGTTCGAGTGCCTCGGCGTCGTTTATTAAGTTTTCCTTCTCCTGTTCAGTCGCGTATCGTGCGATGACGTTGTAGCCAGCCTTATCGGGGTGGATGAGGTCGTATCGTCGTAGGTGTTGTTTGAGCTTGTTCGCGCGGTGCTTCATCGCAGTCGTCCTTCTTTTTATGGTTTCGAGCAGTCTGGTGAGCCGTTCCCAGTCGAGGCTTGGCTCGTCCTCGTCCAGGGGGTGGTCGGTGGCGATGAAGCCTCCTTGTCTGAGAGGTATGGGTTTCCATTTTCCGAAGCTGCCGATGATGATGTCGCCTTCCTTGGCGGCTGGCGTGCCGATGCTGGCTGCGGTGTCGTTGATGAGGAGGATGCCTTGTTCCTTGCACTTCTCCGCGATGGCTTTAGCAGGGATGGTGAAGGCGTAGGCTGGGAGGGTGTTGATGAGGAGGACTGTCTTGTCGTCGCCTGTTGTCATGTCCGGCGTGATGAGGCCTGCGTCGGTCTTCAACGTCCTTATAGTGTAGCTGGCCTTCTCGCCGAGGGGCTTGTAGGTGAGCCAGCCCGCCTGGTCAGGGATGAGGAGCTCTTCCCTCTTTTTCCTTGCGAGGGATAGCGCTTTCTTGATGGCGTGGTTTCCTTTGGCAGTGAAGGCTATGTGGGGCTTGCCGGTGAGCTTTCTTAAATGAGCCCGTGCGGCTTCACGTTGTCGTCCGTCCATGGTGACGATTATGGAAGAAAGGTCTTTTTATAAGCGTTGGGTTGTGATTGTTTCAGGAACATTTTGTCATGGTGCAGACGCCTCGCCGAGCCAGGGAAACCCTTCCATAGTTGAAAATAATTATAGGATATATGCGTTGAAAAACGCCACATCAAACACATGATTTTTTCAAGATATAGACCATCACACACAAACATATTTAAACAAGCAAGGAGAGCAACGAACACTAGATATAGGGTTCCGGAACAAGCCGGAACACTACCAATAGTATCACCGGATGACGACAACACATCCGGACGTGAGGTCTGAAAGATGCGCTGCCCGTACTGCAACCACCCGGAAACAAAGGTGCTCGAGACGCGAGAAGCGGAGAGCAACACCCGCAGGCGCAGGGAGTGCCAGAAGTGCAGCAAACGCTTCACCACGTACGAAGAGATAGAGCTCACGAACATCTACGTGCTGAAGAAGAACGGGAGCAAACAGGAATTCAACCGGCAGAAACTGCTCCACGGCATGCTACGGGCGTGCGAGAAGAGACCCATCACAGTCGAAGAACTGGAGACGGTCGCGGACGAGATCGAGACCAAGCTGCGCAACCACAAGAAGAACGAAGTGCGCAGCACACACATCGGAGAGATGATCATGAGACGGCTGAGGAAGCTCGACCACATAGCATACCTCAGGTTCGCCTCGGTCTACCGAGACTTCGAAGACATCGACACGTTCCACGACGAGCTCCAGCAACTCCTCGAGAAGGACAAGGCGAAGAAAGCAGTATCAAGATGAAAGGTGACAACATGAGCGAGGTACGAGACCAGAAAACCATGATCGACTACGGCGTGCAAGGACAAGACCTGCACGCGGAAGAAGCGCCCAGCAGCGTGTTCTTCACACTCGACGACGACTTCGTAAGCCAGTACAAAGGCAAGCAGCCGGAATGGGGCCCGATAGGGTACGTCACGTACAAGCGCACCTACGCCCGGCCACTGCCGGAAGGAGGCACGGAGGAGTTCTGGCAGACCGTCAAGCGCGTCGTCGAAGGAGTCTTCACCATCCAGAAGAACCACTGCAGGGTCAACCAACTACCATGGATAGAAGAGAAAGCGCAGAAATCCGCCCAGCGCATGTTCGAGCTCATGTGGCAGTTCAAGTTCACACCACCCGGCAGGGGGTTGTGGATGATGGGCACCGACTACATGTACAAGCGCGGAGGAGCCGCGCTGAACAACTGCGCGTTCTGCAGCACCGAGCACATCGACATCAGCTTCGCAGAACCGTTCTGCTTCCTCATGGACATGAGCATGCTCGGCGTCGGCGTCGGCGGCGACACCAAAGGGGCAGGGAAGCTCACCATCAAGCAGCCCGAGATCGAAGACCGCGTCTACGTGGTGGACGACTCGCGGGAAGGATGGGGCGAGATCCTCAGGACAGTCCTGAAAGCATACTCCGGAGAGGGCAAGATGCCAGCCAAGATCAGCTACGACCAGGTCCGACCGGCAGGAGCCCCCATCAAGACGTTCGGCGGCACCGCGTCAGGCCCGGGACCGCTCATCGAGATGGTCGAGAGCATCAAGAAACTCCTCGACCAGCGCGTCGGACAGACCATCACGAGCGGCGACATCGTCGACATCTTCAACCTCGTCGGACGATGCGTCGTCTCCGGCGGCGTGAGGCGCACCGCGGAGATCATGTTCGGAGAGCACGACGACACCGGTTTCATGCAGCTCAAGGACCCGGACAAGCACCGGGAAGAGCTCATGCACCACCGGTGGGCGAGCAACAACAGCATCTTCGCAAAGGTCGGGATGGACTACACCGACGTGGCGGAGCGGACGGCGAAGAACGGCGAGCCAGGCTACATGTGGCTGGAGAACGCGCAGAAATACTCCCGGATGGGCCGCAAGCCCGACTTCAAGGACATCCGGGCGATGGGCGGCAACCCTTGCCTGGAACAGACGCTCGAACCCTATGAATTGTGCTGCCTGGTCGAGACCTACCCGTCGAAGCACGAGACCCTCGAGGAGTGGCAGGAGACGCTCAAGTACGCCTACCTCTACGCCAAGAGCGTGACGCTCGTGCCGACGCACAACAAGCTGACCAACGCCGTCATGCTCAGGAACCGCCGTATAGGATGCAGCATGAGCGGCATCACCCAGGCGTTCACCAAGTTCGGACGCCGCCAGATGCTCAACGCGTCGGACAAGGGGTACGACGTGATACAGCACTACGACGAGGTCTACTCGGAATGGCTGTGCGTCCCGCGGTCGGTGAAGACGACGAGCGTCAAGCCGTCAGGGACCGTGTCGTTGTTGGCGGGCGTGACGCCGGGCATCCACTACCCTACGGCACAGTATTATATCAGGAACATCCGGTTCCAGGAAGGCAGCAAGCTCTTGGACGAGCTGCGGGCGGCCGGCTACAAGGTGGAGAAGGACAAGTACTCGCTCAACACCTACGTCGTCTCGTTCCCGGTCAAGGAGGAGTACTTCGACCGGAGCGTCGAGGACGTGAGCATGTGGGAGCAGCTCGAAAACGCCGCCCAGATCCAATCGCATTGGGCTGACAACCAGGTCTCGGTGACCATCACGTTCTCGGAAGACGAGGCGAAGGACATCAAGAACGCCCTGGAACTCTACGAGAGTCGCTTGAAAGGCGTGTCGTTCCTGCCGAAGATGGACCACGGCTACGAGCAGGCGCCGTACATCCCTATCAGCAAGGAGGTCTACGAGGAGATGAAAGCCAAGGTGCGTCCGCTCCAGTCGCTCTCGGAAGCGGAGCATGAGGTCACCGACAAGTTCTGCACGACCGACAAATGTACGCTCTGAACATGGCAACGGAAAGTCCTGACGAGTTGCGCGAGAAGCTCGGCCTGGTGCACGTGTACACGGGCAACGGGAAGGGCAAGACCACGGCAGCCCTCGGGCTGGCGATGCGGGCGTTGGAGCACGGGCTCAACGTCTCCATGGTCCAGTTCCTCAAAGGAGGGTTGTACGTCGGGGAATTGTTGGCGCCCGCCCGTTTTTCAGGGCAGTTCTCCATAGACCAGTTCGGGAAAGGGTCTGAGGACGAGCCGCACTACGATGACTTCGAGCCTGACGAGGCTGACCGGGAGCGGGCGTTGCGCGGGCTGGAGCGGGCGCGGGAGCTGATGCGGCAAGGGCAAGCCGATGTCTTGATACTGGACGAGGTGCACGTGGCGTTGCAGTTGGGACACCTGGATGTGTCCGAAGTGCTCGACGTGATGAGGGAGAAGCCCGAACGGATGGAGCTGGTGTTGACGGGGAGGCACGCGCCGAAAGAACTGGTCGAGGCTGCTGATTACGTGACCGAGATGCGGGCGCACAGGCACCCCTACAACAAGGGGATCCTCGGCCGGAAGGGCGTGGATTACTAGAGCCTCTCGTATTGTTCCTTCTGATAGTCGAAGTGGACCGCGTCTCCTTCGCGGATGTCGCCGTCGCGGGTGAACGGCCTGCGGGTCGTCAACAGCGAGGCGTACATGCCGGCCACCTTCGGCGGGGCGACGAGGGCTATGACGTCGGCGTCCTTCTCTTCCACGAGGCTTGAGATGTCGAGGAGCTGCCGCGGCAAGACGCACCCGTCCTCGTTGAGCCGTCCGCGGAACTCTATCTTTTTCTGGCCGTACGCCTCGGCGACGCGCTTGGCGGCGAGGACTGACTGGTCGTCCTCGGACGAGTAGAACCTGTACGTGGATGCCTGGCCGTCGACGGCTTCCTTCATGCGTTTGACGAGGCCGTCGTCGCACGAGCGCGTGGGCACGACGAAGAGGTGCTTCATGTGACGAGGGGTATGAAGAGGAGTCTTATATAGGTTGCGACTGGTTCAGAGCCTGAGGAGGGCTATGAGTATGACGACGCTGAAGCCGAGGAAGCCTGCCGAGATGAGGAGGTTGTGCCACCACCGCATCCGGAATTTCAGCAGGTGATAGTTGTGCAGGCTGAACAGGCCTGACAGGAGGAGGGCGAGGATGCCGATGATGACCCAGGCGCCGTAGGCGAGGCCTGACCAGTCGTTGGCGGCGCGGGCCTTGACGAAGGCTGTTATGGTCACCGCTAGCGGTAGGGTGTAGAGGGAGAGGTGCTCGTCGACCAACCTACCAAGAGTCCAGGTGGATCCTTGCTGCGTCATGCTTCTGCTTCACCTCCGGCTGGTGCGCCGGTACGCCTACCGGGATGACGTTGAGGGGTGTGACGTGTTCCGGGATGCCGAGTGTTTCCCTGACGACCCTTATCTTCTCTTCTGCGGGGTGGACGGCGGTCCAGACACCCCCTAATCCTTGGGCGTGGGCTGCGAGGAGGAGGTTCTCCGTGGCGGCGCAGCAGTCCTCCACCCAGTACTTCTCGCGGTTGTCGCCGCACACGACGACGCCGAGGCCTGCTTGGACGAGCATCTTGGTGTGCGGGAGGCCTTGCTGGAGCTTTTCGAGTTTCTGCTGGTCCTTGACGATGACGAAGTGCCAGGGTTGGCGGTTGCGGCCGGACGGGGCGGCCATGGCGGCTTCGAGGAGCTTGTCGAGCTTGTCTTGGGGGACCGGGTCTCCAGTGAAGGACCGGATGCTCGTCCGCGTGAGGATCGCGTCCATCATTGTCATGAGACCCATAGGTTGTGGCTTAAATGTTTTTCCCCAACAATGCTTTTATAGGGTTTGCGTGTTCTCTCTCCCTGATGAGCGAGCATCAATCCCTGCCATTCTTTCCGGAACAGTACATCCCTGGCTGGCTGGAGGTGTACGCGGGTCCGATGAGGTCTGGCAAGAGTTCCGAGATCAGGAACCGGTTCTCGAAGCTGGAGCCTGCAGGGTTAGGTTATAAGCGTTTCCAGCCGTCGTTGAACGAGCGCGACTCAGGGAATGGGATTACTACTCGGAACGGCGACACGTTCGAGGCCATCAAGATCGTCCAGCCGTACGAGGTGTTCGACTACCTCAAGGAGGGTATTCCTCAGGATGGCGTCCATGTCGTCGGGTTCGACGAGGCCCAGTTCTTCCCGGATTCGATAGAACAGGTGGTGGAGGGGTTGTTGTTGCAGGACCGCAACGTCGTCGTGGCTGGTTTGGACCTTGATTCTGAGAAGGAGACGTTCGGCAGCATGGGACGCCTCATGGAGCTGGCTGATTACGTGAAGAAATTGCATGCCGTGTGCGAGGGTTGCGGCGACCGGCCTGCGAGGTACACGTACTTCAAGGGCGGGAAGAAGGATCAGGTCTTGGTCGGGGATGAGGTGTACGACGTGCTGTGCCGCGGGTGCTACGACTCCCGTTCTGGTTGAAGGAGTTTCTGTGCGAGGAGGTAGAGGTTGTACGCGTCCGCCTCGTTGTATTCTAAGAGGAGGTCGAGGTAGTAGTCGTCGCCGGAGCCGCGCCACATCCGGTAGAGGAGCGCCGGGTCGCCTCCTTTGAGGGTGATGTCGAGTTTCTCCTCGTAGTCTCTCGTGATGCCTAGTCTTTTTTCTGTTTCCTTGAGGCCTCCTTCGTAGCCTTGTCTCCGGGCGAGGGTTTTCAGGTCTACGTGGAGTCCTTTCCAGGTGATGCCGTATTCTCGTTCTAGTGCTGGGAGGTCGAATGAGGCGCCGTTGTAGGTGACGAGTAGCTTGGCGTCCTTGAGGGCTCTCTGGAGCTCTTCCTTCTCGAGGTTGACGCCTTTGATGAGGATTCTCGTCTCGGTGGGCTTGGCGAGGGTGATGACCGTGACTTCGTGTTTCTTGTCGATCTCGAGGTCGAGGTATAACGCCTGGTCCTTGAAGTCGTGGTAGGCTCTCCAGTGCTCGGCTTTCGGGAGGCTGTTGGAGAAGAAGACGGCGTCGTCCGCTCTTAATGCGTCGTTGGAGGCTCGTATGAGCTGCTTGCAGAACTGGAGTCTTTGGGGGCTGAGGCCTTTGATACGGTCTTGTTTGAGGAGGTCGTCCCAGTCGTTGACGCCTTGTCCTTTCAGGGCTTCTTCTGTCTTCGCTGAGATTCCTGGGAGGTGTATGAAGGTGTGCCTGAGCATGTCTTGTCAGGGCGAGAAGGTGGTATATAAGGTTCGTGGGCGCGGGTGTCCAGTGGTCAGCGGTTGCTGCCGAAGATCTTGTCGAGCTGGACTTCTGACGGTGCGATGCCGTTCCGGTCGATGGGGTGTTCTGAGGGTGGCTTGTCGCCTTTCTGGTAGTCGCTGAGGGCTTGCCGTGCGGCGGCGACCTCTTCCTTGTCGCGGATCTTCGCGATGGTCTGCTGTGCTTGCTTGAGTTCCATGTTGAGTTCCATGACGTCTTTGGAGAGGGAGGTGAACTTCCTTTCGGCGAGTTCTCGGAAGCGGTCGAACTGTTGGGCTTGGTATGTGATGGCGTCCTTGAGCTGTCGGATGACTTCGCTCTGGTTGATGGTGAGCTGCGCTTGCTCTTCGTGTTTTTTGGATTGTTGTTGCGGTTGTTGTTGTGGTCGCGGGTCGACGCTGGTGCGTTGCTGGGCGGTGGTGCCGGCGTTGCGTCTGATGTCGTCCATGGATTCCTGGCTGAGGCCGTATCGTTGCTGTGATTGGCGGGCGTCGATGACTCCCATTGATTGCATCTGGGCGACGTAGCTCATCCTTTTCGGTTTCCTCTTTTTCCTTGTTGTGTCTCACCGGTCAAGGATATTTAAATAGTTTTCTGTAATTACTATAATGATATACGAAAATATATACTAGAATACAAAATGTAAATCGTTTTTTCTGAAAAACCGAAAAAGCAAGACTGAAAAACCAAGACCCCCCAGCAGAAAGGATGAGAAGCCTGTACCTGTTCAGACGAGACCTACGGCTGGAAGACAACACCGGACTGCTAGCGGCACTAGCGGAAAGCGACGAGGTCGTCGTCCTCTTCATCACGACACCAGAACAGGTCGGGAAGAACGAGTACAAGAGCGAGAAAGCACTATCATTCATGATCGATTCTTTAGAAGAACTGGAAGAAGCCCTGAAAACGAGAGGTGGGAAGCTACACTACGCGCACGGAGAACCAGCCAGGATTGTAGAGACCCTTATCAAAGAGAAAGGCATCGAAGCCATTCATTGCAACCACGACTACACACCATACGCGGTCGCGAGAGATGAGAGGATACGAGACATTTGCAAGAAGCATGAGGTCCCGTTCAAAGCACATCATGATTATCTCTTGAACGAGCCAAGGAAAACGGTGAAGGATGACGGCAACCCCTACACCGTGTTCACACCCTACTATCGCAAAGCGATGCGATACGAAGTGGCAAAACCACGGAAGAATGAGCATACGAACTACGCCACAATCAGGCACGAGACGCTGAAAAGCACGCACAGGTTGAAAGTCAAAGAGAGGTCATGGAGAGGCGGACGAAAGGCAGGATTACAGGCGTTGAAGGAAGCGGAAGGGAAGAAAGGATACGAGCACCAGCGAGACTATCCTGCTATCGAGGGCACGACGAGGCTGAGCCCACACCACAAGTTCGGCACCCTCTCCATCAGGGAGAGCTACTGGGCATTGCGGAAGAGCCACGGCGCGACGAGCGACCTGATCCGGCAATTATACTGGCGGGACTTCTTCACGCAAGTGGCCTATCATCATCCTCACGTCTTTGGAGGTAATTTCAACAGGAAGTACGACAAGGTGGAATGGGATAAGGACGAGGAGAAGTTCAAGAAGTGGTGTTCCGGCACGACAGGTTTCCCCATCGTCGACGCAGGGATGCGGGAACTGGCCTCGACAGGATGGATGCACAACCGCGTACGGATGATCACCGCGTCATTCCTCACCAAGCATTTGCACCTCGACTGGCGTCTCGGGGAAAAATGGTTCGCGCAGAAACTCGTCGACTACGATCCTTGCGTGAACAACGGGAGCTGGCAATGGGCAGCCTCGACGGGGTGCGACGCGCAGCCATGGTTCAGAGTGTTCAACCCGTGGCGGCAACAAGAACGATTCGACCCGGAAGCAGAGTACATCAAACGATGGGTGCCGGAACTGAAGGAGTTGACGGCAAAAGACATCCACAGCCTCGCAGAGAAACCAACCAAAGGGTATCCTGAACCGATGGTCGAGCACAAGGCGGAACGGGCGGAGGCATTGCGACGGTTTCAATCCGCCAAGCGCACGTAGACCCGCCGGTTGTTCTTGCCCTTGTTGTCAGCCTTGACGAGCTCCATCTCGCCGATCTCGCCTGTGGACTTGACGTGCGTGCCGCCGTCGGCCTGGCGGTCGACCGGGTCTTCAGGGTCGCCGATGGTGACTATCCGTAACTCTTCGATGCCCTCGGGGACGCCGCTGGCGAGCTTGACCATCGCAGGGTCTTGCAAGGCTTCCTCCCGCGGCTTGTACGAGACGGTGACGGGGACGTCCTCCGCTATGATGCGGTTCGCCTTGTCGATGGCTCGTTGGAGGAGGTCGCGGTCGAAGGACTCGAGGTTGAAATCAATGCGAATCTTCTCCTCGGAGAGCTGGTTGCCAGTAATTTTTGCTCCGACGTCGTCGTGGAGCAAGGCGCTGATGATGTGGCTGGCGGTGTGGCTCCGCATCAGCTTGTAGCGCTTGTTCCAATCTATCTTGCCGTGGACCTTGTCGCCTTCTTTCAATCCTTCCTTGTCGACCTCGTGGCTGACCCGGCCTGAGAACTTGCCGACGAAGACGACGTTGTAGGTCGTGCCGTCGTCCGTGGCGAGGGTTCCGGTGTCAAAAGGCTGTCCGCCGCTGTTCGGGTAGAACGCGGTGTCTGAGAGGACTATGTATTTGCCGTCCTTGACGGACTGAACGGTGGCGTCGAACTCTTGCCGGTAGGAGTCATCCATGTAGAGTGTTCTCATGATACATCACTTCTCGAGGTTGTCAGGGAGGCCCTTGCCGTGATGCTTCGCGGTGACGGCGATGACGACGAGGGCGATGACGAGTATTACCGCGCCGACCCAGAGGAGTGAGGACGAGTCGTCCTGTTCGGAATCCGGGCCGAGGTTTATCGAGGGCTGCTCGTTTTTCGGGTCAGAGGCGGAATCGGTAGAGTCATCCTCTTTTGATCCTTGCTCTGACTCCTCCTGGTCTTGAAGGGGTTCGTCTTGGGTCTCGTTGGCCGGGACAGACTCGTTCGTCGCGTTGGCACCTCCACCGAGGCCACCACCACCTCCGGAGCCGCCGTCCTCATCAGGGACGACGGTCTCCTCGACGGTGAAGTCAGGACTCGACGGCGGGTCTTCCGGGATGTCCGGGAGGCCGGCGTAGCCCAGCGCCAAGGCTGGCACGACGAGAAAAGCCAGGAGCCAGGCAGCGAGGCGCACGGAGACGTTCACCTCTTCTTCCTGGGGCGTCCGGGGCGCTTCTTGGCAGTCTTCTTGGACGACTTCTTAGGACGGCCAGGAGACTTCTTCGAAGCCTTCTTAGACGACTTCTTAGGACGACCAGGAGACTTCTTCGAAGCCTTCCTGGCAGTCTTGGGAACCTTGGGAGCGCCGGCGAGGGCGAGGCGGTCCTCCTCCTCGTCAAGACGCTGCTCCTCGTGCTCGAGGACTCCGAGGTCGCGCTCGAGACGCTTCAAATCAGAACGCTCGATGATGAGATACTCGTTGAGACGCTTGAGCTCCAACAAGACGAAGATGATACCCGCGGTGAGCAAGACCATGAACACCAAGAGGAACTCGAACAAAGGGACATCCAAACCGAAGACCAATACCATTGTAACAGATCACCTCGCTAACAAACAAAAACGAGATTAGAGAAGGGGATATATAAAGCTTTTCTTCTCCGAACAGAAGAAGATTTATAAAGAGCCGGCGGATACACACAAAACGCAGCCCCGTGGTGTAGCGGCCAATCATCCAAGCCTTTGGAGCTTGGGACTCCGGTTCGAATCCGGACGGGGCTATCAGATGCCATATGCCAAAAGAGGAAATGGATCCAGAATTATTTGAACGAGTCTTAAAAAGAATCAGACAATTCTCTCAAGCATCCGATAAAAACAAACCCATAGCCAGAGACTGGTTTGATATTGCAAGAGACGACATAAAGATAACAGAGTTATTAATTCAAAAAAAGCACTATGCCGCAGCAGCCTATCACCTACAACAAGGTTTTGAAAAAATCACTAAATGTTATTACATACTATCCGGAACAATGGATCCTGAACAAGCCAGAGACCATAAATTTGTTCTAAAAGGATTAAAAAAAACCTTAAAAGAAGAATATATCGATAATATTCTTGAACTCTCCAAATTAAATACATGCAATAAAGTAAATTTAGAAGAATCCAAAAATACTTTAGACACAATAAATAAATCAGAAGAACAGTGGAGAGTAATAAAGGAAAAGGAAATCAAAAGAATAATTGATTTAATAGGCGCAATTGAAGAAAGATTTCTCAACCATCATTTTATTAAATCAATTGAAAAAAAAGTAAGAAACAAAAAGAATCTCAAAGGAATAAGACATCTTATCCTCAAAATCACACACTTTAGAACTAGTTATTCTCAAGTTAAACAATGGACAGATAATAGACAAATAAAACAATATATAAGAGGCATGATAATAAGCATTAAACTCCAATTTTTAAGCATTATTACTTGTGTTCATTATAACACCCCGAGATACCCCACAATAAAAAACAGCAACGTAAATTATAAAGCATATAGTGAAAACCTCGGAGTCATAAACAAAATAGACGAATTCATTAGAATTTTTTACGAAGTTTCCGATAGTATAGAACAACAGCATTTCCAAGAGAAGTAAAATGAATATAACATGTTATGAATTAATACATTTGCTTCAAATCATATTATCAAACCTAAACCAAATACCCTATTCATCCCCTCATCTTAACAACATTTAAATAATAATTCAGTGAAAACGTCCAGATGTACACTTACGTGGAGAGTCCTGGCGAGAGAGCCATCAAAGCGGAGCTGAGACATCTCAAGATAAGGTTCTACCAGGAGAAGAAGATCACAGGACTCCGAGGAGACACCAAATCATACCGCATCGCCGATTTCTACCTCCCACAATATGATGCCTACATTGAGTTCTTGGGAGGGTGGAACAGCGGCGAGGATGAGCAGCGACGTTACAAGCACAAGATGGCAGTCTACAGGAAGAACGGCATAGAATGCTTATACATATTCCCGAATCAACTCCACTACACCCCCAACGTCATCAAGAAATATCTGAACAGATTGAACAACCAAAAAGAAACTCACCCTGCCGAAGAAAAGACGAAGCAACAGGTCCAAAAACACCACAGAAAAGATATCTACAGAGAAGTCCTAAAGGAAAAGGTCAAGGACATGTGGGACAAAGAGGACCAGAAAAGGAAAGAACAGGAGAAAAAGAAGAGATTCAACTTCTTCAAAGACACCTGGTTGGGGGAAAATATCAAAGAAGCAACAGGATGGGCAGTACATAATGTCATCTACACTATACTTGTCACTATATTATACATAACGTATTACTCAGCGATAATTGGCGTATTTTTCAGCATCGTCTGGACACTCATAGAATACAATCAAGCAAGCATTTACCTGGGAGCCACATCGCTAGCGTTCTTCCTTGCGTTGAAATACATTCGAGACAAGAAGTATATAGATCGGTTCACTTAAGAACCACCAAACAAAAAATATCATAACAAATCCAAAAAAACCGGAAGAAATAAAATATACAGAAACCATTATTAACCACTTCCTTTCTCCTAAGAACATGCCTTTCATCGTCGCGGCCTTCCTCTTCCACCAGGACAAGGTGCTCCTCATCAAGCACAAGAAGTCTGGCAAGTGGCTCCCCGTCGGCGGCCACGTCGAGATAGGAGAAACCCTCCAGCAAGCCCTCGAACGAGAGATACAAGAAGAGACCAGCCTCACCGGCTGCGAGTTCCCGCTCCCGCCAAAGACGTTCGAGGAAGACGACCACAACAAGCGAGAACCACTCCCCTTCCACGTCCAGACCAAGGACGGCGGGACGACGATAGAATACGCCGGCACCACCCACTCCAAGGACGTCCGGCCGCAAGAAGCAGAAATAACAGACTACAAATTCCTCACCCTAGAAGAGATGGAAACCTCCACTGAAATACTGCCTGTCGTCAAGGAGAAGGCAAAGCTGGCGAAAGAATGCTTGAAAAATAGCTCCAACCCCCAACTATCTTTATAAATGATTGTTGACCTCCTCCTGCCATGTCGAAGACCATCCCGCTCTACGGGCGTCTTGAGAAGAAGCGGTCGTTCCTCTCGACCATCGTGAGAGGGACCCCGTCCGAGTTCGAGGTCTTGGGGAGGAAGGTCCAACTCATAGGGCCTTTGTATGAGATGAGGAAGATGCAGGAGTTCTACGATTCTTATTGGGAGTCGTTCGTCCAAGGCCTCAACGACATCAACCCCTCCCAGGAGTTCAACAGCGATTACGTCAAACACCGTTTCAACAGCCTCTCAACCTCGGAGCAGGCCCTGGTACAAAGGGATTGCGCGAAGATATACGCCTTCCATGACAAGCTCACGTACGGGCAGTTCACAGACGTTGTCAACTCATACCTCACAGAAGAAAGAATCGCATCAGAACCATCACTCACGCCCGACGACAGCGCATGAACACCCCCTCACACCCTATGAAACAGTCCTCCCGGTCACGCGAAGCCGCCAAAACCTATAAATATCATTGTCCGTCGAGCAAGACTTGCAAAAAGGGTGTTTGATCATGGACTGGCGTTTCATCGCGATCTACGGCTGCTTGTCACTCCTGCTCTACCTCGGAGCCATACTGTACCATTCGTGGAAGAGCAGGAAGCCAACCCTGCCAAGATCCACGTTCAGCCTCAAGAACTATTACATCCTCTTCTCGCCAGCCCCCGTCGCAGCCCTCGCCTACTCCGCACTGGTCGGCTCCTGGACCCCAGCGCTGGTGTTCTGCGCGTTCTGCATCACGGGCATCCTCGGAGAGGTCATGTACTCGCTGTGGTGGAGCCAGTACTACACCAAGCGGTTCTGGGTCTACACCACCGACACCTGGCTGAACAAGTACACCAGCGCGCTCAACTTCATCCCCTGGGGCCTCGGAGGGTTCGTCAACCTCGCCGTGCTCGACCTGTTCCCGCTGTTCGGAACGGCGACACCCCCATTACTGTTCGTCGCGGCGTTCGCCACCACCGCCGTCGTACAGCTCGTCGTGTTCAAAGCTTTCGTCAGGAAGCGTTTCAAGAGGGTGACGCCCAAGAACTGGCTCTTCTTCATAACCCCCATCCTCACACCCCTAGCCTGGCTGGCGTACCGCTACGGCTCCGAGCCACTCCTCATGATCGCGGCGGTCGGCGTCGCCGCAACGCTCCTCGAATACCTCATGGGAAAGGCATGCGAAGGGCTATTAGGACGGAAGCTGTGGACCTACCAGCACGTCGCGAAAGACCACGGGCACTTCACACCACTCTCCATACCAGCGTTCGCGACGGGCGGAGTATACTTCTGGATCGTCTACGAACTCGTCAAAGCGCTCCTCTGAGCAAGGAATTTCCTAGTGCAAAAACCATTATAAACCACTTACCCCATTACAAGCACCATGAACTTCCGCAACCTCGTCCTCGCAGTCATCCTCTGCCTCCTCGTAGGCTTCACCGCCGGCCAGCTCACCGACTCGGACTCGGACTGGTTCCAGGACTTGGAGAAGCCGTCGTTCTACCCGCCCGGCTACCTGTTCGGGCTCGTCTGGACCGCCCTCTACGTCGCCATGGGAGTCTCACTCTACCTCGTCACCGAACGGACCAGGGAGAAACTGCCGTACATCCTGTTCGGAAGCCAGCTCCTGCTCAACTTCGCATGGACGTTCATCTTCTTCAGCCTCAAGAGCATACCATTAGCGCTCATAGAAATACTATTGTTATTAGGAATCCTCACGTGGACGACGATAGAATTCAAGAAACACTCCCAGCCCGCGGCGATACTGCTCCTGCCGTACATCGCCTGGGTGGCGTTCGCCACGGTATTGACGGCAAGCATCCTCGTGCTGAACTGAAAGCCCACTGGACACCCGCGGCGCGAACCGTTTTAACTCAGCATAGCTTTCTCAGGACTATGGCAACCAAGAAGCATTTCTCGAACCGTAAGACACTGGCTCAGAAGGCTCGAGTCGCGAGGAGAGGGAAAGGTAGCTGGTATGAGATTGAGCCGTAAGAGGTCTTGATGATGCTCCACACCACCACTTCATTTAAAAATAAAACACAATCTTTAAATAATATAATTATTAACATTACAGCAATTACCCAAAAGGTGATTGCCATGAGAACGGAATTCGACAACATCACCTCGAGCATCAGCATCTCCATGGGCCTGAAGAACAGGATAAGAAAGCTCAAAGGCAGCATGACCTACGAGCAATACCTCAACCACATCCTCAGGAACCAGAAAGAGCCACCAAAAGAGACACCACACAACACCATGATAGAGATAGCGAGGTTCGACAGGAAAACGCTCGTCCACAACCACGGCGACTATAAGCTCCTACTACAGTACAACGAGCCCACCGACAGCGACAACCACATCTTCGACATCAGCATCGAACGAGTCCTCCACAAAGGAAGAGAAACAACCATGGACGAGTTCCTCAAAGCATACCAGAGCAAGCACGAAGGAAAAGTCGCCAAGAGCTACGAAATCTACTTCCAACTACTCGAAACAGTCATCAACCGAGAGACGAAGATACGGTTCAAGCACAAGGGACGGATGGAGGACCACGAGCAATGGAAAAAGGAGTTCGACAACCTCGGACTCACAAGGAAGGCGTACGAGTACGACATCCAAGACAAGCTCGCAGACTACGAGAGCGGAGTCGCGTTCCAGTGATAGACCTCGAACAGCTCAAGACATACTTCGCCAAGACAGGCACCACCAAAGTAGGAGCCTACAGGTTCACCACGACCATCCAGCAAGACGAGGACGAGACGTTCTCCATCAACACGAAAGCACAACAGGACGACACCAAAGAAGAACACCTCGTCAAGATCAGGCTAGGACTGGAACGACACCAAGAAGGAGCAGGAACAGCACACCACCCGGACCAACCCCACTTTGAACTCGACTACTACAAGACGGACAGGCAGACGTTCGCAGCCACACTATACTTCGAATTCGACAACCCCACAGACAAAGAGCTCATGGGATACGCGAAAGGCACCGTCGTCCTCATCACCAGGATGCTACAACGATTCTTCACAACACACCACCTCCCAGCTAAAGAACTCGAAAAGATAGTCGCGACGAGCCTCGTCCAGGAAGAGCTCGCAACCTACGAGCAACCCCTCATCGACGCGCTCTACCGCTGCTACAAGAACAGCGCGCTCACCGTCCGACGCAAAGGGATGCCGCCACTCGTCATCAAGACCGAACACAACCTCAAGAAACACCTCGGACACCGAGACCTCAAGCCGATCTACACGCCGCTCCTCGAAAAGATACGGGAAGAAGACTGAAAGAACACCAAAAAACGCAAAGAATAACACCCCAACACCTCTATCTTCCACACACCCACAGCAACGAGCAGTCCTCGCGTCGTTGCCGATCGACGGCGTCGAAGCCTGCACCGCCACCCTCGAAGAAGTGGAAGCGCTGCTAGAAGACGAGGAACACCTAGAATTCCTCAAACAGTACGGGCACAACACCCTCCACGCACCGTTCAAGCAAGGTTTCAAACTCACGAAAGGTTCTGAAGACGCGAAGAACATCGTCACGCTCGCAAGGAAGATGAACGCCAAGCACATCGTGTTCCACCGCTACAACACGGACTCAGTAGACACGCTCGAAAGGCTGGGATACCCGTTCACCATCGAGAACACCGTCACCGGCGACTGGCACGGAGAAAAACTCACCACCCTCTTCAAAGAACACCCTGACCTGCGCATGACCTTGGACACCTCCCACGCGCTCCACTACGGAGAGGAAGAATTGGCACTGTTAGCGAGAAACCTCGAAGGAAACATCACGCACGTACACCTCAGCAACATCCTCGGAGAAAGGCATCACCGCCAGTTCACAGCAGAAGGAGGCGAAGAACGGCTCCGAAGAATCCTCGACCGATTACCACTGAGAGAACCCCTCATGACAGTAGAAGAGAACTTTGACAGGGTAGAAGACATCGGTCCGGAACTGGATCTGATAAGGAAGAAGTTCCGAGAACAGGGATCATAAAAAGAAAAAAATGTTTGGTTTTTCTACGTGGCGGCCTCATCAGCGTCGCCAGAGCCTTCAGACCTGTCGGCCTCGCTGTAGAGGAAGCGGTACCACGGCGGTTTCTCGTCAACTCCGCCGCCGCGACCCATCTCGAACCTCGTCGTCGCCTTGCCCGGGATGAAACCCAGGTATCGGACCTTCTCGCGAGCCCTCACCGTGGCGGAGCCGTCCTGGTCCACGTCGACAGTGACGTTCTCAGCACGAGTGAGCCGTTCCTGATGCCGTTCTAGGAATCGATCCATGTTCCGCTGCAAGGCTTGCCGGGCTTGCTCGTTCTCTACCTGCGACAACGCCTGGTCGAGTCCGCGGTGGACGACCTGGCCGTCGCGCTCGACGAGCGGGCCGCTGCCGTTCATACGGTCCTGCACGCTGTCAGGCCCGTCATCACGCACACCATCCTCAGGCATGTCTTCAGGCATGGTCTCGTTGCGCATGTCGTCGTCCATCATCTTATCATCCGCCGTCGGCACCCCATCAGGGGATTGGTTCGCGGCGAACGCGAAGGATGACGCCAACACCGTCACCACGAGCATCACTAGCAGTTTTCTCATATTAAAACACCTCGTACGCGTCGCTTCTCCTGAGCCACACGCCATACCATATTGTAAGACACGCTTTCTTATAAGCATACTTGTAGGCAAGTCCTGTGAAGCGTCTCGGAAGACTCCAGAAACGCCCAGAATCCTTCGAGAAGCTTCATGACGCTTTTTCTCGTCGAGCGGTTCAGATATACACTGCTTCGGGGTCGTCGGTGCGGATGCCGTCTATGATGAGGTAGTTCCACAGCAAGCCTTTGCGCTTGGTGACGGTGACCGCGAAGCCGGCTTCCTGGAAGACCTTCTTGAGTTTCTGCTTGTTGCCGATGACTTCCTTGTTCGGGATGACCTTGTACATGTCGACGTAGTCGAAGAAGTGTATCCGGCCGTTCATCGGCGTGACTTTGGCGAGCTGTCGCAGGTAGTCCTTCTCGTCCTCGAGGCTGGTGAGGATTCCGAAGCTGAACACCTCGTCCACGTCCGTGATGGTGGGGTGGATTCTGCGGTGGACGTGCTCGTCGGCTATGAGGTGGATGTGGTGTCGTCCTTTGCCCAGCCGTCGTGGTATGATCTTGTGGAGTGGTCCGGGGTGTTCGACGATGATGTGGTGTTCCGGGCCGCGCTTGTGGATGGCCTTGCTGACGAGGCCGCTGGAAGCGCCGAGTTCGAGGACGGTCTTGCCGTGCACCTGGGCGTTGGCCAACAGCCGTCGTTGGATGCGCCGGGGGAAGAATATCCGTTCTGCGAAGAATGAGAGGTAGGCGGTGTCGTTCTGGAACCTTATGGTGGCGCTGCTGTCGTAGTAGAACTTGAGGAGGAGGTAGATGGGGATTCCGAAGAGTACGAACGAGAAGAGTATGCTGAGGGTGTGGATCGCGGCCTGTTCTTTGAGCGCCCACATGACGACTAGGCCTATGGTGAAGAGCATGAGGAGTACCGGTCCGACGGTGCCTCCGGGCGCTATGTACGGCCTTTCGATGTCCTTGTACTTGCGTCTGATGACGAGGAGGCTGAGGACGACGGCGGCGTAGAGGATGAGGAGCAGGGGTACGAGCATGTGCAATAACGTTTCGTAGTTGCCGGCTCCGAGTACTACGAGGATGCTTGTGAAGACCGTCTGGAAGATGATCGCCTTGTAGGGCGTCTCGTTCTTGGGGTGTATGTGCGCCATCTGCGTTATGAAGAGCTTGTCCTTGGCGAGCGCTACTATCAGGTTGGGGCTGGCGACGATCCAGCCGGCGACGCTGCCGATGATGGCGAGGTAGACGAGGATGCTGTAGACGTTGGAGGCGCCGGCGCCGTAGACGGTCTCGGCGAGGTCGCTGAGGGGGGCGACCGATTGTCCGAACTCCTGCCATGGTATGAGTGAGAACGAGCTGATGGTGAAGAGGAATGAGATGAGGGCTATGACGATGGTGGCGCGGACCATGACTTTCGGCATGACCTTGCGTGGCTTGTTGACTTTCTCGGCGAGGAAGGTGGAGGTCTCCCAGCCGAAGAACGTCTCTGCGATGAAGAAGATGGTGACGAACACCAGTCCGGCGATGCCTATGAGGCCTCCGTCGGCCCCTCCCGGGGCGGTCCAGTCTGTGAACTTTGAGGTTTCGAACTCTCCGAGTCCTGGTATGAGTAGTCCGAAGACTGTCATCAGTGTTATGAAGGCGAACGCGAGGAGCATGGTCGTGCCGGTCTTGAGGCCTTTGAACGCCATGAGGTTGAAGATGAGCACGAAGAACAGGCTGGCGCCGATGAGGGCGTAGGGCGGCAGGACTGGTCCGATGTAGGTGATGGCGCCTACGATGAGCATGGCGATGGTGACGTTCGCGGCTATGAGGGTCATCCAGCCGAGGAGGAATGATGGGAATCGTCCGAAGGCTTCCTTGGCGTACTCGTACACGCCGCCTTCTTTTGGGAAGATGCCGACGAGCTCTGCGAATATCGTGGAGAAGTAGACTGCGATGAGGCCCATGGCCGCCCAGCTTAGGATGGAGAAGAGTCCTGCTTCGCGGGCTCCGACGGCTGGGAGGAAGAAGATGCCTGTCCCCATGATGCTGTTGATGGTGATGAGGAATATGGCTGTGAATCCTATCTTGCCCGCGGATGGTTTTTTCGGCTCTTGGGGTCGCTGCTCCTCACTCATGCCAGCCTTCAAGCAGGAAGGTCTTTAAAAATCTTGTTCTTGAGAATGAAGGGTTAAAAAAAAAAATAAGAAGTGAGGAGGTTTACTCCTCGTTCTGCGCGGGCTCGTTCTGGTCCGGCCTGTCGAGCGCGACGTCGACGGCCTTGGGGCCGCGGTCGCCCTGCGTGGGCTCGAACACGACGGCGTCGTTCTCGCGCAGGCTGGTGCCTGAGGCGAGCGCTGACTGGTGGACGAAGTACTCCGACCCGTCCTCGCCGGCGATGAATCCAAATCCTTTCATGTCGTTAAAAAACTTCACTTTTCCTTTCATGTTCTATACTCTCCGTTCTGGTTTCTCAGAAAAAACTCCTTGCACTGGCCCTTGCGGGAGACGAGAATGTCTTTTCCTATTGCGAGTAGAGAGAAGTTCTCTTTATAAATGCTTCGGTTTTTTCCGGTCTTTGCAGGTGTAGATGGGTGTGAAGCCGAATCTTACGAGCTCTTCTGGGGCGTTCTCGGGCTTGTCCGTGGCGTGGATGACGTTGTAGATGCCGCCGCCATAGGTTGATCCGAACTGCGGCCTGACCTTGAGGCCGAGGGAGAGCGGCTCGCCGTCCTCGTGCGTCTTGGAGGGGTTGGTGGGGCCCAAGAATGCGCGTACCTTGCTGACGGCGTCGTCGCCGATGATGTGGTATGCTTGGAGGTGTCCTGGGAAGGTCTCTGCGATGCCGTCGTCAGGGTATGTTCTCTTGAGGTGTTCGTGGTAGTCCTTGAAGCTTTTTCCGGTGCCGGTGACGTATCCTATGATCTCTTCGATGACGTGGTCTGGTAGGCGTCCTTGGAGGTCTTTGTAGTGGGTTCTCATGAGGTTTTCGTCGGGCCTTATGGCTTTTTCTTCTTTGATGTCGAGGTTGTAGATGCGTAGGTAGTCCTTGAACGCTTGTTGCGCGTGCTTGTTGATCATGCCGTCCGGTTTGAAGAATGCCAGTGTCTCTTCCACACCCATGGTTCCACCTGGTCGTCGTCTGGAAAGAGGTTTTATTTAAGCATTTCCTTTAAAAAGAAACATTCTTTATCACTAATAAGTAGTTAAAAAATAGAAAGTTATTTAAAGGACGGAATCAAGGGAAAGACCATGCCAGACGACATCCCGCTGTACGTCCGCACCTCAGGAACAGAAAACTACACGCGGATAGAAGAACCATCTGAGAAGAGGCCGAGACGAGGCAAAGGACTCCTCGCAACCATAGGACTCGGACTCCTCGGAATCGGACTGGCATACACCCTCACCACCAAGCAACCGAAGGCGAGCCAGCACCACCAGGAAAGGACAGAGCTCACAGCAGAGGACACGACGAGGCTGAAAGACCTGTCAGGCTCGAGAAAGTACGCGTCCAACAACACCGTCGACGAGGACAAGCTGGAAGAGACGAGAGAAGCCTTCGGAGGCATGAGCCTGGAACACGTCATCAAGACGACAGGCCTGAACGACACGTACAAGCACTACACAGGCCTCGACGACGGCGACGAGGCGGACTACGAAAGGGCGCTCGAAGACCTGTGGGAGACCAAGAAGGACGGTAGGCTGAGCAAGGAGTTCCACGGCGACGCAAACAAGATAGTAGCCACGTACGACCAGGAAGCCGCGGAGAAGACCACGCTCAAAGAACACCTCACAACCCTCGACAAGCACGTCGACAAGATCCACGACAACTACGACTTCACAGGACTGTTCACCGTCCCGGACAGGAAAGGCGGCGAGAAACCCATCCACGAAGAAAAAAGCAGGTTCGTCATGAACATCATGGACGAGGTGGACGGCGAGACGCTCCAGGCATACAGCACGACCGAGCTGTTCCCAGCCATCAACCCAGAACTCAACACCATCATCTACGACAAGCTACTCCAAGAAGCGGGGAAGGAGTTCATCCTCGCCATCCCGGCGCTCGGCGACAACTACATGAGCTTCGGACCATACCAGCTCAGCTCGAAAGCCGTCAACCCGGAAGGCACGGGGAAGTACAACGAGCACCTCCCACGAGGACTCCAGGCGCCGGAGAGCATGACACACCACGAGACATGGGAAGACCACACCACCTCGGCGTACCTCAACATGATCGGCAACGCGACGATACTCGGGAACAAGCTCTTCACCAACGGCCTCCTCACCGCGTTCAACGACCGGTTCGAACAATTACCGGAGAGGCAGCGAGAACTCCTCGTCACCGGACTCCTCAGCACGGCGCACAACAACCCCAGCCTGGCGGCGAGAGGACTCGCCAACTACGTCTCGGAAGCGGAACGCGGCAACGTCGAGTTCGAAGACGTCACCAGCGGGCTGCAGATGGGACGCGTCCAGCAATACTACATCCAGAGCGTGGAGAACAAGCTGGTGAGCGAGCACCGATAAGAGGGGCTTGCAGAAAAAGCCCGAGCAAGAGACACAGAAAAACCCCTCGTGAACAGTAAGAGACGAGTCCGCACTATAAGAAGAACCCTTGCAAGAGCCATTCAGGTACCGCTGCAAGAGCGAGGTTTTCTACAAAGCACGATACGGCCCAAGACTTAAAAATATCCGGCGCTTACCCATGATGCAGAGGTGGTTTTCGCATGGTCATACCAGAGATAGAGCTGAACACAGGCGAGACTATCCCGCAGGTCGGCCTCGGGACGTGGCAGGTGACGGGCGAGACCGTCACGGCGGCGGTGAAGCAGGCGTATGAACTAGGGTACCGGCACGTCGACACGGCGGAGATGTACGAGAACGAGGAGGCCATCGGGGAAGCGTTGAAGGAGATGCCACGGGAAGACGTGTTCATCACCTCGAAAGCCTGGATGAGCCACTACGGCAAGGAAGAGCTGCGACAAGCTTGCAGGGACACGCTGCGACGGCTGGGAACGGATTACGTCGACCTCTACCTCCTGCACTGGCCGAAGGAAGGCACCGACTACCGCGAAGCGTTCGAGACGCTGAAAGAACTGCAGGACCAAGGCAAGGTGAAGAGCGTCGGCGTGAGCAACTTCACCGTCAAGCACCTGGAAGAACTCTTGCCGGTGGCCGAAGACGTCGGGCTGAAGATCAGCGTCAACCAAGTCGAGTTCCACCCGCACCTCTACCAGCAAGAGCTGCTGGAGTACTGCCTGCGCAACGGCATCGTCGTGACGGCTTACAGCCCGCTGGCGCAAGGGAAGCTGCAGGACGACGAAGTGTTGCAGCGAGTGGCTTCCAAGCACGGGGCGACGCCGAACCAAGTGGCTTTGGCGTGGCTGACGAGCCACGGCCTCGTCGTCATCCCGCGGAGCAAGAGCGCAGAGCACCAGCGGGAGAACCTTGCGGCCGCGGAGCTGGAGCTCGACCCGGAAGACCTGGAAGCCATCGACGGCATCGAAGACGAGATGCGGCTGATCGACCCGGGCTTCGCGGAGTTCGACAAATAACAACCCCTTTTTTTGCAAAGACTGATAAAAAAAGGAACCTGCCCCGAACCAAGATGGACGACCTGCCGCCGACGGAGAAGAAGTTCTTGCAAGGGCTCACCATCATAGGCATCGTCGTCGTGGTGTACTTGTTCTTCGTCGCGCAACGGATCATCACGGCGATGATCGTCGGCGCATTGCTGTTGGGCGCGCAGAAAGGCTACTTGCACTTCAGGAAGAAGAGGAAGGCATAAAAAGCCACGGCTCGTCCTGCGAGGGTGAACCCGTGCGGGGAGTGCAGGCGGTGCTGCCAGAGCACCCTGGTCCGCGTGACCAAACGAGACCTGAAGCGGTGGCGGCAGCAACAGCGCTACGACATCATCCTGTGCGTGGAGAGCTGGCTCGGGAGCAAGGCGTACCTCATCCACAAGAAGGACCGTGACGAGTGCATCTTCCTCACGCCAGAGGGTTGCGAGATCTATGGGACCCGGCCGCAGGTGTGCCGGGACTTCCCCAAGAGCCAGGCGCAGGTGGAACGTTTTAATTGTCGCTTGAAGGCGCGGACGCACGAGCCTCAGGAAGAACGGCGCTTGGAAGCCTGCATCCAGCGGTAGAGGGCGTCGATGCGGCGCTTGCGCTCCCGCTCGGACATGGACATGCCGTCGTCGGCGACCTCTGTGGAATCGTCTATCTTGTCACGGGACATGAGAACTGAAAAGAAAGAAGAAGTATTTAAGGGTTCTGGCCTATTTGAGTTCCTTGGAAGGGTCTGACGTCTTGATCTCAGATTCCTTCCTCTTGAGGGCGTCGCCGACCTCGTTGGAAGCGTCAGGGTTGACGTACGACGGCTCCTCATAGACGGGCTGCGGCGCCGGCTGCTGGGCCGTGAAGAGGACGACCATGCCGACGATGGCCACGATCGCCACGATGACGACCAAGACATACATCACGTTGTCGTTATCCATGCAATTCTCACCTCGTTGCTATTGGCGTTCTCCAGCGCACAAGTGGTTTAAAAAGGTTTCGGCAAAGACGGGTTTGTAGAAAAAGTCCAGGCATACAGGGCAGGTATGGGTATTGTCAGTCATGACCCTACCTCTTTTATAAAAAATCATCCTTGCAAAGAGACATTCAGGCACAGTGGGTTGCGCATAAGAGCGAGAGCCTCTACAAATCCTGCAAAGACAGGGAAACTTATTTTCCTTATGGAAAACTATTTATTGTCACTTCTTAGTAGTGTTGGATTCGAAAGTTTTAAATAGTAACAACACCATAAGAAGAGACATGAACCTGGACGGCAAAGTGCAAGAAACCCTCCGACGAGGAGGACGATGG